>JBBSDP010000003.1:0-189497 GCA_038240605.1 Tepidisphaerales bacterium | reverse complement strand
TGCGCACACCGCTTCCTGACGGGCGCGGCTCTGAAATGGCAGCATTTCGAGCAGGGCGCAGATATCAAGTGGAGCGCCGCCGTGATCTCTGGGGCCATTGAATCTCCGCGGCGGTTTGTTTCATTCAAACGTCCCGTGCAAGTACCATTTTCCCGTCTGGCAGACGCGGAAGAGCCAGAAGCGCCGGCCGGTGGGGTCTTCGCCGTCGAAATAATCTCGCGTCTTGTCGTTTCCTTCCCACCATCGCCCGGCGATTCGCTCCGGTCCCACGGCGTGCACCACCCTCGTTACTTGCCCCGCGTGCGTGAAGGCCACCGGCCGGCCCTCCGCATCGTCTGATGGAGAGACCATTGCCTGCAACTCCGTCGGCCGGGCAAGCAGGTGGAGGGGACGCGGGAGGCAAGGCGAAGAAACGGGTGAGGGAGCAACCGGGCGACGCGATCGCGATATGGCTCGCTTCGGCGCGCTCTGGTGCTCGGTGACTTCCTCGCCCTCTGGCGGGCGCTGCCTCCACTCCGAGGTGCTGGAAGACCGCCCAGATCGCTTCCAGGGAGCTGACTACGCCCTCGAAGTCCATCCGCGCCGCGATCAGCGGCTGGTGCTCCAATGGCGTCAACGGCTCGGCCACCCTCCCCAGCGCCCGGTCGAGCGGGCCCAAAAGCTCCGGCCCAGACCGCGCCAGCAGCGCCGCCCGCGGCACGGAAAGCCCTGTGCGGCGATCATTGCGTGGGTACGAAATCCCACCGGCCCCAGAGGAGGGGGGTGAGCTCGGCTTCGCTGGGGACGTCGGCGGTGATGCCGGTCGCCTTGTTGTTCCAGTAGACACGCTGGGTGGTTTGGAAGCCGCTCCCGCGCAGCACGCCGATGTCGGCGCGGATGGAGGTGCCGACGGCGGGCTTGAGGGCGAGGGCCGAGAGAGGGATCGACAGCTCAAAGTTTCCGTCTTTTCCGGCGAACTGAAGCCGGTCGGTCACATCTTCCACCTGGTCGATCTGGATCGTGCGCCAGGGAGATGAGAACGGAACGGGGGGCCCCTTTCGATCGGGCACGACCGGGCGGTAGACGAGGGCGAGGGGTTTGCCTTTCACGAGGGTGACGAGGAGGCGGAGGTCGCCGGCGACGGGGGCGGTGCGCCGCGGGTTGGCGTTGGGGTCGGCGCCGATCATGAGGTCGAGCGCGCCGCCGGTCTTGAAGGGGGCGATGGGCATCTCGCCGGAGTTTTCCAGCAGGTGCTCTTCGCCGGTGCGGTAGGCGGCGAAGAGCCGGTCGCCGGAGATCGCGACTGCGGCGGTCACGTCGTAGGGCTTGCTGCGGCTGTCGAAGTTGGCGGCGACGCCGCGCCGGTCGATCACTGCCCAGTCGGTATCGTGCCAGTCGTCCAGCTTGCCGTCGATCACGGGAGCCGTGCCGCGCAGGGCGACATGCAGCGTACGGCGTCCGCGCTGCTGCTGGCGGCCGGCCTCGTGTGCCAAACGCCAGGCGCGTGCAGCCTGCAAGTCGGCGTCAGCCAGGTGCACGGTCGTGGCAGGAAACCGACGAATCGAATCGAGGCCATCGACGCGCACGAGGCTCGAGCGGCCGCCGTCAACGAGGTAGACGTTTCCATCCGGCGTCTGGCTGATCGTCGGCCAGAAATTTTCATCGTGGAGCGTGAGGTCGTTGAGGCGCATGTTGCGCTGAGCGAGGGGCATCGCCCACGGAGTCCCCTGGCGCACGTCCTGGAAGAGTGTGGCGACGAACAAGCCGTCGGCGGTGAACAGGTACATGTTTCCCATGTTTCCGTTCAGCGCGAACATCGGACCGGCGTCGGATCCGTGCGGCGTAACGAAGCCGCCAAGCAGTCGCGTTGTGCCGATCAATTCGCCCGGACGGTCCGGCGCCGCCGCCTCGTGCGAGGCGTGAAGCCCAGGCCAGACGCTGGGGTAGGACCAGCGGGCAACGCCCTTGAACGCGCCGCCGATCGATTGGGGCGCGAAGGGTTTGGGGGCAATGGTTAGGTCGGTCCATCCGTCGGGACTGAGGATCGCCTGATCTCCGCCGCTGGAGGGGGGCGTCTGCACTCCGCTGACCAGCGGCTCCGCCGTGTCGAGTGCATAGATTGGGGCATGGTTATCGGTGAACCGCTGCGAAGTGAACCGGACAGCGCGGTCACCTAGGCGCGAAGCGATAAAGGAGAGATCCGGCATCACGGTGATGCCGCCGACTTCTGCCGCGGTCATTTGCAATTCGTCTGGTTGAAGGTGCTCATCGCCGTTAAGGTCCGACCAGATGAAAAAGGCGGACTTCTTCGTGGGATCTTCGTTGGGATCCTTCTGGGCCGGCCAGCGCGGTTTGAACGCGTTGCCCTTGAGAATCGGCCAATCGCCCGCTCGGCCCATTGCGGCCACGGGAACGCTCGCGCCGTTGCGTTCGACCCAGAGCAGGGCGATCGATGCGCCGTTGGTGGGATTGCTGTTGTAGCAGTTGGTGAAGTAGCGCTGGCCGTTCAGGTAGAGGGGCGTTTCGGGCATGCCGTTGACGCCGAACCCATCGGGGAGCGTTTCATCGCTCGAGCCGGGGCGGTGGAAGACGGAGACGACCTGGCTCGTACCGTTTTGCCAGTCGAGCTTGAACTCCATTCCGTGGAAATAGAAACGGGATTTGTCGGTTGGGTCGAGCGCGCCGCCTCCGCCGTACTCGGAGGGACCGTAGAATGCGTTCACGAGCTTTCCGTCGAGCGTCCAGACGCTGATGCGCTTCGGTTGGAAATCCGTCTCGGCGACCCACAGGTGATCGTTTGAATCGATGGTGACCCCGGCGGGGTTGTTCATGTGAAGCGGGTCGTACGCACCCGCTTTGGGAACGCCGGCGTGGCCGATCGCGCGGAGGAATTTCCCATCGGGCGAGAAGATCTTGACCTGATGACTGTTCCCCCGGTCGCTGACGTAGAGGTTGCCGTCGCGATCGAGCGCGAGGAGTTGCGGGTCTTCCAATCCGTCGGCGATCACGACGTCCGTGGGGAGCGTGCCGAGCTTCGGACCGGCTGGTTCGGCCGGAATCCGCAGGAGCCGTTTGCCGGAAAGGACCAGGAGCCGCCCTTTCTGATCGAACGCCAGACCGCGCGGATCTTCCATCGGCGCCGAGCCGAGGAGCGCGCCCTTTTCGACATCCACGAACATGAGCCGTTTTTCTTTAGGGAGGCTGCAAACGAGCCGGCCGTTGCGCACCGCCAGGCCCGTGACCGCCGCGGCCTCCTTACCACCCGGGAACGCATATTTGATCACCGGCTTATCACCCTGCGCGGTGAGCATGGTGAGACGAAGGTCGGCGTCCCAGGCGGCGGCGACGTAGGCGTAGGTATCTTTAACCGGATGTTCGCCGACGTCGCGCGCGAGGTAGGGCGCGCCGGTCCAGTTGCCGCCGACCCAGCCGCGGCCGCCTTGCTTGCCGCCTTCCAGATCGACCCACGCCAGGCCGTGACCTCCCTCGGTCACGTAACTGCCAAGGTAGACGAGCGGCTTGCCGCCCGGCGCCTGATCGGCGGGAAGAAAGAGCGTGCTGCTCGGCGGTGTGTGGTTGGAAAGCCATGCCCCGGTGTTGTCGGCGGTCTCCCATGCGGGATGGCCGGCGTTGTAAACCGAGAACTCGTAGCGAAGGTCCAGCGGCTTGCGATACAGGCCGCTCACGCGGTAATCGCCCGGAGCGACGGCGCGGCCGGGCGTGTCGTAGACGCCGTGATGTGCCGCCTCGGTGTCGCGGCCCAAGTCATCGAGCCCGTCCCACCAGGCGACGTTATCGCCGGCGGGGAATGGCGTTTCGCTCACCAGGTTTCGCACGCGCTGGCCGGTGTGATCCTCGATCACCAGTGTGACCAGCGACGGCCCTTTCAGATTGAAGCGGACCGGGATCGGCGGATGATCGGCGGCGTCGGCAACCATCGGCGCGGGGAGCGCCGATTGGAGTGGCATATCGTCCAGCGGTCGAAGGACGAGCAGCTCGCCGAGCCAGACTCGTTTGCCCTTTTGGGTTCTGTTGTTGAGGTGCGGATGGGATTCGCTGCTTTCGTGGGTCATGCGCAGCCGTAGCGCACGTGTTTCGAGGGGACGATCCAGGCCAAGCAGGTTCACGCCCAGTGCGCGCGGATACTGATTCTCGATCTTGTCGAAGCTCCGCATCGTCGTCCAATCGGCTTCGGTTGCTTCGGCGGGGTTCCGATCCGGCGGACCGGTGAACGTCTGCACGTCGCAGTCGGAGAAGCCGGCCCAGAGGGCGCACAGCGCGCTCACCGGCACCGGCCTGTCCCAGGTCAGCGTGATCCACTCGGGATGTTCGGGCGAAACAATTGTCGTGCCGCCCTCTTCGCCGTTGTCCCACGCGCCCCACATACGGTCGTTGTTTTCGTTGTTGATTCGGTCGGCGTGTTCGTCCTGGGTGCTGGCGTGAACCTGGGCCTGCGGCGCAACGTTCACGGCCCGCTCGAGCGAAACGAACGCGCCGCCGAGCCAGCCGGCATAGGAGCGGTCGGTCGGCTCGGCCACATGGGTGAAGCGAAGGGCGCGGGTGTGGAACTTGGGCGGAAACACCCATACCGCGAATTCGTCTTCGCCGACTTCGGCATCGGAGACGGATCCGCCGCGCAATCGCGCTGCGGGAATCCATGCGCCGTCGTTATTCAGATCGCCGGGATAAGCGGCGTCCTCCTTCAGCGAACTGAGGCGGCCGCCTCCGCGCGAAATGACGATGCCAACGTCGATCGCCTTGAGAAAGCCGATCCGAAGGTGGCGGACGCCTGGCGACTTTGTTTCGCCAAAGCGGATGCCATCCCATTCAGGCCCACTGTCGCGCGTCCAGATCACCTGGTGCGGCCCGCGCTTCACCGCGACCGGACGCTCCACGCCGTCCACCCACTCAGCGAATACGGCCGGATCAAGGTTCGAGGATTCGACGGGCGTGGCGAGCGGCGTTGCTGGCGGTGCGCTGCGAACTGCAACGGCAAATAAACCGACAAACAGTGCAATGAGGGAATCTTTTTGCATGGGGCTGCCAGTTATAACGGCGTTCGTTGTGCTACGAGTTCTCTGCCTTTCATAGCCGCGCCCTTCAGGAAGCGGTGTTCGAGTCCTTGCGCACACCGCTTCCTGACGGGCGCGGCTCTGAACAGATGCATTACCGACGCTTGCAATTTTATCCGGGCGGACGAGCGGAGAGTCGAAGCGGCCAGAGTTTTTCCGCGCTGCCTGCGAGCACGAGGCCCGTGCGGAAGGGTGGATAGCCGACGCAAAAGCCACGGAAGGTTACTTCGTCATGCATGTGCTGTCGTGCGGTTGCACAACTATCGGCCCGGTGCGGGGTACTGATCCGCATGTTCTCATGCCAGAATCCCCGCCGTACATGTAACTCATGGTCCTGCCAAACGATCCTCGCGATCCTGATCTGCCTCGGGTTCGGGTATACCGCGTCCGCGACGCAGACCGAAAACCTGGGGATTCGCGTGCTCCCCGCGCCGGGCGCGATGAAGATCGATGGGAAGGCCGACGACTGGGATCTGAGCGGCGGTGTCTTCGCCTGTGATGACGTGGAAAACGGGCGCGAACAATACGCCGTCTGGAGCCATGCTCAGTACGACGCGGAAAAGCTTTACGTGCTGGCGCGTTTCATCGATCCGACGCCGTTGAATAATCCCGGGCAGACGGCGGGGGACTACGGGTTTGCCGGGGACTGCCTTCAGTTCCGCCTGATCACGCATCCGGGTAGTCCGCTCGAGCAGGGGGAGCACTTCACCTGCTGGAAGGGGCGCGACGGGCGCGACGTGATGGTCGGGGAGCACGGCGTGAAGCTGGATGGGGGGACGACCAAGGACATGAAGGTCCAAGGGGCGGAGCAGGCATTCTCGGTCAATGCCGACGGAAAGGGGTATGTCCAGGAGATCGCGATTCCCTGGAAGCTGATCACTAAAGACGGCAAGGCGCTCAAAGCGGGTGAATCGTTCACGTTCACCGTCGAGCCGAACTTCACGATCGGCGTGAACGGACGGCTCACGATCAAGGACATCTTCCGGCCAGGCCAGCAGCCGGACCGGGTGTTCACGTTCATGAGCCCGCCGACGTGGGGCACCGCGACGCTGGACGCCGCGGGACGGATCACGCCCCGCCCCGTACGACTCTCCGATGCACGCGAGTTCGCGGTTCAGATGACAGATGGCGTTCCGACCATCGACTGGACCGGCCTGATCAATGCGCGCGAACTGGCAGGGTTTAAGCCGGTGGCGTTTGATATGCCGGAGGATGGCTTCATCTCACTGCATTTGCTGGATTCGCACGGAACGGTGGTCCGGCAACTGCTGAACGCCGAGATGTTCACGAAGGGGCGTCACGAGGTGAAATGGGACGGGCTGACGACGCCTAATTGGCGCACGCCGGGTGAGCCCGTGCCGAGTGGTGATTACCGGTGGGAGGCGATCGTTCACCACGGGATTGGGCTGCAACTCGTGGGATGGGCCTGCAATGGGGGCGTGACGCCGTGGGATTACCCGGCGAAAAAGGGGAACTGGGGAGGCGATCATGGAATCCCTTCCACGGTTTGTGCCGACGCGGAGCGGGTCTACCTCGGCTGGAGCGCCGCGGAAGCCGGCAAGGCCCTGCTGGGGTGTGACCTGGAAGGACACGTGCTGTGGAACAACACGCACGGCGGCATCGCCGGGGCCTTGCGCGTCGCGGTAGACAAGGGGACGGTTTACGTGCAGCGCGAGTCTGATCCGAAAAAGCCAATCGTGCTTTACCGGCTCAGCGCCAAGGACGGGACCTACACCAACTGGGTGGGCGGCGACGGCGCCGACCTGGAGATTCCCTCGCCCGATGGCCTCGATGCCAGGGGCGGCCATCTTTACCTCACGTACAACAAGCTCAATGAGATTCACGTCCTGAACGGGGAGAGCGGCAAGCCGGAGAAGGTGATCGCGATTCCATCTCCCTCGTCGATCCACGCGACTGACGATCACACGCTGCTGATCATTTCCGGCGGAACGTCGGTCGTCTCAGTCAACGCTGAGTCCGGCCAGGTGATGCCTGTGATACAGGGGCTCGTCGCGGCGAGCGCAGTCACGAGCGACAAGGCTGGGAAGATCTACGTCGCTGTGCTCGATCCGGACAATCAGGTGAAGGTGTTCGACCACGACGGGAAGCGGTTGACGTCCATCGGGCGACAGGGCGGCCGCTCGCTGCTGGGAGCGTGGCAGTCGGATGGGATGCGCTCCGCCGGCGGCATCGCGATCGATTCGGCGGGAAAGCTGTGGGTGATGGAGTCGGATGGCTTGCCGAAGCGCGTAAGCGTCTGGGACGTCTCTACGGGTAAGTTATACAAAGAGTTCTTTGGCCCGAGCGGTTACGGCGCGCTGGGGGGAGCAATCTGCCCCTCCGACCCAACGGTGATGTTCGGCCAGGGATGCGAGTGGAAGCTGGATCCGAAGACGGGCCGGGCCACCTGTGTCGCCATCGTCACGCGCGAGGGGACTGAGGTGGCGCGCTTCGGCAGCTCGGGCAATCACGTGTATCTCGCCACATGCAGCGCGTGGGCGTTCAATCTAGCCCCGGTCAAATTTTACGAGCGGGTGGGTACTGGGCAGTACGTGGTGCGCGGCACGCTGTTCTATGCCGACAAGGAAGGCCGGGAGATCGCCAACCTGGCTGAGTTCAAGGGTGACCCGCCCAAGTCCGGATTCTGGGCCGATGAGAATGGCGACGGCCAGCGGCAGGCGAACGAGGTTACGCTGGTGGACGGCGCGGTCCGTGTGAGCGGCTGGTACATGAACCTGGCGCCGGACATGACGATGTACGCCGGCGATCGCCAGTTCAAGTTGTCGCGCCTGACGGCGTGCGGCGCACCGGCGTATGACCTCGCGCATCCGACGCACATGCCCGCCGCTGGAATGGGATCCGCCGATGGGCGTTTTGTCCTGAAGACCGGGGAGTACGGCGCGGCCGACAGTTGGTACACCTGCTACGACATTGCCTCGGGCCGCCCGATCTGGAAATATCCCGACACGTTCGTGGGCGTACACGGCTCGCACAACGCGCCGCCGCCGGAGGGCGGGTTGATCCGCGGGTCGTTCACGCCGTGTGGCACGGTCAAGCTTCCCGAACCGATCGGCGACGTCTGGTTGATTCCGACCAACGTGGGCGAGTGGCACCTGCTGACGTCGCGCGGATTTTACCTGGCCCGCCTGTTCCAGCCGGACCCGATCAAGATCCGTTTTCCGGAACAGGCGACGCCCGGCGCGCTGATGGACGATGCGCCGCCGGGAATGGGGGGAGAGGATTTTGGAGGTTCGGTCACGCTCGCCGCCGATGGCACGCTCCACGTGCAGGCCGGCAAGACGGCGTTCTGGAACCTGCTGGTCAACGGGCTCGATACGGTGAAAACATTGAAGGGTGGTTCGGTGACGATCAACTCCGACGACGTGAAACTTGCTCAGGCGGAGCGCGAGCGGCAGCTGCAGGCGGTCGCCGGCACCCGCCAAGTGGCGGTAAAGAAGATGACGCCCGCTTTCACCGGCAACCTCGACGCCGATTTCAAGGACGCGCAGCAGCTTCATTATCAGAAGCTGGACGATGCGGCGGTAAGGACGGTGGCGGCGTGGGACGAGAAGACGTTGTACCTGGGCTGGGAAGTGAAAGACCCCACGCCGTGGGTCAACGCCGCGACCGATCCGACGGAGATGTACCTGCGTGGCGACACGGTCGACTTGCAGCTCGCCACGGTGTCGGGCGGTGACAAGGCGCGTTCGAGCGCGGTTCTGGGGGACCTGCGCCTTTCGATTGGAAACGTGAAAGGCACTCCCGATGCGGTGATCTACCGTCCGGTGGCGCGCGACAAGCACCGGAAGGTCTTCAGCTCCGGCGTCATCAAATCGTATCCGGTCGATAGCGTGATCGAACTGAGCGATGTGAAGGTCAACGTCGTGAAGCGCGACCGTGACTACATCGTCGAGGCCGCGATCCCGCTGGCCGATCTCGATTTCCACCCGGAAGCCGGCAAGTCATACCAGGGCGATTTCGGCGTCACGCACGGCGACCCCGCCGGCCAGCGCACGCGCATCCGCACCTACTGGAACAACCAGCACACCGGCATCGTGGACGACGCGGTCTTCGAGCTACAGATGGAGCCGAAGAACTGGGGAGTGATTACGTTTGAATGATGATCCCGACGACGGCGATTACCGCATCGGCGGCGCGCCCTTATCGCAGGCGCACCCGTCCTTTTCCAAGGCGGTATAGGTGTCGTCCGGCACCAGGCCCAGCCAGGCATCGAAGTCGGGTGTGAGGAACAGATCGGTATAGACGCGCTGGTTCAACGCCTCTACATCGTGGCGCAGGTGATCGCTCTTGTCCCGCGCCAGCCACTCGTGGATCTGGAGATGAAACTGATATTCGTTGCGGACCGTGTCCAGCGCGATCGCCTCCTCGAAATGGGCCAGCGTGCGAGCGAATGGCGTCTGCCCGTTTACCACGCCACCCTGGGCGCGTTCGTCGTCGCTGACGCTCTTGCGGGGGAGTTTCGCGATCATCAGCCGTCGGCTTGACTCATCCAGTCGCGCGTCGTTCGTCCGCAACGTTGCGAGTTTCTGCCACGCATCGTCGGTCATCCGAACGGCGAGCGGCCGCCTGTCGAGATCGCTCGGTTGCACCGGCGGCCCGACGTGATCTGCCGCCGTGCGTTGCACGGCGTCCTGCTGTTTTGCGCCGGGCGAAGTCTTCCGGGAGATGGGCCGCTCGACCATCGATTTGGCGGCTGCGCGCGGTTCAAATTCAGTGGGCTTGCGCCGAGAGGTAAGGGGAGCTTCCTTCGCCTCGGGAACGACCGGCGCGCGGCGAACCGGCTCGAGCAGGAAATTCGCGCGCTGATTCGGAAAAGCCTCGGCCAGGCAATTCGCAATGTCACTCGGGCTCCCCTCGATCAGGCGCGTCGCGAACGCTTCTCCATACAGTCCGCTGAGCGCGGCCTCGGACAGCCATTGGTATCGCAGCCCGTTTGCCTGACTCTGATGCCACTGGCGAACCGTGTCGGAGTCGGGGCGTGAGAGGGATTCTGAGAGCGTCAGCTCCGCTAGAAATGCCTGCGGGCCGTACAGACCTGGCAACGCATCCAGCACAGTGCCGTCGGAATCGAGCACGTAATGGATGCTGTTGCCGGTAATCGTCCGCTGGATCCGACGGCCATCGCCCATGTCGATCGTCACTAGCGGGGCAGGCCGTACGCTCTTCCAGTGCAGCACGTAATGCTCGCGCAGGTGGTCGGCGACCGCCGTGTTGGCATAAAGCACGGTTCGGAAGAACCGGCTGTTGGCGCAACTGAATTCCTGATCGAGATTGCCCAGCAGCCGTAAGGAAAGGATGTGCCGACCGGTCTTAGCCGCTTCCGCCTTGGCGACGTCGAGATCGGTGTACCAGTAGAGCTGGGAGGCGTATTCATCGCGCTGTTTCGCGACTGTGTCCAGCTTGGTCCGCAGCCCTTTCACTTTGTCGTCATCGAGCGCGATCCGACCCGGGCGCAGGTCGGCGATCACGCTCGCGTTTTGTTCGAACAGCGCATCCAGCCCCGCCGGCCCCTGTTGGCGAAGCGCGATGATCTTGTCGTCACCGCTGGTTTGCGCCGCGGCCGCGAATGGCAATCGCGCGCGGTCGTACGCAGTGGGTTGAGTGACGGGAGGCGCGGAATAGCAGATCGCGAATACCCCAAGACAATACGCCGCCAGGACGGTCGCAATTTTCACTCGCATGCAACACCACTTTCGCAGCGACAGGGTCAGCTTGATCACAACGTTTGATTAACGCTCCTACAATGACACACATGAATGCGATCATAGTTTCGGTCGGCGATGAATTGGTGCTGGGCCAGACGGTAGACACCAACTCGGCTTGGCTAAGTGCCGAACTCGCCGCAGTGGGGTGCGGCGTCAGCGAGCACATGACCGTCGCGGATGACCAGATCGCAATCGAAAGGGCAGTTCGACGTGCGGTGGGGGAATGCGATGTCCTCCTGATCAGCGGGGGCCTCGGGCCGACGGAGGATGACCTGACCCGTCAGGCGCTGGCGGCGGTCATGGGGGTCGAGCTGCTCGAAAATGCCGGGTGGATCGCGGAACTAGAACAATTCTTCTCCGCGCGCGGACGCCCGATGCCCACGGCGAACCGGATCCAGGCGATGATCCCGCGCGGCGCGACGATGATCTTCAATGCCTGCGGAACGGCGTCGGGGATCGAGGCCGAGATGGAGGGTTCAGGGTTCAGGGTTCAGGGTTCAGGAACAGAGCGAACGGAGTACCAGACGACTTCACTGAGCCCTGAACCCCGAACCCCGAACCCTTCGTGCCACCTCTTCGTCATGCCCGGCGTTCCCAAGGAAATGAAGGTGATGTTCGCCCGCGATGTGCTTCCGAAGCTTCGCACGGCGGGGGGCGGAGGGGTCATCCTTTCTCGCACGCTTCATACCTTTGGCCTGGGGGAGAGCGCGGTCGCGGAGCGACTGGGGACATTGATGCGACGGGGACAGAACCCTTCGGTCGGGACGACGGTGGCGAACGGGGTCGTCTCGCTGCGCGTCAACGCGCGCTTTGGGTCCGCGGATGAGGCGCGGCGCGAGCTGGAACAAACGGCGGGGCAGTGTCGCGCAGCGCTGGGAGAGCTGGTCTATGGAGAAGATGGACAGACGCTTTCCGAAATTGTCGCCGCCCTGCTGAAGCGAGATGCTGCGACGCTGACAGTGACCACGGCCGAGTCATGTACCGGCGGACTGCTGGCGAAGATGCTGACGGACATTCCCGGCTCCTCGGCATACTTTCATCGCGGCTGGATCACGTATTCGAACCAGGCGAAGCACGAGTTGCTGGGCGTGCCGGCGGAATTGATCGCTCAGCACGGCGCCGTGAGCGAGCCAGTCGTGCGGGCGATGGCCGACGGCGCGCGGGAGCGCGCGGGCGCGGATTATGCGCTGAGCATCAGCGGCATCGCCGGTCCGGACGGCGGCACGCCGGAGAAACCTGTCGGCACCACCTGGGTCGGATTGGCCAAGCCGAACGGCATTGCCGCGCGCCGCTTCGTATTTCCGGGCGATCGTGAATTTATTCGCGATCGGGCGGCAAAGATGGCGCTTACTCTGTTGCGGTTCGAGTTGCTCGGCCAGCGTACGCCGTTCTGATTCGAGCAGACGCCTTCGCCAACAATCCGACTCGCCATAGACTCCGCCGCGCCATGAAGATAAAATTCACTGCCAGATCGGGGGGAGGGAATGGCGTCGCGCTCGGGCACCCACCTTTTGGGCTTCGGCCGCACAGCGCTCAAACGCCATCGGGGGAGCGCGGAGGCGCGGATTCGCGCGCGACGCGCGCACGGGCGATGCCGAGTCACGTAGTGACCGGCCATCGCCGAATGCGTCCTTGCGACCTGCCGCTCCTGCTCTTTTGCTTTACCTGCTGGAGACTGCAATGGCGAAGACAAATCCTCTGATCAACCTGATCGACAAGAAGCTCGACGTGTCGCGCTTTCGCGAGCAGCACTGGGAAGGGACACTGTGGGAATACCTCGACATAGTCATCGAGAACCCCGCCGTCGCGCGCAACGCGTTTCAGCGCGTGTACGACATGATCCTGACCTACGGGTCGGAGTCATTCACCCAGTTCAAGCAGGAATACACGCGGTACCACTTTTTCGCCGATCCGGTCGATCATGGCACCGACGCGATCTACGGGCTGGAACGGCCGCTGACGACGCTGGTGGATTTCTTCAAGTCCGCGGCGCAGGGTTACGGCACCGAGAAGCGAATCCTCCTGCTGCACGGGCCAGTCGGCTCGTCCAAGTCGACGATCGCCCGACTGCTCAAGAAGGGTCTGGAAGCGTATTCACGCCACGACGAGGGAAAGTGCTACACCTATTCCTGGCGGCTTCCGCATCGGCCCGGAACCGACGATGAGGGGGAGCAGTTCCTCGAGTGCCCGATGCATGAGGAGCCGTTGCTCCTGATCCCGCGCGAGGCGCGGCCGGACGTGCTCGACGCGATCAACGAGAAGCTGCCTGAAGGACGGCGCGTCCGCCTTTACGGAGAGATCTGCCCCTTCTGCCGGAAGATCAGCGCCGACCTGATGGACATGTACGACGGCGATTGGCGCAAGGTGATGGAGCACGTCAAGGTGAAGCGCCTGATCCTGTCGGAGAAGGACCGCCGGGGCATCGGCACCTTCCAGCCCAAGGACGAGAAGAACCAGGACAGCACGGAGCTGACCGGCGACATCAACTATCGCAAGATCGCCGAGTTCGGCTCCGATTCCGATCCGCGCGCGTTCAACTTCGACGGCGAGCTGAACATCGCCAATCGCGGCATCGTCGAGTTCATCGAAGTGCTCAAGCTGGACGTCGCCTTCCTCTACGACCTGCTGGGGGCGAGCCAGGAACACCTGATCAAGCCCAAGAAGTTCGCCCAGACCTACATTGACGAGGTGATCCTCGGCCATACCAATGAGCCGGAATACAAGAAGCTCCAGGGCAACGAGATGATGGAGGCGTTCCGGGACCGCACGATCAAGATCGACGTGCCGTACAACATTCGCCTCGACGACGAAATCAAGATCTACCTGAAGGACTTCGGCCCCGAGAAGGTGAAGGGGATGCACATCGCGCCGCACACGATCGAGATGGCGGCGATGTGGGCGGTCCTCACCCGGCTGGCCGAGCCGAAGAAGGCCGGCATCACCAAGACGCAAAAGCTGAAGCTCTACAACGGCAAGAGCATCCCCGGCTTCACCGAGGACAGCATCAAGGAGCTGAAGGAAGAAGCCCCGCGCGAAGGGATGCAGGGCATCTCGCCGCGTTACATCCAGGACAAGATCAGCAACGCGCTGGTGAGCCACCAGGCGCAGCTCGAGAAGGCGATCAACCCGTTCATGGTGATGAACGAGCTGGAAGGGGGCCTCAGCCACCATTCGCTGATCACCGATGAGGAACTGAAGAAGGAGTACAAGGAGCTGCTCGCCGAGGTCCGCAACGAGTACGAGGACATCCTCAAGGGAGAGGTGCAGCGGGCGATCAGCGCCGACGAGGATGCGATCAAGCGACTCGCCGCCAATTATATCGAGAACGTGCGGGCGTATACCCAGCACGAGCGGGTCCGCAACCGTTATACCGGCCGCGACGAGGAGCCGGACGAACGGCTCATGCGCTCCATCGAGGAGAAGATCGACATCCCCGATTCGCGCAAGGATGATTTCCGCCAGGAGATCATGAATTACATCGGCGCGCTCTCGCTCGACGGCAAACGCTTCGAGTACAACACCAATGCCCGCCTGCTCAAGGCGCTGGAGCTGAAACTGTTCGAAGACCAGCGCGACACGATCAAGCTGAAGAACCTCGTCTCCAGCGTGGTGGATGATGAGACTCAGCAGAAGATCGATGTGGTGAAGCAGCGACTGATCAAATACTTCGGCTACAACGAGACCAGCGCCACCGACGTGCTGAACTACGTGGCGAGCATCTTCGCCCGCGGTGACAGCAAGCAAGAGGAGTAGAACTGGTCAGTTGTCCGTAGTCCGTTGTGATGCGGCGAATTTCACAACGGACAACGGACAACTGACAACTGACCACTGACCACTGACAAAATGAGCACCGTCCGCGCAACCCGCCGGTCCGGCTTAACCCTGTTCCTGTTGGGGGCACTGGGGGCGGTGTTTTTTTGGGCAACCGACCCCCGTTACGGGCCATCAATGCACCGAAATCCGGAGGTGCGGATCGACTGGCGTTACTGGCTGTTCGTGCTGCGCGGCTCTCCCGACAACCTGATCGATGCCGCCAACCAGGCGCGAATTAGCACGCTGGTGGGCATTGCCGGATGTGTGGCGCTGGTTGTAGTCGGGCTTTGGCTGATTGCACGCCGGGCCGTGTGAGACGTCGCCGCATGGACGGTCGCTCACGTCACAGGTGCGGCTTCGGATGAGACTTCTCCCTTTTTCTTTCCAGCATGTGATTTGAATTGCCGACCTATCATTGGCTACAGCCATGATCTTGAAGATCGAAAAAGATCACCAGCGCTTCCGCCAGATCGTCAAAGGGCGGATCCGTGAGGACTTGCGGAAGTTTCTCACCAAGGGAGAGCTGATCGGCAAGGAAGGCAAGCACCTGATCTCGATCCCGGTGCGCGGAATCGAGCTGCCGCATTTTCGTTATGGCGACAATACCGGCGGAGTCGGCGCAGGCGACGGCAAGGAAGGCGAGGTCGTCGGCAAGGGACAGCAGGGAAAAGGCCGTCAGGGAGGCACCGAGACCGGCCACCATATCATGGAGGTGGACCTGAGCCTCGATGAGCTGGCGGACATTCTGGCCGAGGAGCTGAAGCTTCCGCGCATCGAGCCCAAGGGAAAGCATCGCCTCACGGCAATCAAGGACAAGTACAGCGGTATCCGCCGGGTCGGGCCTGAGTCGCTGCGCCATTTCAAGCGGTCGTTCAAGGAAGCGCTCAAACGGCAGATCATGCTGGGGGATTACGACCCCATGAACCCGACGATCATTCCCCAGAAGAAAGACATCCGCTATCGCTCCTGGAAGGAAGTGAAGAGCCCGCAGAGCAACGCCGTCATCATCTTCATGATGGACGTATCCGGCTCGATGGGAGAGGAGCAGAAGGAACTGGTGCGCCTGGAGAGCTTCTGGATCGACACCTGGCTGCGCAAGAACTACGAGGGGATCGAGAGCCGTTACATCGTCCACGACGTCAGTGCCAAGGAAGTGGACAAGCACACTTTCTATCACCTCCGCGAGGACGGCGGCACCAAGATCAGCAGCGCCTTCCGCACTGCCAAGCAGCTGCTCGACAGCCACTATTCGCCCGACGAGTGGAACATCTACCTCTTCCACTTCTCCGACGGCGACAACAGCTCGGAATCCGACAGCCGTGATTGCGTGAAGCTGCTCAAGGAGCAATTGCTCCCGATGTGCAACATGTTCGGCTACTGCCAGGTAGCCAGCGCCTACGGCAGCGGCAACTTCATCAACGTCCTCCACGAGCACCTGCGCAGCCACGATAAAGTGTTGACGAGCCGGGTGAACTCAAAGGATGATATTTACGACTCGATTAAGACGTTTTTCGGGAAGGGGCATTGAATCAAATGAAGCAGCAAGACATCGAAAAGATCGTTCATAAATGAAAGACGAACATCAACCGCCGCTGACAAAACGATAAGGGCCGGACGTGAACTCCGGTCTGGTGCGAAATGCAAACTTCCACAAAGGCAATTTCCGCCGAAGAGTTGTTCGCCATGGGCGACATCGGCCGTTGTGAATTGATTGAGGGGGAGATCATTCCGATGGCGCCAGCAGGAGCCGAACACGGGGACATCGCGCTCGAGATCGCCTATCGGATTAAGACGTATGTGATGGCTGGTAACCTCGGGAAAACGTACGGGGCGGAAACCGGATTTATCATTGCCCGCAACCCGGACACAATCCGCGCGCCGGACGCGGGCTTTGTGAGGCGAGATCGCATTCCGTCGGGGCCGACGCGTGGCTTTTTCCCCGGCGCTCCTGATCTTGCCGTCGAGGTCGTCTCTCCTTCAGATCGCCTGACGGACATTTCCGCCAAGGTAGAGCAGTGGCTGGCGGCAGGAACGTCTTCCGTCTGGGTGGTTGATCCGCCGAATGAGACGATCGATGTATTCGGAGCCGGCGGGGAGGTGTTCCGATATCGGGGCGCCGATGAGCTGCGCGACGAGCGCACGCTTCCGGGCTTCGTCCTGAAGCTTGACGATCTGTTCAAGTCCGCCCGATAACGTCGCGCCGCGCCATTTCTTTCACTCAGCCGATTCCCCCTGCGTTGACGCTCGCGCGCGCCGCGCGTACCATCCGGCGCGCTTGTAGCAGAAATTGAGGAGACGCATGGCGAATGTGGAAATGAGCGGGGCTGATCCGCGGGTTCTGGCGGCGGCGATGGGACATCTGAAACCGACGAGATCGAATTCGGTGGGCGGTGCGGGCACGGGCATTGGCACGGGCCCCAGCTATGGCCTGCCGCGCGGGCCGGTGGCGATGCCGATGGCGATGCCGGGGCCGGGCGGAAGCGGGTACAACCGTTATCGGGAGATGACGCTCGAGGAGATGCTCCTCGAAAACCGTGTCGTCTTCCTCGTCGGCGAGATCAATCACGTCAGCGCCTCGCGCTGCATCATGCAGATGCTCTACCTCCAGAGCGTCAAGCGCGACCAGGACATCAACCTCTACATCAACAGCCCGGGCGGCGTCGTCGATGACACGCTGGCCATCTACGACATCATGAAGTTCCTGAGCTGCGATATCGCCACCTACTGCATCGGCCGCGCCGAGAGCGGCGGGGCGATCGTCTTCATGGCGGGCAAGCCGGGAAAACGCTACATCCTCCCGAGCGCCAAAGTGATGATTCACCAGCCGTTCGGCGGGGTGTACGGGCAGACGGCGGACATCGAGATCCAGGCGGAAGAGATCCTCAAAACCAAGAACATCTTGATCAACATCATGGCCAAGTGCACGGGCCAGACGCCGGACCGCGTTCGCGAGGATAGCGAGCGCGACCGGTTCTTCGATTCCAAGCAGGCGGTGGAATACGGGATCTGCGACGAGGTGATCGGCGAGGATTCCAGCCCTGCGGTCGCCGTCGCGGCAGCCGATGCGACCAAGCCCAAGTAATTTGTGCGTGAACGGCATCGCACGCGGGGCGGGCGGCTTATGGCGTACACGGGAATCGATCATCCGTCGGTGGCGGCGCGGGATGTGAAGGCGCTGGCTGAATGGTACTGCCGGAACCTGGGGATGCGCGTGATCCTCAGCAACGGGATGGAATCGCCGGCCCTGTTGATAGGCTATGGGAACCGCCTGGCGGACGGCGGCGCCGTGATCGAGATGATGCCGGCCACGGACCCTGGCCCGCAGCCGGCGGAGATTCGAAGGCTTGCGCCCGGCATTCGCCACGTCGCGCTGCGGGTGAGCGATTTTGACGAGGCGTACGCCCGCCTGACTGCCCTGGGCGTGACGTTTACGACGACGCCGAGCGAGGCACTGGGAGGCGGGCGGACCGTGCTCTTTCGCGACCCGGAAGGAAATGAACTCCAGATTGTCCAGCGGTGAACACTCAGACACAGCAATGCAAAACACACTGATCCCCATCGTCATCGAGAAGTCCGGCCGCGGGGAGCGCGCCTACGACATCTACTCGCGCCTCCTCAAGGACCGGATCATCATCCTGGGCGGTCCCGTGACCGACGAATCGGCCATCACGATCATCGCCCAGATGCTCTTCCTCTCCAATGACGATCCCAAGAGCGACATTCAGCTCTACATCAACTCGCCCGGCGGGAGCGTGTCGGCGGGGCTGGGCATCATCGACACGATGAAGTTCCTGCGCTGTGACGTTGCGACGACCTGCATCGGCATGGCGGCCAGCATGGGCGCCTGCCTCCTGGCCGCCGGCACGCGTGGCAAACGATCGGTCCTTGAGAACTCGCAGGTGATGCTTCACCAGCCGTTGATCGGCGGCGTGTTGCAGGGGCCGGCGACGGACCTGGGGATCGAAGCCCAGCACATGATCCGGCTGCGCGATCGCCTGTATAAGCTGATGGCCGACTACACGGGCAAGACGCCGGAACTGATCCATCGCGACTTCGACCGCAATAAGTGGCTGTTCGCCACCGAAGCGGTCGAGTACGGGTGCGCCGATCGCGTGCTGGACCGGGCGCCCGAGACAGCGCCCCGCCCCCGCGGTGAAAGCGCCGCCGGTAATGACGACAAGATCTGATCGATGCGCCGCCACGCCGTTCAAACGCCGCTCTGCCGTCTCCACGCGAACCGCGGGCATTGCGGGTGGCGCGGCGCGATTACCCGCGCAGTCTTTTCGGCGTTCGTTCCCGCCCCGGCATTTTTCCTTTTCGTCGGATGTGCTCGGCCCAACGCGGCCAACGTCGCTTTGCGGAAGGAAAACCAGAACCTTCAACGGCAGATCGAACAGCTAAAGCAGGAACTCGACGCGAAGGCAGCGCTCGTCACTGCCCTGAGCAGCCGGCCGACCACCATACCCTCGCTGCCGCCGCAAGAGCTTGAAAAGCTCTTCACGGTGAACGGGATCGCCTTCGGCCGCCTGACCGGCGGGTACAACACCAATAGCAGCGGGCCGGATGTGGGGATCAAGGTGTTCGCGGTGCCGGTCGATGCGGAGCATCAGCCGTTGAAGGCAGCCGGCTCGTTCCTGATTGAGGCGTTTGACCTCGCCGCCGCCGAGCCGCGGATCGGCCGCTGGACCATTCCGCTGGAGGAAGCGCGTCAGACGTGGCACGGCTATTTCCTCTGGGATTATTACTACGTGCTGAACTGTCCCTGGCAGACGGTGCCGCAACATCCGAAGCTGACGATCAAGGTGACGTTCACCGATGAGCTGACGAAGCTTCCGTTCACCGCCGAACGCGAGGTGACGGTTAACCCGCCGCCGACTTCACCGCAGTCACAACCCGCCGCAAAATAAATTTATCGATGTGATGCTGCGCGAGGTGCGCCAATAGTTCCGCGAGCGCCGTGAGCGCTGCTACCGGCACCGCCACTGCCTTGCCGCCCGCTGACCCTCCCGCTCGTCGATCCCACCCGTGGGACGAATCCGGCGACCGGTCCGACCGGCAGGGTGAACATTGAAGAGCCGAAGATGGGCGATGGCGTTGGCTGTCCGGGCGAGCTGCCACCGCCGATGCCCGATGAGGCAGAAGAGAAGACTGGAGTCAACCCGCCACCACACGGCCGAGCGCTGCCGCAGCCGAAATGCACGCTGCAATAACCGGCCGAGTAATACCCGTAGCCGCAGGGCCAGTAGCCGTTACCGTATCCGTAGTAGAGGCCGTATCCGAGATTGCTGCCGTAGGCGTATCGGTATGCACCGGCATTGAGCGCGTCGCTCGTGTAGACGTAAGGCTGGGCGTAGGTGAGCGCCGCATCAGGCGGTTCCGCCGAGGTCGCAATTTGCAGGGGCCCGCTGCGCTCAACTGCCACGTCCGATGCGACCGGAGCGCCAGCCGACGATCCTCCGCCCGCCGGCTGCGTTGCCGGCGTCAGGATCGCCCGCTTGATCTGCATCGAAAGGCTGTCTTCCATCTGAAAGATATCGTCGAGGTTGCCAGTCGCCTTCAGGCCGGCGATCGCGCGCTTCTGCTGAACGTCGAGCAACTGGCCCGTCAATCGGAGCGAGCCGTTCACGCCCTGGTAGCCGCCGAACACGACGTATTTCGCCTCAGCCTTGGCGGCGGCCTTGATCGCGTCGTCGGCGTCTTCCGCGGGCGTCGACGATTCGCTGACGCCGCCTGGAACTTTCGCCGCCAGGTCAGAGATCAGGCTCTGCTGCACCGCGCGTCCCACCCAGTCCAATTCGTTGTTCGGGGAGATGGCGCGGAACGGCAAAACGAGAACGCGGCCCGCTTCAACGACCGATGTTCCCTCGCCAACGACAATAACCTTCGGAGCGGCATACGTAATCTCTTGATGCAAGGCAACCAGAGCCAGACAAGCAGCCGCGAAGGGACGAACGACGGACATGCCCTGAGTATACCACCGCGTTTGCCTTCCCAGCCTGGGTCATCAAAAGACGCCAGAATTGCCGATTGTGAAACTGGGCGATTTGTGCCGATCGCACGTTGTGGGCACGAGCGCTTGCGACGCGCGACTTGAGCGATACCCTATACGCCGGTAACGGATTGGCCGGCCTGGACCTCAAACCCACGCGACAAAGGTCACGGATGATGCTTTCCGCACGCGTTGTTATTCTCCTCCTTCTCCTGATTGGCGGCTGGCTGCGCATGGCGCCGGCGTCTGACCTTCAGTCCGACGTGCAGTCGGTCCTCCACGAGAAAATCCTGCGAAAGACGACCGTGGGGATCTCGGTCGTCAGGCTCGGGACGTCCGAGGATTCCACCACGCCCCTCTACCGGCTGGAAGATGAGCTGCCGCTGGTTCCCGCCAGCAACCTGAAGCTGATCACCACCTCCGCCGCACTGGATCGCCTTGGACCCGACTTCAGGTTCCGCACCCTGCTGCTCCGCCACGGGAACGACCTGGTCGTCATCGGTGATGGCGACCCGACGTTCGGCGATGCCGAGTTCCTCAAGAAATCCGGCTGGAAGACCACGACGATCTTCGAGAACTGGGCGGCGCAACTCAAGAAGCGCTCCGTCACCTCCGCGGCGGACATCGTGGTCGACGACAGCATTTTCGAGGAGAACTTCATTCACCCGCACTGGCCCGGGAACCAGCTCGACAAGCGCTACGTGGCCGAGGTGGCCGGGCTGGCGCTGAACGCCAACTGCGTCGACTTCACGATCTTTCCAACGGCGCCAGGCCAGCCGGTGCGCTACACTCTCGATCCGGCCACGCAATATCTCACCGTGCGCAATACCTGCGTGACTGGCTACGAGAACGCGGTCGGCCTCAACCGGGACGTCGGCGCCAACTCCGTCCTGCTTCACGGCCAGACACCCGCGCGCGGGACGGCCAGCGTCTCCGTCACGATCCATGATCCCGCCCTCTATGCCGGTACGGTTTTCGCCGAAACGCTTCGCTCGTCGGGAATGACGCTGACCGGCACGGTCAAACGAGACCGCACCCTTCGCGCCAGCCTGGAGAAGGACCGGTCGGGCTGGACGGTGCTGGGCATCCACGAGACGCCGATCACCGTCGTTTTGGCCCGCGCGAATAAGGACAGCATGAACCTCTACGCGGAAAGCCTCTGCAAACGGCTCGGCTTTGAAACCGCTCACGCCACCGGAAGCTGGGAGAACGGGACCGCGGCCGTCAGCGAATTTCTGAAGCATGTTGGCGTTCCCGAAACCGAACACCACCTGGACGACGGCAGCGGACTCTCCAAGCAGAACAGCATCGCCGCCCGGGCGATCGTCCGCGTGCTGACGTACAATTACTTCAGCAAGAACCGCCAGCCGTTCATGGATAGCCTGGCGGTGGCAGGCGTCGATGGCACGCTTGATGATCGCTTCCGCGGTTCGGACCTGCGCCGCCGTGTCTTCGGCAAGAGCGGTTTCGTCGAAGGCGTCAGCTCGCTGAGCGGCTACCTTCGCGCCCGCGACGGCGGCTGGTATGCCTTCTCGATCCTGATGAACGGGATCCCGCACCTGAGTAATTCCGAGGTGAAGCTGCTTCAGGAGAAGATCATCAAGGCCGTCGATGCCAGCACCGCGGCGACCGCGAGCACGGCCTCGCAATGACGGGTCCGATCATTAGATTCACGCGGCACGGGCGGATCGCTCGTCTGATTCGGTTCGTGCCAATCGGCGTTGTGCTGCTGCTCGCTGCGGCGGGATGCGGACATGACAAAACCGCTCCCGGCCACCCTCACGTCACAACGCCGCTCGCCCCAGTTTGCGTAGAACCCTGGACCTACGACACGAAGACCGCACGGCGTGTGGTGACGCCGCACTACGTCATCTATACGACGATCGAAGATCGTGAATTCCTCACCAGGGTCGGCCATGTGATGGAGGGGGCATTTGCCGAATACCGCCAGTTGACCGGAGACCTTCCGGCCGGCGGTGAGCCGATGGTCTGCTACCTGTTCCTCACGCGCGATCAGTGGGCGCAGTTCACGCGACACAGCACCGGTCCCGATGCGGCCATTTACCTGCATATTAACCGAGGCGGGTATACGGTGGGGGACTGGTACGTCGCCTATTTCATCGGCGACGTCGGCACCTTTTCCGTTGCCGCTCATGAGGGGTTCCATCAGTACGCCGCCCGCCACTTCCGCAACCGTATCCCTCCATTCCTGGAGGAAGGGATCGCCTGCATGTTCGAAGACATCCGCTGGGATGGCACGGCCCCGTGGTGGGACATGCAGGTCAATTCCGGCCGGTTTTCATCGTTGCGAACCGCGATCGACCAGAAGCGGCTCTTCACGCTCAAGCAGCTTTCGATGATCCACGCCGGCCAGGTGGTCAACGGCCCGCCCGGTCGGATCGCGGCCTTCTACGGCCAGAGCTGGGCCTTTACGCGCTTCCTCTGCGATGGCGAAGGAGGCCGTTACCGGCGCGGGCTTCAGCGCATGATGGCGGACGCCGCCGCCGGCCGGCTCTTCGCTGCCTCGCCCGCCGACTCGCGCCCTGCGGGTGCCGCGTGGGACCCGCGGTCCGCCCCGGCGCAGCTCGAGCATTATTTTGGCGACGACATCACGACGCTCGACCACCGCTTCCAGGCGTACGTTTCGCACCTGGTAAATCGCGAAATTCGAACTGAAGACAATTCACTCAGCCTCCTGACCGACGATTCATTCGCTCATTCCGGCAGCGCCGGAGTCAGCCAATAGGTGCAAGCCGCCACGACGCACAGCAGCGCGATCAAGAGAATTGAATAAACCCACTGGGAAGGTAGTCGCAGCGCTTGCAATAGATCACGTCCGTTGGTTCGGGAACGGTGCTCATTTTGCATCTCGTTCGATCGGCATGATCGGTGCCGGATCGCCGAACACTTCACCGCGAAGGGTCGCGAGCATCAGTCGTCGGAAAGGCGCGATGCGTGAAATGCGCGGCAGGCAAATGTCGCGGCCGAGGCCGCGAATCCAGCCGTCGGACTGGAAGAAGGGGGTGAGCAGGCCGGTCGCGCGCGAGTAGAAGCGCAGTTGCCGGCTTCGGCGCTCGCCATAGGCAGTGACTGCAGCAGTGAGGGTGGGAGCCGTTTCGATCGCCGAGGCGAGCGTGGCCGCGTCGATCAGGGCGAGGTTCACGCCCTGGCCCAGGTGCGGGCTGGTCGCGTGGGCGGCATCGCCGATGAACACCATTGCGTCCAAATCCCACCTCGGCATGCGCGTGTGCCAGAACGTCGTGAAGACCAGCTCCGCCGAATCTATCTGCTCCAGCATCGGCGCCGCCAATGGCATCAGCGACGCGACTTCATCGCGCCACGGCTTCCAATCCTTCCGCTCCCGCAGGCGCTCGTATTCGTCGCGTCGGATGCCCCAGAAGAAGCTGCACCGGCCTTCTCCCATCGGCAACATTCCGGCAAGACGCCCCGTACCGCGGGTTACCTGGAAAAGTTTACCGCGGACCTCATTGCTCCTTCCCACCGCCCAGAGCGCGCCGTGCTCGTACTCGCGGCATCGATGGGGAATGCCGCAAATCTCGCGCAGTCGTGACCGCGCGCCGTCGGCTGCCACGACCAGGTCGAAGGGTCCGTGAGACGTTCCGCGGGTGTCTTCGAGCCTCAGCTCGCTGCCTGACGGGACGCATCCGTTCATCTCGCACGCGAGGCGCAGCTCGACGCCGGCATCCATCAGGGATTGATGCAATACGCTGAAAAGGTCGCCGCGATGTAGTCCGTAGGCGAAGACGCCGGGGTCGTGCTCATCGTAGCGCAGACGGATCAGTTCATGGCCGCGATGTGTGAGGGCGTGGATCTCCCGCACGACCTCCGCGTGCGCCGTCACCGCCTCCAGCAGCCCCATCGCCGCCAGCACCCTCTGTCCCGAGGGCTGGAGCAGCACGCCGGCCCCGATTGGCCCGACGTGCCCGGTCCGTTCAAAGAGCGCAACGTGATGTCCGTTGCGCTTGGCTAGTAAAGCGAAGCTGGTCCCGGCGATCCCGCATCCCACCACCCCAATTCGAAGCCGCTCCCGCATGGCCGTTGTTCTCGCCGCACGCATCGGCCGCGGCAAGCGTGACTCCCGCCGCACTCAAACTTTCAAAAGAGGTAGATCAACCGCTTCGACCTTACGGCTTCAGCGAAACGATGTCGGCGGAACGAAGGGGTAAGGAAAAATGGACTTCCCCAGCTTCGACCGTGAAGGGAATCGCTCCGGCGCTGACGCTTTGGACGGATTTGACGATGAACGGAACCCGCACCGTCATCATCAGCTTTTCGATCGGCTCGTTGTTCCAGTTGAGTAGTGTTACCGCGGCGCCGGCATCGGAAATGAGCAACGGGGTTTCAACGATCGCGTGGTCAGTGATGACCGGCGGACTTACGCCGGCCTCGCGCGCGGGTGTGACGATCGCCTCTCGAATGAGATCTGAATATCCGGATGGCAAGCGGCCCTTTGCGGTGGTCGCCGTGCGCGCATATGAGATGCCTGGGAACCATGCGAAATGGGTGACGCTTCCCTTGCCTGCCACTGTGCGGACCGTCGCGGCCGCGTTGTCGTCGAACATCGCGATCGGCTTATTGCCAGGTTGACCCAATTCCGCTCTCGCACCGAATGCCGGCGCCGTGCCCGCCCCCAATTTCAACGTTCCGACTTGTCGCAGCGAAGCGAGATTGGCGATCTGCGTTCGCGGATAAGGCGTTTCGCCGTTTGAATCCAGGTCCGCCAGAATATGGCAAGCATCGCCATAGCGATCGTGCCGTCCTGCGCCTGGGACCGTGACCAGAATACCGCCGGACCGGACCCATTCGACCAGTCCTTTCTGAAACTCCTCGGGGACGTCCGGTTCGGTCAGGTAAAGGACTCGGTAGGCGGCAAGGCCGGCGGGCGTGAGGTCCTCCTCCTCAACAAAATCCGTGGGAATGTTGGCGTGCTCAAGGGCCAGGTAGAGGTCGGCCACCTCGGCCATGTAATCGACCGTCTCGCTATTCAGGTGAACGTTGGTCGCATCACTGATCGGCGTGGGATTCTTCCCCTCCGCTGAATCCCACATTTCGGAGCTCTTCGGCGAGAGGATCGCAACCTGCGGGCGTGGACGTTTGCCCGGCCAGAGCACGTCTTCCGCCCGGCCGATCATCCCGAACGCCTCCGCGAATTTGCGAAGGTGGTTGGGGCGATCGGAATAGCAGTTGCCCGGGAAGTTGTATTCGGGGCCGAAGACGTACGTGTTGACCCCTTTAGCACCGCTGCCCACGAGGCAAAGTATTTTCTGAAGGAGCCCGTCGTCCCGGTCGCCGGCGGCGCGGGGCACGACGTACCCGCCGAAACTGATGCCACCCTTTTCCGCCGCACAGCGGAGCTTCGATGCATAGAACGACCACTGATACGCCTGCGCGTCACTGAACCAGTCTTCCGTCCAGAGCATGGTGCATCCGCGCATCCGGCCGAACTCCAGCCAGTCGTGGCCACCCATGGCGGCGTCGGGGCTCTTGCGATCGGCGTTGTTCGCGACCGGGCCCGGCACGTAGAGTCGGCCGGAGAAAAAGTTCCAATTCGTCGTCAGCGGAATGCCGGGGTAGAGCGCTCCCTCCAGCGCGCGGGTGCAATTGGCGAAGTAGCGGGCCGAATCCCACGCGAAGAACCGCGTCGTCCAATAGAAGCAGACGCGCGATGCGCGATCCTTTGCGCCGCTGCGCCCGATCGGCTTCACCTCGTCCCACGATGTCGCGCCCACGTCCTGTGGCTTGAGGCCTTGCGCCTGGAGGTAGGAATGGAAGCGTGCCGCAGCCGCAGGTAGCTCCAGCATTTTGAACGCGCCAGGGTAGTACCAGCCGGGTTCATCAGCCATCGCGATCGCGGCCAGATCGGTCGGCGCATAGCCGGCTTCGAGGTACGGCTTCGCCAGCTCGGCCGCCCAACCGGCGGGCGTTTGAAACGGCTTATCGTTGGGGTTCAGCGGGTTCTCAAACGCATAGCCAGGCGGGGAGTAGACGGCCCAGGCGGTTCGCTTCACGCCGGATTCCAGGAGCAAAGATCGGATCGGTTTCGAGGGCGGCACCATCACCGCGCTGAAGCCGGCACGAGCGAGATTGAAGATACCCTCGCGCCAGTCGATGCGATCGTCATCGCCGCCGATGAAACGATCGACGAATGCGAAGTGTTTGGGCCGCAAATTGGCAGCGAGTTGCACGTCTTCAATCGCCTTCCAATACCGCTGGTTGTAAACCGCCATGGTGGCGGCCGCGGCATGTTCGTCGGAGCCCTCCCTCCACACAAGCAAGCCCAGCGATGGGCCCATCAACTCGCCGCGGAGTGGAATCGCCCTCGCCTCCCGGTCGAACTTCAGCTCCGCCTCGACGAGGGTCGGGTCGGCAACGCCATCGAACGAGAGGTGCACGACCACCGGCCAGCGATCCAGATAAATGGCGGGATACTCTTTGAGTGTCCGATCGACCTGCGTACGGTCGAAGGCGAGCCACTCCGACCAAGCCGGCCCGGACAAGGTCGCGCTGGCGGAACCGAGGTGAACCGTGAGCTTGCTGGCCTCGGGAGATTTGCCGCCAACTTGCGCGACACGCGCCCGCAACGTGAACGTCGGAACCTGCTCTGGCGGAGGCGCCGCGATTGCGCCGACGGCACAGAGCCCGATGATGACCCACGCGCGGAGAAGTTCCATGCCAGCGATTGTATCGTCGCTAAGGAGATGAAACTCCTGCTCAGTCGATGTCGTTCAGGCCGAACGTCCGATTTCCGCCGCCGCCTCCATGATTTGCTTGAACCGAGCCAGATCGGCGCGGACTTCCTGGTCAGGCGATTGGCCGAAGAGGCGGGCGACGGTCGAGAGGAAACGGCCTCCGGGCGCGATGTAATCGATTGTTACTTTCAGCTCCGTGCTCTTCCCGTCAGCCGTCGGAGCGAAGCGCACGGAGCCGGCGTTGTCCACGACCGCGCCGGGCAGCGAACGCCAGGCAATCAATTCGTTTTTCTCGTCGTTAATGATCTCGGCGTCCCACGCGATGCTCAATCCCGCTGGCGCTTGCGCGACCCAGTGCGAACGATTGCCGTCGAGCGGCTTGACCTCGCGCAGATGGCTCATCACGCGCGGGAGATTTTCCAGCTTTCGCCAGAATCGGTAGAGGTCTTCGGGAGACCGGTCGATCGTCACGTTCTCGGCCACGTGAATGCCACGTTCGAAGTAAGCTTCCGGCGGGGTGGGCTCGCCGCGGCCATCCTTGTTCATTGCTGCATACGCGAAACAATGGCCACTCCAACCTCGGTGCGCTACTGCCGCGCCGACGCCCGCAAGGAGCAGGCCGGGAAGGGATCGCATCTTGAGCCCCGCGAACGTGAGCGCACTGCCGGTGAAAACTGAAATCCATCGCTCCCGCCCGCCAATGTTGATGTGCGTGGTGTCGAGCGTTCGCTCGACGAGTTCGGATCCCCGATTCTTGAGATCTGTGATCGGCTTCAATGCCGCTTCGATCGCTGAGTTCGCCATGACTTCTCCTGGTTGAGTCGGTTTAGTCCACCGCAGCGACCCCGGCAAATGGAGTGCCGGCCGGATAGTCGCTCGGCAGCGTAGTTGGCGACTGGAGATACAGACATTCTGTCCTGATGATTACGCGTCTGTCTGGCATTCTCAGGAAAAAAAGGGGGATAATCCTCATCTCTCGATGCCGTAGGACGTTGGCGCGAAGCTTGCTGGCACACACTTAATTCCACATAGGGAAAGGAGTACCGAGATGATGTGGACCTCACCAATCGAACATGTTGAAGAGGGGAGCGCGCCGCCGCTCCATTCGCAGATGCAGTACGGATCGGATCAAACAGATGACGAATCATCGACGTCGCCCCAAAGCCTGCTCTTGCTTGCCAGAAATCGCGAGCTGTCCCGGCAGATCGAAAGTCTTCAGGCTGAACGGCGGGTTCTGCTGGATCGCCAGCAGAACGTAATGGATCTGATTTCCGCCAGTTCGCCCGATCAGCTTCTACACGACCTCCGCAACGTTCTGAACGAGCGCGAACTATTCCGCGTGCTCGCCTTTCCGGACGATAAGTAAATCGCCCCAGCGATCCCGCCGGACACTCAGCGCCGCGTGTCGCACCCGCGCGCCGCTCATCTCTTGTTCCCGCTACCGCTCATCACTAAGCTGGCGCGGAACACGGAGACGACATGGGAATACTCGACGGCAAAAAAGGTCTCGTTCTCAACATCGCCAACGACCGGAGCATCGCCACCCACATCGCCACCAACGTCATCCAGCAGGGGGGCAAGTGCGGGTTTGGGTTCCTGCCGATGGATAACATCGAAAAGTCGCAGCGCCGGGTTCGCAAGGCGATGGAAGAGAACGGCTTCAGCGAATCCTGGTTGCACCCGTGCGACGTTGCCAGCGATGAATCGATCGAGCGATTTTTCGCGGGTGCCAAGGAACAGTTCGGCACGATCGACTTTCTCGTCCATTGCCTGGCGTTTGCCAATCGTGATTATCTCAAGAAAGACACGGGCATCTTCACGTCCACGCCGCGTGACGTTTTCAAGCAGGCGCTGGACATCAGTGCTTACAGCCTCATTGCCCTGGCGCGCGCCGCCGTGCCGCTCATGCCGGAAGGGGGCTCGATCATCGCGCTGACGTACCTCGGCAGCGAAAAGGTGATCCCGGGCTATAACGTCATGGGCGTCGCCAAAGCCGCTCTGGAAGCGTCCGCCCGGTACCTCGCCTTTGACCTGGGCGCAAAGCGGATCCGCGTGAATACGGTCAGCGCGGGACCCGTGAAGACCCTGAGCGCGATGGCGGTTGGGGGGATCGACGAGATGTTCGCCCACATGGAACGCAAGGCGCCGCTTCAGCGGAACATCACCGCCGACGAGGTTGGGAAGACGTCCGCCTACCTGCTCAGCGACCTCTCCACCGGCGTGACCGGTGAGAACATTTACGTGGATGCAGGCTTTAACGTCGTCGGGCTTTGATCGAGCCATTCATCTATCAGAGCCGCGCACGTCAGTAAGCGGTGTGCGCGGAACTGCCCACACCGCTTACTGACGTGCGCGGCTCTGAAACGTCATTCCAAACCATGCATGTCCCCTAGGCTTGGGCAACGGCGGTGCCCAGCGTGTGGTTCACGATCTGGCGCACTTCATCGATTCGCCATTGCGCCGTAGCGCGGTCCGGGGCCTCGGCGATGATGCGCATGATCGGTTCGGTATTGCTGGGACGCGCATGAACCCAGGCGTTGGCCCAGTCGATCCTCACCCCGTCCTGCACGTCCACCCGTTCCGCCGAAAATCGATCGCGTATCGCCTCGACGGCGCGATCGGCATCTTCACGGCGGCATTCGAACTTGGTCTTGACGATCTCATAGCGTGGAAAATCACTGACGAGCTGGCCGATCGACTTGCCGGTGGACGCCATGAGCTGAAGCACGTAGGCGATGCCGACGAGGCTGTCGCGGCCCGGGACAATGCGCGGATCGATGACGCCCCCGTTGCCTTCCCCGCCGATAACCGCCTTGTGGGCGAGGATCGCCTGGACGACGTTCGCTTCTCCGACCGGCGTGCGAATGACGCGGCCATCGTGAGCGGCGGCGATGTCGTCCAGCATTCGGCTCGTCGACAGGTTGGCCACCGCGATCCCGCGACGCCGGGATAGCAGTAGCTGGGCGGCCAGTGCCAGCGAATACTCCTCGCCGATGTAGTTGCCCTGTTCATCGACCACGGCCAGCCGGTCGGCGTCCGGGTCCTGCGCGAAACCAACGTCCGCCTTCTGCCGCTGGACCTCGTCGGTAAGGCCGGTCAGATTCTTCTCCGACGGCTCGGGCTCGTGCGGAAAGATTCCGTTCGGGGTCGCGTTCAGGTGAATGAGCTGGCAGCCCAGGCGGTTCAGGAGCGTCGCGGTTGCGACGCAGCCTGCCCCGTTGACACTGTCCAGCACGACCTTGTACCGCTTGGCGGAGATGCCCAGCACGTCAACGTGATCGAGGATCCGCTTGATGTGCAGGGCGTGGGTCTCGCTGTTGCGGCGCGGCTGCTGCAACTCGTTGACTCTGACGAACGCGGTGCTCCCCTCGTTGTAAAGCCGCTGGATCGCCTGGGCATCGGCCGGCGGGGGGGCGATCGCGTCACGGTTCAGGAACTTCAAGCCGTTCCATTCGATGGGGTTGTGCGAGGCGGTGGCAATCATGCCCGCATCAACGCCCAGGTGCCGCACCATCATTGCCACGCCGGGCGTGGTGACGATGTCCAGGTCGATCACCTCGATGCCGCTGGCGGCGAGGGCCGAAACCGCGGCATCGCGCACCCACGTTCCGCTGGGGCGCGAATCGCGTCCGAAGGCAACGCGAAAGTGCACGCCGTTGGCGGGCGTTCCGCTTCCGTTGAGCCAGACGGCAAACGCCGCCGCCATGCGCCCGACCACGGGCGGCGTCAGCGTCCCGCCGACGGTGCCGCGCATCCCCGAAACGCCGATCATCAATGTTTCCATGCACGCTCCTGACAATGTCACGTGAAGGTATCGGCATCGACCGAGCGAAGCCAGCATCCGCGCCGCCGGTTCATCATGTCCTGCTGTAAAAGGCGGACTCTGCTCTCCATACACGCTTCTACGCCACTGGGGCGGTGATTGCCTGGTCTGCCTGGGAGGGATATCATCCGTTCCATGACACGCTCGGGCCGATGCTTGCACTGTTGATGCCTCACGATTTACGACGGCGGCGGGGACCTATTCGATCGCAACGACATCCGAGCCATGGACACCACCCAACTCAATCCGCGTTCGCCGGACATTGCAGTGGACGCGCTGGTAGAAAGCGTGCTCGCATTGCCGACCCTCCAGCACCTTAATCGGGTGCTGCTTCCCAGCCGTGACACGATCATCGAGTGCATCCGCCGGTTGCGCCAATTGGTGTTTCCGGGCTACTTCGGGAAGCAGGGCCTGACCCGGGAGAACCTTTCCGTCCGCCTCGGGGAGCTGACCGCCGAACTGTCGAAACTGCTGTATCAGCAGGTGCGCTGTTGCCTCCGTTACCGGGAGCAGATTTCCGGCGCGGACGGCGAACTGGATCAGTGCAACCATTGTGACGTCGAAGCCACTGAGGTCGTCCAGCGGTTCCTGCTGCGAATCCCCGCGGTGCGCGAGATGCTCGCGACCGACGTCGAGGCTGCCTTCGAAGGCGACCCCGCCGCTCAGAGCACCGATGAAACGATCTTCTGCTATCCCGGTCTGTTCGCGATCTTCGTGCAACGCATGGCGCACGAGTTCCACGACCTGCGCGTGCCCCTGCTTCCGCGAATCATGACCGAATATGCCCACAGCCTGACCGGCATCGACATTCATCCCGGCGCACGCCTCGGACCTCGGTTCTTCATCGACCACGGGACCGGCGTCGTTATCGGGGAAACCACGGAGATCGGGGCCAACGTGAAGGTCTACCAGGGCGTGACGCTGGGTGCCCTGGCGCCAGCCTTTGGTCAGTTGCTGCGCGGCCAGAAACGGCATCCGACGATCGAGGATGACGTGACGATCTATGCCGGGGCGACCATCCTGGGCGGCGACACGGTCATCGGCCGAGGCGCGTTGATCGGTGGCAACGTGTTCATCACGACCAGCGTGCCGCCGTTGAACCAGGTCAGCGCCGAACCGCCCAAGCTGAAATACCGCGATCGGCGGCCAAGAGCTGGCCGGGGATCAGAATATCTCGACTTTCAGATTTGAGATGTGACAGTCAGCCGGTCCGGCGCGGAATCGGGATGTCTCGGAAACGCACGCCCAACGTGCGGAACGGGAAACATCCGGTATAAACGGACGCATGGGTCTGGCACCGTAGTCATTGGCACTGCGTTTGACGAAGGCTGGATATGCGATCGATTGCCTTCTCACTCCTCGGCCTTTTAATCGTCGGCTGTACCGCTACGCATCCCGCGCAGACGTTGCAATCGTCACCGTCGAACGCGAATGCTGAAACTGAATTTGAGCCGGCAAACGCCTCGGCATTGGTTTTCGCTCCGGCAGTCTCCTCGCCCTATCCGCTGGAAGGCCTGGCCCGTGGCCCGCGTCAGACCTCGGCCTTCTTGGGGTACGATCAGCAGGTTTCTGAAACGTACGTCATCGTGAGCGATGACGAACAGGGAAACTGGGGTTGGTCGGATGGGTATCAGCGGTCGGCCGTTACCGCTAAAATCGGCGTCCGTTCGCGCTAATTTCGATCTTTCTGAATCGTCATCTCGGGTTAGTGGATGTAAAGCCGCGAATTAATAGTTGAAATTCACTTCTCGCGCGGTCAAACTTAGTAAGTCTGTTTCCCATCGGGTGTTATCCGCATCGAGGGACTATGGCTACTATCACCAAGAAAGAGCTGATCGACCGAATTGCCGGGAGCGTGGGTCACCGTCGCGTGCAGGTCAAGAAGGTGATTCAACAATTTCTTGACGAGATCGTCAATGAGCTCGGTCGGGGGAATCGCCTGGAATTTCGCGACTTCGGCGTGTTCGAAACCAAGCTGCGCAAGGCGCGCAAGGCTCAGAACCCCAAGACGCTTGAACCCGTTGCGGTTCCAGAAAAGCGAACGGTTAAGTTCAAGGTCGGACGGCTCATGAAGCAGCGCCTCGGCGATCTCACGGGCGCCGTCGTCGACGATGAGACCAGCGATAGGAGTGAGATGAGCGACGCCGACAGCGACGCCGAGGAAAATGACAATCACGACCGGGACGGAGCGGGGCACGTCGGCCGCACTGGCCACAACGAGCACGCCGCCGGAACGTAAGCGGCTTCTTGCGCGTAGTCGCGCGCTCTTTCACTCTCATTCGTTCAACGCAAATTCAGGATGAGACGCGCCGCCTGGTACGAACTGCTTGCCGACGACCTGGCAACGCTGAAGGACGATCACCTCCTCCGAGAACTGCCGACGTTCACGCCCATCGACGCCACGCACGTCGAATGCGACGGGCGGCGATTCGTCAACTTCGCCTCCAACGATTACCTCGGACTGACCCATCACCCCAGGCTGATCCAGGCCGGGCGCGATGCGCTGTCGAAATACGGAAGCGGAAGCGGCGCGGCTCCGTTGATCTACGGTCATGGGCCCTTGCACGTCACCGCGGAACAAGCGCTGGCGCGCTGGAAGGGCGTCGCGGCGGCGTTGCTTCTCCCCAGCGGGTATCAGGCCAACCACGCCGTTGTGCAGGCGCTCTCAGGACTCGCGGCGGGGGGACGACGCGCGTCCGGCGTGCGGTTCCTCGTGGACAAGCTCGCGCACGCTTCGCTTATCGACGCGGTCCGCGGCAGCGGCGCGGCGTTTCGCATCTTTCCCCACAACCATCTCGCCAAGCTGCGGCGTCTCCTGTCCGATGCACCGGCGGGACAGCTTCAGGTCGTCGTGACCGAATCGATTTTCAGCATGGACGGAGACGCCGCCCCGCTCGCCGACCTCGTACAACTCCGCGAGGAATTCGGCTTTTTCCTGCTACTCGACGAAGCGCACGCGAGCGGCGTGTACGGGCCGAACGGCGCGGGACTCGCGTCCGAACTGGGGCTTGGGGAGCACGTTGACGCAAGCGTCGTCACGTTCTCCAAGGCGCTCGGTGGCGTGGGCGGGGCGATCTGCGCCGATCGGTCGTTCCGCGATCTGGTGATCAATCGGGGACGGGCGTTCATCTTCTCGACCGCCGTGCCGCCTCACATTGCTGCGATCGTGACGGCGGCTGTCGATGTCCTGCGTTATGAGCCCGCACGGCAGGAGCGCGTTCGGGAACGCGCGCGACGCGTTCGACAGAGGCTTCGCGAGGCGGGAGTGACGGTACGGGACGGAGACTCGCCGATCGTGCCGGTCATCACGGGATCAGCGGAGTCGGCGCTGCGGACGGCGGATCAGCTCCGCGCGCGTGGGATGCTCGTCGCCGCCGTGCGCCCGCCAACGGTTGCCCGCAACGAGAGCCGGCTGCGCGTGACGCTCTCCAGCGAGCACGAGGAAGGCGAAGTCGACGAATTGATTGCCGCGATCATCCAATGCACGACGCGCAGCCCAGGCTGACCCGGCGCGCACGTGCCCGTCACGCCAGAAACACTGGCCGTTCAGGCCAGCGGATGCTGTGCGGAAGTCGATGGCGCGTGCAGTCCGCGGTGTCGTCGCGTCGAAGGCTTTTCGATTTGCTCCATCGTCCGCTCGACCAGGTCGCGCGGCGGCTCGGCAGCGGGCATGGCATCCAGCAGGTGCAGCAGCGCACTGACGTGCGCCACGCGCTCGCGGATCGCACCGTCGGTGGCGGCATAGATCACCGCCTGACCGCTCCCAATCCCCCGTGCCGATGCAGTGTGCATGCGGTCCAACAAAAGATCGACCGCTTTGCGGTCCTCTTGACGAAGCTTCATAGCACGTCCCCGTAAGATGGTGGCCGGCACCAGTACCGACGACCGCTCCAACCCTGCATCACCCGCACCAGAGGAACATGTGAACAACGCTCTGGGAGAAATGAATATGCGGGTACTTCCATACGCTGCTACGACGCATGTCGGCGCTGGTTCACCAGACGCCAGCGGTCGGCGAAATGGGCGACGGCCGCATGCAGCCTCGACTTCACGGTTCCCAGCGGAATATCGAGGATTTCGCTGATCTGCTTGTACGGGAACTGGTGGAAATAGCTCAACAGCAAAATTTCCCGCAGGTGCTCGGGCATCCCGATCACGGTGTTGTGCACCTGTTGCTGAAGCTCGCGCTTTTCCATCGGATCGCTGGGAAGGTCGGTAACCGATTGCATCAGGTCAATGAACTCACCGCTCTCGTCATCGCCCGGGCTGATCGAAGCCTGAAGCGGGTTGGTCGGCCGACGCGCCTGCGAACGGATCAGGTCGCGTGCCTTGTTGGCCGCGATGGTGAATAGCCAGGGACGGAATCGGCGCTGCGTATCAAACTGCTCGGCCGACTGATGCACCTGCAAAAAGGTTTCCTGAAACACGTCTTCGGCGCTGGCGCGGTTCCCCAGGAAGCGAACGAGGAAATGGTAAAGCTCGCGCTGGTAACGCGAGACGAGCAGCGGAAAGCTCGCCTTGTCGCCATGGCGGTAATCTTCAAGAAGCTTCTCGTCGGCGCGCTCACCGTTGCCGATGGGCGGAGGGACGGGGCTGTCGGCGGGAACATGGCTGCCTGGCATCATGGCGGTACCTCCCTTGCCATTGTCGTGCCGGCGACGCTCAGTCTTCGTGCCGTCGGGGCGGTGCCCTGCGGAACGGGTCACTGACTGGCGGCGCGGGGCGTCTGCGCCGTGTCCTTGACCCGGCGGGTTCTTCAGTGAAGCTTGGATAGCACGTCTTGGCTCCTTCATTGCACGTCCCGTGAGGAGCAGTTATGGTGCCAAACGTCTACCGCAGCATCAACCGACGCGGTCCACGAGCAACCTCGCGGCCTGCCTAACGTATCAGATGATATGCCCGCCGGTCAGGCCGATTCGATCCCCATTCAGTTTTTCGGTGAGGATCCCGCGCGCTTTGACCAGCACGTTGAACAATGGGGCTGGCCACGATTTCGGGGGAAACAGGTTCGCCAATGGGTTTACGGCAGCCTTCTGACGGATCCCCAGTTGATGACCAACCTTTCCGCGGCCGACCGTACGCTGCTGACCGAGCATATCGCGTTTACCTCCGCCCAGATTACCACCCATCAGTGTAGTGCGGATGGTACCCAGAAGCTGTTGTTAACCTGGCCAGACGGTGCCAACGCCGAAACCGTGATGATCCCGGATGCCGACCGCCGTACTGCCTGCATCAGTTCCCAGGTCGGCTGTCCGGTCGGATGCAAATTTTGCGCAAGCGGCATCAATGGGGTGAAGGGAAATTTGAGCGCGGCACGGATTGTCGAGCAGGTCTTTCAGCTCAATCAGATCCTCCGGCCGGCCAACGAGCGGATCACCAATATCGTCTTCATGGGGATGGGTGAGCCGCTCGCCAATTACGCTCAGGTCCTGGCGGCGGTGCGCATCCTTCACGACCCCGAATGCTTCAACCTGGGTGCGCGGCGAATCACGATCTCCACCGTGGGCTTGCCGGCGCGGATGAGGCAACTGGCGGAAGAGGGGCTGCCCATCAACCTTGCGATTTCGCTCCACGCGCCCAACGATGTGCTGCGCCGGGAACTGATTCCCTGGGCGGAGCACTTCGCGCTGGAGGAAATCCTCGAAGCCGCTCGTGAATATTTCCACCAGACGGGTCGCGAGGTGACGCTCGAGTACATCCTGCTCGCTCGCGTGAACGATCGGCCCGAACACGCCCGGCAATTGGCAAAGCTTTGCCGCACGCTTCGCGCCAACGTCAACCTCATTCGCTATAACGAGGTCGCCGGTCTCCCGTTTTCCCGTCCCGGATCCGAGGACGTGATGCGATTCCAGGAAACACTGCGCGATGCCGGCGTCAACGCGCACGTCCGCAAGTCGCGCGGACGCGATATCGATGCGGCGTGCGGGCAGTTGCGGCGGACGCGCGCCGAGCTGCCGGCTGAGCCGGATGCGGTCGTCGGCCACACCTCATGATGAAACCCCGTCGCGCCTTCACCCTGGTCGAGCTCCTGGTGGTCGTCGGGATCCTGGCGATCCTGGTGGCGATCTTCCTGCCATACCTGTCCAAGGTTCGCGAATTGGAAAAGCGTGCGCGCTGCGCTGAAAACCTGCGTGCGATCATGCAGGGGTTGCGTAATTACGCGAACGCCAACAACCATATCTATCCGAGCGTTGCCTACGACGCCGAGCACAATCCCAACGGCTACACCGCCTTCACCCGCGCGGATAGCCCCGACCCGTTCGCGAAAGGGACAACGGTTTCTCCCAATGATGTGACGGCCTCGCTCTGGCTGCTGGTGCGCGGCGGGCTGGAGCCGGCATCAAAGTTCGTCTGCCCCAGTTCCTCACAGAGCGTTGATCCGATGCGAACCGCCGGATCGCGCGTTAGCGCCGACCATCGTTCCAATTTCACGTCCGGCGCCTATTTGAGCTACTCGTACGCCTCGCCGTTCAGCAGCGCGGCGGGGTACAAGATGAATGATACCCAGCCTGGCGACTTTGCCCTGTTGGCCGACAAGAATCCCGGCATCGGCGGCAAGCTCGATGACGTCGTCAGCCCCACCTACGATGCGCCGCCGTTCGAGCTGGCCAAGGCCAACTCGAACAACCATCAGAAGGCGGGACAGAACGTCCTCTACGCCGACGGACACGTCGCATTTCAGCCGACGTGCTACTGCGGCGTCGGGCAGGGGGCGCGGCGCGACAACATCTACACCGCCCTCTCACCCATTCCCCTCACGCCCGGGCAGCGGCCGCCGGTGGAAAGCAACGGCTTCTACGGGCGCGACAAAGGTCCCGCGTGGATCAACGACAGCTATCTCGTCCCGACGGATCAAGACTGATCAGAACTTCCAGCGTGGTCCGAACGGCGCTAGAGAACTCGGCGTCGGCGAAGCGGGCGACGGTGAGGTCGGCGACGGATTGGTGGGTTGCTGTTGCTGTTGTTGCTGTTGCTGCTTGATCTGCTGCTGAACACTCTTAAAAAATGACACGCCGACCGTGAAGATCAACACGACGACGATCACATCGATCGCCAGGCCAATGCACCCCATGATCAACCCTGCCCGCGCCATACCGGCGCCGCCAGCCTCTCCCGTCTTCGCCTTACCCATCGCGATCACGCCGAAGATGATCGCCAGGATGCCGCATGGAATCGCGACATACCAAATGCAAAAGAACAGCGAGATGATCCCCAGCACCAGGCTGGCGATCGCGAGGCCGGATCCCACCTGCCGCGGCGCGGGCTGATAAGACGGCGTTACGGGATACTGCGACATGGAGTGCTCCTTACCTTGAGAGAAATGGTCCTTTGGCAGACAGAGCATTGCTCTATCGCTCCATCAGGATATCCAATCAACTCAAGAATGAGGAGCAACGACGTGTTTTTTCGACAACCCTCGACCGGCGATCACATTTGCTCCAGGTTTTTCCACTGCTGGCTGCCATCGCTCAGGGTCGAGAAATCGGGCGGGACGCCGGGGTCGATCAGCGTCGGTCGGTTGAGTTCCCGGGTGAATTCGACAATTCGGCGCCACAGGAAGCGGATCGCCATGAGCCCGGCCCCGATCGCGATCGCGTACCCAACGGCGATCAGGTGCCCGACGGGACGCGAATGCCAGCCCGTCGACCGAACGTGCCGTACCGCGATCGTGAGAAGCTTGAAACACGCAACTCCCAATGCCACCGCGGCAATAATCGAGTACGAACGGCTGCGATACGCCCCTCGGCGTAACGCCGAAAGTTGCCGGATCCGCAAGCCGCTGAGCTCTTCCTCGCGGGCGGCGATCGCAGCAAGCCGTTCCCGTTCACCTGTGTCCTCCGCCTCCAACGCCTCCTGTTCGCCAGTCAGACCCGCGGAGGGGATAAACTGCGCGTGGCACACGAGGCATTCGATGAGGGTCCAATCGCCGATCGAGTTCGCATCCAAATCCAGTCCGCACTCGGGGCATTGATACCAAGGCGGTCGATCGACCGCGGCATCGGCATCCGTCGGCACGCCGAGCACCGGCTCGCCGGCAGGGTGTTGGTCATCCTCCAATTGCGGGTCCTGCATATCCGAACGTTAGGTCTGCCCTCGCCAGCTCGCAAGAAGTTGCACCGCCATGACGCCAGCCAATGCGGGAAACCGCAAAACGCCGATTCACCGCAGAGTTCCACATGAAGCTTCGCCTCGCCCTGAGTAAATGAAAACCGGGGCCGCGCTGGTCTCGTAGCGAGCCGCGACCGTGAGGGAGCGTTGACGTCCGGCGCCACGCCCATCGCTCCCTCACGGTCGCGGCCGCAGCGCCTCGCTCCCTCCCCGCGTCGGCGCGTCTCCGCGTCAACTCGTTGCGCATTTTCTTCTCCGCGCTCATAGCCGCTCCGCGGTGGATCAAATGTTGGCCTCAAGGCACCCTGGCGGCTCTATCGTTCTCTATCCGCTCCCCTTGTCAGGGCGGAGCGTTTATGATCATGGGGCGGAGCCGGAACTCATTCAAATCCGATGGAGAACCGATCATGTCCAGCAGCAACCGTCGTTCGGTCAGTCGTCGTGGTTTCATTCAAGGCGCCGCCGCCGTCGGGCTGGGCGCGCCGATGTTCATCCCGTCGTATGCCCGTGGAGACGCCGCGGCGGCCGCGCCGTCGGAACGGATCACGCTGGGCTTCATCGGGATTGGCAAGCAGGCCCAGGGCCACCTCGACAACCTGCTGGGCATGAAGGAGACGCAGGTGCTGGCGGTCTGCGACGTGAACACCCTGCGCCGCGAGCACGCCAAGGAAATGGCCGACAAAAAATACGCGCTGCTGGAGCGAAAGGACTACAAGGGGTGCGACGCCTACACCAATTACCGCGAACTGCTTGCCCGGAAGGACATCAACGCGGTCGTTATCGGCACGCCGGACCACTGGCACTCCGCCCTGGTGATTGAGGCCGCCAAGGCCGGGAAAGACATCTACTGTGAAAAGCCGTTGACGCTCACGATAGAGGAAGCCAGGACGGTGATCGAGGCCGTGCGCAAGCATGACCGTGTCTTCCAGACGGGCAGCCAGCAGCGTTCGGAGGGGCCGTTCCGCCAGGCCTGCGAATACATCCGCAACGGTCGTCTCGGTAAGATCAAAGAGGTGCTCGTCGGGGTGGGCGCAACCAGTAAATGGTGCGATCTGCCGGCGGAGCAGCCGAGCGCGGGAATCGATTGGGACCAGTGGCTCGGCCAGGCACCGCAGCGGCCATACAACGAGATCCTCTGCCGCCGTGGCCTGCCGGATTCCTATCCGTTCAACCCGGGCTGGCGCGACTACCGCGAATACTCGGGCGGCTACGTGACCGACTGGGGCGCGCACCACTTCGACATCGTGCAGTGGGCGCTGGACATGGACCAGGCGGGCCCCGCTGAGGTCTACCCGCCGGAGAAGGAAGGGGACAAATACGGGGCGAAGTTGATTTACCGCGGCTCTGCGGTGGGGGACGAGATCCCGGTGACGCACGTCGAGATGGTCTACGAGTTTGAGGCGATGGAGAAGCAAAAGGTGAAGCCGACGACCGGCCCGTCTACGCAGCCGGTCGAACAGGAAGTGTTAAAGCATTTCCGCGAGAGTAACGGCATCCTCTTCATCGGCGAGAAGGGGAAGCTGTTTGTAAATCGAAGCCGGATCATCAGCGACCCGGTCTCGATCCTCAAGGAGCCGTTGACCGAGCAGGATCAGAAGCTCTTCGCGTCGCCCGGACACCGCCAGAACTGGATCGACTGCATCAAGAGCCGAAAGCGGCCGATCTGCGACGTCGAGGTTGGCGCGCGCAGCGTGACGGTCTGCCACCTGGTGAACCTCGCCTACTGGCACGGTCGCAAGCTCACCTGGGACGCGAAGAAGTGGGAGTTCCCGGGCGACGCCGAGGCGAACGGCTGGCGCACTCGCGAGCGCCGCAAAGGTTACGAGCTGCCCGAAGTCTAGCGCCAGGCCCGTGGACGTCACTCGCGAGCGCTCGTCTCAACGCGCCGGCGATGCCCCCGGTAACAACAGTGCGGCGGGTCGCGGGGGATGGGGGTCTTCACGGCGAGGGTGCGGGCATGTCGGAATCACGAATTACGCGGCGCAGCGTCCTGGCATCATCGGCCGCCGCGTTGGCCGCTTGTGCGGCGGGCGCAACTCGCGCGTTCGGGCAGGAATTCACACACAGCAAACTTCACAAGGCGATGATCATCGGTCCCGTGACGGAGGCGACGCTCACGCCACTGAAAGAGGCGGGATTCGAGGGCGTCGAATCGCGCCACGTCTGCCCGGACAAGGAAGCCGAGGGGCGCCGTGCGGTGGCGGACCGCGTGGGCATGCGCATCCACTCCGTCATGCGCGGCTGGGTCGAATTTAACAGCGAGGACCCGAAGAAAGTCGCCGACTCGGTGGAGAGCGCACGCGCCGCGATGCGAACCGCCAAGGTCTACGGCGCCGACGACATCCTGCTGGTGCCATGCCGCGTCGGCGGGATACCGATGCCCGAGCCGTGGGAGTTCGATATCGAGTTCGACGAGAAGACGCTGCACGTTTCTCGCGTCGTCAAAGGAGACAACAGCAAGTACCAGGCGTACATCGATGCCCAGAATCGCGCGACCGACACGTCCCGCACCTGCGTCGAGAAGCTGATTCCGCTTGCCGAAGAACTGAAGGTGATTGTGGGGCTGGAAAATGTCTGGAACAACCTGTGGGTAAAGCCGGCCTTTTACAAGGCGTTCGTCACGTCGTTCGCCAACCCGTGGGTCAAGAGCTACTTCGACATCGGCAATCACGTGAAGTACCAGCCGCCGCAGGATTGGATCCGCACGCTCGGAAAAGACCTGATCATCAAGCTGCACTTCAAGGACTTTAAGCTTAATCCCGACGGGCACGGCGGGAACTTCGTTCACCTCCGCGATGGGAGCATCGATTGGCCGGCCGTCCGATCAGCGCTCGACGAAGTCTCCTACGACGGCTGGGGCAGCATCGAAGAAGAAGGGTTGCCGTTCAAGGAGTTCGCCCGCCGTTTTGATCTCATCGCCGCAGGGAATTGAGCCGCGCTGGCGAGCGCGAACTGACCGTAGCAGTCGTTCACATCCAGGGAGTCCATCATGGATGCTATCCGTTCGTCTCGTCCGAGCCGTCGTAGGTTCAACCGCGGCTTGTTGGCTGCCGCCGCATCGTCGCTGGCGGCGCCCGCGTTCCTGCGCGGCCAGAACCTCAACAGCAAGCTGAACATCGCGATCATCGGGGCCGGCGGGCGGGGCGGGGCGAACATGGGGGCGGTGTCGTCTGAGAACATCGTCGCGGTCTGCGACGTCGATTCGAAGTACGTCGATGCCGGCAAGGCCGCTCATCCGAAAGCGAAGGGATTTTCCGACTTTCGCAAGCTTTTTGACGAGGTTGCCAAGGATATTGACGCGGTGGTCGTCAGCACCTGCGAGCACACGCACGCGATGGCGACGATGCTCGCCCTGCGGCACCGCAAGCACGTTTACTGCGAGAAGCCGCTCACGCATGATGTCTGGGAAGCGCGGCAGATCCGGCTTGCCGCCACCGAGGCCAAGGTGACGACGCAGATGGGCATCCAGATCCACGCCGGCGAAAACTATCACCGCGTGGCGCAGCTCATCCAGTCCGGCGCTGTCGGACCGGTGCGCGAGGCGCATGTCTGGGTTTCTCGGGCGTGGGGATTGCAAAGCAAGGAGGCGGCGAAGCGAAACCACGATATCGTTTACGCCACGGAGCGCCCGGCGGAAGCGATGACGCCGCCCGAGTACCTCGACTGGGACCTGTGGCTCGGCCCGGCGCCGCAGCGGCCGTACAACAGTGTTTATACGCCGGGACCCAAATGGTACCGCTGGTGGGATTTCGGAAATGGGACGATGAGCGACCTGGGAAGCCACTGGAACGATCTGCCGTTCTGGGCGCTCCAGCTCGACGCGCCGCGCACGATCGAGGCCGCGGCTCCGCCCGGCGCGCCGCCCGCGCATCCGGAGATCGCCCCCGCGTCGATGAGCGCGACCTACGAATACGGCGTCCGCGGCGCGCTGTCGCCGGTCAAGCTCACGTGGTATCAGGGAGAGAGCAAGCCACGGATCTGGACGGACGGCGGAATTCCCAAGTGGGGCGATGGCTGCCTGTTCATCGGTGAAAAGGGAATGCTGCTGTCGAGTTACGACAAGTACGTTCTGCTGCCACCCCAGGGAAGTACGGCCCAGCAGCCTCCGCTAGCCCCTTCGAACTTGCCGCCATTGCCGCCGTTGCTCGAGCATCACGCGGAATGGATAGCGGCGTGCAAGGCGGGCAACCAGGCCTCGGCCCACTTCGACTACGCCGGACCGCTGACCGAGGCGAACCATCTTGGCAACGTCGCCTGGCGCATCGGCAAGAAGCTCGAATGGGATCCGGAGAAGATCCGGTGCACGAACGCCCCCGATGCGGATCGCCTGATCAAATGCGAGCGAAGGAAGGGATGGGAGTTGTAAGGCTTTCGATTGCGATCTTCACCGGATGCCACGCTTACGGGATCCGCGGGGCGTAGGGGCTGTCCGACGAGCGGACGATGTCATTTACGCCCGCTCCCTCCGAGCCATTGCGGAGGTAGAGCGCGCCCATCAGGCTGTCGTCGCGGCCGAAGTCGATCGGGCCGCACCAACTCGCGCTTTCGCCCGTCGCCGTGCGGTGCTGAACGAAATTGAAGCGGATCAGCACCGGCGAACCACGATTGGGATCGGCAATGACCTTCCACGGAATGGCCAGTTCGCCGTTCCACTTCATTCCCGTCGGCGTGGTGGCGGCGTATCGGATGCCGCTTCCCTCGACCGGTTGCCACGGGTTTCGGTTGACGCGCGGGTCAACTTTACGCTCCACCCACTGAGCGCCGTTCGGCTTGCAGATGATGTGCAGCACCGAGCCGAGTGTGTTCGAGGCGTCGCCGTAGACCGGCTGGATCATCACCTCGCACAAATCTTCTCCCCATGCCCGGCGGTCTTTGTAGGTGACGAAGTTTTGCGTGCGGTGTGATTCGCCCGCGATCCCTTCCAGGGCGAACGCGAGGTAAAAGTTCTCATCGGCCCACCCCGTGAACACCTTCGAGGAGGTTGAGGCCATCTGCACGTCCTGCCGCTGGAGGGTGGGGCGATTGAGCATCACCACCATCGGCCCGTCCTGCACCGAGTAGACCGGATCCCAATCCTCAAGCGAGCCATCGATCGAGAGGCGTCCCTCGCGCCGGGCGCTGGCGGCGACCGGCAAGACCATCTTCAGCGGGCTGGCGACCTTGGTGAACCCATCGACGAAGTCGATCTCCATCGTCTGCCGCGAAGCAGTCGTCGTGCGCAGCGCGTCGAACCGGGCGTCCATCGTTGCGCTGAGTACGTGATAGGTTTTCAGCAGCGGGATCTGCATCGGTTGCGGGTGAATTTCCCAGCCGGTCGGCAGCTCCGCCCAATGCAGCACGTTGCCGCCGGGCGTGTCGTCCGAGGCGTTGTATATGTTCATCCCCAGGCGCAGCTTGATCCAGTCGCCACCTTTCTTGGAATCATCCCAGGACCAGTCGGCGGTGCGGCCCATCAGCAGCGGGCGCTCCTGCGGCCGGGCCCACTGGAGCGTCTGGATATACAGGGCGCGCTGCGCCTCCGTATCGACGGGCTTCTCGGGCTGACGAAGGAGCACGCTTCGCGCCAGCAACTCGTGTGCGTCGGTCCAGGCCTTCACATCCGTCGTCCCGCTCATCAGCGAATACGTGGGGTCGGGCAACTGCCCCGGCGCGATCTCCACCGGCTTGGTGATCAGCCGGGCCATCTGCATCGCGTTGATGATCTCACCCCGTTCCTGGGCGAGCCAGAGATACTCGTAATCCTGCTGGGCACGGCGCAGCCACTTGAGCTGCACGGTCGCCACCGGCTCGGCCAGGCCGAACCACTTGCCCGGATAGAACCAGACGAGCTGGCCCGGATCGGCCGGCTCGGTGGGAGAAGCGACCGCGGGAACCGCGGAGTCCCACTGGATGAAATGAGCCCGGCGGAGGAACGCCAGCCACGCCCACAGGCGCACGTCCCGCTCGCTGCCGCCAGCGCCGGCGTAGGGCACGATCCCCGGAAGATCCGTGCGGAGCCAATGCTCGGGATGCGCCACGCCGGGCGGCCAATCGTCCTTGGGCGGCGTCGCGAAGACGAGGCTCGGACAGGAGGAAAGCAGCCGGGACGTTGTCGCCGGATCGATGAGCTTGGGGTTGTTGGCCCCGGCCAACTGCACCTGATCTTCTTCCAGCGGAAGCATTACCCGGATGCGCGGGTGGACCGCGAGGATCTCCGCGGCCTGGGCCGACAGATCGATGCTCTCTTCAGTTCCAGCACGTCCCGGCGTGATCTTGGCCAGCGAGACCGCCGTGTGATTGAGCCAGTCATTCTGATCGAAGTGCACCGCCGCCTGCGACCAGTAGTCGAGCTGCGATTTGCGGTCGTAACGCTCCAACAACTCCGCCTCGGGCAAAGGCCAGTAGCTGAGCGGAATGTGATCGGCAAACCCGGTCCCCTGCATCCACGGGCGGATCAGCGAGTCAAAGTCGCGCCAGTCTATCGTCGGCGGCTGGCCTGGCTGATCCCATTTGACGGTGGGCTGGAGGTTCGGGATCACGACCGCCGTCCGGTGCCGCTGCGCGAGCGTGACGAGCTGGTCGAGGATCGTGACGGTGCCGGCGTAGCGCGGATCAGTGCGGTTGATCAGCCGGGGACGCACCGCCTCAAATTCATCGGCATAAAGCTGCTTGAGCCGGTCCCATCCGATCTGCCCGATAATGTTCAGGTGACGCTCGTCCGGCAGCGTGAAATCGTAAATGGTCAGGTGAAGCGGAACCGATGCGACGGGCTTGGGATCGCCGGCCCGCATGAGATCGACCGTCGTTCCGTAGTCGCCGGCGCCGGCGGTGGGGGGCACGTGCAAGTCAACCCAGAGGAGCGCCTGACCATGCGGACCGCTCAGGCGCGACGACGGATCGGTCGGGCGCGCGGGATCGCGAAGGGTGTGAAGGTTCAGCGCACCGGTCGGATCGACCGCAGCCGGCAGCAGTGCGCGCGGCAAATTCCGGCTTGCGGTGCTGAGCCCCGTATGCCGGACGAATCCCGCCCGGTCCAGGTCCACCGGCATCGGGAGCACTTCGTAAGTTTCAAAGGCGCTGAGGGGGATGGCGGCATTCGCCGACTCAAACTGCGGCTCGTGAAAGCGCACCCAGTACCCATCGGCCTGCGGGATCTCGCTCACCTGGAGGGCGAAGCTTGTCCATTCGTTGCGGGCGGCCGTGAGGGAGACGGGGCGGTCTGACGCGATCGGCTGCATCGAGTCAGAGAGGTCGACCGCGTGAAGCGTGGCGGGGGTCGGCTCGAGCGTGGTCGTCTGCCGCGGGGGCGGCGGTGGCGCGCAGCTCGATGCCGCGGCGGCGATGGCACACAGGGTCAACGCGATCGCGCTTCGCATCATGGTCGTTGCCGCATGAATCCGTTCAGCGGGGTCAAAAGTTGCGCACTCGGTAGGCACGACACGGGCGGCTTGCCGCTTGTTTCGCCGCCGGTACAGGTGAGTATCGGCGGTCTACAGGCTGCCCCTCCCGTTTGTTCGCGGATTTTTCCGCCGGAACAAAGGCAGGCGTTTGAGGCCGCATTTCGCGGATTCGGCCATGCGGGCAGTGGCCAGAACGCCCGTTCCAGACCCCACTTTCGCAGGGTGGCACGAGGTTTGATCTAGCATCTTAACGAAGGGACGGATCGTATGACAAGCATCAAGGAAGATGGCCGCGTCGAATTCAGCTTTTTCCGCCGGGATGCGAAAGAAGTGCGGGTCGTGGGGACTTTGACCGCGCCGCCTCCGGCATGATGATGAGGCCGTTGGGTGACGGGTGGTGGAAGGCGATCGCCTCGCTGGGCAGCGGGGAATATCGCTTCCGCTACATGGCAGATGGGCAATGGTTTACAGATTACGCTTCGCATGGGGTTGAAGTCGGTAAGCAGGGGTTTACCAGCGTGTTGTGGGTCCCGGCGGTGGCCGTCGGGCGGGAGGTTCTGAAGCAGGTGGCATGATTCGCCGCCTCGGTCGCCACCGGCCTTTTCACAGTCCTCGTTTCCTCCTCCGCCAGGCTGCACGGGATTTACCCTCCACCGTGCAGCCTTTTTTTTGCGCTGATTTAGGGCCGTTGGCCAAGCACCGACTTAACCCTTCCGATGAGCGCTTCTTCCCCTCCGCCGGAAAACTGAATCGTCAACGCCACGCGCATAACCGGGATTAGCTCGGGACCGCGTTCGGCAAGCGTGGCGAGTTTCGCCCAGTCCTTTTCCGTCGTGACCAGCACCTCCGCTCCGACCTGGGCAGCTTGAATACGAAGCTCGATCAAGTCGGGTGCGCTGTAGTGATGATGATCGGGGAAGAAGCGGTGGCCGACGTAGGTCTTGCCCCACTTTCTCAATTGCGCGTGCATCGCGCCGGGATTGCCGATTCCACAGAACAGGAAAAATCGCCGTCGGCCCAGGTCGGCGAGCGGAATCTCGACGGGTGAATCGGCAGAACGCATAGCGCGATGCACGTGCGCACATCGATAGATTGGGATGGCGGGGCGGTAGCGATGGAGGACCGATTCGATTCGTGTCAGTGCCTCCGCATCCACCTGATCGGCGTGCGTGATGATGACCGTGCCGGCGCGGGCCAGTCCGCTCAACGGCTCGCGTAGCATCCCGCGCGGCAGGACGTGGCCATATCCGAACGGCTCCAGCGCGTCGATCAATACGATGTCCAGATCGCGATGGACCGCGCGATGCTGGAAGCCGTCATCGAGGAGGAAAAGGTCGATGGACGGATCGGCGGCGATTGCCGAACGGCCGCCGGCGGTGCGATTCGGGTTCACGACGATTCGGACCGGCGCCAGCCCAGGCCCGTTGAGCGCGTCCTCCAGCATGCGCTGTTCATCTGAAACACCTCCGGCTGATTTGTAGCCACGGGAAAGGATGCAGACGCGCAGGCCGGCATCGCGCAGGCTTCGCGCCAGGAATTCGACGACCGGCGTCTTTCCCGTTCCGCCCGTCGTGATGTTCCCCACGCTGACGACGGGCCGAGGCAAACGGTGGGACCGAAGGAGTCCGACATCGTAGAGTCGATTACGCAGCCACAGGACGCCAGCGTAAATCGGTTCCAGCGCGCTCAGTGCGCCGCGCTGCACCGTTGAACCCGGGCCGGTGCGCTCGCCGCTCATCAGCGCCCGCACTGCCTGCTCGCGCGACGCGGCCTGCTCGATCTGAGCGGGATGAAGTTGGGAAGGGCCTCTCTCTGGGTTCATCGCGAGCCGGAGAGTATCCGCGCCACGAACCCCGTTTCCAATCCGGCGGCTATATCAGCGCGATCGCCCACTCGATCCAACGAGCCATGCATCGTCTTCCGGCGTGAACGTGATCGCGACGCGCGGGATATGGGCGAAGTCAAAACGGCGGATTGCTTCCTCGATTCCGATTTCACTTTCGCCCGATTCCAAGCCAGACCACCGCAAGATTATGGCACGCATTCGCCCCGCCGTGACGCCCTTCGATCGGTAATGGCCCAGTCGTGTGTCGCCATGTCGCTTGGCGAGTCGGCGTCCGTCGGTTCCCGTGACCAGAGGCAGGTGCCAATAGCGGGGGATCTGGTTCGACATTCCAAGGGCGCGATAGATCAGCAGTTGCCGAGGCGTCGAGTCCAGCAGGTCATCGCCGCGAACAACGGCGGTGACGCCGGCCGCGGCGTCGTCCACGACCACCGCGAGCTGATAGGCAGGCGTGCCGTCTCCCTTGGCGACGACGAAGTCGCCGAGTGACTCCAGGTCATATTGAATAACGCCGCGAAATGCGTCCCGAAATTCAATCCGCTCCGCGGGAACCCGAAATCGCAGCGCCGGCTCTCGCCCGCTTGCGGCTCGGGCGGCATCCATCGAATCGAAACGATTCCGGCAGGTGCCGGGATAGATCGTCGCTCCGTCCTCGAGGTGAGGCGCGCTCGCCGCCAGTTCCACTTCTTTGCGAGTACAAATACATGGGTAGACGTTGCCGTTCTCGATCAGTCGCTCGATCGCGCCCGCGTAGGCGCCCATTCGAGATGACTGGTAGACCGGTCCTTCATCCCAGTCGAGGCCAAGCCAGCGAAGGTCATCGATAAGACCCGTGTCTGCACCGCGCTTGGTGCGCGGACCATCGAGGTCCTCGATACGCAGCAGCACCCGCCAACCGGCCCGGCGCGCCGCCAGCCAGTTGATGAGGAAGGTTCGCGCATTCCCCAGGTGCAGGGCGCCAGTGGGAGACGGGGCGAGGCGGGTCATTTCCCAGCATGGCAACGGAGTCATCTTTTGAGCAGCTTGTCGAACTCCGCCTTGTCCGCCATGAACTCAACGTGCCCATCGGCAAAGCCTACGTCAATTCCATCCTTCCAATCGTCGAAGGCTTCGTAGAGAACGACCGTGCGAGACGGATCTTTTACGGCCGGCATGGTGTCGGCCACTTTGATGTAGATGTAGCCCGGAGTGCGCCCGGGTAGCCGGGGATTGACGAAGAGCGTGGTATACGCCGGGTTGGTCTTGTCGCCCAAAAACCCGGCTTTAATGATCGCGTCGATGCTGTCGGGCAGCTTTCCCTGATTTTCGTTGGCATAAATCGTCATGCCCACCACGATCTGTCGAATGTTGCTCATCGAGAGAATCCGGTCGGCCTGACGGTGCGCCTTCTGGTACGCGGGCATGAACTGCGCTACGGCGGCGCTAAACTGGTTTGCATCGAGATCGAGCAGAAGCTGATCGCCGCTCACTTTCGGAGTGAGCGATACGAGTAGCGCGGCCCCCGGCGCGAAATCGGCGTTGCCCTGTGCGAGCTTCACGACCTTGGCGTACAGCTCAGCCAACGCTTTCGCCGACTCAGCGTCTTTCGTCTGAATCAGGCGATGAAGTGACGGGTGAGGCGGTAACGAGAGGCTCAGCACGGCCCAGCGCACGCCTTCAGTTATCAGCGCGCCGCTACCTCCGCCGATTGCGTCAGGAAGCTGGGGCAAGGCTGAAATCGCCACGCGTCGAACCTCGTCAGTCGGCACGAGCGCAACTTGCACCGTCCCCGGTTCAATCGCGGCGAGCACTTTGGCCAGATCCGGGCGCGGCGAAGGCTTTAGCCCAGTGTATGCATCCAGCGTCTGGGACTCGGAGAACAACAACGCCTTATCCGTGATCCGGACTGCCGCGGCACGTGGGCCGCTATCGGTTTGTTTGGCAGAAGATTTCGGATCGCCGGTCCGAAGTAAGCCGGCGATCGCTTCGGCGTCAGCCGGCTTGCCGTCCTCTTTCTGCAACGGGACGATCAGCAACGGCGCCTCGCCTTTCTCCGGCGATCGTGTCGTCACCAGGGCGTACATCTCGCGCCCGCCTGCGGCTTTGAAGTCCGCGACCCAGCGATCCATCTTCTGAAGGTTGGAACGCAGCAAGGTACTCAGCTCGTCGGCCTCCCCCTTGTCGAGGCTCGAGGATTTCGCCGCGTTCAGCAGAAAACTTTTGATGGCCGGCGGATCAGCCGCAGTCGTGTCAACGTGAACGACCACGAACGTCTGGTCGTTCACGTAATCCTTGATCCCATCCGGGATGGCCCGGGAAGTTCGCTCGGCCGGGCGTGCGGCGGTAGAGGTGAGGAGCAGGGCGACAATCAGTACGATCGGTTTGAACCGGTTCATCGGGCCTCCCGTTTGATTCGTGCGCGTTAATGTCGATCGGATGCGCCGCTATCTTACGGAAGACCCAACGAATCACGCCAACGTTTATCCTACCAGTCCGCCGTGTCGGTCACGCCGATAAAGAAGCGCGACTCGGTTTCGACCACGATTCGATTGAGTCCCGCCTGGAGGCGCACCGGGACCCGATAAGACCCCGGATGCCAGCCGTGCGACGGGTCCCCGGGACCATAGAGACGTTTGCCGTTGAACCAGACAGCCTTGACGTCGGCCCCGAGGTTCACGCACGCGTCACGCGCTTTGGGAGCGTCGATATCGTGGATCGCGATGAACGATTTGGCCGGCCCGAACTCCGCCTGAAGTGAAACCGAGACGCCGCGGCGGCGTTCCTGATCGAGCCAGAAATTGTCGGGCTTCTTCTGCTCGGGCAGGGCATAGGCCTTCCATTCATTGTTGACTGCCAGCACCGCGACGGATTTCTCGTCCAGCGGCGGCCTTGCCTCGTGCAGGGGAAGGACCTTCCAGGTGCGCACGACGCCGGGAATCAGCTCCAGATGTTGCTCAGTCGGCACGGGAACGTCGGCGGCGCCCAGGGAATCGAGGACGGCGCGGGTCATGTGGCGATAGCCGGCGAAGTTGAGGTGAACGCCGTCCAGCCACATCGTGTCTTCCTTACTCCGCGCCTCCTGCATCCGGTCATACACCTCGGCCACCTTCAGGTCGTATTTGGCGGCGACACGGTGCAAAGCGGCATTCGCCCGCTGGAGGGACGGTTCGATGGCAGCGCGGTCGGGAGCGAGGTTGGTCGTGGTCAGGATCAGCAGGCGGACGTTGGCCGCCTTGAGGCGCTCAGCGATGGCGGTCACGGTCGCCTCGTAGTCCGACAGCTTCACGCCGCCCGCGACGTCATTGATCCCGCAGCTCAGCATCACCAGCGTGGGATGATGGACGAGCACGTCGCGATCGAGCCGTTTGAGCATGCCCGCGGCGGTGTCGCCGCCGATGCCCGCGCCGAAGAACCGCGGCACCGGCTTACCAGCCTCGCGCAGCGCCTGCTCGACCATGAGCGCGTAGGTCTGGCCATCGGTGATGGAATCGCCAAGGTTGACGATGCGCTCCTGAGACGGAGCCGCGGTCGGCGGAGGCGGAGCCGCAAGCGACGCATGTGTCGAGCCGAGCACAAGCAGTGCTGCGACAATGGAGATGATGGCGACGATCCGCGGCGTGGGACGGGGCATATTCATTGTCATCGAGCTCAGTTTCCTAAGGTCCATTGAATGGTGGAACTTGGCTGGCCGCTCCAGTAGGGATGAAGCGTGAGGCCGTTGGTCTTCGTCGCGCTCTTGTTCTCGCCGAAGACCAGCGCCGGCCCGCTCGCCTTGTTGACGCGGAAGGTGAAGCCAAACGAATGTCCGGCTTGCGGCTTCCATTCCTTCAATTCGCTCCAGGGAATTGCGATCTCGTAGTTGGTGATGTTCCCCACGCGCTTGACGATGCACTGGCCCCCATCGACCGGGCCCTGGTCCAGCTTCGACCGCGCCTGGCGCGGGAAATAGTGCCCGCGGGGAACGCCCGGCGCGAGCAAACGCCACAGTTCGGCCTTGCCGTCGGTGCAGGCGTAGGCGGCGTATTCGTAATCAGTATCCGGCATGGCATGGAAGCCGTCCGTCACGCGATCGGTATCCACGACCAGATCGTGTCCCTCGTACCCCGGCACCACGTTGAAGGCGAACTGCAGGCCATTGCCGTTGTACGGACTGTCAGGGGCGAAGTCCTTCTTGTAAACGTGAGGCGCTTTGGACCAGTCGATCGGCGTGTTGCCGCCCTTGCGAGACCAGTAGAAGCTGAGCATCCCGCTCTTCAGCGCGCCGAGGATTTCCGGCCGGCTCTGCGCCAGCTTCTCGAGCGCCGGCCACTTCGGATCGGCGTGGGCGCGTTGCTCGCTCTGGGAATCGGTGGGGTTGTAGAAGCAGCTCTTGTACTCGCTGAGCGATTCGCAGAACTCGTTGTCCTTGCTGCTATAGAAATACTGGTCCTGGTCCCACGTCGCCAGGCGCACGTGCGGCGTCTGCGGCGCCGGATCGTAAACCCGGGCGGCGATATAGAAGAACTTGTCGTCGTAAGCCGCCTTCAGCTCCGCGTAGCTCCCGTCCGGCTGCTGTTCGACAAACTTGTTGAACGGCTGCCATGCCTGAAGCGTGGCATCCGCCTTCTTGGCGGTCGCACGAACGGGAACGCCCGGCTCGTCCTTCCAGTCATCGAGGTTGCCGTCGATTGTCTTCGTCGCCCGCGGGGCGAGCAGGACGTGGAGCGTCTCTTTCCATTCTGCTTTTCCGGCGTCGCTGTCGAACGCGTAAGCAAAATCGTACGCGTTGGCCGCCGACGAGGTGCCGGAGGTCATCTCCAGCTCCACATCGTGTTGCTCACCTGGCTTAAGTTCCACGTTCGCTTTGTCCGCCCTGAGGGTGATGCCGCTCGGCGCGGTGATCGAGAGGGCGCCGTTGATCGGGCGGTTCAGCAGGTTGTGAAGCGTCACAGTCATCCGGGTGCCCGCGCCCACCTGCGCTCCCAGGTCGTGGGCGATGATCTCCACCGGCCGGGCGCCGTCGATCTTCGCTTCCTGCAATCGTTTGGAAATCAGCGCCACGCCACCCTTGGGCGAGCGGAGAAACCAGCCCTGCAAGTCCATCGGGATCGTGATCGTCTTGTCATGCTCGAACGCCCGATTGCCGGCCATGTCATAGGCTTCGAGCTGGCCATCGGCGTTGTCCACGGCGATCGTTCCGCCCGGCGTGCGATTCAGCTGCCACCAGATACTGTCCGTCGTCCCGCCGCCGAAGGCGGAGAGGTTCGGCCGCAGTCGTCCCAGCACGATCACCACCGCATCCGGATCCTTCCCAAACTGAAATGCGAAGGGGAGGTGCTGAAGGAAGAGCATGCGCTGGAACGGACGCCCGGTCAGGAAAACGTTCAGCACGTTCGCCGCCAGCGATGCCGGCTTGGGGAAGCGAAACTCGTCGGTACCGCCCGGCGTGTTGTAGTACATCATCGGCGACTGCATCGGGTCGATCATCTTGTCGCCGCACGCGAGGAACTGCGTCACGAACTGAAACGCGAGCATTTCCGTGGACGCGCCCCACGTCTCGGTTTCAATCACCGGCTTGTTGCCCCACTTGCGCATGAGCATGGAGCCGTAGTTGTTGGGGGGCATCACGTAGTGGTCGCTGATCATGTCGATCCGGCTCATCCACTCCGCACGATCGTCCCCCGTCAGGAACTTGTCCTCCAGGTTCATCGTCGAGCCGGCGGTGACGGCGCTGACGCCGGCGTTCGCCTTGTGGATGCCGTCCGCCATCGCCTTGAAGACGGCGCGATAGTGAGGGGAGTCGCTCTCCCAGCCGGAGGTCGAGAGCGGCTCCCACGGTTCGTTCCAGCACTCTATCGCCCAGAGGCTGCCATTGCCGTTCTTCCCGAACCGTTTGCAGAATTCGAAGACCCAATTGCTGTAGGTGTCGAGGTAGGCATCGGTCGGCGTGTGATCCTGCATCCAGTTGACGATCCCCGGCGTCGGACCGGTGAACGGCATTGCCTCATAGGAGACTGCGCCGAGCGTCACCACCAGCTTGATCTTCGCCTCCTCCATCATCTGCAGCGGTTCGTCGAGGTGGCTCCAGTCGATCTCGCCGGTCTTCTTGCTCCATCCCCACATGCCGGGCAGTTCCCATCGTGCCGCCTTGATTCCCAGCCGGGTCAGGATCGCCAGACGCTCGCGACGGGCCTGCGGGCTCTTTCGGCTCTCATCAGTTAAGCCTCCTTCGAGAAAGCTGCCCCCTTCGGCCATCATCGGGACGTCGGTGCTGAAGCCATCGATCGGCTTCATCGCCCGCAGCGCCGAGCCAAGGAACTGCGCGTTCTGCCCATTGGGGGCGATGGTGATGACATAACAGCTGTAACGTTGCGGCAGCGGAAGCTTGACGTCGATGCGTGCGGTTGCACCCGGCTTATCGTCAATCGTGACAGGGACGTCGACCGTCTCACGCTTCCCGATCACGTCAACGACGGGCGGAGGCGTCATGCTCCACCCCATCGGCTTCTGGTCGTAAAGCTTTCCCTGCCGCGTGGAGACTTCCTGCACGCCGATCGTGACGGATGTGAGCGGCGCGTCCTTACGCGTCACCTGCACGGTGAACACTGCCTCTTCGCCGGGGTAGAAGATCGCGCCAGGCTTGCCGACCTTGATGACCTGGTAATTCAGGTCAGGCGGCGTGCAACCCAGGAGCTTGAGGTTGTCCGGGTCGAGCATCTCGTTGTCGGCGGCGGAGGGCCGAACCATGCCGCCGAGCGCCAGCCCAAAGCCGAGGAGAACGATAAGTAGGCGGAATTGCATCAAGTTCAGTCCATCGTTTGAGGTGAAGGTAATACGTTGGGCATCCGATGGCGTTGCGTGAAGGGACCATTGCTTTGGGAAGAGTCATTATGCGGATAAAATTCATCATTTCGGTGATCGTGGCGATGGCGCTGGCGCGCGAAGGAGTCGTGCGGGGAGCGGACGTCTCTTTCGATTTCACCGTGCCGAAAGCGGCCAACACCAGCGCCGGCATCTTCTCCGCCGACGGCAAACTGCTGCGCGTGCTCTGGACGATCCAGAAGCTCGACGCCGGCCGGTACACGCGCACGTGGGACGGCAAAGATGATTACGGACATGATGTGCCGGCGCGGGATTACCACTTCAAGGTGGCTGCGAACCGGGCGATCTACCGCAACGTCGGTGCGATCGGTAACAGCGGCCTTCCGCCCGATCCGCAACATCACACGCCGGCCAGCATGCTTTCCGTGACGGTGGATTCCGACGGCAACATCTACAGCGCGAATGGCTGGGACGAAGCCGGTGCGGATTTCAAAGTATGGGACAAAGACGGCAAGTCTCTCTTCGACGCGCAGTACGTGATGCGCAACGGTCACCCCAACGGCGCGCCGTACTCGATTGCCGTTGACGATCAGTACATCTATTGCGGCATGGGCGGCTGGGCCGACCCGACCTGGAAGGAAGCGCAGCAGATCCAGCGTTTCTACCGGAAGGACGGTAAGGAGGCCAAATTCTCGAAGGCAAACAACGCGGATGGGCACATCCAAATCTACGAGTGGCCCAGCAAACGCATGCCGGCCGGTACGCCCGAGTCGCAGGAGGAGCTGTTCAAATATCCCCTGCGCGCGGTGACGATCTACGACGGCACGATCTTCTGCGCTGATGCCCTCGGCAATCGCGTACTGAAGTTCGACAAGGCAACCGGCGAGCCACGCGGCGAGATGAAAGTCGAGCTGCCGCAGGCGCTCGCGGTTGACGCCAAGGGACAATTGTGGGTGGGGCATGAACATCACCTGGTCACCGTCTACAGCATGGAAGGTGCGAAGGTCGCCGAGCCGATCACTGACCTGGGTGAGATCGAGGCGATGTCCATCGGCCCTAAAGGGGACCTGGCGATTGCCGATAGCACGGCGGGGCAGGTGAAGATCTTCGCGGTCACGAACAACCACGCCGTCCTGCAAAGCACGCTCGGCGTGAGGGCCAAGGTCGGCGATCGTGATGCGTCCCATTTCTTCCGCATCCGTGGCGTCGCCTTTTCACCCGACGGAGGCCTGGCGACGGTGCAGACCGAGCCGATCGGCGGCGCACGCGTGGCGCGATGGTCAGCGGACCACAGGCTCTTCTGGGAACAATTCGGAACCGAATTCGTCTCGCTCGGGAACTACGGAGCCCACGATCCCGATGCGTTCTACTCGATGACTTCCCACAACTTCCGCCTGCTCGATCACAACGCGGGCAAATGGGAATACGCGGGGAGCGGCTACGCCGGCCCGCGCCAGTTCTACTCCGACCCGCACGGCGTGCCGCGCGCCATCCGCTTCGGCAACAACACCTTCTTCTTCATGTGCACCGGCGATGGCGTGCAGGTTTATCGCGTCGACAAGGGGGCATTCCGGCTTGCGGCCCTTGTCGGCGGGCGATCCCCTTCGCCGGACGGGGAGAAGGAGGGGAAGCAGTTGGGCCAGTGGACGTGGCACGATGCCGTCGGTGATTCCGACCCGAAGGCCGATCAGATCAACTGGTTCAAGAAGCCGGGCGAGGGTCGTTACTCGGTCTTCGGCGTGGACGTAGACGCGCATGGCGACATCTGGTTCGCCAATACCGAAACGCAGGGCATCTGGACGATCCCCGTCGGCCCGCTCGACGCCCGCGGCAATCCCACTTACGACTGGAAAGATGCGCGCGAGGTGATCCACAAGGACACGACACCGCTGAAGTTTCAGCCGAACATGGCCCAGCACGCCGACGATGGTTCGGTCTACGCCTTCGGCTGGAGCGACCAATGGCCACAGCCAAAGAACAACCCGTTCTGGATGGGCGGGACGACGCTGGTGCGCTACGACGCCTCCGGCAACCGGCGCTGGGCGGTGAAACTGCCGGCGTTGTGCGTGGGCCTCGATAGCATCCCCGGCGGCGGCGGATGCATGGCCGGCCAGGGCGACGGGGCGAAGATCCATCACTTCAACGCCGACGGTCTCTACATCGGCATGATGTCCCCCGGCGACGCGATGTCCAAACAAAGCGGCTGGCTCGACAACCACGCCTCGATCGCGGTTAATCGCGACCCGCGCGATAAGGTGTTGGACATCTTCGCCGAGGACGATTTGGTGTTGCGCATCGGGTGGTATCGGGTGAACGATTCCGATATCGAGACGATCGAAGGGAAGATCTCCATGCGGTGATGCGCTCAGACCGCGCGCGGGCTGACCGACGAGTTGAATGCAGCACGCGTCACGCCGCGCTACGCCATGATTTCCTTCACCACGTTCCCGCTCACGTCAGTGAGCCGGAAGTCTCGACCGGCGTATCGATACGTCAGCTTCTCGTGATCGAGTCCGAGGAGCGCCAGGATCGTGGCGTGCAGGTCGTGGGTGTGGACCTTGTTCTCGACCGCGGCTGCGCCGTAGTCGTCGGTCTTGCCCCAGGACGTCCCACCCTTCACGCCGCCGCCCGCCATCCACATTGAGTACCCGCGGTTGTTGTGATTTCGTCCATCGCCGTTCTGGCCGGTGGGCGTGCGGCCGAACTCGCCGCCCCAGACGACCAGCGTATCTTCCAGCATCCCGTGCGATTTGAGATCGGTGAGCAGGGCGCCGATCGCGCGGTCGGTGGAGAGGGCGTTGCGCGTGAGCGCCTGGTGCAGGTTGTTGTGCTGGTCCCAGCCGGGGTGGCAGACTTCGATGAAGCGCACGCCCGCCTGCGCGAGTCGTCGGGCCATGAGGCACTGGCGAGCGAAGTTGTCGCCCGCGCCGCCGCGCTTCAGGCGCTCGGGCAACTGAGCGCCGACGCCGCCTTCGATGCCGTACATCTGGAGCGTTGCCGGCGTCTCGCGCGAGATATCAAGAAGCTCGGGGACGGCGGATTGCATGCGGAAGCCGAGCTCGAATGATTGAATCACGCCATCGATCTGATCGGCCGCGCCAGAGCGCGGCGCAAAGTCGCGGTTCATCGCCTGGACGAGATCGAGCTGTCGCCGTTGGTCGGCGACGGGCATGGGACTTTTCACATCGGCCATCTCGCCGCGAGCGCCGAGCCGCGTTCCCTGGTAGGAGGCGGGGAGGAAGCCGCTCCCGTAATTCTGCGCTCCACCCAGTCCGGACGGCGGGTTGATCGTGATGAAGCCGGGCAAGTTCTGGTTGGTCGTCCCCAGGCCATAGAGCACCCACGCGCCCATCGACGGTCGGACAAAGGTGGCGCTGCCGGTATGGAGCTGGATTGTCGCCTGCGGGTGGGCCGGGTTGTCGGTGTGCATGCCGTTGATCAAGCACAGCTCGTCGGCGTGCTTGGCCACGTTCGGAAACAGCTCGCTGATCCAGAGCCCGCCGGCCCCGTGCCGCTCGAAGTGGAACGGGGAGCCGAGCAGCTTGCCGCGTTCTCCTCCCTTTCCGGAGTCCTGCTGGAGCTTGGGTTTGTAATCGAACGTATCGAGGTGCGATGGCCCGCCCTGCATGAACAGGAAGATGACGCGTTTGGCCCGCGCGCGGAAGTGCGACGGCTTGGCCGCCAGTGGGTTGAGGTACGCCGGCCCAGGCGCATCGGCCGCTGAGGCCTGCGCGCAGATGCCGGCCAGGGCGAGATAGCCAAAACCGCAGCCCGTGGCCTTCAGCCACTCACGGCGTGTGATCGCCTGGGCGACGGGAGGGATCGACATGCGAGGGTCCACCATAGTCTTCCTCTTTCCGGACACAGACAACTAATTCAAGTAGCGGAACTCGGCGCTGGCCAGCAAGGCCTGCGCGAACGACGCCCAGTGATCCGGCCGCTTCTGATCCGCCGTCGGCTCGTTGAGATACCGCAGCGCCCGCGCTCGTTCGGCGGATGACGGGGCGCGGGCGAGGCTCAACTGATACATGAGATCGATCCGCGCCGGGTCGTTGCTCCGTGCGCCCTGGACGCGTGTCGCCAACTGCTTCGATTGTTCGACCATGAAAAGGTCGTTCATTAGGAACAGCGCTTGCGTCGCGACGGTGGTGACGTCGCGCTGTCCGGTCACCAGCGTCGGCTCGGCAAAATCAAACAGCTCGAGCACCGGCGGAACCAGATCGCGGATGATCGGCAGATAGACGCTGCGATGCCGGTCTCCCGCCCAAAGGTTCGCCGCCGCTCCGGTGCGGAGTTCCTGCGCGCCCAACCCGATGACCGGAGATGCGATCGGCCTGGCCCCATCGAGCGTGCCGGAGGCGGAAAGGACCGCATCGCGGATCTCTTCGGCGTCGAGCCGTCGCGGGCTCATTCGCCATGTGAGCCGGTTGCCGGGATCGAGCGTCATGGCAGCGCTGTCAACTGTGCTGGAGAGCTGGTACGCATGGGTCAGCACGAGCATTCGCACCATCGATTTCACGGACCAACCCTGATGTTCAAACTGGAGGGCCAGGTGATCGAGTAGAGCCTGATCCGAGGGATGCTCGCCGGTTGATCCGAAGTTATCGACCGTTCGCACCAGTCCCTCGCCAAAGAGGTGCTCCCAGATCCGGTTCGCCATCACGCGGGCGGTGAGGGGGTTGTCCGGATGGGTGAGCCAGCGCGAGAGTTCAAGTCGTCCGCTATGGGCGGGATCGATCTTGGGTGTTTCGGGAATGTTGACGACCCCGGCAAATCCACGTGCGACCGACGCCCCCAGATCGTCCGGCTCACCGCGGATGCAGATGCGCGCGTCGGCCGGTCGCGCGTCATCGCGCACGCCCATCGCCGCCACGGCGGCCTCTGTTGGGGTCAGGGGCGGGCCGCCTTCGAGTTCATCGATCGCCGCCTGAATGCGTCGCACGTCCTTCACTTTTTCGCGGAGCTGGGCGCGTTTGGCGGGGCCTGCTTCGTCGCGAAGCGTTTGTGCCTGGGCGACGGCCTTGCGAAGTTCCTCGCGCAGTTGCGCCAGTCGCCGGGCATCAGCCGCCATCGATGCGGCGTTGCGCGATGGCCCTGCCGTTGCCACGGCTGACGCGGGGACCACGCCGCTCGGCCCGTCCAGGTGAACGAGCATCGTGGGATCCACCGCCGCCTTCTTGCCGCCCCCCTGGCGGTTGTGCAGGCCGGCGAGGATGTCGGTGCTTCGGAAGATTCCCGCCAGGGCGTAGTAGTCGGACTGGGGAATGGGATCGAACTTGTGGTCGTGACAGCGGGCACACCCGACGGTCAGCGCCAGGACGGCGCGCGTCGTGGTGTCGATCTGTTCGTCCACGTTGTCCATCAGGAACTTCGTCTTGTCGCGCTCGTTGAGGTCCTTCACGCCCATCGCCAGGAAACCGGTGGCGATCAACTGCTCGTTGTGCTCTTTGGGCGTCTCATAGGGGAGCAGGTCGCCGGCAACCTGCTCGGTGATGAAGCGGTCGTACCGCTTATCGTTGTTGAACGAGTCGATCACGTAATCGCGGTACCGCCAGGCGAAAGGATAGGGATAGTTCCGCGATGAGCCGGTCGATTCGGCATAGCGAACGACGTCCAGCCAGTGCCGTCCCCAGCGCTCGCCAAATGCGGGCGACGCCAGGAGACGGTCCACGACTTTTTCGAATGCCTTCGGCGATGGATCATTCACGAATGCGGCGGTCTGCTCGGGCGTTGGCGGAAGCCCGGTCAGATCAAAGCTCACCCGGCGAATCAGCGTTGTTCGATCGGCATCCGCCACCGGATGAATCCCCGCTTCCTCGAGCCGCGCGAGCACAAAGTGGTCCGCATCAGTTCGGGGCCAGTTTGCGTCGCGCACGGCAGGGACGCTCGGCGTCGTGACTGGCTGCCAGGCCCAGTGTTCCTTGCGAAGCTTCTCGTAGTTGGCGGGCGGAACACGCGGCGACGCAGGACGCGCCGGAGCGGGCGTCGCGCCAGATGATGCGCCAGGCCAGACGGCGCCGGATTTCACCCACTGCTTTAAATCGGCCACGGCGGCAGCGGGAAGCCGTGTCTTCGGCGGCATCTTCAGGTCATCGTTGGTGTAATTGATGGCCTCGATCAGCAGGCTCTGCTCAGGGTGTCCGGGCAACACCGCCGGGCCGCCGTCGCCACCTTTCAGCAGTCCATCCCGGCTATCGAGATAAAGATTTCCTTTGAGCTTGCTCGCGGAAGTTGAATGGCACTTATAACATTGGCTGGTCAGCAAGGGACGGATCTTCTTCTCGAAGAATTCGATGCCCGCGCTATCCAGGGTGGCATCGGCCGCGGCGAATGCACGACGCGGCAGCAGCGGAGCGGACAACGCCGCCAGGAAGTAAACGAGCGTGGGCTTGAGCATCGAGCGACGAGACATTTTCACTCCTGCAATCGATTTGGCACTTTTGGCAATCCTGAGAGCCAATCAAGCGTATGAATCAACCGAATGAACGGCCGGAGGCGGAAGTTATTGTGCCTTAATCGACGGCGGTGTGCTGAACTGGAGCACCCTGTCACGGTGCAGCCACCCTGGAAGAACTTTTGTCGTTACATTGGCGCTCACGGTGTCCACTGTCGTTGGGGAGAGCGATTCAAACCGCGGCAAACTCCGCGAAATAGATAAGTTGTGAAAGACCCATAAACTACGGCACCCTGTTTGCCACGCATCAGCCCGCCGCCGAGTCGCGTCGAGTGGTACGGCATCGAATTCGGAGAAATATGAAGCTTCGTGTCTGGCCGGGGCGTCCCTACCCATTGGGCGCGACATGGGATGGTGTTGGTGTGAATTTCGCGCTCTTCAGTGAGCATGCGACCAAGGTCGAGGTTTGCCTGTTCAGCAGCTTGGAGGCGAAGAGGGAATCGACGCGCATCGATCTTCCCGAGTGCACGGATCACGTCTGGCACGGCTACTTTCCAGATCTTGAGCCCGGACAGCTCTACGGCTTCCGCTTGCATGGTCCTTACGAGCCCGCCGAGGGGCACCGTTTCAATCCCAATAAGGTGATCCTCGACCCCTACGCGAAAGCGATCGGTCGGGATGTCGCCTGGGACGACTCACTGTTCGCCTACAAGATCGGAGATCCCAAGAAGGACCTCTCGCTCGACAAGCGCAATAACATGGCCTTCGCGCCGCTCGCCGCCGTCATTGATACCGCATTCACGTGGGGCGACGACAGGCCGTTGCGCACGCCGTGGCACAAGACGCTCATCTACGAGTGTCACGTGAAGGGGTTTACCGCGCGTCATCCCGATGTGCCCGAGCACCAGCGCGGCACCTACGCGGGCATCGCGTCCGAGGCCTCCATCAAGCACCTTCAAGGGCTGGGAATCACGGCGGTCGAACTGCTTCCCGTTCACTATTACCTGAACGATCGTCACCTGTTGGAACGCGGGCTGACCAATTACTGGGGATACAACACGCTCGGGTTTTTTGCCCCGCACCTGGCGTACGCGTCAACCCACTCCCCGCGCAAGTCGGTCCAGGAATTCAAGATGATGGTCCGCGCGCTCCATGCCGCCGGCATCGAGGTGATCCTCGACGTGGTCTACAACCACACGGCCGAGGGGAATGAAATGGGGCCGACGCTCTCGCTGCGCGGCATCGATAACTCGGCCTACTACCGCCTCGAGGAAGACAAACGCTACTACACCGACTTCACCGGCTGCGGCAACGGGCTGAACATGCGCCACCCGCGCGTGCTCCAACTCATCATGGACAGCCTGCGGTACTGGATCACCGAGATGCACGTCGATGGCTTCCGCTTCGACCTGGCCAGCACGCTCGCCCGGGAGCTGCACGCGGTCGACAAGCTCGGCGCATTCTTCGACATCATCCACCAGGATCCGATCATCTCCCAGACCAAGCTGATCGCCGAGCCGTGGGACGTTGGCCCGGGCGGCTATCAGGTCGGAAACTTTCCAGTCCTCTGGACGGAGTGGAACGGCAAGTACCGCGATACGGTCCGCAAGTTCTGGAAAGGAGAGGGGGGCCACGTCTCGGAATTCGCGACCCGCCTTTCGGGGAGCAGCGATCTGTATCAGCGGGACGGCCGCCGGCCGTACGCCAGCATCAACTTCATCACCTGCCACGACGGGTTCAGCTTGCAAGACCTGGTCAGTTACGACCACAAGCACAACGAGGCGAACGGCGAAGACAATCGCGACGGCTCCGACCAGAACGACAGTTGGAACTGCGGCGCCGAAGGCCCGAGCGATGACCCGAACATCATCGCGCTGCGGGAACGTCAGAAGCGCAACATGTTCGCGACGCTCCTCTTTTCCGAAGGGGTAGGGATGATCTGCGGCGGCGATGAGCTGAGCCACACGCAACGCGGCAACAACAACGCCTATTGCCAGGACAACGAGACCTCCTGGCTCGACTGGAAACTGGATGAACGCCAGGCACGCTTCCTTCAGTTTGCCAAACGCTGCACGCGGATCTGGCACGAGCAGCCGGTCTTGCAGCGGCGCAAATTTTTCCTGGGCCGCGCGATCCGCGGGTCCAACATCAAGGACATTTCCTGGTTCGGCCCGGACGGCCAGGAGATGTCGGATCAAAACTGGGACGCCGATTTCGTGCGCAGCCTGGGCGTGCGCCTTGCGGGTGACATCATCAACGAGGTGGACGAGCGGGGCGAGCCGATCGTGGGTGATACGCTTCTGTTCGTCCTGAACGCGCACTGGGAAGAGATTCGCTTCACCCTGCCGCAGACCCGTGTCGAGCACGTCTGGGAAACGATGCTCGACACCCATGATCTGGACGCGCCGCTGCGCGTGCTCCGCGGCGGCGAAGCGTATCCGTTGTTCGGCCGTTCGCTTGCACTCCTGCGCGCGATCCGCCCCGAAGAGAGCGGCCAGGAGTTGACCTCTGCCACTGCGGACGCCTTGCGCAAGGACGCACGGCGTGCCCTCCAACCCAGCCCCACGGACCCCCCGCTCGCACGCTAACGGACCCTTCTATCAGGAGTGAATGCCGTGGACGGATCCAATCCCACAACCGCGCCTGTGACCTCATCGACGAATACTAACACGACGCGCCGGCTCCCCATCGGGGCCGAGCCGGTCGAGGGCGGCGTTCACTTCCGCGTCTGGGCGCCGCGCCGATCTCGCATTGAGGTCGTTCCCGATGCCGGCGAGTCGATCGTGCTGAAGGGGGAGCCGGGCGGGTATTTTTCGGGGCTGGCGACGGGGGGACCGGCGAACATGCGCTATCACTTCCGACTTGACCAGGAGAAACAGCTTTATCCCGATCCCGCCTCGCGATTTCAGCCGGAAGGGCCGCATGGGCCATCGCAGGTCATCGATCCGCGACAGTTCAACTGGTCGGATGCGAAATGGCCCGGAATCAAGCCGGATGGTCAGGTGCTTTACGAACTTCACGTCGGCACCTTCACGCTCGAAGGGACCTACGCCTCCGCTGAACGGGAGTTGCCGGAGCTGGCCCGAATCGGCATCACCTGCCTGGAGATCATGCCGCTCGCGGATTTCCCCGGGCGGTTCGGCTGGGGATATGACGGCGTCGATCTGTTCGCGCCGACCCGCCTCTACGGCACGCCCGACGAACTGCGCCACTTCATCGACCGGGCCCACAGCCTCGGCCTGGGGGTGATCCTGGACGTGGTCTACAACCACTTTGGCCCCGACGGGAACTATCTGAGCGCGTTCTCCGAGCACTATTCGTCCAGCCGCCATCACACCGAGTGGGGCATCGCGCTGAACTTCGACGACAAGTTCAGCGGTCCGGTCCGCGAGTTCTTCATCAGCAATGCACGCTACTGGGTGAGCGAGTTTCATTTCGACGGGTTCCGCTTCGACGCCACCCAGTCGATCTTCGACGATTCCAGGGAACACATCCTGGGGGCAATCGTGATCGCCGCGCGAGAGGCAGCGGGCACGCGCAATCTCTATTTCGTGGCTGAAAACGAGTATCAGGATTCGATCATCGTCCGTCCGCGCGAGCGGAAGGGATATGGCCTGACCGCCCTCTGGAACGATGACTTTCATCACAGCGCGCGGGTGGCGCTGTCGGGTCGGAACGAAGCGTACTACAGCGACTATCTCGGCACGCCGCAGGAGCTGATCTCCGCGATCAAGTACGGCTACCTTTATCAAGGTCAGCGATCGCGGTGGCAGGGCAAGCCGCGCGGTTCGCCCGCGCTGGACCTGCCGCATAACGCATTCGTGAACTACCTGGAGAACCACGACCAGGTTGCCAACTCAGTTAATGGCGCCCGCCCGCGCGAATTGACGAGCTCGGGTCGATACCGTGCACTGACGGCGCTCCTGCTGCTCGCGCCGCAGACGCCTTTGCTGTTTCAGGGGCAGGAGTTCGCCGCGTCCAGCCCATTCCTCTATTTTGCCGACCACCCCGGCGAACTGGGGGCGGCGGTCCGCGCCGGGCGGGGCAAATTCCTCAGCCAGTTTCCCAGCGCCGCCGTTCCGGAATCGCAAGCCCGGCTTGCGGATCCGTCCGATGAGCGGACGTTCCTTCGGTGCAAGCTCGACCTGTCTGAGCGACAGACCCACGCCCTGTGGTACGCGTTGCACCAGGATCTGCTCGCGCTTCGCCGCGATGAGTCGGCGTTTCGTGCCGCGGGTGCGAAGGGCGTCGACGGCGCGGTCCTGGATCCCCATGCGTTCGTCCTGCGGTTCTTCACCAACGACGGCAACGACCGATTGCTGCTGGTGAACCTCGGCCGCGACTTGAACCTCGAGCCGATCCCCGAGCCACTGCTCGCACCACCCGCGGGACATCGCTGGGAAGCCCAGTGGTCCAGCGAGGATGCCCGCTACGGCGGGACTGGCTTGCCACCCCTGAAAAATAAGGACCATTTGCTTGTGCCAGGCGGCAGCGCGATCGTGCTCCGTCCCATCGAAGCGCCTGCGAAATCTCCCGCCGCGTGAATCATGCCAACGCCCGGTGCAACTCATCCTCGGCCGGTCCGCCCAGAGTCGACCTACCGGCTCCAGCTTCACGCCGGCTTCACGTTCAGGGATGCCACGGCGATCGTCGAGTACCTCCGCGACCTGGGAATCACGCACTGCTACGCCTCACCGTACCTGAAGGCGCGGCCTGGCAGCACGCACGGTTACGACGTGATCGATCACAACTCGCTCAATCCCGAAATTGGAACCGAAGCTGATCACGATGCCTGGGTCGCCGCGCTGAGCAACGCGGGCATGTCGCAAATCCTCGACATCGTCCCCAATCATGTCGGCGTCGGAACCGACGACAATGCCTGGTGGTACGATGTCCTGGAAGACGGGATCGAGTCTCCCTACGCGCAAAGCTTCGATATCGCCTGGCACGATCCCCCTGACGAATTGCTGACCGGGAAGGTGTTGCTTCCCGTCCTCGGGGAGCCGCTCCAGCAGGTGCTGAAAAAATGCGAACTTCGCCTGGGGTTTCGGGACGGCGAATTAAGCGTCCGCTACTACGAGCGTCAGTTCCCGCTGGCGCTGCGATCGTACGAGCCGATACTCCGCGAAGCGCTAAGCGGTCTGCCGGAAACGAATACGCCTGAGGCGCTCCTCAAGGTCATTTACGAAGTTCACCGGTTGCACGATGGCGGGCGCGGAATTGATGCCAAGTCACGGCTTGCCGCGCGGCGCGACATCAAGGCACGGCTGGCAAGCCTGGCCGCCGCGCAGCCGGCGGTGCAACAGGCGATCGAGCGATTGCTGGAAGCGATCAACGCGAAGCCGGAACGTCTCGAGGCATTGCTCGGTGCGCAGCATTACTCGCTCGCCTACTGGAGGCTCGCGCCGCGGGAGATCAACTACCGCCGGTTCTTTGAGATCAACGACCTGGCCGCGCTGCGGATGGAGCGGGCCGACGTGTTCGCCGCCGTTCACGCGCTTGTCCTGCGCTGGATCGCGGAAGTGAAGGTCACGGGCCTGCGGATCGATCATCCCGATGGACTGCGCGACCCGGAGAAATATTTGCGGCGCCTTCACGCCGCGGCGGATAGACCCGACGAGCCGCTCTACGTCGTCGTCGAAAAGATCCTCGCGGCTGATGAGACGCTGCCGCCGGCGTGGCCTGTCGATGGAACCAGCGGCTACGATTTTATCGCCAATCTGAACGCACTGTTCGTGGACCCCGTGTCGGAACCGGCATTCGATCTCCTCTATGGACGTTGGCGTGCCCAGGAACCTGGCTCGTTCGCCGATGAGGCATATCGCGCCAAGACGCAGTTGCTCCACGAGTCGTTCGCGGCCGAATTAACCATGCTCGCCAGACGACTGGACCGAATCGCTCAGACGTACCAGCGTGATCGCGAATTGACTCATAAGAAGCTTATCGATGCCCTCGTCCAGCTCATCGTTTGCTTTCCAATCTATCGCACGTACATCACGACGGGCGCTGTTGCGGCCGAAGATGTAGCGCGGATCGACGAAGCGATCCGTGAGGCGGTACGACGAGACCCGGCGTTGAACATCGAGGCCATCGACTTCATTCGCGATCTGCTGGTGACGCCCGTCTCTCATGCCCAACCGCCCGATGTAAACGAAGCGCGATTGGAGTTCGTCAGTCGATTCCAGCAGCTCACCGCGCCGGTAACGGCCAAAGGCGTTGAAGACACTGCCTTCTACCGGTTTAACCGACTCGTTTCGCTGAACGAAGTCGGGGGCGATCCGGGCCGATTTGGAGCGCCGCCGAAAGCGTTGCACGCATACTTCGCCGATCGCCGGGGCAGGTGGGCTCGGGCGTTGTCGCCGCTCTCCACGCACGATACCAAGCGCAGTGAAGACGTACGGGCACGACTCAATGTCCTATCGGAAATGCCAGATGAATGGGCACGTCACGTCGAGCGATGGCGCCAGCTCAACGCGCCCCATCGGCAAATGATCGACGGAACCGCAGTGCCCTCCGCCAACGACGAGTTCCTGCTTTACCAGACGCTGCTGGGCGCGTGGCCGCTCGCGATGAACGATGCAAAGCAGCGCAGGGCGTTCGTCGAACGGGTTCAGGCGTACATGCGGAAGGCGTTGCGCGAAGCCAAGGTGCACACCTGCTGGACTGATCCGAACGAGCGGTACGAGTCGGCCGTCAGCGAATTCGTCGCCCGCATCCTGCGTCGCGAAACCGGCGGCGGATTTCTCGCGGACTGTGAGCCGTTCCAGAAACGCATCAGCCATTTCGGGCTGCTGAATTCCCTCGCGCAAACCCTCATCAGGCTCACCGCGCCGGGCGTGCCCGATACGTACCAGGGAACCGAGCTGTGGGACTTCAGCCTGGTCGATCCCGACAACCGCCGGCCTGTGGATTACTCCGTCCGACAACAGATGCTTCGCGAGCTCTCCGAAAGGCTGGACGGAGAAACCGATCGCGCGGCTCTGGCCCGGGCTCTGGTCGATGAGAAGGAAGACGGGCGCGTCAAACTCTTCGTCACGTGGCAATCGCTTCAGTGCCGTCGCAACCGCCCCGGGCTATTCTCTGAGGGTCAATACGTTCCACTGGAAGTTGACGGGCCGCTATGCGATCACGTCTTCGCGTTTCTCCGTCGGCAAGGAGAACGGCATGCGTTGGTCGTGGTGCCGCGGTTCATGTCGCGGCTCGTGAACTCTCCCAACGGCCTGCCCATCGGGCTCGACGTCTGGGGCGAAACGACCGTGCGCCTGCCAGAGCCTGAGGCTGGACGCTCGTTTCGGCAGATTTTCACTGACAAGTGCGTAACGCCATCGGACCGGGATCTTGCAGTCGCCGAGCTGCTGGCGGATTTCCCGGTGGGGTTGCTGGTCGAGGGTTGAATGCTCGCGATCGTGCCTTATCGCCTACAATGGCGGGCATTGCGGAACGAGACCCATCGACGAATGCAAACTGGAAACGCGACATCTCTCAAACGCTCGACCCCGCACGACATGACAGCCAATCCGATCGTTCGCGTTGACAACGTCAGCAAGACCTATGGCAGCGGCGCCGGCTCCTTTACGGCGCTGCAGGGAGTGTCGCTGAGCATCGCGCGCGGTGGGGCGATCGCCCTGCTTGGGCGAAGCGGGTCGGGCAAGAGCACGCTGCTTAATCTGCTGGGCGGCGTCGATCGGCCCACCACCGGATCGGTGAACGTCGCCGACGCTGATCTGGCCCGACTCGACGACAGGGACCTGGCGCTCTTCCGGCGGCGTCAGCTTGGGTTTGTCTTTCAATCGTTTCACCTGCTCCCCAGCCTCACGGTGTTCGATAACGTCTCGGTGCCATGGGTACTGGATCGCGCACTCACGTCGGCGCGCCGCCGGGAGATCGACGCACTGCTGTCACGGCTGGGATTGGTGGAGAAGCGCGACCGCTATCCCGACGAGCTTTCCGGCGGCCAGCAGCAGCGGGTGGCGCTCGCCCGCGCCGTTATCCATCGCCCGCGGCTCGTCCTGGCCGATGAGCCCACCGGCAACCTGGACGCGCACAGCGGGCAGGTCATTCTGGACCTCCTGTTGGAGCTGCGCCGTGACTTTGGCACCACGGTCGTCCTCGCGACCCATTCACGGGAGGCGGCAGCACGATGTGAAGAGCGGATCCTGCTCGACGACGGGCGCGTGGTGGAGATCATCGGGGGGTCTGAAGGATGATTCGGTTCTTCGCCAAGTTGACCGCCGGCCATTTCCGACGCCACCGTCTCGAGGCGATCCTCTGTCTCATCGGGATCTCCCTGGGCGTCGCGGTCGTCGTCGCCATCGACGCGGCGGTCTTCGCCTGCGTCGGCAGCTTTCGCGGCGCAGTCAACTCGCTTGCGGAGCGCTCCACGCACGGCGTGTTCGCGGAAGATGGGACGATCCCTGACGCAGCCTACATAGACCTGAAAGGACATCTGCCCGATCAGGCGATGGCCCCCGTTATCGACCGCGGCGTGCTGGTAAACCGGCCTGGCGAACCGGCCCGCGTCGGCAGACTCATCGGTGTCGATGTCTTCGCGGAACGGTCGCTGCGCTCCTTCACGCAGATGCGTTCCGCTCTCGATCCGGACGCCCTTCGCCGTTTTCTTACTGAGCCGGGCCAGGTTGTACTGGTGGACGAGATTGCCGCCCGGCTCGGGGCACACGCTGGCGATAAGCTAACGCTTGTCGCCGGTGCGACGCGGACGACGGCGCGGGTGGCCGGCGTGATCAAGCTCGAAGGCGTGGCGCGGGCGCAACTCTCCGACTTGATCCTCGCCGACCTGGCGACCGCGCAGGAGTTGACGGACTCGCTGGGGAGAATCGACCGCATCGACGTTCGCATTGAATCGCCCGAGGCGGAAGCGGCCGTTACGGCGTCGCTGCCGCGCGGGTTGGTACTGCGCTCGACAGCACGGCAGGCCGCATCACTGTCGGACCTGATCGGCTCGTACAAGCTGAACCTCAATGCCCTCTCGCTGATGGCCAGCTTCGTCGCGGTCTTCATCGTCTACAACAGCATGCTCATCTCGGTCCGCCAGCGCGCCACCAGCCTGGGGATCCTGCGCTGCCTGGGCGGGTCGCGCGGACAACTTGCCAGCTTGTACCTGCTGGAGGCCCTCGGGTTCTCGCTGACGGGAGGGGTGATCGGCGTCATCGGTGGATGGGCGCTCTCCCGTGGACTGGTGCATGAGGTCTCGGCGACGATCAACGATTTATATGCGACGGTGCGACCCCAGGCGGTGCCGCTGGAAGCGTCGGCGTTCGTGAAGGGGCTGACGGTATCGCTGGCCAGCGGACTGCTGGGCGCGGCGGTGCCGCTCTACCAGGCGTCGCGCACGCCTCCGGTCGGCGCCTTTCGCGATACGGTGGGGGCGCACGGCTCCAAGGTGGCTTCACTATGGCTGGCCATGGCGGGCGTTCTTGTGCTGGGCCTGGCGATCGGTGTGTACTTCTTGCCGGGGAATTCGCCGGTTGCGGGGTTCGTCATGGCGTTCCTGGTCGCGAGCGGATTTGCCATGATTTGCCCGGCGATCACCCGCGGCGTCTGCGAGGTCGCCGATCGGGCGGCGCGTGCCATACAGGCCCTGTCGATGCAGATGGCGGCGTCGGGCGTCGGCCGTTCGCTGGGGATCACTGGTGTCGCTGTAGCGGCGATGATGCTGGCGATGGCGATGAGCATCGGGGTGCGGACCATGGTCAGTTCATTCCGCGGCGCGTTGTCGCGCTGGGTGGACCGGCGGTTCGCCGAGGATGTCTTCGTCGGGCCCGAGCTGCTGGTGAACCATAAGATCGATGCAACGCTGGACCCGCGGGTCGTCGATTGGATTAGCCGTCAGCCGGAGGTGCAGGCGGCCATTCCTTATCGCGCCCACACGATCCCGTTCTCCGGCAAGCCGATCATGCTCTCCGCGACGGATGTCGGACATCTGCTGGAGACGCACGCACTCGCGATGAAGCGAGGGATCGAGGCCGGAGAGCCATTCGACCCGGCGTCCGATGTATTGATCAGCGAGCCGCTCGCCGGCCGTACCCGCTTGGCGCCCGGGCAGCGCCTGATCCTGGCGACGCCGACCGGCGATCGATCGTTCCGCGTCTATGCGGTCTTCTTTGATTTTGGGAACGAGCGCGGCAACGTGATGATGGACGGCTCGACGTACGCAACGAGCTGGAACGATCCGACGCTCACGTCGGTCCACGTCAAGCTGAAACCTAACATCGATCCCGAGCAACTGTCGGCGCGCTGGTCCGAATCGCTGCGGTGGGAGTTTCCTGTCGTCGTCAACAGCTTCGGACACGTCAAGACGGAGATCATGACGGTATTCGATCGGACGTTTCGCGTCACCGATGTGCTGCACTACCTGGCCGGCGGCGTCGCGTTCTGCGGCCTGGCGGGCGCTCTCCTGGCCCTGGCGCTGGCACGACGACGGGATTACAGTGTGCTGACGGCGATGGGGATGTCACGCCGGCAGACTGCGGCGTGGGTCATCGGACAGGGAACGCTGATCGCGTGGACGTCGGCGCTGGTCGCGTGTATTGCGGGAACGGCGCTGGCGTACGTCCTCTCGTACGTGATCCAATACCGCTCGTTTGGCTGGAGCATCCCCACTGGCCCGCAGCCGCGGTACTGGGTCGAATCGTTCGTCATGGCGACCATTGCGGCGCTGGTCGCGTCGGTCTACCCGATCGTCCGGCTGCGCCGCCAGCCGCCCGCCCAGGGACTGCGGCAGGAGTAGCGTATGCGATGTGGAACGATCATGATCCTGACGCTGGCGCTTCTCGTGCAGCGCGACCTGTGTGCTGCCGATCAATCGACGTCGATGGCGACTCATCCTGCTGGTGAGCCGCAATACCTGGAAGCGCGCTCGTCCCGCGCCTGGTCATTCCCGCGCGACCACGGACGTCACGATGGGTTCAAAACCGAATGGTGGTATTTCACCGGCAACCTCCGCGGCGCCAATGGACAGCGCTTTGGCTATCAGCTCACCTTTTTCCGCACGGCGCTCGCGCCGGCAGCGGTTGCCCGGCCCAGCCCCTGGGCAGCCACGGATCTCTACTTCGCCCACGCGGCCATCTCCGACATTGACGCCAATCGCTTCCTCGTCGGCGATCGGCTGGAGCGGGGGCGTGCCGGAATCGCCGTCGCATCTGATCGAACGTTGGACGTAAGTCTTCTGGACTGGTCCGCCCGGGCGGAGCCGGACGGGATTCACCTGCGGGCCCACCACAAAGACTTGGATATCGACCTGCGCTGCACCGGCGGGACGGGGCCTGTCCTCCAGGGGCCGGGCGGAGTTAACACAAAGGGACCGGAGCCGGGGCAGGCTTCGTATTACTACTCAATGACCCGCCTCCAGACGACGGGACGGCTCGCCATCAGCGGAACGTCATTCGACGTCACCGGCCAAAGCTGGATGGACCACGAGTTCTCGAGCAACGCGCTGGGCAAACAGCAGGTCGGCTGGGATTGGATGGGGCTCCAGATGGACGATGGCACTGGACTGATGATCTACCGGCTGCGCGATGCATCCGGCGCCAGCGATTATCTGTCGGGAACGCGCATCGGCTCTGATGGCACGCCGCACTATCTCACCGCAGATGAGATCCAACTCGCCAGTTCACGCTCCTGGAAGAGTCCGCGGACCGGCGGCTCATATCCGCGGGAATGGAAGGTGAAGATCGCCGGAACAGCCCCGCTCACGGTTCGCACGCTGATGCCCAATCAGGAGCTGACGACCGAGAATTCGACGAAGGTGAACTACTACGAAGGGGCTGCCCAGGTGCTCGACGAGGCCGGCAAAGAAGTTGGCGCGGGTTACCTGGAGATGACCGGTTACGCCAAGTCCCTGAACGGCTCCTTCTGATTTCGGCCGCTCGGAGCGGCTAGCGATCCACCAGGTCGTTGCGATTGCGGACCAGCACGAGCGCTCCCAGTGCGAAGCCGGTGGCAGCCGTCATGTAGGCGCTGCCGCCGACGAAGTGGGCGCCCAGGAGCAGGAGCAACCCGGAATATCCCAGGATGAGGGAGGCGGCCGCGACGGCGGTGATCAACGTGACAACGGTCAGGTTCAACAGGGTGACGAGAAGTCGATCCATCATGGGGCGTATCCTTCGTGTCCGAAGCCGGCTGACGAACTATCCAGCCTTCCGTTCTTCGGCAAAAACTGCCAGTCTGGCTGCAAAATGGAAGAAGTGCCCGCAAATTTCCCCCAAACTCACATTCTGAGATATGGGGGCTCAGGATTTTATAATGACCCTCGCTGATCCACTTATAACAGCGGTCTCAACCGAAAATGGCTATTGCGGTACCTGAAATTTTCCTAATACTGCCCGTCCTTCCGAGGGGTTGGTATCCGTTGTTAAAATGGGACTACGCGGTTCTGAATCCGCGTGGAAAATCTTGAAGGGCTCCGGCATGATTCGTGGGTGAGCCGGGGCCTTTTCTTTTTCCCCCGCAATCCGGATGGCGAACGTCTGGCTGAACGATGGGAACCAGAGGAACATTTGACGATGCGGCTGAGCGACCTGGTTGCGGTGATGGAGCGAATCGCCCCCACGCGATTTGCCGAGTCGTGGGACAACGTGGGCTTGCTGGTCGGTGACCCGGCCCAGCCGGTGAGCAAAGTCCTGCTCACGATTGATTACACCGAAGTTGTGGCGCGCGAGGGGCGCGACGCCGGATGCGACGCGGCGATCGCTTACCATCCCCCGATTTTTGCCGGCGTGAAGCGAATCGATCCGGCGGGCGTCGTCCATGATGCCATCCGCCGTGGCGTCGCCATCTATTCCCCGCACACCGCTTTAGACGTTGCTGCGGGCGGCACGAATGACGTGCTGTGCGACATCCTTGGCCTGGTCGAGCGCTCACCGCTGAAACCAGCGCAGCCGACATCGGAACAGTTCAAGCTGGTCACGTTCGTCCCTGAACCACACCTCGAGCGCGTGCGAGCGGCACTGTTTGAAGCCGGCGCGGGACGAATCGGAGATTATCGCTGCTGTAGTTTCAGTTCGCCGGGAACGGGAACGTTCTTCGGCGAAGAGGGAACGAACCCCACCGTCGGCCAGAGCGGAAAGTTGGAGTCCGCCGTGGAAATCCGGATGGAGACGATCGTCCCGATCGGTTCCGTCGAAGCGGTGATGAAGGCGCTGCGCGGTTCGCATCCGTACGAAGAGCCGGCGTTCGACCTCCATCTGCTTGCCGCGACGCCGGTGTCAGTCGGACAGGGCCGGATCGGTAGCTTTGCAGTGCCGACGGCGCGCGAGCCGCTCTTCGACCGCATCAAGCATCTGCTGGAGATCGATCACCTGCTCGTCGCGGGTCCGACGTCCGGCACGATCCGGCGTGCCGCAGTGTGTGCAGGATCCTGCGGGCAATTCGTGGGGGACGCCTTGGCGCAACGGGCCGAGCTTTATCTGACGGGCGAGATGCGGCACCACGATGCGCTGCGAGCCGCAGCCGTGGGCATGACCGTTGTCTGCACGCTCCACTCCCACAGCGAGCGGGCGACGCTCAAGCGCCTTGAACCACTTTTGAAGGAAGCGCTACCGGGGCTGGAGGTACTTCAGAGTCGTCTTGACCGGGATCCGTTTGCGGTGCGCTGAGGGTACGGGTCAGCGGGAAGCGCTCGCGGACACATTCGGTCAGCTCCGGGCCTCGTTCGCGCCAGACGCGACCGAAGTTGTCTAGGTGGCGACTTGAGCGGCGGAGCAGCACCTTCGCCAGATCCAGCACTTCGGCCTGCAACGCCGCATCGTGGTGGGGGAGGAGCATCTCGAGTGATACCTGCATCGCTCGTTCGCTGAGCACCACGTAATCGTGCCAAAGCCCCAGCTCTTCCTGCATCTTCTTGAAGCTTCGGGTGAGGCGCGGCGGCAGCTTGTGCTCCTGCACCGCCGCCATCTCCAGCGTGTAGCGAAGGAGCTTTCCGGCGATGCGGAGCTGGTGTGGGTCCTGTCGTTCCACGTCCGTCGCGTCAGGCTCGGCATGCGGGTCCGTGCCCGTTGTGTCAGGTCCCGCGTTTTGCGTGAGCCGATCCGCCCGCTCCGCGAACGCGTCGATCTGGAGGTGGAGGGATTCGGCCAGGAGCGTATCGATCGCCTCTCGGGCTTCGGAGATCTCTTCGCGCAATCCCCACCACGAACCGAGCCGGGCAAGCTGCCGTCCCGGGGGTGCGCCATCCACCGATTTCTTCCGCGCCACCTCGCGCTGTCGCTTGAGCTGTTCCTCCATCCACTGGACCGCCCGGGCGTGGGCAGCGGTCTTTTTCAACTCTCCCAGGTGGCCGATCATCACGTCCAAGTCGCGCAGCGGTCCGAGGCGTCGGCGGAGTTTTCGCAGCACCCTGGCGAACGGCTTACGGTGCTCGTCGGAAAGGACGAACCGCATCAAGTCCAGCGCTGCCTTGAGTCGTCGGGTGGCGACGCGTGCCTGGTGGATTGACTTGTGCTCGAAGTCCCGAAACGCCTTGGGGACGTGTCCGCGCAGCTCGTCGACCAGGTCGTCCGTGTACTGGAGCAGCGGGAAAACGACCGCCGATGTCTTGGCCATGCGAGTCATTCTAAACCACATTGATCAATGTCTGAAGCAAGCAGCAGCCGTCGTCCGATAAGACTTACTGACTTCTCTCTCTCGCGGGAGCATTGATGCAGGTTTTGATCCTGGGCGCTGGCGGGCATGGCAAAGTGGTACTGGACGTGATGCGCGCGGCCGGCGAGCACAAGCCAGTCGGGTTTGTCGATGCTGACCCCAGTCTTGCCGGCAAACGCGTTGGTGGAATTCCCGTGCTGGGCCCGCCAAACCAACTCCGCAAACTTCGTCAACAGAAGATCGCCCGCGCCTTCGTGGCGATCGGGGACAACCGCACGCGCCAACAGTACATGGCGATGCTTCGCGAGAACGGGTTTGAGTTGGTGAACGCGATCCATCCCTCCGCGACCGTCTCCGTGACCGCGGTGTTGGGGGAAAACGTCCTCGTCGCCGCCGGCGCTGTCGTGGGTACCGAGAGCCGGGTCGCTGACGGGGTCATCGTGAATACGGCGGCGGTGGTGGACCATGAATGCGAGGTGGACGAATGCGCCCACCTTTGTCCGGGTTCACACCTAGCTGGCCGTGTACGGATTGGCGCGGGGGCGTTGATTGGCCTGGGGGCCAACGTCATTCAGTGCCGGACCGTGGGGTCGTTTGCCACCGTTGGCGCGGGTGCCGTGGTCATCACAGACATCCCGGAGTTCGCGACCGCGGTCGGCGTGCCAGCGCGAATCATCAAGGTTGCGACCCCATCGGAATCGGAAATGCACGTGGCGTAGGCCTAAGCGGCATTTCACGCTAAGCTTTTGTAAAATAAAGGCTAAGAATAGCAGGAGGGCGTTGGGCATTCCGCGAAAAACGTTGCCTGGAGGTTGTGGGAGCGGTATACTTTGAAGGGCGAGTTTAGCGGATCCGCGGAGGTTGTTATGAGCGAAGTTTACAATCCCGAATCAGAGGTCGGCGCTCAAATCGAGCGTCTGGAACGCGAGACGCGAAACATTCGGCGGCGCATCGAGCATGCCCATACGGAGGCGGACAAACGCGTTCTCAACCGGCAGCTTCAGGAGCTGAAGGACGAGATCTCCCATCTCCAGGCACGGCTGCCGTGAGCAGCAGGTTTGCCACGAAACCGGTTATCCTTGAAAGACCCCAGTGCTTGCGGGTCTTTCTTTTTTTCCTGCGAGTGCTCGTGTGAGCAAGCGTCAGGGGCGGTGCGCAGCGTTTCTTGTGGCACGGGCGCCTCGCCCGTGTGATTCTCCAAGAGCACGGGCGAGGCGCCTGTGCCACGCGTATCGAGCGGCGGCGGCATGATCCTTCCCATCCTTTCCCTTGTCGCGTGCAGCTTTGTGATCGCCTGGATCGTCACGCTGATCATGAAGCACCTGGCGCCGCGCCTGGACTTCGTCGATCGTCCCGGTGGGCGGAAGATCCACGCCAATCCCAAGCCGCTCGGCGGCGGGGTTGCGATCTTCCTCGGATTCGCCCTGCCGGTGTTCATCGGCTTGGCCGTGATCGAGGCGCACGGTCCGCCCGCCGCGTCAACCGTTGCCGCCACCACTGCCCCACGCTCCATGCAGGCAAAGCTTCTGTCGGCTTACTGGTCCGGGGCGCGCGAGCGAGCGCCGTTGCTGCTGGGCATCTTGCTGGCCGCGCTCTGCATGCACGTGATGGGGCTGTGGGATGACCGCCGGGCACTGGGGCCGTACGTCAAGCTCGCGATTCAGCTCACGGTGTTGACGGTAATGGTGGTTGCCTTGCGGCTACGGGCGCTCACTGTGCTGGATCACCTGGGGCTGGGCGCGGCGCCGTCTGTCATCGTCACGGTATTGTGGATTGCCGTCATCACCAACGCGTTCAATTTCCTGGATAACATGGACGGCTTATCTGCGGGTGTGGCGGCGGTATCGACGGCGGCGTTTCTCCTGACGACTGTTTTGATCGGCCAGTGGTTCGTGGCCGCGGGGCTGGCGCTGCTGCTGGGGGCCTTGCTCGGATTCCTCTGCTTCAATTTCAATCCCGCCTCGATCTTCATGGGCGACAGCGGAAGCCTGGTGATCGGGTTGCTGCTCGGCGTCATGACCGTCCGGACGACCTTCCTGCGGCCGGGGCAGGATTTTGGTGCCGGGTGGTATGCGCTGTTCGCGCCGGTCATCGTCCTGGCGGTGCCGCTCTACGACCTGATCGTGGTCAGCGTGCTCCGCATCTCGCGTGGAAAGAGTCCGTTTGTGGGCGACACCAACCATCTCAGCCATCGCCTGGTGGCGCGGGGGATGTCACGGCGCACCGCGGTCCTCTGCATTTACCTGATCACCGCCGCCACCGCCGTGGCCGCCGTGATCCTGCCGCACGTGCGATCGACGCTGCTTGCGGTGCTTATCGTCGTGCAGACGCTCCTGGTACTCGGAGTCGTCGCGATCCTCGAGCAGCACCCGATCGCATCCCGGCCGCGGGCGTCCGATGCGCCGGCACCTGCCCGCGAGCCCGAGACTGCCCACGCGACGACGCGCCCATGACCCGCATCCTTCGCACAACCCGGCCGGCCCGAGAGGCGGCCGCGCCGCCGGCCGGCAACGGCTGGGAGATCCTCGCGCGAACGGCGTTCGTGCTTTGTCTCGCGCTGGTCGCCGCGCGGATGATGATGTCCGAATCGCTGCGCACGCCCGGCGACGCCTTCCCCGGCCAGGACCCCACGCCGCTTTCACCCGGTCCGGCTACGGGGCTCATCCTCGACTTGCTCTGCTGGCTGCCGGCGTTGCTCCTCCTCGCGCGGCGGACCGTTGACCGCAGCTATGCGTTTCTGCGGTCCTGGGCCTGGCTACCCATGTTGCTGCTCGGCGGATGGGCAGCCGCCAGCGCCGCCTGGTCCGCCGATCGATTCGCGGCTCGGATCACATCGTTTCACTGGCTCTCAGCGGCGATCCTGTTCTGGGCGGCGACGCAACTCGTGACCTCCTGGAAACGTCTTCGACTGGTCGCCGGCACTTGCGCGGGGTTACTCATCGTCCTCACGCTCACCGGCTACTATTTTCGCCTCGCCGACTGGCCCGACCTGAAGCGCTCGTGGGTCGAACGGCGGCAGGAAATCCTGCGCGAGCATCATTGGGCCGCCGACTCCTTCGACGCCCGCCAGTTCGAGAAGAACATCCTCAACGGCGCCATTCTCGGCTTCAGCACCTCCGCCAATTCCTATGCCGCGCTACTCGTGCTGCTCGGCACGGTCAGCGCAGCAATCGGGCTCCAGAAATGGTCGGAGAACGACGGACGGGTGGAACGGGCGGCGATTGCCGGCGGATCGGCCCTGGCCGTTGCCGCGGCCATTCCAACATTGCTCTGGGCGGGCTCACGCGGGGCGGCGGCGACCGCGGTCTTCGCTGCCCTCTGTCTTGGCGCGACGTGGATGGCGCGAAGTTGGATCTCGAAGCGGGCGCGCCAGATTTACGGCGCCGCCGTTGCGGTCTTCTTCGCGGGCTGCGGGCTGGTCATCAGTCACGGGCTGTACCATGGCTCCCTCGTCCACTCCAGCCTCACTTTTCGCTGGCGATACTGGGTGGGGGCCGGACGGCTCATAGCACGTCATCCGCTTCTTGGCGTCGGATGGGAAAATTTCGGGCCGCGCTACCTCGCCGTCCGGTTGCCGATCGCGTCGGAAGAACCGCGCGATCCGCACAACTTCATCGTGCGCATCATCGTTGAGCTGGGAATCGTCGGCGGCGTCCTGCTCGTCGCGTGGATGCTGCGGCTCTGGTGGGAGATGACGCAGCCCGATGTCGCTCCGATGTTATCGGCCCCGCAGAGCCGGGCCGCAGGTCCGATCCGCATGATCGCTTGGATTGCGATGCTGACCGTCGGCGTGAATTTCGTCGCCTCCGTCGATCTCAGCTCAACATCCGCGTTTGTCTTCATGGAAACCGTACGGCGCGTGATCTTCGTTCTCTGCCTGTGCATGGGGATGGCGCTGGCCTCCTTGCGCGCAGGCCAGCCCACCGCTCCTGGCGAGGTGGTGCTTGACGGGGACGAGCGGCCGGCCCCATGGATGCTTTATGCGATCGTGATCGGGATCGCCGCTTTCCTGATCCATAACCTGATCGATTTCGCGCTCTTCGAGCCGGGCCCCATGTTCCTGTTCGCGCTCCTGGCGGGCTCCGCCATCGGCATGCGTACCGCACCGTCGCAGTCGGAGGCGCGAGGGCGCGGAATAGCCAGAGCCATGTGGGGAGCCGCGACTCTTGCGTGGATTGTTGCGGCATTTGGGCTCGTCGTCCCCGTCGCGATCGCCGAAGGTCTCGTTCACGATGCCGACGACGCGATCCGCGGCAACCGGCCCAGCCTCGCAGCCGATGATCTCCGCTCGGCGTTCGAGCGGGTGCCGTACAACGGCGACTACGCCTTCCGCGCCGCGCTGGCGAGCCGCGCGGCGCAAAAAGACCCTGCAGAAGCGGCCCGGCTGTTCGACGCAGCCGTGCAGACCGATCCGTCATCGGTGAAGTTCCTGGTGACGCGGGCGGAGTTCGCGCGGGAGAGCCATCAAGATCTGCATCGCGTCCTCGAAGACTTCGCGCAGGCCGTTCGCCTCGATCCGAATAACGTGGACCTGCGACGACGCTTTTCCCGAATTCTGGAAGCGGCCGGCCAGCGTTCGGCGGCGGCCGAGCAGCTCAAGGCCGCGCTCGACGCCGACACCGGCCTGTCGCCCGATGAGCCCAAACGCCTCAAGCCGCGGGATGTGAAGGAAATTCGCGAGGCGATCCAGTCGATGGGGTCGTGATCACTTATTCCCAGCATCGCCTCGCGCGCGGGCGGCTGTCACGTAATCGTGAGTTCCGGCGGGGCGGCATTGAGGTTGCGTTTACTCACTTCGCCTGCCAAATTGCGCACGACGTTCTGCAAGGCATCACGGAGGCGCGGGTCACCCTCGAAGTTGGCGTTGGGGTTGCCGGCGTCGCTGTTCACCCGCAGCTCGATGAACATCGGCACCGCGCCCAGGTAGGGGAGACCGAGCCGCTGCGCCGCCTGCACCGTTCCGCCACGCCCAAAGATGTCGTGTTCCTGACCGTCGGGGCCGACGAAATAGCTCATGTTTTCGATGAGGCCGAGGATCGGCGCTTCCAGTTGCTGGAACATCCGGACAGCCCGGACGGCGTCGTCCAGCGCCACCTGCTGCGGAGTGGCGACGATCACCGCGCCCGTCAGCGGCAGGAGCTGGCAGAGTGTCAGCGGCACGTCGCCGGTGCCGGGCGGAAGATCGACGATCAGGTAATCCAGTTCGGGCCACTCCGTGTTGTCCACAAGCAGCTGCTTGAAGGCGCCGTGCGCCATCGGGCCACGCCAGATGAGGGGCTTTTCCTGCTCGACCAGCGCGCCGATCGTGATCGCGTGAATGCCGTGAACGTGAAACGGCAGGATCTTGTTGCCGCGGACGGCCGGCGCGGTTCCCTTGATGCCCAGCAGCGTCGGCATGCTCGGTCCGTAGATGTCGCCATCCATCAGCCCGACCGTCGCCCCCTCGCGCCGCAGGCCCACCGCGATATTCAGGGCCAGCGTGGATTTTCCAACGCCTCCCTTGCCCGCGCCGACGGCAATGATGTTCTTTACCTGTGGCAGCGCGTCTTTTCGCGGGCCGGCGGGGCCGCGCGTCTTGGCACTGAGCTTGACGGTGACATCGCGCGCGCCGATGCGGCGGACCGCCGCCGTCACGTCCCGCTCGATCACCTCACGGAGCGGGCAGGCGGGCGTGGTCAGCTCGACGTCGACGACCACGTCAACCCCGTCGATCCGGACGTCCTTCACCATGTTGAGCGTGACGATGTCCTTGAAGATTTCCGGATCCTGCACGGTTCGGAGTGCGGCGATCACCTGCTCGCGTTGCAATGCCATTCATCAACCTCGGTTAAACTGCTCATTATAGCTGAACTCACGATGGGAATGACCACAGAGTTCCACATCAGACTTCGCCTCCGCCGGAGCGGAAGCAAACTGCATATCTTTCAGAGCCGCGACTGTGAGGGAGCGGTGTTCACGGTGCCGCACACACCGCTCCCTCACGGTCGCGGCTCTGAAATGATCACAGAGGAATTGCTTAAGTCTTCGCACTTGCTTTGTATGCTCTGCGCCGCTCCGTGAGCTCTGGGATCATTTTCTGCGAGCGCTATTCTGATCGCTTCGCGACAATCAACGTGGCCCTAAGCGAATCAAAAGGCCGAATTGGCTTATGATTGGCGCCGATGGCGGAATTGAAACAGATGGAATTTGGTCGCGGGGCGCCGCCGGCCGTCGAACGGGCGGCGGCACAGGGGGACGCGGCTGACTCGGCCGCGGCCGGCATTAATGTGAGACCCGGCTCTGACGACGACGGGTGGGAGGAGCCGGACCCGGTGACGCTGGGCGATGGCACTCGCGTGCACTTGTTCAAGGATGGCGAAGCGCTCCTGGCGGCCTATAACGCGATCAAGGCAGCGGAACGCCGGATCTGCCTGGAGGTTTACATCTTCGCCGGCGACGACACGGGTCGCGCCTTTGCCGACCTGCTGAGCGAGCGGGCACGGCAGGGCCTGCAGGTCTACCTGATTTACGACTCGTTTGGTTCGATCGATACTGACCGCGCCATGTTCCGCCGGATGCAGCGCGACGGCGTGCGCGTGCGCGAGTTCCATCCGGTTCGGCCGTGGGAGGGCAAGTTCAGTTGGCGGCCCCTCAACCGCGACCACCGAAAATTGCTGGTGATCGACGACGAGCTGGCCGGCCTTGGCGGACTGAACATCGCGGGCGAATACGCCGGCTCGTGGGTGGCTCGCCATCGCGGTCCGGGCCCATGCGATTTCTGGCGCGACAACGCGATCGGCATCGTCGGTCCGGGCTCACGCCGTTTCTTTGAATCGTTCCGGCACACGTGGAATTACGTCAACCGCGGTGGCCGCATCCGCAACGCCGAGTACATCTACGACCCGTTCAGCCAGGAACTGGGAGTCATGGCGACGGTCCCCACGATCAACAGCCCGTTGCGTCCCTACCTGTGCCGGTTCCTGCGTTCGGCGCGGAGCAGCGTCCTGCTGACGATGGCCTACTTCGCGCCCGATGATCCGCTGGTGGAGGAGCTGTGTAATGCGGCACGCCGGGGAGCGCGAGTGCGCCTCATGCTGCCGGGGAGATGCGACGTGCGCGTCGTTCACGCGGCAGGCCGGTCGTTTTACGAGTCGCTCATGTCCGCCGGCGTCGAAGTGTACGAGCGGCAGGGCGTCATTCTTCACACGAAGGCGCTGTCGGTCGATGAGCAAGTGACCGTCATCGGATCGACCAACCTCGACTACCGGAGCATTGAATACAACCTGGAGATCTCCGCAGTCGTTCGCTCCGAAGCGCTGGGGCGGCAGATGTCGGCGCTGTTTGAAAATGACGTGAGATATGCCCGCAAAATCGAGCTGTACGACTGGCGCCACCGGCCGTGGCTCGATCGCTTCGGGCAGTGGGCCGTCAGCCGGGCGCGGTACCTGTTGTGACCAAAACGAACGACTTCCGATTCGGCGAAAGGGGCGGTGGGGACGGAGCAGAGCGATCGGAGCAGCGTCATGTGCTGTTACGCGAACGGATCGTTCTGCGTGGAAAGGTTTTCGAAGCGCGTCGTCTTGTTGAGGAACGTCAGCTTCACGGTACCGGTCGGGCCGTTGCGTTGCTTGGCAATGATGATCTCCGCCGTGTTGTCGGGCTGAAAATCCGGCTCGCTCATTCGATAATAATCTTCACGGTGCAGGAGCATGATCACGTCCGCGTCCTGCTCGATCGAGCCCGATTCGCGCAGGTCGCTCATGCGCGGGCGGTGGCCGTCGCGGCCCTCCGACTGGCGGTTGAGCTGCGAGAGACAGATGACGGGGATGTTCAGCTCGCGGGCGACCGCTTTGATGCCGCGCGAGATCTCGCTGATCTGCTGCTGACGGCTCTCCGGGCCCGGGTTATCCATGAGCTGCATGTAGTCGATCATGATGCACTTGATGTCGTGCTGGAGCTTGAGGCGTCGCGCCTTGGCGCGCAGCTCGAGGATCGTGAGGCCGGGCGAATCGTCCACCCAGATGGGGGCCTTGGCCAGCTCGTTCACCACCTGGGCAAGCTGGTGATACTCCTGCGGCTGAAGCAGGCCGCGCCGCACCTTCTGGGCGTCGATCCGGCCGCGGCTGCAAATGATGCGCTGGGCCAACTGCTGCTTGCTCATTTCCAGCGAAAACACGGCGCAAGGCAGCTTGTTGTCGGCGGCGATGTGCTCGATCACGTTCATCGCGAAGGCGGTCTTTCCCATCGACGGACGTGCGGCGACGATGATCAGCTCCCCGTTCTGGAGGCCGTTGAGCATGTCGTCGATCTCGAAGAATCCGCTATCGATGCCGCGCCGCCCCTTGTCCTCGAGCATCTCGTAGACTTCCATGGCGACGTCGCCGAGGGCGGAGATCGAATTGCCCACCTTCTTCTGGGCGATCTCGAAGATTTTCTTCTCGGCCTTGTCGAGCACGAGGTCGGCCTGCTCGTGGGGGGCGTAGGCGTCGCGAAGGATCTCGTTGCTGGCGCCGATGAGCTGCCGCAGCATCGCCTTCTCGCGGACGATCTGCGCGTAGTGCGCGCCGTGCGCGGCCGAGGGGACGGTGCCGAGGAGCGTCCCCAGATACGTCGTGCCGCCCACCTCCTCCAGCAACTGCCGCTTGGAGAGTTCCTCGCGCACGATGACGGCGTCGATCGGCCGGTTCTGCTCGTAAAGCCGGACGAGCACGTCGTAGATGATCTGGTGATCGGCCTGGTAAAAGGCCTCGCGGTCGACGAGGAGGACGGCCTGGCCGATGATCTCCTTGTCGAGCATCATCGAGGCCAGGAGGCACTGTTCGGCTTCGATGGAGTGGGGGGGAAGCTTATCGAACTGCGTAGCCAATGACTGATCGATCAACTGGCTCATCGTCGCGGCTCCTTCCACTTGAGCGAACAATACGCTAACGGGCAAGGCCAGACAACGCCCGGCACGCTCCATCGTCGCGCGGGAGTTTTACAGCAATAAAAATTCGGCGCGCGATCGGATCGCGCGCCGAATCAATCTTTGCACGGGCTATCCACATTCGCGCCGGTCACACCGATGCGCGCCCGGAATGGTCGCACAACGCGGCGTTCAGCTCAGGCCTTCTCAGCCGCGGCCTTTTCCGCTTCAGCCGCTTCAGCCGTGGCCGCCTGTTTCGCCTTGCCGGCGGCGTCGATCGCGGCCTTGCTGTCGGCATCAGGGGCGACCCACACCTTGATGTCGGTCGCCATCTCGTCGGCGAACTTCACCTGCACTGTGTATTTCTCAATGCGATCCAGGCGACCCGGGAGGTTGATGTCGTCCGGGTTGATGTTGAAGCCCTGCGCCTGCAGCGCCTTGGCGATGTCTGTCGCGGTAACCGAGCCGAACAGGTGGCCCTGCTCGTTGGCACGCCGCTCCAGCGTGACCTCGACGCCTTCGAGCTGCTTGATCATCGCGGCCAGTTGATCGAGCCGTTCGCGCTCCTGCCGCTCGATCTCCTTTCGGCGGGCCTCGACCTTCTTGACGTTGTTGGGCGTCGGCTCCATCGCGAGTTCGCGCGGCAGCAGGTAATTGCGGGCGTAGCCGGCGGAGACGTCGACGATATCGCCGACCTTACCGACGTTCTTGATGCTTTCCTTCAGGAGAAGTTTCACGCTTGCCATAAGTTCCTCTTACTCAAGATTGAGCTGCCTGACACACCAATCGTGTTCGCGGTGTCATGCAGGGTTTAGAACGGAATATCATCTTCCTTGAATTGCTGCTCGTCGCCGTAGGGGGGCTCGGCGACGGGCGCTGGGGCCGCCGGGGCTGGACGCTGCGGGCCGGCGCCGCGCGCGGGCGGACGCGCCCCGGCACTTGGCGGCGACGATCCGCCGGCGTTGGACTCGTCATAGGACGGGGCGCCGCCACCTCCACCACCACCACCTCCTCCTCCACCTCCGTCGCGGCCGCCGATGAACTGGAAGTTCTCGACGACGACGCGCAGCTTGCTCCGCTTGCCGCCGCCCTGTTTATCTTCCCACTCATCGAACTTGAGGCGGCCCTCGATGAAGATCGGCTTTCCCTTCGTGAAGTACTGGTTGATCAGCTCCGCGGTCTTGGCGAAGGCAGAACAATCGACGAACGTCACCTCTTCGCGGTCCTCGCCGCTGGCCGCCTTGAACCGGCGGTTGCAGGCGAGGCCGAACTCCACGACCGGGGTCTGGCTGGGGAGGTACTTCAACTGCGGGTCGCGGGTGAGGTTCCCCATCAGGAGGACTTTATTGAAGCTGGCCATCGGCGTACCTCGGCAGAATGTTTCGAGCGACACGACAAAGTGGGCACTTCGTACTCCATGGCCCGACGCTCATCCTGAAATCCATCAACCGCGCGCCTGCGTCGCCAGCAGGTGCGCGTGTTCTTTGTGCGCGCTCTCGCTATTCCTTTGCGGCGCCTTCGGCTGGCGCCGGCTCATCACGGCGCGGCGGGCGCGGGGCGCGGTCCCCGTCGCGCGGCGGGCGATCGTCGCGGCGCGGGCGGTCTTCGCCGTAGGGGCGATCCCAGGGATTGCGCTCCTCGCGCGGCTGGATGGGCTGCGGCTCGACCGCGGCCATCTCCGTCTCGTCGAGGTGATCGGCGCGGGTGATCAGGACGCGCAGGATGTCGTCGCTGAGGTTCACGTCGCGCTCGATCGCGGTCACGGACGGACCGGGACCGGTGTAGTAGCAGAGCAGGTACGTGCCGCGCTTCTGCTTCTTGATCTCGTAGGCGAGCTTGCGCTCGTCCCACTTCTTGAGGGTCAGCACCTTTCCGCCATGGCGCTCGACGATCCCGCGCACGTTGTTCTGCGCGGCCTCGAGGTCCTGTCCGGCGCCTGGGCCGTAGAGGAACATCGCCTCGTACTGGTTGGGGGTTTCATTCGCTGCCATCGTTCACGGTCTCCCTAGCATGGGTTTTGGCCGGTTCCGCCGGCCGCCGGGGTTTTTTCACTGACTAATTGCGCCAAACGTTTCCGAAGGTGGGCGGGTGATGCGCCATTGCTCGCGCGTCACGCCGGTCCACCATCACTGCCTTTCTTCTCATCCTCCGCGTTGAACCGGTTCATCGCGGCGACGATTCCACTTTCCGCCCAGGTCAGCACGGCCTCTGCCGCACGGCTGACGGCCGGCCCGATCTTCGCCCGCTGCTCGGGACTGAAGCGGCCGAGCACGTAATCGCGCTGCTGGACGCGCGGCGGCGGCGGGTCGATTCCGAGCCGCAGGCGCGGGTACTGGTCGCTCGCCAGCGTCCGCTCGATGTCCTTCAGCCCGTTGTGGCCGCCGCTGCTTCCGCCGCGCCGAAGCCGGAGCCTGCCGCACGGCAAGGCCAGGTCATCGAGCACGACCAGCAGGTCCTGCGGCGCGAGCTGGTAAAACGCCAGCGCCGCCTGGACCGAACGTCCGCTGACGTTCATGAACGTCGTCGGCTTCAGCAGTAGCAGCTTCTCGCTGCCGCCCGCCGGCAGCCGGGCCGGTCCGTCGAGCGTCAGTCCGTCAAACCGCGTGCGGGCCAGCCGGTCAAACTCGCCGGCCGAAGCCATCCCGGTCCGCTCCGCCAGCTCGTCCAACACCTCAAAGCCGATGTTGTGACGCGTGCCGGCGTACTCTCGTCCCGGATTTCCAAGGCCAACGACGATCTTCATAGTAGGGTGGGCTCGGCCCACCGCGCGTGACGGCTGGTGGGCCGAGCCCACCCCACGTTAACGCTATTTCTTCTCGGCGGCGGCCTCCGCCGCCGCGGCGGCTTCCTCGTCAGTCGGCTTGCGTCCGATCACTTCTGGTTCGGCGGTCTCGCCTTCAACCGGCGCCGCGGCCTGCTCGACGACCTCGCGGACCGTCGCGACGATCAAGTCCTCGTCCTGGAGCACGCGGACACCCGGCGGCAGCTTCAGGTCCCTGATGTGCAGGACGTCATTCATGGCCATCTCCGACACGTTGTGTCGGATCGCGTCGGGGATGTCGGTAACCAGGCACTCGACTTCGAGCTGGTTGATGATCTGCTGGAGCACGCCGCCGTCGGCCTCACCCTTGGGCTCGCCCTTGAGTTCCACGGGCACGGTCACCTCGACCTTTTCATCAAGGCTGACGCGCGCGAAGTCAACGTGGATGACCTCGAGGCCCAGGTGATCGAACTGCACTTCCTTGACCAGCACCTTCTCGCTCTTACCGTCGAGGGCGAGGTCAAAGAGGTGAGCGCCACGGTCCAGGTAGCCGCGCAGCTCTTTCCTGGGAAGCGTGATCGGGACCACTGCTTCCTTGTGGCCGTAAATGACGCCCGGCACGAACCCCGCGTCACGCAGGCGCTTGTTCGCTCGGGACCCGAGCTCCGGACGCGGCTTAACTGACACTTGTGCTGATTGGACTGCCATGAATTCCTCGTCTTTTCTGGTTTCCGATTATCAGTTTACATTGTCCGTTGTCAGTAGTCAGTTGTCCGTTGTGCTGACAACTGACAACTGACGACTGACCCAATTCTCACTTTGCCGACTCATCCGCGTTGTTGACGAACAGGGCGCTGACTGACTCGTTGTGGTGGATGCGGTTGATCGCCTCGCCGAGCAGATCTGCCACGCTCAGGACTTCCAGGCGGTCCTTGATCGCGTCGGCGCGGTTGCCCAGGGGGATCGTGTCGGTCACCGCGATCTTCGTAAAATCGCACTTGGCGAGCCGTTCCATCGCCGGCGGCGCGAAGATGGCGTGCGTGGCGGCGATGAAAATCTCTTTGGCCCCGTTGTCGCGCAGGATCCTCACGGCCTCGGTCATGGTGCCGGCGGTCGTGATCATATCATCGACCATCAGCACGTTCTTGTTCTCGACGTCGCCGATGATGTGCATCGCCTTGGTTTCCGAGCCGCTCTTGCGCCGCTTGTCGATGATGCAGATCTCGCCGCCCAGCTTGTTGGCGTAGACCTGCGCCCGCTTCACGTTCCCGACATCGGGGGAGACGAAGACGCGGTTGGGAAGCTTCAGCGCCTTGAACCACTTGGTCAGCACCGGGTCGGCGTGCAGGTGATCGACGGGGATGTCAAAGAACCCCTGCACCTGTGCCGCGTGCAGGTCCACTGACACCACGCGATCGGCGCCCGCACGTTCCAGCAGGTTCGCCACCAGCTTGGCGGTGATCGGCGTACGTCCCTCGTCCTTTCGGTCCTGCCGGGCGTAGCCGAAGTAGGGGATGACCGCCGTCACTGCTTTGGCGCTGGCCCGGCGCAGGCAGTCGATCCAGATCATCAACTCCATGAGGTGAGCGTTGACCGGCTGGCACGTCGGCTGAACGATGTAGCAGTCTCGCCCGCGAACGTCTTCCTCGACCTTCACGATCAGCTCGCCGTCCGGAAACAGGTCGGTACGGCCGCGGCCGAGGGGGATTTGCAGCGAATCACAGATCTTCTGCGCGAGCTGGGGGTGGGCGCGCCCAGTGAAGAGCTTCAGTCGTTCTGGATCGATCTTTCCCATGATCGCGTTCCGAATCGCAGGCTCGCGCGATGCGAGCGCAAGGGCTTATCCTACCGGTCCACCATTGCCGTCTCACCTGACACGTTGCCCGCCACCACAATTCCCTCTGGCACCAGGCTCTCCCGCGGCAACGACGCGAACGGGCCGATCACGCATTCGGGGCCCACGCGGGAGTCGCGCCCGATGAACGTAAACGGACGCAGCATCGTGTCGGGCCCGATCGTAACCCCGGCTTCCACGTACGTATTGACCGGACTGACGATGCTGACGCCGGCCTCGCGTAACTGCCGCTGGATTCGCTCCTGCATCACCGCGTCCACCTGCGTCTGCTGCTCGCGCGTGTTGACGGCCAGCACGTCGTCAGCCCCAACCGCCTGCACCGCGACCACCTTGCGCCCCGCTGCGCGGAGGATGCCGTAGATGTCGGTCAGGTAGTACTCGCCCTTCTTGTTCGCGGTCTTCAGTTGCGACAGCGCCCAGAGGAGCTGATCGGACTTCACGCAGTAGTAGCTCGGGAAGACTTCGCGGATCTCCCGTTGCTCCGGCGTGCAATCGACCTGCTCGACGATCTCCATGAACTGTCCCTGCCCGTCGCGAACCACCCGGCCATATCCGGTTGGATCATCCAGGACAGCCGTCGCCATGCTCGCCGCCGCGTGTTCATCGCGGTGAGCGTGATGCAGGGTCCGCAGCACCTCGGCGCGAATGAGCGGCCCGTCTCCCGCAAGGATGAAAACGTCGCCGTGCTGCTGCCGCAGATAACTTTCGCACATCCGGGCGGCGTGGCCGGTGCCGAGCTGCTCGGTCTGCTCGACCCACGTGATCCTTGAGTCGTGTCCGAACTGATCGACGACCTCATCCTTCCCATGCCCGACGACGACGAGGACCCGGTCGCATCCGACGCCGTAACAAGCATCGAGCACGAATGCGAGCATCGGCTTGCCACAAACTTCATGCAGCACCTTGGGCCGTCGCGATTTCATTCGCGTGCTCTTGCCGGCGGCGAGGATGATGGCGGTCAGCGACATAACGTAGGGTGGGCTCGCCCCACCACGAGAGTTCGAGCGGTGGGCCGAGCCCACCCTGCCTACTCAGCACTCAGCACTTTTTACTCACCACGAATTAAATGCTACCCGGCCTGGATTCGAACCAGGACAAAGAGAGCCAAAATCTCTTGTGCTACCGTTACACTACCGGGTAGTAACGCGAGAGCCCTGCGACTTGTCGCGGGATTTCCCGCTCGTCACCGGATGCCAATTGTCATGCGAAGGGGGAATTGACCATTCGCGGCAAAGCAACTCCCAAGGCACGAGCCGATTCAAACCGCGATCCGGCCCGGCTCGCCTACCCATTTGGCCACACGCCAAACCTCTCGACGAACGCCCGACATGTCGGGGAGACGACGGTATCGTACGGCGGAGGGAAAACGTGTCAAGTTTGGGTGAATAGACCCATACGCATTTTTCGCGGGAGCCTGTAAACTTCCGCGGGCAATGAGCGAAAAGCGGCCAACACGCGTCGTCAGTCCCGCCGGCATCCCTCTTTTTCCCCTGGCTAACCGGAAGAAGCACCCGCGCCTGTTTCTTCCGAAATATCTCGCGGAAGAGGCCGATCAGCTGATGATCCCTCCCGCCGAACTGGAGCGGGCGACGGCTGCGCTGAACCAATGGGCAGATGCCGCCGCCGATGGCCATCTGAAGCAGAAGGAAACGTCGCTCGATGCCGAGTTCCTCCAGAAAATTTTTGGCGAAGCGCTGAATTACCGTTCGGTCACGGAGTCGCCTGACGACTACCACCGGGAGAAGAATCCCACCGTCGCCGGGGCGGGCATCGCGGACGGGGCGCTGGGGCTGTTCGCGTCGGGCAAGAACATATCGCCGTCCGTCATCATTGAGTTGAAGGGCGCGAGCACCGACCTGGATCACGACAAGATTAACGGCCGCACGCCGGTCCAGCAGTGCTGGGATTACCTCAACCAGCTTCCGGACACGCAGTGGGGCATCGTCAGCAATTACGTGACAATCCGCCTCTACCACAAGGGAAGCCCGGCTCGTGCATACGAAGATTTCGCGGTGGCCGATTTCCGCGACCCATCTCGGCTTCAGCAGTTTTACTATCTGTTCGAGAAAAACGGGCTGATCGGAAACAAGATCGCCGAGCCACGCGCGCTCAAGCTCCTGCGGCGGACGCAGAACCAGCAGCGCGAGGTCAGCGACAAGCTCTACACCTACTACGCCACCCAGCGCGAACACCTCATCGGCGAGCTGATGGACCAGAAGGGGATGACGCAGGACCAGGCGATCCGCGCCGCCCAGCGCCTGCTCGACCGCATTATCTTCATGGCGTTCTGTGAAGACCGCGGTCTGCTTCCCGAGAAGCTCATCGAAAGCACCTGGAAAAACGTGGCGCCGCTCGCCCGCGTCACCAACCCGCGCTGGCGGAACTTCCTCGATGCGTTCCACGCCATCGACAAGGGGCACGCCAGCCTCGATCTCCCCACCGGCTATAACGGTGGCCTCTTCAAGCACGATGACCTCGTCGACAACCTCGATCTGGACGATCGCTGGGCCGACGTCTTCAACACGATCGGTGGGTACGACTTCCGCGAGGAAGGGGAAATCAGCGTCGACGTGCTCGGCCACATCTTCGAGCGCTCGATCACCGAACTGGAGAAGCTGCGCGTAGTCGGCCTCTTCGGCAAGCAAGCGGAAAAGGCGCTGGCCTCGATGCCGAAAAGCGCCGAACGCAAACGCTTCGGCATCTATTACACCCCGCCGCAATTCACCCGGCTGATCGTGGAAGAAACGCTCGGAAAGCTGATCGCCGAACGCGTCGATACGCTCCCCAACCTTCAGGACCGAATTACGGCGCTGCGCAAGCTCAAGATTGTCGATCCTGCCTGCGGATCCGGGGCGTTCCTCATCGCCGCCTACGAACGGCTGGAGGATGCGTACGAGGAGATTGCCCGGCAGATGCGGATCGCCGGCCGGCTCCAGGAAGCGCTCAACCTGACCAACGAGTACGCCGACTACATCCTTTTCGACAACCTCTACGGCGTCGACTTATCGGCCGAGTCGGTCGAGATCACGCACCTCGCCCTCTGGATCCGTTCCGCGCGAAAGGGCCGCACGCTGGCGGACCTTTCCAACAATATCCGGCGCGGCAACAGCCTCATTGGCGATAAGTCGGTGCACGCGGAGGCGTTCGATTGGCATGCTGGGTTTCCGGCGGTGTTCGCGGCGGGGGGATTCGATGTCGTGGTGGGGAATCCGCCTTGGGAGCGGATTAAGCTCCAAAAGCGCGAGTTTTTTTCGCTGGTCCCTGAGTTGATCGCCGAGTCGAACGCCGCGCGCGGCCGATCGCTTATCGATGGGTTTCAGGAATCGCGGCCAGAGCTTTTTGCCCGTTGGAGCAAAGCCCTTGAGCAGGCGGCGAATGTCTCGGGTATGTTCGCAAATCGGGTCTTTATCCATTGACTGCGGTAGGCGATACAAATTTCGCGAATCTTTTTGCTGAACAATCGCGGAAAATAGTTGCGCCAACGGGACGAGTCGGCCTGCTCGTCCCCAGCGGAATCGCAACGGACAACACAACTAAGGGTTTTTTTCGCGACCTCATGGAGTCAAGAACTGTGTCGGCTATCTATGACTTCGAAAATCGCCTGGGAATTTTCCCGGACGTCGATGGCCGGTTCAAGTTTAGCGTCCTTCTAATGAATGGTGCAGATGTCCCACGTCATGAGCCTCGTTTCGTTTTTTTTGCACACAAGATCGAAGATCTTCGCGACAAAGCCCGGCAGATCACATTGACCACGAAGGAACTGAAACTTCTCAACCCTACCACGCGCACTTCTCCAATCTTCCGCACCAACAAGGACGCGGAATTGACGAAGCGCGTTTATCGAACCATTCCGATACTGATGGATCGAGCGCGGACAAGCGGTGGCAACCCATGGGAGTTTTCACCTTGGACGATGTTTCACCAAGCCGGTGATGCACAACTCTTCACCGATGGAGAAGACTTAGAGAAACAAGGTTTCAAGCTCGAAGGCGCGATTTGGCGAAAAGGCATAGATCGTTATTTGCCACTGTATGAAGCAAAGATGATCCAGGCGTTCGACCATCGTGCGGCGAGCGTTATGACGGCCGACGGGAACTGGCTGAGACATGGTCAGACCCAAGATGCGACATTGGTTGAACATCAAAATCCTGAATTCGCCGGTCTGTCTCGATGGTGGGTTGGCGAAGGTGAGGTCATGAAAACCAAGGCCGGCCCGAAGCGGTGGGGATTTGTCGGATTCAAAGACATCTCCAGCGCTACAAATTAGCGCACGATGATTGCGGCGGCGATCCCTTGGTCAGCGGTTACGCACCATTTTCCGCTCATCGACCTCGGAACTCCAGTCCGATGCCAAATGTGTTTCCTGGCCAATCTCAACAGTCTCCCCTACGACTTCATTGCCAGGCAGAAGCTCGGAGGAACGACATTCGGATTTTACCATTTGGAGCAGATACCGACTCTCCCGCCGGACGCATACGATGAAAAATGCCCGTGGGCGAAATCGAAGAAAATGGAAGACTGGATCGCCGATCGCGTGCTGAAGCTGACCTGCACGGCCGACGACATGCGGCCTCTCGCCGAGGCGGCCGGGTTCAGGCCGGGCGTCTGGAAATGGAAGGAAGACGAGCGTGTCCAGCTTCGTGCCGAACTCGACGCCGCATATTTCCACCTCTATCAGCTTTCCCGCGCCGACGTGGAATACATCCTCGGGACGTTTCAGGGAATCGCGAAGGAGGACGACAAGGCGAGCGGGGAGGGGCAGACGCGTCGATTGGTTTTGGAGGCGTTTGACGAATACTCACGCAAAAACCGGGTGTGAGCCCGACGATGTCGTTTGAGTGACTTCGCGCTACCGACTGACAGGCAAGTCAATGGGGTCTTTGGAATGGGTAGTGACGCATTTCAACGATCGAAAATTCCAGCTTGTCCTGCTCCCCGCCATTCCGATCGGGCAATCCCTAGGATGCTTTACCCACAATCGTTTCAATTCCCCTTGCGATCAGTTCTGAACGCTTCAATCCATGCTGTTTGGCATAGGCGTCGGCACGTTTGAGCAATCCCAGCTCAATGCTCAGTGCCACCATCTTTGCACCCTTACCCGTCGAAATCCTTGAGCCGTCAACGGCCTCTTTTCCGACGGCGAGTGACCACAGGCATCGGAATATAGGATTTCCTCGACGGCCGCAACGGCTCGTTTCGGCACGTGCCAGATTCACGGGCTCGCCTTATGCAATGATCGCGCCGCCGCTTCCAGGGCGTTGCCCAGTTCGGGATGGGAGGCGGGGAAGCGGATGGAAACGACGATCCAGGAAGGGCCGTCGGCGGCGATGTAGCGGATGGCGCGCTCCTCGACGAAGTCGTCGCCGTTGGAGCGAGAGAAGGTTGCCTCGATGCGGGTGGCGGGAAGGCCGGCCAGGATGCCGAAGCTACAGTTGGGTTTTTGCCAATCGATTCGAAGGTACTGATTTGCCTCTTCCACCCAACGGGCCACGTCGTCGGTCGCAAGCCATGGCTGCACTTGCTTCGGGTCCTTTCGGGAGACCGTATAAAACCGAAGTTCGCCCGAATCCGGCGTGCCCCATACGAAGCCGTTTTCCCCAGTTTTGGTCTGATCGATCTGCGTTGCCGATTCCCCGTTCGGCGGACTCAGAAGATAATGGCCCAGCCTGACGGGCGTAGCCAGCAATGCCTCGTCGCCGTTCAGCGGCTTCCAGACGGGGCCGGTCGGCAGCGGCGCAAAGATCGCCGGGTCCGGGTGATGGGCGGGGACCTTATGGTACGTGCGCTCCAGGTAATCGATCCCCGACGCAATCTCCTCCAGCTCAGGCGTCTTGCCTCTCAATTTTTCGATCGCCGACTTTTCCGCCTTCACCTGCTCGAGTCGCGGCATCAGATCTTCGCGCCAGTGCCCCCTCAGGTCCATCTCCGACAGTGCTCGTATTTTCTCGATCAGTTGCCCCGACCGCGTGGTGTAGGGGTCGGCCCAGGCGGCGGAGCCGGCATCGGACTGGATGAGTTGAAAGCGCACGCCCGGCTGAAACAAATCCTCAACATCGTGAACGGTATCGATCACGAGCAGGTAGTTGACCAGCAATCCCACCGATATCCCTTTGATCACGTATTGTCCGCCGAGGTAGAGGAGCGCCGCGGCCCCCAGACTCAAGGCGGTTGCCGACGCGTTCAAGTTGAAGCTCTTGTAGATGCGGTAAAATTCCACGAAGCCGACGAGCAGGGCGATGGCGACCGGAAGGCCGGCGTTTGGCGGATAGTATCGGAAGCAGACCAGTGCAATGGGGGGGATCGCCGCCACCCCGCACGCGCGAAGATACGGCTTGGGCGGCAATTCGAATTCCAGAAATTTCGCGACGAGAAACAGGGCCAGCAATACGAGCGGCGCGAGGACGAAGAAGAATAGCAGAACCTCGACCGCCGATTGGAGCCACGGCACCCAAAGCGGAATGCGCTGGTGATTGATCCCGACCAGGTGCTTCACGCTGTCGAGTTCCTGAAAGGTCGCGAAAATATAGAGGCCCAGATAGAGGATGATGAGAAACGGGGCCGCCAAATCGCCATTGGAAGACGTTGTAGGCCGGCTTCCGGCGGGGCGGTTCAACGCCACCCAGTAGGGAGCGAAATGCGAATGGCTGGCGACCTGGGCCTTTGAGCCAGGCTTTTGGCGTTTTTCAACGGGAGGTAGCGGGATTCGACTTGGCGGCGGACTCAGCCCGAGCGTTTCGGATGTCAGGGCTGCGCCGTTGTTGTCGGACGATGGGCTGGCGAGGCTCGCCAGGTCGTCAACGTGGAGAGGGGGTGGTTCATCGTGCGAAGCGGCCTGGGCAGAGTCGCTGGTAACCAGTTCGACCGGAGCTTCCGCCTGTTTTCGGGGGGAATCCGCCGTGTCCAGGCTGACGACCTTCCCGCAGACGATGCATTTGACCCGCCGTAGGCCGGCCCGGTCATCAAGCTTGTAGCGCCGACCACAACACTCGATGACGATCGGCATTACGAAACCCCGAGAATCGAGAAGGTCCCACCCCAGAAAGCGACATCTGAAGCATGGCGCGATTCAATTGGGGTTGCGCAAAGTTCTGGTCAGCACAACGTGAAGATTTCAGCGTCAACAGACCTACGGACGCATCCTTGTGGACGCGTCCACTTGCGACCCGCGGGGCGACTTCTTATACTGCCTCGCTTCTCGATTTGCCGCCGAGGGTTGCGGTGCTTGTTCGCGGACGAAGGAAACGATTCGGTATGCCGACGATTAACCAGCTCATTAAAAAGCCGCGCCGGGCGCTGGGGCGGATCAATAAGGTCAAGGACCTCGTGGCGTGCCCGCAAAAGCGGGGCGTCTGCCTGCAGGTCAAGACCATGACGCCCAAGAAGCCCAACTCCGCCTTGCGGAAAATCGCCCGCGTGCGACTCAGCAACGGCAAGGAAGTGACCGCCTACATCCCCGGCGAGGAACACAACCTCCAGGAGCACAGCATCGTCCTCGTGCGCGGCGGACGCGTGCGCGACCTGCCGGGCGTGCGGTATCACATCGTCCGCGGCACGCTCGATGCCCTGGGCGTCGAGGGCCGTAAGCGCAGCCGCAGCAAGTATGGCACGAAGCAGAGCAGCAAGTAATTCACCGATCGAAATAGACGTTCGCCTATAACGGCGGCACACGAGGCCTCGCCAAGTTTCCCGGAAGCGTTCACCATGGCTTACAAGAAATTCACTGCAAGCGAGACAATGCTGAAGCCGGATGCCCGGTTCAACAGCAAGCTGGTCAGCAAATTCATTAACTGCCTGATGTGGCAGGGGAAGAAGTCGGTTGCCCAGAAGATCTTTTACGACGCGATGGAGAATGTCGTGAAGAAGGTGAAGGACGTCCCGCCGCTCGAGCTCTTCGAGACCGCGATCAACAACGTCAAGCCGTACGTGGAAGTGCGCAGCCGTCGCGTGGGCGGGGCGAACTACCAGGTCCCGATGCAGGTAAACAAGCGCCGCCAGACGAGCCTCGCGTTCCGCTGGATCATCAACGCCTGCCGCGAGGCAGGTGGCCGTCCGATGAGCGCCCGCCTGGCCGATGAGCTGATGGCCGCCTTCCGCAAGGAAGGCCTGGCGATGAAGAAGCGCGACGATACGCACCGCATGGCCGACGCCAACAAGGCGTTCGCGCACTTCGCGTGGTAGCTCCTTGGCGAAGTAAAAAGTAAAAGGGAAAAAGTGGAGACCGCATCCGGGTCCCTGCTTTTTCCCTTTTCCTTTTTACTTTTTCCTTCGCCTCGCTTTGGCCCAACTATTGCCGCCCCTTAGCTTCTGATACAAAACCTTGCGTCAACGAGGACGCTTCCCATGGTGGACCTGAAAGATCTGCGTGAGAACCCCGAGCGCTACCGGCGTGGCGCCGAGCTGAAGGGCGTCGAGGTCGATATCGAATCGATCCTCCGTCTCGAGGCGGATCGGGTGGCGGCGCAGCGGGAGTTCGAAACGCTGCGCGCCGAGCAGAACGAGGCGGGCAAAGCGGTCGCCAAGATCAAGGAGGCATCTCAGAAGCAGCCGGCGATCGCCAAGCTCGCGGAGCTGAAGGCGAGGGTGAAGGACGCCGAAGAACGGGCCCGCTCCGCCGAGCTGGCCCTGGCCCCGCTGTTACTTCAAGTGCCGCAGCCACCCGACTCGGACGTGCCGGCCGGGGAGGACGCGGCGGACAACGTCGTGCTCTACCGGTGGGGGCAGGCGCGCAAGTTCGACTTCAAACCGCTCAGCCACCTCGAGCTGGGCGAAGCGCTGGGGATCCTCGATTTCGCGGCCGGGGCACGGATCGCGGGCGCGCGGTCCTATTTCCTCAAGGGCCTGGGCGCGGAACTGCACCAGGCGGTCCTTCGCCTGGCCCTGGACATGATGGTTTACGAGAAGGGGTTCACGCTCATGAGCGTCCCCGTCCTCGTGCGCGAAGCGGCGATGCGCGGCACGGGCTTCTTTCCCGCCGGCCGCGAGCAGGCGTACCGCGTCGGTGAGCCGGAGGAAGCGGGCGAGCACGTGCGTTTCCTGACCGGGACGGCGGAGGTCGGGCTCACCGCCTGCGAGATGCCCGAGAAGGAAGAAGTGAAGCTGACCGAGGCGGACCTGCCGCGGAAGTACGTCGCAGTCAGCACCTGCTTTCGACGCGAGGCCGGCACGTATGGGAAGGACACGGCCGGGCTCTACCGCGTTCACCAGTTCGACAAAGTGGAGCAGGTGGTGATTTGCCGTAACGACGTGGAGGAGAGCAAGCGCTGGCACGTGGAGATGCTGGGTTTCGCCGAGGAGATCCTCAAACGGCTCAACCTTCCTTACCGCGTCATCCAGTGCTGCACGGGCGACATCGGCGTGAAGAACGCCTCGATGATGGACATCGAAACCTGGATGCCCAGCCGGCAGAACGAGAAGGACCCGGACAGCGGCTACGGCGAGACGCATTCCGCTTCACGGCTGTACGAGTTCCAGGCACGCCGGCTGAACCTTCGCTACAAGGGTACCGACGGCAAGCTGCGTTTCTGCCACACGCTGAACAACACGGTCGTCGCCAGTCCGCGCATCCTCATTCCCATCCTGGAGAACCATCAGAATAAGGATGGCTCCGTGGCGATTCCGGAACCGCTTCGCAAGTATATGGGCGGGCGGGAAACGATCTCTTAGGGATCGTTCAGGGTTCGGGTTTCAGTAGGGCGCGACGGTTGTTTCCATCTGCGACATCCGCGTTTGGAGAAATGGGAACATCGAACATCGAACTTCGAACGGCCGGCCCTAAACTTCAAACTCTAAACTCAAAACTCTTCCCGAACGTACGGCCTGCCAAATCAGTATTGCCTGATGGAACAACGCGTAGTGGAATAGATCACACGTCCGCTAACGATGAGGGATCGTGAGCGATATGGCTCGTACGATCATCGCCTTGCTCGCGCTGCTTGCCCTGGGTGCTGCCGCACTCTATGCCGACGAGCCTTCGGATGTCATCCCACCGACGAATGATCGCCGGGCCGGTCCCGACTGGTGGTCGCTTCAGCCAATTCAGCATCGTTCGCTCCCGGCGGTTCGCGATGCCAAGTGGGCGCGGGAGCCGATCGATGCGTTCATACTTGCCAAGCTGGAATCGCAGGGCCTTGCGCCAAATCCGCAGGCCGACAAGCGGACGCTGATCCGGCGGGTCACCTTTGACCTGATCGGGTTGCCGCCGACGCCGGCCGAGGTGGATGCGTTCGTGAATGACGATCTCCCGGATGCTTATGCGAAGCTGGTCGATCGGCTGCTGGACTCGCCGCATTACGGCGAACAGTGGGCGCGTCACTGGCTGGACGTGGTGCGATTTGGAGAGAGCGAGGGATTCGAGCACAACCGGCCGCGGCCGTTCGCCTGGCGATATCGCGATTGGGTGGTCGCGGCGTTCAACGAAGATGAGCCGTACGACCGCTTCGTCCGAGATCAGATCGCGGGCGATGCGCTTTCACCCGGCGACCCGACGGCGTTGATCGCGACCACGTACTTCAACTGCGGCTCGTACGATTCGCTGGGCCTCACCAAAGGCACGGACGCGATGATCGAGGTGACCCGGCTGGATCACGTCGAGGACGTGGTCGGCAACCTGGGGCAGACATTTCTGGGGCTCACGGTCAACTGCGCGCGGTGCCACGATCACAAGTTCGACCCGATCCACCAGAAGGAATATTACCAGCTCGCCGCGGCGCTGGCGGGCGTGGGAGTTGGGCAACGGGAAACGCTGGCGGAATCGAACGCCGCTGCGATTCAAGAACGGCGTCAGGTCATCGCGAAACGGCTGGCAGACGTTTACCTGCGAATGCAGCCGTTGGACGGATCGATCCGCGAACGATTGGGTGAAGCGGCGCGCATCAAGGCAGGCCAAGGAGCGTCGGACGCGCAGAATCGAGCGAAGGCCGCGATGCGCGCGGCCAGTGAGACGAAGGCAATTGCTGAAGCAGTCGCGGAAGAGGCGGGCGGAGCAAGTGACAAGGAGGGGAAGCATCGTCTTGAGAAGGCCCGTGAGGCAGAAAAGAAGTCTGCCGAAGAGGCATCGAAGGCCGAGGCGGCGGAAATCGCCGCCGAGAAGGCGTTGGCTCAACTCCTGCAAATCGGGCCCGCGCGAAGCGTATCGGTAGCACAGGTGCTCTCGGAAATGCCGGCATCGGACCGACCGGCCTATGACCCACTCCTGGTCGAGGCGTCAAACCTGGAAGCGGGTGAGCAGTTGCTGGCGGGCGGGGCGGCGCATGCCGTCGTCTCATCTTCGCCGGCGACGGTTCACGTGCTCATGCACGGCGACTTCCGTCGGCCTGGCGAAACGGTGGGGCCGCGGGGACTGACCGCGGTGGCGGGGCTGCCGCCAGACCTGGAGCTGCCGGCTGATGCGCCGGACGGCCCCCGCCGTGCGAAGCTCGCGGAGTGGATCACCGACCCGCGCAACCCGCTGCCCGCGCGCGTCATCGTCAACCGGCTGTGGCATTACCACTTTGGCGCGGGCCTCGTCCGCACTCCCAACGATTTCGGGTTCAACGGCGGGCATCCCTCGCACCCGGAACTACTGGATTATCTGGCCACACAGCTGATGTCGCATGGCTGGAGCCTGAAATTCGTTCAGCGGATGATCGTGATGTCGGCGGCGTATCAGCAATCATCGGCCGTGGGGCCGTCGGCCAATTCCGATCCGGACAATCGCCTGGTCTGGCGACGCGCGCCGATGCGGCTGCAAGCCGAATCACTTCGTGACGCAATGTTGTTCGTTTCCGGCGCATTGAACCCGCAGATGGGTGGGCCGGGCTATCACGATCACGAACACCACTTCAAGGACGATGATGACTTTTACGAGCCGAAGGATGTGAGCGGGCCGGAGTTCGATCGGCGCAGCATTTACCGAACCTGGAACCGTGCGGGCGTTGATCCCTTTTTGGAGACGATGGATTGCCCCGACCCTTCGGTGGCCACGCCGGCACGGAGTGTCACGACGACGCCGTTGCAGGCGCTGTCGATGCTCAACGGCGTTCTCTCGACGCGCCTGTCGGCGGCGTTCGCCAAGCGCGTGGAGCGCGAGGCGGGCAGCGATGCCGGGAAGCAGGTGGAGACCGGCTATCGATTGTCATTTGGCAGATTGCCCCTGGCCGCCGAACGCGGCCCGGCGCGGAAGTTCGTTTCAGAGTTCGGACTTCAGCAACTTTGCCTGATCTTGTTTAACAGCAGCGAGTTCCTGTATGTCGATTGATTCGAACGCTCGATCTTGCGGGTGCGGGCGCCGGGATGCCCCGTCGCGACGTGGATTTCTCGCGCAGTTCGGCACGGGGCTGGGCGGGATCGCGCTGGCTTCGCTCCTGACGCGCGATGGAGCGCTGGCGGCCGAAGCAGCAACTGGCGGGCTTCCGCGGGGTTGTCATCACATGCCTCGCGCGCGGCGCGTCATCCAGATCTTTCTGCCTGGCGGCGTGAGCCACATCGATTCGATGGATTACAAACCGGAGCTGGAGCGAAGCCACGGCAAGGCGCTAAAAGGGGATCAGCCGGAGGCGTTCTTCAAGAACGTCGGGCTCCTGCACAAGAGCCACTTCCCGTTCAAGCAGTACGGACAGAGCGGCGAATGGATCTCCTCGATGTTCCCGCGGATCGGGGGCGTGGTCGACGAGCTGACGTTCATCCGCTCGATGGTCGCCGAATCCGGCAACCACATCCCGGCCATCTACCAGTCCAACACCGGATTCCGGACGATCGGCTTCCCCTCGCTCGGCTCCTGGCTGTCGTACGGGCTCGGGAGCATGGCGGACAGCCTGCCGACGTTCGTCGCCATGCCCGACCCGCGCGGCCTCTATGCCGGCGGCACGAATTACTGGGCGAGCGGCTTCCTGCCCGCCGAGCACCAGGGCGTGAGCCTCCGCATGGGCGGCGGGACAATCGTGAGCGACTTGAAGAGTGCGACGCCGGTCGATGCGCGGACGGAGCGTGCCCGGCTCGAGCTGCTCCAGGAAATGAACCGCCGTCACCTGGAAGCGCATGGCTCGGCCGACGCGCTGGCGGCGCGGCTTCACAGCTACGAGCTGGCGGCGCGGATGCAGACGACCGTGCCCGAAGCCGCCAATCTTGACGCAGAATCGAAGGAGACGCGCGAGCTGTACGGCGTGGACGATCCGGATTGCGCTGAATTTGCCCGCCGTGCGATCCTGGCGCGACGCCTGATCGAGCGCGGGGTTCGCTTCGTCCAGCTTTGGTCGGGCGGCGAAGTCGGCGGCCCAATCTGGGACGCACACGACAACGTCCCCGGGAACCAGGGAGGCGAAGCCAAGCGCATCGATCGTCCCGTCGCCGGCTTAATCAAGGACCTGCGCCGGCGCGGGCTTTTCGACGATACGCTGCTGATGTTCAACACCGAATTCGGCCGTACGCCCTTCGCCCAGGCCGCCAACGGCCAGCTCGGTACCGGCCGCGATCACAACCAGACTGGATTCACGGTCTTCCTCGCCGGCGCGGGCCTGAAACGCGGGTATTCTTACGGCGCGACCGACGAGCTGGGGTACAAAGCGGCGGTGAATCCCGTTTCCGTCTACGACTTCCACGCCACGATTCTGTACCTGCTGGGGATCGACCACGAACGGCTCGCGTTCTATCACAACGGAACGCGCCGCCGGCTGACGAACGTGAGCGGACGCGTGATTCACGATTTAATTGCTTGACGCCGGCTGCCGTTGAGAAAACCCGCGCTCACTATGCGCTAATTCCTTCGGTAAGAACGGCGTCGTTGACCGAAGCGGCCAAATCGAGCAATCGGGTCTAAAGATCAGACCAAGTGATGATCCCGTGTTTCTGTTCTGCATTTGCAATCCGATGTGATATATTGCTCGCCATGCGGCGTCGCGGTTTTAGCCTCGTCGAGCTGTTGGTCGTCATTGGCATCATCGCTGTGCTCATCTCAATGCTTCTGCCGGCCCTTCAGCGGGCGCGGAAAGAGGCCCGGCGCGCGAAGTGCCTTTCCAATGAACGGCAGATCGGCATGGCGATGCAGATGTACGCCGCTGAAAGCCAGGGATGGTTTCCCACGCACAATAATTGGGGCAATTGTTTCGGGAAGAAGGGGAGCGTTACCACGTACGATGACCCGGGCTATACGGGCTTCGCGGGTGAACCGGGAATCGTCGGCGAGCGGCCGCTCAACCATTATCTGAATGCTCCTGAGGTATGCGGCTGCCCGGACGATCTGGGGGATACGTTCCCCGGGTATCCCGGACAACAGAGTTGCTTCGACGCGTACGGAACCAGTTACCTCATCGAGTGGCAGGGGAACAGCTTTGGTGTGCAGCATGTCACCAGCCATCCGCCGGGCCGTATCCCCATGAAAGTGGGCGGCGGGGGTGATTGGTCGCTAAAGATCATCCTGGGCGATTGGAACTGGCATGCGAATCGACCCATCAGCGATTCGCGCACGCTCTGGCACGCCAATGGAAATCAGCGACGGGTGAACATGCTGTTCGCTGACGGTCATGCGGAGTTTCTCCTGTTTCTCGCCGTCTACGATCAGGCGCCGATGACGTCGAGCTGGGATTGGGATCCGAATTTCCCGGGCGTGGGCGTGGCGCCGGACCCCGCTCGCGGCTACTGGTGATCGCCTGTGGGTTTCGATCGGTTCGTCGAACCAGGACAATCGCTCATTCCGGCTAAACGACGAAGCGAACCTCAACGTGCTCGATGCGGAATTCGCCGCCAGCCAGGTCAAGGTCTTCGAGGATGACAAGTCGCGGTCGCGGCAAATGAGTTACGAAAAGTGGCGCAAGCGGCCATTGCGGGGGCGGTTCAAGGAGTCGTTGGCCAGCGCACTGGCCTGGCTGTTGTAACGCGCGCGCGGCCACGCGAATCGCCAGGGTCGTCAATCACCCTCAAGAGGATCGTCCGAGGATTGGGCACCGACGCACACGCCGATGACGTGACCCGGATGGCCGTCACTCGTGGTGAAGTTCGCGCTGAGCCGTGCGGTGCGGATCTGGTCGAGGCGGCCGGTGACGGACATGAAGTTGCCGTGGACGCGGCCGCTGCCCGTGAAGCGGTTTTTATAAGCGTGCGCTCGCGATCCAAGGAACATGGTGACGGTCAACTCCAAAGTCTTTGATGGCGACGCTTTTCGAAGATGAAGTTTCTTATCAACTATGCGGGAAAGTCGAGGGGGACAGGTCCCGGGACAGGTCCAATTACGGCGGCTTGCTCTTTGTTAGAATCGCCTGCCCCATTCGGCGATTTCCGGCGGCCGCCGCGGCGAAGCGGTTCCAACCTCACTCGCTTCTCCATCCGCGTTTGTCCGGATTGTCGTGGCTTGACAAATCCGAGGGGGCGGGCCTGGCGGGGGTGAAGATCCTATTATTTCGTGATTTCGGTGCCTCGCCGCGTGGAACGGAATTTTCGTCCGGCTACGATTGGGCGCGTTCGACCCGGCGACTTTTGCGGAGCCCGCTCACATGGATTGTTCATGCTTCCGGCAGGCCATTGGCCGCCGGTCTTTGTCGTGCGTCATTGCGATGATTCTCGTGCCCGCCCTTTGGGTTGCCGCGGCGCCCGCCGAGCCGGGGGCGCCTGCCGAACCGACCGCCGCCCCTTCCGGCGACAAAATCTCTTTCACGCAGGACGTGCTCGACAACGGGCTGCGCGTGATCTACGCGCCGCTGCACCAGGCGCCGGTCGTTCACGTGCGGGTGGTCTACCACGTCGGGAGCCGTGACGAGCGGCCGGACCGGCAGGGCTTTGCGCACATGTTCGAGCACATGATGTTCCGTGGTTCGGCCCACGTCCCGCCCGAAGAGCACATGAAGCTGATCGGCATCGTCGGCGGGATTTCCAACGCCTTCACGAGCTTCGACCAGACCGTCTATCACGACACGCTTCCCGCCGATCACCTGGGAATGGCCCTCTATCTCGAGGCGGATCGGATGGCCAGCTTCAAGGTCTCCGAGCAGATCTACAAGACCGAGCGGAAGGTGGTCGCCGAGGAATGGCGGATGCGACAGAACCGTCCGTACGGCAACCAGTACGAGGACTTCCTCAAGACGGCCTTTACCTCGCACAGCTATCGCTGGACGCCGATCGGCAACATGGACCATCTTCGCGCCGCCCGCGTGGAAGAGCTCCAGGACTTTTTCAACACCTATTATCTGCCCAACAACGCGGTCCTGGTGATCTCCGGCGATTTTCAACTTGACTCCACGCGGGCACTGGTGAAGAAATATTTCGGCTGGGTGCCGCCCGGTCCCGCGGTGCATCGTGATATTCCCCGAGAGCCGGGACAGACCGCTCCGCGCCGGGCAGATGTGGCGTATCCCGTGCCGCTGCCCTCGGTGATGATCGGCTACCGCCTTCCGCCCTACAGCGACCCCGACCACGATGCGCTCGCGCTCCTGGCGGACGTGCTCGGCACCGGCCGCTCCAGCCGGCTCGAGCGCCTGCTGGTCGAGGGAACCGATCCACAGGCGGTGAACGTTTCAGCGTCGCAGATGACGCTGGAAGACGCCGGATTGTTCATCGTCAGCGCGACGGCGATGCAGGGGCGCGATCCGGACGCCGTTGAGCGACAGTTGACCCAGGCGGTCGCCGACGTGGTCGAGCACGGCGTCACCGCCGGGGAACTCGAGAAGGCCAAGACGCTCGAGCGCGTCGGCCTCGTGCAGGGCCGCGAGACGGCCACGCTCCTGGCTACGCAGCTTGGCGACGAAGCGCTCTTCGGCGGGGACCCCAATCGCGTCAACACCGCCCTGGCGCGGGTCAACGCGGTGACCGTGGCTGATGTGGCCGCGGTCGCGAAGAAGTACCTCGCGCCCGCCCGCGCGACCACGCTTCGCGTGAAGCCCGACCCGCTTGGCAAGGAGGCCCGCGCCGCCGCCACGCAGGCCGCCATGAACACGCCGGTGCCGCCTTCCGCCAAACCTCCCAAGCCGCGCGTCGTTGATTTTCCGCGGGACTACCCGGATCACGCTCCGTTCAACGATTCGCATTCCCCCGCGCACCTTGCCAAAGGCGAGGAGACGCAGATCAACGGCGTGCAGGTCATCGTCATGCCTGATCCGCGGCTGCCGCTGGTCACATGGAGCCTGACGACACGCAGCGGCGCATACGCCGACCCCGCCGGCAAGGAAGGACTCTCCGCCCTGGCGGGCCAGATGCTCCTGCACGGCGCCGGCGACCTCGACGCCGAAGCCTTCAGCCGGGACCTGGAATCGAGCGGCATCACGCTCGAGGTCAGCGATGGCGGCGACTTCACCCGCGTTTCCGGCTCCTGCATCACCGCGCAGCTCGATCACGCGTTCAAGCGGTTCAACCAGATTATCCGCGCCCCCGCGCTGCCCGCCACGGAGTTCACCAAGCTGCGCGAGCAGACGAGCAACCAGTTGCGGCTGGCCCAGGAAAGCCCGACGGTCGTCGCGGGCAACGATCTCAATGCGGCCATCTGGGGCCGCGATACGGTGCTGGGCCGCTCGGCGACGCCCGCCAGCGTCGGCAGCCTGACGCTCGACGACGTCCGCGCCGCCTACCAGCGCAACCTCGATCCCCGCGACGCGATTCTCCTCATTGCCGGCGACGTGACCGTCGAGCGCGGCCGCGAACTTGCCAAAGGATTGCTCGATGGATGGAAGGCGTCCGATCAGGCGCTGCCGAGCATCGTTTATCCCGTCGCGAAGACGTTCGCCGCACGGCGGATCATCCTCGTCGATCGGCCGGGCGGGAAACAGGCAACGGTGCGCATGGCCGTCCCCGCGTATGACATCCGCGTTCCCGAAAAATTCGCCGGTTCGATCGCCGGCCAGATCCTCACTGCCGGCATCGACTCGCGCCTCGGCCGTTACGTTCGCGCCGAGAAAGGGCTGGCTTACGGCGTGCACGGGGTCTTTCAGCCGGGCCGCCACGGCGGGGCGTTCGTCGCCGGCACCGATACCGCGGTCGAATCCACCGCCGACGCCATTGAGGCGATATTCAAGGTGTTGGGCGACATGCGCAACGCCGAGGTGACGCCCGCGGAGCTGCTCCAGTCCAAGAGCCGTGTCGCCGGCAGCATGGCCATGTCGATGCAGACGATCCAGCAACAGGCGAGCTTCCGCGTCGATGGCATCCTCAACGCCTACCCGATCGACTATTACGACATGTACCCCGCGAAAGTCGGTGAGGTGACGGCCGAACAGGTCCGTGACGTGATGTCGCGCTACGTGAAGGACGGGCAGATGACGATCGTCGTCGTCGCCCCCGCCGAAGCCGTGAAGGCGCAGCTCGAACGGCTGGGTACCGTGGAGGTCGTCCCCATGCCGTCGCTCCGCAACGGCGCCGCGACACAGCCCGCCACGCCCGATCTGCTGAAGCCGGCGGCGTAGGTGCGTGGGCAATCGCTCACTGCCAGGATAGCGTTTGGAAGTTGCTGAAATGTCCGCAGTATTGCTCGACCACTTTCGTCCGCCGTTGAGCGTCAGGCGTCACTGGCACGCCTTTCACAACGCATGGGCCACGTATCTCGCGTCAGGCCTAAACGAAAATTTGCCGGAAGGCTATTTCGCCGAACCGAACGTGCAGTTCGGAATCGAGATCGACATTGCGGCTTTCGAGGAAGAGGGATTGACGGAGGCGAAACAGGTCGCCGCGCACGGGAAGCCGCAGGCGTCTTCCATCGGAACGATCGATCGTTGGACTCCGCCTGCGCCGTCCCAGACGATACCCTTTACTCCCATTTCCGAAATCGTCGAAGTGCTCGTTTACAACAGCGACGCGGGGCCGACCCTCGCCGGTGCCATCGAACTGGTAAGCCCGGCGAATAAGGACCGTGCGGCGCATCGAAACGCGTTTGTCGCCAAGTGCCAAAGCCTGCTTCAGTCGGGGGTGGGTCTGATGGTCGTTGACGTAGTAACCGACCGTTCATTCAATTTGCATGATCAATTGATGGCACATATCGCGCCCGGAGCCCCGCCGCTTGAAGCCCCGCTATACGCCGTCTCCTATCGGTCCGTGGACCGGGACGGGAGCCCGGTTCTCGACCTCTGGCATCAGTCGCTGCAAGTCGGAGAAGCCCTGCCCACGATGCCGCTATGGCTCCGCGGCGGACTCTGTATGCCGGTCGACTTCATGGCGGCGTATGACCGCACCTGCCGCGAACAACGGGTCCCCACCTGAACGCGGAGCGCGCTGCCGCGTCATCTGAAAGCTCCCGCGGCGAGCATGAGTAGCAGGACGATCGTCCCAAGGATCCCCATGATCAGCCCGAAGATTGCACGGCCCATGCCGTGAGTCCTTGGGTTCTTCCTGATATCGCGGATCGCGATGATCGAAATGATCAACGCGATCGGAGCCGGAAAGATGATAAAACTGAACAGACCCAGGTAGCCCGCGGCGATCGCCAACCCCGAACGGCCCACCGGCAACAACATCCGCATTCCCAGGTCATCCCCTAGCGAATGCGGCTGCGGCCCGCCGTAACCCGCCGGCTGCGCGTAGGCCAGCGACGCCGCTCCCACTGGAACCGGCGGCGGCAGTGTCCGTCAATCGTTGACGATCGCCAGGTGGTCCGTGAAGCAGGATCGTCATCAGGTCAGTATCAAGAATGAGCACGGCCAACTTTCGGCTTGGCGGCATTCGTAGTCTTTCGCTGGGCGCGGCGCCACTTTCCGTCCTTCCGCGGCGATATCCGCAAAAGTCCGATCTCCATCAAACCGGCCGGCAATTTCCCTCCACCAGTGCGGGGACTTCTTCGTCGATTTTCCCACGCGCGACGCCTTGAGCCGTGCCACTGCATGTTCGAGTAGCGCCAGACGCTGCGAAACCTCGTCAATCGCCTTCGTGGCCGACGGGACGGCAGGTCGAGAATATTTTGTCGGTCTTGAAGACATATAAACCTCTAGCAAGTAATGGCCGGCCAGTAGCCAGTATATCAAAACTTCCGATCCAGAAGCCGGTATTGCACCGCCTCGGCCAGATGAGATTCGGCAATGTTTTCCGAACCGTCGATGTCCGCAATCGTCCGCGCCACGCGCCGTACCTTGTCGTATGCCCGCGCGCTCAAGCCCAGTTCATCCATTGCCTGCTTCATGAGGAGCAGGCACGAATCGCTCAATTCGCAGAAGCCCTTGAGCTGCTTGCTGTCCATTCTTGCGTTGGTCATCGCTTCCTTGCCGAATCGCTTGCCCTGCGCGGCCCGCGCCCGCGTCACCTGCGCTCTCATGGCGGCGCTGTCGGTGCCGGCATGGCGGCCGGTCAGCTCGCGGTAGGGGACGGCGGGCACCTCAACGTGAATGTCGATCCGGTCCAGCAGCGGGCCGCTCAGCTTCGCCAGGTATTTGTCGCGCGACCGGCTGTTGGCATCCGTTGCCGCGTAGCCGCTGTGCGTGGGGTTCATCGCCGCCACCAGCATGAACCGCGCGGGAAATTTCATCGACCCATGCACCCGCGCCACCGTGACCTCGCCCGCCTCCAGCGGCTGACGCAACGTCTCCAGCACGTGCCGGCTGAACTCGGGCAGCTCATCGAGAAACAAGATCCCATGGTGCGCCAAGGATACTTCCCCTGGCCGCGGGATCGTTCCGCCGCCCACCAGCGCCTGCGCCGTTGCCGAATGGTGCGGCGTCCGTACCGGCCGCTCGTCCAGAAGCGCGATCCCGTCCGGCAGCAACCCCATGGCCGAATAAATCCGCGTCGTCTCCAGTGATTCCGTCCGAGTCAACGGCGGCAGGATCGCCGGGATTCGCTGGGCGAGCATTGTCTTGCCCGTTCCCGGAGGACCGATCATCAGGAGATTGTGCGAACCCGCCGCCGCGATCGTGATCGCCCGCTTGACCGCCTCCTGCCCGCGCACCTCCCCGAAGTCCAGCGACGCCGCCAGCTTCGACTGCTGGTAGGCCTCCCCATCCAGCTCGTAAGGCTCCAGCGGCAACTGCCCGTTCAGGAACGACACCGCCTGCGCCAGCGTCGCGACCGGATACACCTCCAGTCCTTCGACGACCGCCGCCTCGCGCCCGTTCTCGGCAGGGAGGATCACGCCGCGGAATTTCTTCTGCTTGGCGATCAGCGCCAGCGAGAGCGCCCCCTTGATCTTCCGCACCCGCCCATCGAGGGCCAGCTCGCCGGCGATGAGATAGTCATTGTGTTCCTCGCCCTGGATCGAGTTGCTGGCCCGCAGCAGCCCGATCGCGATCGGCAGGTCCAGCGCCGGCGCTTCCTTCTTCACGTCGGCGGGAGCGAGGTTGATCAGCAGGTGATGGATCGGAAACGGATACCCGCAATTGAGGATCGCGCGGCGGACGCGCTCGATCGACTCTTTGACGGCGGTCTGCGCCAGCCCGACGATATTCGTCTTCTCCAGCCCGCGCTGGCTGACGTCCACCTCCACCTCGCAGAGGATCGCGTCAATGCCGGTCAGGATGTAAGAGTGAACGCGGGCCAGCACCGGCGGGGAGTTTAACGGGGATGATCAGTCGGCACCAACGGCGAATCGACCAGATCACCCACCACCATGGAAGTGTCGCGGGTAGCATGACCGGCAGGCGGCGGGTCATGCTCAAATTGAAAAATTGGGTCGCACAATCCGTTGCTTCGCACTTATACTGTAGTAACGGTCGCTTTGTTTTTTTCGGGGAACGATGAACACGATTTTTCATGGCGCACGTCGCGGACGATTGATCTCCCGCCGTCCGGGCCGCGGTTTTACGTTGATCGAGCTCCTGGTCGTGATCGGCATCATTGCCGTACTGCTGGGGATCCTGTTGCCGGCGGTACAGCACGCTCGGACCGTCGCGCTGGAGATGAAATGTCAAAGCAATCTTCGCACCCTCATGTCCGCCTTCACGGCATTCGCCGGCGATCATGAGGAGAGATTGCCGGGCGGGTTTTTCGATATCACGGCTGCAAACCCTGATCCTTCCACTCACGACTGGCTGATGGGCTCGGATCCAAACTGGATGGATGCCCCGCAAAGCGGCACACTCTACCCGTATGTCGGCGATCCCAGCATTTATCTCTGTCCCACGCTCGAACGATTGGCGTTCGCCGGCAGTTCGGGAATCGTCAGCAACGGGCATTTTGATTACTCGGTGTTCCTGGGTTGGGCTGGCGCCCGCCTCCCTTCCATTCCCATCCAGTCCAGATGCTGGCGTGTCCGATCAGCACGATTTGATTACGTGCCAACGCCGATTTTCGTCGAGGAGGAGCCGCGGGAGATCAATACGTTTTTTCTCGAAGGCGGACACTCGAATTTCGATCAAATGGCCCACTACCATCGCGAAGGCTGCTACTACGCTGCCGTTGATGGAAGTGTCCAATGGTACAGCGAGGACTGGGACAGCCACGCCGCGCCGCATTGGACCGCGGTCGCGCCCAGTGGAAATTACGCGATGATCGGGACATATGCCGGCGGGGCCGACTGGTGGAGTCAGCAGTAAATCTCCTGTCGTCTCAAGAGATTGCTGGCGCTGCAACAAGCCCTACAAACGCCGTAGCTCGGCTGCGACTGCGTCGACCCCCTTCGCTTGCATTATCTCGTCGGTAACGAAACTGGAACTGATGCCGTCTTTCACGCGCACGGTTACATTGAAGCCTGACGGACTACCTGGCCTGATGATGTACCCGTCCCGCAGCAGGCGGAGATCGAATTCAATACTCGCGCGTGCCTTTGGATGCTTCTCCCTTAACAAGGCACCCTCAAGCTGCGGCAGGAATTCCTTTCGGTCAAGATCGCAGATTTTCTCTGCGGCTTTCCAGCGGACGCGCGAGCTTTTGTCCTCAAGACCGCCACGCAGCAATCGGTTGGCAACACCTATCGCCATGTCACGATTCACACAGCACAACGCGGCAAACCGTACGTGAGAGTGCCGGCTCGCGAACATCTCAGCGGCCGCTCCAGTGGCAGCCTCCCATCGGGTAGTGAGATCGCTCAGTAGTTCGATCGCATTCATCCAAAGCAGCGCTCTGGGGCTACTCGCGGCCCTGACTATCACCGCCAATTGCGCCGGGGTGAGCAGATTCGTCTTATTAATGCCGTCATACGCATCGGCCACTTCGAGGACCGCCGCTTCTTCTTGCGGCGTCCGCACGCCCCGCCAACGTGCGAACCAAGCTTCGAATCTTGTGCGTTGTTTCCCCATCGAATTTGCTTCCGATACCCAGCTCGACAGTTCGCGCTAGCGAACGATTTGAGCTTCGTGGGTCGGCCGGGGCCGTGCTTCCAGGTAGAATACGTCGAAACATCCTTCGAGCCAGCCGATGGACGGACAGGCAGTGTGGCGGTCGTTGGCGAATGCCGCCGGCTGATCGCGGATGGATTCGAAGCGGTAGAGCAGATTCCTGAATAAGATCGGCGCGGTTTCGACCAAGTCGGACCGAATCGTCCCCGGTTGCCTGATGACGGGCCATTCAAGATTTTCCGGCGCGCTGGCCGGGTCTGCGGCCAGAACCCCGGTCAATATCAGGCAGACGATGGCTGCCTGGCGCCGGTAGCTCATCAATTCCCGTTCCTCGGTTCGACCCTCATCCCGTTTGGAATCAATTCCCATCGCTCACGCCCCATCGAAGGCAAAGACCCTCGATCCGGTCAAGAATCTCAGCCATTGGCTGCTCGCCGCGAACGGGGCCGAATTCTCGGTGGTAGATCGATGTTGCTCGTTCGAAGATTTCGGAGCCGGCGAGGTCGAATGTGTAGAAGACCAACGCATCAATGTTTGCCAGCCGGGCCGCCAGCAATTGGAGAATCGACATGAGAACCCGGTTTCCACCGAACGCGCCACAGCCCCAGAATCCGGTATGGATGGTGATTGTCACCGCTTTGCCGAGAGCCAGTCTCGACTCGTTGCTTGCAGCGGTAAATGCGGTGTAAGCCGTCGCGAGGATCTGCTCGATCTCTCGGCGTTGGTATTCGCCCGATCCGCCCGCGGGCGAGGCCATGGCGATGAAATTGGTGATGGTGGGTGGAACGATCGCCCGTGTGGCTCCGCGGATCGTCGCCTCATCGGCGACTGCGAAATGGTTGCCGTAAAGACCCGCGGGCCGGCCGGCGGCCGCATCGGGATGCGTCGCGACGGCCAGACGCCTTTCGACGCCACGTATGATGACCGGCGTCGCCGCTCCATTCTCCTCGGTGACGGCGGGCTCGCCTGCCGCCCGCAATGCTTCGCGAATTGAGCCGAGCAGGGGATGTTCCGCAACCTGCATTTCGTCTTGGGCAAAGAGACCGGAGCCATAAGCAACGAATAAGTTCGGATCCGCGAAGTTTACATGCCAATCGATTCGGCCTGGCTCCGTGGCCGGCGGGTAATCATAGATCGTTTCGCGCGACTCGATCTGAATTCGATGCGAAGCAGGCATCCGCGCCGGAAGGAGAGCTTTCTCCCAGCGGCTGAATGAAATCACTGCCGCCGCCTGGGTCCCGCTGGAATATGCGATTTCAAATAGCAGACGCTTGTTGGGATGTCGCAACTTCGGTGGATAATCGCGTAGGAGTTCGGCGGCTTGGAACTGGCGGCGTGATAAGGGATTGATCACCATTCCGCCCATCTCAACGTGACCCAGCGCCGTTCGCAATGAGGGCTGGCGCAACCGGCAAATTTCGTTTTCTTCCGCCGTCGGTTTCCGATAGCTTTGCGCCGATGGAAGGATCGACAGCCGACGAATCGGGGGAGCCCGTACAGGACTCGGCGGCGGCTTCGGCCGCTTCGGCCGATGCGCAGTATCACCACCCCCACACATCCGATGAGCTGACTGCACAGAATGTGGATACCGTGATCCGCCTCGAGCGGGAAGTCCGCGAACGGCGGAGCACGGGCGACCTGGTGGTCGATGGCATCACCGCTTTTTGCGGTTCGGTGACGTTCGTCTGGGTTCACGTCGTCTGGTTTGCAGTATGGATCGGACTGGACATCGCGCGTCATGGGGCATGGTTTGATCCCTAATCCGTATCAGTTACTGACGCTGATCGTCTCGCTGGAAGCGATCCTCCTCTCGACGTTCATCCTCATCAGCCAGAACTGCGATGCCCGGCTCAACGACCGGCGGAACCACCTGGCGCTTCAGATCGCGCTGTTGTCAGAACAGGAAAACACCAAAATCCTCAAGATGCTCGACCGCATCTCCCACAAGCTCGACGCCGCCGATGAGAGCGACCCGACCGTCCAGGTGTTGGAAGAATTGACGTGCCCGGAACGGCTCGTCGAGCAGATCGACAAAGCGATGGAAGCCGAACGCGACCGGCACCATCACGACCTGCATCTGCACCTGCCGCATCTCCCGCACCCACATCTGCCGCACCTCCCACACCTGCCGCATCGCAAACCTCATGGCGACGATCAGAAGTCGCCGCCTGCGCCGGATGGGCATTGACGCGGATCATTTGCGAAGTCGCCAGGGCGCAAGCGGGAACGCGAAGCAATGCGATTCAAATGTATTTCCGCCACAGATGAAATCAGATGACGGCTGATGGTAGATAGCTTCTGGTCAGTGGGTGCGATTCCACCGTTGCCTTGATGTCTTCATCCATCTGCATCGGTCTGCATCCGTGGCGAACCTTCTTCACGAATTGGATCGGTGGTTAGCGCCAGTTCCAGAAATTACCGAAATAGCGCGGACGCAGGTCGCGGGCGCGGACGCGTTCGACGTGGCCGTCGGCGTAGGCCTGGTTGGCGGACTCGATCCGGCCTGGTTCCCGCTGGTGGCACGCGTTGTAGTCAAACGTTGGAAACACGTCCCGCGACAGGTCGGTTCCGGGCGGCGGGACGCTGGCTCCTCCGGTATCTACGAAATCCGTGATGAACGGCGCGCTGTTGACCTGCGGCTCTCCCATGCGGATCGGGCCGCGGAAGGAATTGAGGTCGGCATAGAGGAAGCCGGGGTCGCCTGGCTCGGGCGGGACGGTCAGTCCGCCGTTCTTGCGGGGGATCCAGAATTCATATCCAATGATGTCGAAGTAGCCGAAGTAATTCCAAAACGAGTCGGCGATCTCCGGCGTCATCAGCGGACAAAAGAAGGCCTCGTGCGGCAGTCCGTACTGCGTGTTCATCACGTCGTAAAATTCGCTGCTCACGTCCCAGAGGTTGCGTCCGGTCCCGGGCAGGTCGTATGACGGGAAAAAGCCCCGATTGTCGGCGGCGTAGGACTGAATGGTGATCGCCCATTGCTCGAGACGGGCCTCGCAGACCGTGACTTTCGCCTCGTACCGCACCCGCGCCAACAGCGGCATCAGCAGCGATACGAGGACCGCGATGATCCCAATCACCACCAGAAGCTCAACCAGCGTAAAACCACGTCGTTTCAAGGGCCACCGTCCTTCCCGCTTACAGCATTCTAAGTCCCTCTTCATCCGTTTCAAAACGAGGCGGAATTAATGGGCATTTGGAGGCGGCGGTAAGCCGTCGTCGGCGTGCTTTTCCAGGTCGATGCCTACCGGAGCGATGATCAAATAGTTGATTTGTCCTTTGACGGTGAAGACCAGGCCATCCTCGCCCGCGCTCACCACGCGCGTCGCGATGGAGTTGTGCTGACCCTCGAAGTAGACCAGCTTCTCGGTTCCGAGGGCCGTCCAAAGTTCGAAGGGGACGGCGCCGTAGACGTTGTCGCCCATCGCGATGCGGACCTGGTAGCGGCCGGCGGGCACGCTCACCTTGAAGGCCATTTCCTTGGCGAGGACGAAACCCTGGAGCAGCGGGTTCTTCGAGTTCATGCGGTCGTCGCGCGTGGCGAGATCGGTTGGCTTGATCCACCCGTATCCGCGCGCGCCGGTGAAGGGCTGGCCGTTGTCAGTGCTCCAGCCGTCGCGGAAGGGGGAATCCTTGACCTGGAATCGAATCCGCTTGATGAGCGGCGCGTCAACCACATTGACTTCCACGGCGTCTGATTTGCCGCGGCAGGTCGCGGTGATCTTCGCATGCTTGCCGGCGACGATTCCCTTCACGAGCCCATTGGAAACGGACGCCGTCTCCGGCGCGTCCGACGACCAGGTGATCTCCTGGCGGCCGCGACGCGTGAAATGATCGGCGCCGCGGGAGTAGGAACCGGTCGCTTCGAGCTGGAACGTGTCGCCCGCGACGATCGTGATCTGGCGCTCGTCGGCTACCAGGGAATCGAGCGTGGCGGCGGCGCCGATATCCTTCACCTGCAATGTCGCTTCAGCAGCAAAGCCGCGCTTGAAATTGGGGTCGGTATAGGTCGCGCGAATGCGGGCGTTCCCGGTGGAAAGGCCGGTCACGACGCCGGCGCCATGCGTGGCGCACATGGCCATGGCGGGGTCGAGGGATTGGAAATACGCCCGCTCGGTCACGTCCCTGCGCGTGCCGTCGGCGTAGACGGCATGCACGGCGATTGCCTTCGCGGGAATATCAGTCTCGATCGTCGGGCGGGCCGCCTTCACTTCAACGCCAGTGATCACGTTCGGCTGATCGGCGGTGAGGCGGTAGATGAAGACGTTCTGCTTGACGGCGTTGTAGAGCACGAACAGGTTCTTCGACGGCACATAGCGAAACCGGCCGAAGGTGCCCCACTGATCGCGCGGGCCGGGGATGACGGTGTTGGTCGGCGCGGGGGGATGTTTGGTCCACTGTTTCGCGTCCATGTCCAGCGTGTAGACGTCGGCGCCGTCGCCCCAGGCGACGAATCGGTCGAGCAGCGGCGCGTAGCAGAAGCCGGGACTGGGGTGGGCGATCAGTTCGTCGCCGCCGGTGGTCTTCACTTCCTGGAAGGCGGTGGGGCCTGGGATTGGCGTAATGGACCACGTCTTCAGCATTCCGCGCCCACAGGAGACCATCAGCCGACGCTTGATGTCGATGTCGGCGGTCTCGTAATAGGATGTATCGGGCGAATCCTTGGCCCGCAGCGTCCACAGGTGCGTGAACGGGTCCCATTGGCTGACTTTTCCGGCGGTTGTGGGTGTGCTGAGATATAGGAGGTTGAGGATTGGGTCGTAAGCGCAGATGTCGCCGGTCCGACCGGTCCCGTGATCGGCGTAAACTTCCCAGTGATCGGGATGATCCGGGTCGAGGGCATAAGTTCGCGGTGTCCCCCAGCCACCGATTACGACGTACCGATCGAAGGGCGGCGGGAGGTACTCGACGCCGTCGTACGTGTGCATGGCGAACGGCGCCTTGTCCAGGTCCGTGTATTCGGTGTTGGGGATGACCGGATCGGGATCGTTGAGGCGGTGCCATTTCAGATCGTTCAGGTCGAAGGCGTAAATCTCGTTTCCGTTGTAGCCGGCGTGTCCGCCGCCGGGGCCGACGTAGAGCCGATCGCGCTGCGAATCGAACGCGCCGCCCGCCCAGCAAGCGGTGATGCCGTAGATGCCGCCGCGCAGCCAGGGGAACTGTTTTTCGGACGCCGCCACGGCATCCAGCTGGGAATTGGGGACCTCGTACCACTCGCCGGGTTTGATCTGCCGCAGCGGATCCGCGTCGGCGGCGAACGTGCCTGACAGGAAGGAGGAGGACGAAATCGCCGCTAGCGCGCCAAGGACGTGAAGGAACCGGCGCGAACTGACGGTATAAACTTTCATTGGGTGATCGGATGAAACTAAGGTTATCGATCTCTTTTGCACTCCGCTCTTCCAATACCGGATTTGACGAACGACGTTTCACATCTTCTGAAGTTCTGGATTTGCCTTCGTTCTCGAAATCGAAATCGCAGATGCATGGGGCGGGCTGCCCCCTGCGACCCCCGCTCGGGGGCGGTTCCCCGAACCCCTGAAAACAGCTTCGCGATATGGAAGCCGCGGCAGCAACGGTCGAGCCATGCTCGGTGAGTACACCTGCGCTTGTCCCGCCCGCTGCGGCCGCGGGCCAGAGAGCAACGCTTCGCGAAGGACCTGTCGGGCAGCAGGATTTTTTCCTCTCGCCGAGAAGGCGAGCGAGAGAAAAAAATCTTGGGTGGGGAGAGTGGTGCCCGTGGGGAGTATTACGCCGAAACCCCGGCTCTCGCCGCAATGACAGTGGACCCCTCAGAACTTCATCCCTCTAAAATTACCCCCATCTTTCCGGTTGCAATTTTTTGTCGACCTAGAGAGGATGCAGACACCGTTGGGCGGCAGAGTGGGGAGAGCGCCGCCGGTTATGTCGTTTCCCGTGGCCTTGATGGGGACGTGGCGATGGCCCGCCGTGCGTTTACTTTGATTGAGCTGTTGATTGTGATCGGCATCATTGCCGTGCTCGTGGCGCTGTTGCTGCCGGCGATGTCGATTGCGCGGGAGTCGGCCCGGCGAGCGCAATGCACCAGCAACATCCGCCAGCTCATGCAGGCCACGACGACGTACGCGACTGATAATGGCGGGATCCTGCCGTTCCCAAATTCCAAGACGGTCGGATTCTTCAACAAAGACGTGCCGGCTCATCCGGGTTGGCTCTACCGCGCGCCGATCCTTTCGCCGGGGGTGGAAGGGCAGGCGGAGACGGGCACGCTCTGGCCGTATCTGCAAAACCACGGCGTCTACCATTGCCCGGCTGACGACCTCACGGGTGCGCCCGGCCCGGCGCATGCGATGACCAGCTATGTCATGAACGGCGCGACCTGCGGATATGGGCTGAGTTTCTTCCCGGCGTTTAAGATTACGCGGTTCTCCGGGAACTCGATTTGCTTCTGGGAATCGGGGGAGGGTGAGCAGTCCGCGTCCAGCGCCACCTGGGCGGACGGTGCTGCCTATCCCACCGATGGCCTCACGTCACGCCACGCCGGGGGCGGCTGCGTGGTGAGTTTCGATACGCACGTGGAATACTTGCACGGCGGGGATTACCTCGTCGAAGCCGCCCGCACGCCCGGCCGACTCTGGTGCGACCCCGCGACCCCGACTGGAACATGAATGGCGCTTAAGCGCGCGAGCAGAGAAGCCAGAAATGAGTCGCCAGTAGCGAGTCGCCAGTAGCCAGTAGAAATCGGGGAGGAGCAGAAGACCTGCATCGTCTTGATGCTCCTCCTTCTCCCTTGGCGGCTTGGCGGTTCAACCCCACTTCATCGCGACTGCGGCTCGACCAGGAAGTGCGGCTCGCCGCGGGGGCTGATGGCGGGGGGATGGTTGCGCGTCAGGTAATCGGTCATCGTCAACGTCAGGAAGATCCCCAGCCACACAAATCCGGCGGCGGCGAACGGCCAAATCGAGCGCGGGCCGTAGCGGACGTGCATGAAGAACAGGACGATGAGGAACGCCTTGGTGATCGCGATCAGCAGGGCGGCGAGGTTGTTCCAGTGGTGTCCGAAGTCGACTAACGACAAGCCGATCGTGAACACCAGCAGGAGCAGCAGCACGACGTAAATCAGGAAGTAGGTGCCTACCGAGGGAGATCGGCGGACGCGCCGCGTGTCTTTGATGTCGGCGTTTGACATGAGCGTTCAACCCTGGCGCAGAAGGTAAAGGCACGGGTAGAGGAAAACCCAGACGATGTCGACGAAGTGCCAGTACAAGCCCGCCGTTTCGATCGGGTTGTGCCAGCGCGCGGTGAACCAGCCGCGCCCGGTCAGCACGAACAGGAACGAGAGCACCGAGACGCCGACGATCATGTGCAGGGCGTGCAACCCCGTCATCACGAAGTAGAAGATCATGAACAACTCTACCTGATGCGGGCGCGGGTGCTGCCGCGCGGAGGGCAGGCCGGCTTCGTCGGGCGGGATCGTGCTGAAGTTGACTGCGGGAACGAGGCGCTCGTGCGCTTCGGCGGCGTACTCGATCGCCTTGATGCCCAGGAACGCCAGGCCCAGCACCATCGTCACTGCCAGGAAGCGCCGGATGCCGCGGTTGTCGCCATGGCCGGCGGCGTGCACGCCCAGCGCCATCGTCAGGCTGCTGGTCAGCAGCACGGCGGTGTTCAGGCCGCCAAGCCAGAGGTTCATCTCCTCGCTGCCGCGCCGGAAGGCCTCCGGATAGCGGACGCGGTAAACGAAGTAGCCGACGAAGAGCGCGCCGAAGAAGAGCACCTCCGTGGCGAGAAAAGTCCACATGCCCAGGCTCGACGACTCGCGTTGCTGGTCGATGTCTTCGAAATGCCCGGCAACCTCGGGATCGTCTGGATGGACTGCGATGAGGGATTTCATGATCGTACGGCCTAACTCTCAGGGGTAAATTTCAGTTTGTGATACGCGTAAGCTTCGTCGGTCACCACCGGTGGCTTGTGAAAGTTGTGAACTGGGGGCGGGGACGAGGTCTCCCACTCCAGGCCCACCGCGCCCCACGGGTTATTGCCGACGCGCTCGCCGTATTTCAGTGACAGGGTCAGGTAGATCAACGGCAGGAGGTAGCCCGCGGCGAGGATCGACGCGCCCGCGGAGGAGAGGATGTTGTAGACCGCGAACTCCGGCGGATACATCGCATAGCGCCGCGGCATGCCCAGGTACCCCATCACAAACTGCGGGAAGAACGTGAGATTGAAACCGAGGAAGATCGTGATCGCGGCGATCCTGCCCCAGAAGTCCGAGTAGGAGCGGCCGGTCATCTTCGGCCACCAGTAGTGGATGCCCCCCATGTACGCCATCACCGCGCCGCCGACCATGATGTAATGGAAGTGGGCGATGACGAAGTAGGTGTCATGAACGTGCATGTCGAGCCCCAGCGTTGCCAGCATCACGCCGGTCAGTCCGCCGATCACGAACAGGCCGATGAATCCCAGGGCGTAGAGCATCGGCGTTTTCAGGGCGATGCTTCCCTTGTAGAGCGTGGCGATCCAGTTGAAGACTTTGATGGCGGAGGGAACCGCGACGATCATGCTCAGCAGGGAGAAGACCAGACCGGCGTAGATCGAGATCCCCGACACGAACATGTGATGTGCCCAGACGAGGAACCCGATGATCGCGATCGCCACGCTCGACATCGCGATGAAGCCGTAACCGAACGGGCGCTTCCGTGAAAAGGCGGCGATCAGCTCGCTCTCCACCCCGAACGCCGGCAGGATCATGATGTAGACCGCGGGGTGGGAATAGAACCAGAACATGTGCTGGAACAGCACCGGATCTCCACCCACCGCCGGATCGAAGATGCCCACGCGCCAGATGCGCTCTATGCCCACGAGCGCGAGCGTGATCGCCAGGACCGGCGTCGCCAGGACCTGCACGACGCTCGTCGCATAGATAGCCCAGACGAACAGCGGAAGCCGGAACCAGGTGAGGCCCGGCGCGCGCATCTGATGGACGGTGACGATGAAGTTGATGCCGGTCAGGATCGAGCTGAACCCGACGACGAAAATGCCCGTGATCACCAGGATGACGTGGCCATTAGCGAACTGCGAACTGTACGGCGTGTAGAAGGTCCAGCCGGTGTCGGTGCCCCCAAATATCATCGCAAGGATCGTGAATGAGCCGCCGATGATGAAGAGGTACCAACTGGCGAGGTTGAGCTTGGGGAACGCGACGTCGCGGGCGCCGACCATGATCGGCAGAAGGAAGTTGCCCAGGACGGTGGGGATGGAAGGGATCAGGAAGAACCAGACCATGATCACGCCGTGCAACGTGAAGAGCCGGTTGTAGGTCTCGACGCGGACGAGGGTGCCGGCGGGGCTGAGCAGATGAAGGCGGATCAGCGTGGCGGCGGCGCCGCCGACGACGAAGAAGAGGGTGATCGAGATCATGAACAGGATCCCGATCCGCTTGTGGTCCACGGTCAGCAGCCACGAGCGAATGCGGTAGCTGCGGTTCAGGTACGTCTCCGCAGTCGCATAGGCGGGAATGTAGGGGATGCTGGTCATGGAGATTTCAAGTTCGAAGGTATGTCAAAGCCGGGCGGATGCCGCTCCGGCGGGTTGTTGGGAATGCGCCGCGGCGAATCGCCGGTCACGGGGAGCGTCGAGGGCGCGGGCATCGGCGCGATCGGCCCAGTGGGCGGGATGCCCGGACCCGGCGGCCTCGCGACCGACTGCATCGTCTTGATGTATTCGATCAGGTCGAAGATCTGCTCCTCGCTGAGCTGGTTGCGGTAGCTGGGCATGATCGGCGGGTAACTGGCCACGATCTTCGCCGCCGGCTCGAGGATCGATTCGTGCAGGTAATTCTCGTCGGCCAGGACGATGCTGCCGTCGGAGAGGAGCACCTTGCTCTGATAGAGGCCAGCCATCGTCGGCGCGCGCTGCCCGTGGCAGGCGGCGCAACCCCAGGATTCGAAGAGCCGTTTGCCGGCGGCGCTGGGGGACTCATCGGGGACGAAGCCGGCCAGCCAGGCCTGGTAGTCCGATGCGTTCATCACGACGATCCGGCCGATCATCTGCGAGTGGCCATTGCCGCAATACTGGCTACAGAAGAGGCGATACTCGCCAAGCTGCGTCGGTACGAACCACTGCGTCATATAGGCGCCGGGAATCACATCCTGCTTGATCCGGAAAGCCGGGATGGAAAAATCGTGGATCACGTCCTGCGACGCCATGACCAGCTTGACCGGCCGTCCGAGCGGGACGTGCATCTCGTTGATCTCGCGGCCTCCCTCGGGATGCTGAACCTTCCACATCCACTGCTTGCCCAAGACGTTGAGGGTTGTCGCGTTCTCGATCGGCCGCTTCGCCCGTACGTAGACGAGCCCGCCCCAGTAAAACATCACCAGCAGCATCGCGAACGGGATCACGATCCAGGCGACTTCCAGCGGAAGGTTGCCTTCGATCCGCGGCGGCACTTCGGATTCCGACCGACGGCGGTAGCGGATCGCGAACGTGACGATCAGCACAATAAAGAGCAGGACGAAGAAGGCCGAGATCGCCATCTCAAACCAGAAAATGGCATCCACCTGAGGCGCCAGGTTCGAGGCTTCTTCGGGAAAGAGTCGGAACTGGTTCATGATCGTTGGCTGCGGTTCAGATTTCGTCCCGGTCACGTGCGGGTTCAGTCTCGATCGTCGCGGTGGCTCGTTTTCGCTCACTTCTCAGCATCAGCAGGATGCCGCCGCTGAGGATTGCCAGCGTGACGACGCCGCCGACCTGGAGCGCACGCGAGACGATCAAGCCGTAACGCCCGGTGCGCGGGTCGTAGCGGAAGCAATAGAGCAGGACCGGGTCGGGAGTTGGCGCGGGAGCAAGGGTGCCGAGGGCGGCCTGGTCCAGCGCGATCCGCAGGTCGGCCGGCACGTAATCGACGCCGAAGAAATAGCGCGAGACCGTTCCGTCCGGCGTCAGGATCATGATGCCGCTGGCGTGGGCATACAGCTGATGCTCCGCGTCCCAGGCGTAGCGGAAGCCGACGGCGCGCGTGACGGCGTCGATCGAGTCCCGCGACCCGGTCAGAAAATGCCAACCCGCCTCGGCGCCAGGCCGGCGATATGCGCGCAGGTATTGAAGCTTCTTTTCGGCCGCCAGAACGGGCGTCTCCTTCGGATCGAAGCTGATCGTGAGGACGTCAAAGTCGCGGCCGGCGGTGAGGCTCATCCCGTTGAGGCTCTTGGTCAGGTCGTTGAGGACCATCGTGCAGAGCATCGGACACTTGTAGTAGACCAGCGCGAGGACGAGCGGCTTACGGCCGAAGTAATTGCCGAGGCGCACCGGAGTGCCGGCGTCGTCACGGAAGATCAGCTCTTGCGGAACTGGCGCGCCGATCCGCTGATCGATGCCCACGTTCTGGAGGATCGCGGGCTGCGCGGTTGGAAGCGCGCTCGTCTCGCTAGCTGCCGATGCGGCACGCGCGGTTCCAAGAAGCAGGAATAGGACGCACGCGTGGCATGGGCGCCTCGCCCATGCCGGAATTGAGTGGAAGAAGCCACGGGCGCGGCGCCCGTGCCACAAGTTGGGGCTCATGGGCGCCTCCCATCGTCCAGGGTCTTGTAGGGGTTCTCGTACGCGTTGGTCGCGGGCGCGGTGGAGGGGTGAGCGGTCCGCCCAACCATGCTGGCGACGATCTCAGGGGGAATCGTCGGATCGTGGGCGCCCTTGTCCATGTGCCAGCCCATCCGGGCGAAAACTTCGTTCTCGCCGGCACGCATATGCGCCAGATCTTGTGGCGGCGTGGTGTCGTGCTGGGGCGAGGGCTGCAGGGCCGGCTCGACGCCGTGGCTCTCCGCTCGTACCGCGCTCATTGGCGCCGTTCGGCCATCGGTGAGCGATGCATAGTGCTTCAGGAGCACCCACACGCCGACATGGATCACGATCGCGGCGATGCACAGGTAGAGGAGGAATAAGCCCAGCCCGCGGACGTCCAGCTTGCTCGGCTCGTATCCCAGGCGCAGCGCCTCGTCGCCGACGCCATCTTTGGCGGCGTGGCCGACCTCGGCGAGCGGGTTGAAGCGATCGTCAGGCACTTTGGTCCTCCGAGACGACGTTCGTGTCGGCAGTAGCGGTCTGCGCGATCAGCGGCCGGCCGCGCAGCATCCAGAGAAACGCGCTGAGCCACATCCCACCGACCGCGACGGGCAGGACGATGTCGAGCCAGCTCACTCGATCGCGGAGCAGGGGATAATCCTCCGGGCCGGAGGGGGCGATCATGAAAAACTGGTCGAGCCCGCGCAGGATCAGCAGGCCGACGCAGAGCCACGCCATGAGCCGTACGTTTCGCTTGGCGTCGCGCACCAGCAGAGTGAAGAACGGAACGAAGAAATGGAAGGTGGCCAGCACCACGCCGATCGCCCACCAGCCGTTGTGAAGTCGACGGGTGTACCAGGTGATCTCGTCCTGCTTGTTCCCCATCCAGACGACGAGGAGTTGTACGAAGGTCATGTACGTCCAGAGGATCACCACCGTAAGCAACAGGGTGCCCAGGTCATTGAAATGCTCCCGGCGAACCAGGTCCCGGAACGGCGGCCGGTCGCGCATGATCGCCAGTAGGAGGATGAGAAAGCTAACGGCGGTGACGGCTTGCCCGCAGATCACCTGGAAGCCCATCACGGTGGAATACCAGCGCGGCTCGCGCGACATGATCCAGTCCACCGTCGCCAAACTCATGGTCACGAAATAAGCAAGCAGTCCGACGGCGCTAGTCGAATGAAGGCGCTCGACGAGGCGCGAGTCGCGCGCGCCGTCCAGATCGAGCGAACCGCGCCAGAGGCGCCAGGCCAGCAGGAGCCAAATGGCCGCGTACACGGCCGCGCGAAGCAGGAAGAACCCCTCGTAGAGGTACGGCCGCTTGTGCCGCAGCACCGCATCGCGCGCGACTTCTTCTGGCCGTGCCCAGGGATAGAGGTAATGGAGGCCCAGCGCGATCGGGATGAACAGGATGATCATGAGCGGCATGACCATCGCCGCGCTTTCAGCAAACCGGCGGACGCACAGGCCCCAGTCGCCGCCGGCCAGATGGTGGAGCATCACCAGCGCCATGCAGCCGAGCGTGAGTCCGATCCAGAGCAGATACGCCTCGAGGTAGGAGCGGTAGAACTGCCCCGGCTCGACAATCCAGCCGATGACGCCGGCCAGCAGTCCCGCGCCGCCTGCCCAGAGCGCGGCGCGCCGGGCGGTTTCGAGCGGGTCAAGCTGTCGAAGCGATTCGTTCATGGTCTCAGCCCGGCGAGCGTTCTTCGATCCTCGTCGGTCAGGGCCGGCGCGCGTTCCACGCCGGCTTGCAGGGCGCGCACGTACGCGACGACGCGCCATCGGTCGTCAGGCGCAATGCGCTCGCTGTAGCTGAACATCGCGCCGTAGCCGTTGGTGATCACCTCGTAGTAATGGGCGTCGGGAGCACTGCGGATTCGCTCCAGGTGGAACGATGGTGGTGGCGTCAGCCCGCGCTGGACGATCATCCCTTCGCCATTGCCGAGCCGGCCGTGACAGATGGAGCAATAGACGCGATAGAGCAGTTGCCCGCGCGCCAGCGAATCGGGCGTGATCGGGAAGGGAATATCGCGGGTCGCGGCGACGCGGTCGTAACCGGCAGGCCCAACGGCGCGGACCGCGACGTACGGAATCCCGGGCGAATGGTCGGCCGGCCGGGGCACCACGCCCGCCACGAGCGGGCGCTCCGACATCCCATCCACGAACGAATCAGTTGGCGTGTAGGGGCGGTAGTACGGCTGGCGCTCCATGTTGTGGGAGGGCTTGCAGCCGATCATCGCCGTGAGGGTGGCCAGGAAAAGGAGCGCGATAACGCGTCGCTGGTTCTCGGCTGACGCGGAGACGCGGCGATGCGGGGACGCGGGGCGGGGATTGGCTGACGCGCCACTCACCACGGCACCTCCGTCACCGCCAGCGGGCGGAGGGATTCGAGGAAGGCGCGCGTGGCGTCGCGGTTGAATTGCGCATCGGCCGACTCGATGCAGATGAAAAATCGGTTTTGGCTCGCCAGCTCGAAACGCTCCACGTTGAATAGCGGGTGGTACGGCATCGGCAGGCGGTTGAGGGCCAGCATGCCGACGAGCGCCGAGACCCCGGCGCCCAACACGCCCAGCTCGAAGGTGATGGGAACGAAGGCGGGCCAACTGTTGGGCGGACGGCCACCGATATTCCACGGATAGCTCACCACGTTGGCGAACCAGAGCATGAAGAAGCCGGCGATCGCGCCGAAAATGCCAAACGTCAGCACGATCACCGGCAGGCCCGTGCGGTGAAAACCCAGCGCTTCGGGCAGTCCCTGGACCGCGAAGGGCGTGTAGGCTTCGGCCCGGCGGTAGCCGGCGGCTCGGACCTGGTGCGCGGCTTCGAGCACCGCTTCGGCGCTGTCGAATTCAGCGGTGATGCCGTAGATGTCGGGACGCGTTCTACTTGGCATACTTGGGCTCGAAATCCTCCGGCGGGCGCGTGCCGCCGTGGGTTGCGCGAACCAGTTCGCGCATCTCGGCAATCGAAATCACGGGCAAGATTCGACAGAAGAGCAGGAAACAGGCCAGGAAGAATCCGATCGTTCCCAGTAGCGTGGACCAGTCGTACTTCGTCGGGGCGTACATGCCCCAGGCGGACGGAACATAGTCGCGGTGGAGGCTCACGATCACGACCACGAACCGCTCGGTCCACATCCCGACCTGCACGAGGATGGAGATCAGGAACATCAGCGGCACGTTCTGCCGCACGCGCCGGAACCAGAGGAACTGCGCGACGAGCACGTTGCAAACGATGATCGTGCAATACGACCAGCCGTACGGCCCGGCGAGGCGGTTGAGGTTCAAGTACCAATCGAACGTGTCGCCGCTGTACCACCCCATGAACAGCTCGGCGGCGTAGCCGTAGGCGACGATCAGCCCGGTCACGAGCATCAGCTTTCCGCAGTTGTCGATGTGCTTGATGGTGATGAAATCGTGCAGGCGGTAGACCGCCCGCAGCGGGATCGCGAGCGTGAGCACCATCGCGAAGCCGGAGAAGATGGCGCCGGCGACGAAGTAGGGGGGCATGATCGTCGTATGCCATCCGGGGACGATTGCGGCGGCGAAGTCCATACCGACGACGCTGTGGACCGACACGACCAACGGCGCCGCCAGCCCAGCGAGGAGCAGGTAGGCGGTCTGATAGCGCTGCCAGTGGCGCGAGGCGCCGCGCCATCCCAGCGCGAGCACGCCGTAGGCCATCTTCGCAAGGCGGTTGGGCGCGCGGTCGCGCAGGGTCGCGAGGTCCGGGATCAGGCCGACGTACCAGAAGATGAGCGAGACCGTGAAATAGGTGCTCACCGCGAAGACGTCCCAGACCAGCGGGCTGCGGAACTGCGGCCACAGCCGCATCACGTTCGGATAGGGAAAGAGCCAGTAGAAGACCCAGATGCGCCCCAGGTGCAGCAGCGGGAACATCCCCGCGCAGGCGACGGCGAAGAGGGTCATCGCCTCGGCGAAGCGATTGATGCTCGTCCGCCAGTTTTGCCGCATCAGCAGCAGCATCGCGGAGATAAACGTGCCGGCGTGGCCGATCCCGATCCACCAGACGAAGTTGACGATCGCGAACCCCCATGCGACCGGAATGTTGATGCCCCAGATCCCAACGCCCTGGTAAATCAAGTACCAGACGGAGTACGTCAGCACGCCGATGAACAGCATCGCGACGCCTAGACCCAGGTACCAGCCGAACGGCGCGGGCCCGAAGATGATCGCGCTGATCCGCTCGCCCACCGAGCCATACGTGTGCCGCCGTCGCAGGACGGGAATCTCGGTTCGGACCGCCTCCCTGGAGGTGCTGATCATGCCGATCGCTCCTCTCCAGCGGCGAATGAGGCGAGCGCCGGATTGGGGTTGGTGATACGGCCCAGGTAAGTCGTGCGCGGCTTGGTGGTCAGCTCGGCAAGCAGCGAGTAGTCGTGCGGCTGGGCCTTGAGACGCGTGACGCCGGCCTGCGGATCGCGGATGTTGCCGAAGATGATCGCGTTGGTGGGACACGCCTGCTGGCAGGCGGTTTGAAGCGTGTTCACGATTTCCTGCTCGCGCTCGCGAGCGCGGTGCAGGAGGCGGTCGCGCTCGTCGGGGTCGGCGGCGTGGCGAGCCAGCTCTTCCAGGTCCAGCACTTCCTTCTCGGCGTGGATGCGCGTCTGGTCGATGCGCTGCACGCAATAGGTGCACTTCTCCATGACGCCCCGGCTTCGGACGGTGACATCCGGGTTGTAGCGGAGGCGCACGCTGGGATCGTCGTAATTGGAATAGAGCAGGAAGTTGAACCGCCGCACCTTGTAGGGGCAGTTGTTGGAGCAGTAGCGCGTTCCGATGCAGCGGTTGTAGGTCATCTCGTTGAGACCTTCGTCACTGTGCGTGGTTGCGCCGACCGGACAGACCACTTCGCATGGCGCGTTCTCGCAATGCATGCACGGCACCGGCTGATGGACCACCAGCGGGTTCTCGACCGCGCCGCCAAAGTAGGAATCGATGCGAATCCAGTGCATCTCGCGCTGCCGTGCGACCTCGGCCTTGCCGACAACGGGGATGTTGTTCTCCGCCTGACACGCGACCATGCAGGCGTTGCAGCCGATGCACGCCGTCTGGTCGATCGACATGCCCCACTGGAACCCGTGCTCGTAATCCCAGCCGGGATAGAGGGAGAGGAGCGGCTTCTTTTCGTTCTCGCGCGCGGCTTTGTGGATCACCTCCGGGTCGTCGCGGAACTCGGCGAGCGTCGCGACGCGAACGATCTTGCGGTTGTGCAGCTCCACCTCATCGTCGCTCATCCGCGGGGCGAGGATGGAATGCGGCTTAAGCGAAGGCTTTTCGCCGGGCAGGCCCGCCAGCTCGTCCATCGCATGGTGGTTACGGGTGACGACGATCTGTCGCCATCCGCCCGTTCGCTCCAGCGTCGCGCCCGCATCACCCCACGGACGATCGGCGGCGCGAAGCAGGTAGGCGTTGAAGCCGCGCACGACGGTATCGTCCATCGCCACGCGGCCCATGCGCTCGCGCCCGTAACCGAGGTGAAGCGTGGCGACATTGTCGGCTTGTCCCGGCAGCACCAGCACCGGCGCCTCGATGGCGCGGCCACGGTAGGTGACGCGGACGACGTCGCCATCCTTGAGCGGCGTGCCATCCGCGCCGAGCGATTGCGCCATGCGAACGTTGATCAGGACAGCGTTGTCCCACGTGAGCTTCGTGAACGGCTTGGGCGTTTCCTGAAGCCATGGATTATTTGCGTACTCGCCGGTCCAGACGGTGGGATCGGGACGAAACAGCACTTCAACTCCACCAGCGGACGTCGGTGGAGGATTGGCCAACGCATCGCGCCGCACGGCGGGCGGCGTGCGCGGCTCCAGCGTTGAGCCGGCGACAATGCCTTTCTGGAGCGTCGCGATCCACCACGCCTGGAAGGCTGCTTCGCCAGTTAGTGATCGCCAGTGCGCCTGGAGGACTTCCATGCCGGTGCGTTGCCCGCGGCCGAGAAGCGATTGGAGCAACTCGATCTGTGTGCGCCCGCCGTAGAGCGGCGCGATCAGGGGCTGGATGAGGGAGATCGTGCCGTCGTAGGCGCGGACGTCGGACCAGGCTTCGAGATAGTGCGCCTCGGGCAGGTGCCACTGGCAGCGGAACGACGTTTCGTCGTCGTGTGAGCCAAGGCGGGCGGTGAAGTTCGCGAGTTCGCCTTCCCGCCGTGCGTTCGACAGCCGTGCCAGTGCGTCGGCGAAACTTACGTCGGCGGGGGCGCTGTAGGCCGGGTTAACGCCCAGGATCAGGAGGGCATCGACCTGCCCGGCGTTCATGTCCGCGACGAGGGGTTCAAGCGATTCGGCTCCCTCCATTGCTACCGGGTCCAGGAAGCGGACCGTCTTTCCGATATTGCCGAGCGCATCATTGATCGCGTGCGCGAGCAGGTGAACGGCAGGCGGTTGTGACTCACCCGCGACGACGAGGGTGGGTCCGCCGTCGGACGGCTGACGCAGGTCAGCCACGAACGCATCGATCCACGGTCGATAACGGGGGGGAAGAGGCGGGGCGGATGCATCCGGCACCGCCACCCCCACGCCTCGGGCCACGGCCGCCGCCAATGCGTGAAGGTCGCGCGAGCCGAGCGGAAGTCGATGATCGGCCATCGAGCCGGTGAGGGTCATCGTCGGCTCGACGACGTAAAGCCGGTTCATTGCGGCCCGGCCCGCGCGAACGCGCCGGCCGTTGACGAACTCCCGCGCGTAGCGGACGCTCAATGGCTCCTCGAAGAGGAAGTCGCTTCCAAGGGAGAGGATGACGCGGGCAGGTCCGAAGTCGTAGATCGGGCGCAGCGGCGCGCCGAACGCGAGCCGGGCGGCCCCCCGCGTATTCACGGGTTCCATCGGGTCATGCTGGTGCCACACCATGTTCGGGAATCGCTTGCGCAGGTCAGCAAGCTGGCCAGCGGCGGTCGGTGACGTGATCGGGCCGGTGAGCAGGCGCAGCCCGCGCCCGTCCTGCTGCCGCGATGTAAGCACCGCCTGGAGGCGTGCGTCGAACGCGCCCCAACTGCTGATCTCGCCGGCGAACGTGACGTTGCGAGAACGATCGGGATCGTAGAGATCGAGCACTGATGCCTGAGTGAACACGTCCGTCGCGCCGAGGCTGGCGGGGTGATCGGGATTGCCTTCGACCTTGATCGGCCGTCCCTCGCGGCTGAGCGCCAGCACGCCCACGCCGTAACCCCCCCGCGCGGGCATTGCCGTGGCGAAGTAGAGGGGCCGGCCGGGAATGATCTCTTCGGGCGCCTGCGGGTAGGGGACCAGTTTCCCCTGCGGGTGCTCGTAGCAGCCGGGCGAGGTGCCGATACCCGCCAGCGCCAGTGACGCCGCCATCAGCTTGAGGAACCGGCGTCTTCCGATCGGGTCGCTCCATTCCGATGCGGCTCGGGGAAACTCGCGCGCCACCGCATCGAGAAACGCATCGGTCTGGGCGAGCTCTTCAAGGCCGCGCCAGAAGTGCGTAGGGAGAGCGGCGCTTTGGTCGCCAGCGTCGTCCCGCGGGAGGATGGATTGCTTCGTATCGTTCATCGCTCACCTGTGGCACACCGAGCAATTCTGCATCAGTTGCGGGTTCGCCACGTGATAGAGCCCGGCCAGCTCCGCACCGCGGTCAAGCTGGTCGGCCGGCGGCGTCCACTCCATGTTGAAGATCTCCGAGCGCGGGCGGAGGTAGCGTTGCGGCTCGCGGTGGCAGTTGAGGCACCATTCCATCTGGAGCGTCGCCGCCGCGGAGGTCAGGCGCATCTGGTCGACGCGGCCGTGACACGTCGAGCAGCCAACGCCCTTCGCGACATGAATATCGTGATTGAAGTAAACAAAGTCAGGCAGGTTGTTGACGCGGGTCCACTCGATCGGCCGTCCCGTCCGCCAGCTCTCCCGCACCGGCTCAAGCAGCGCCGCGTTGGTCCAGATTTGCGAGTGGCAGCTCATGCAGATTTTTGTCGGCGGGATGCCCGCGAACGACGAATCCTGGACCGACGTGTGGCAATACCGGCAATCGATGCCCAGCCCGCGCACGTGGTGCTCGTGACTGAACTGCACAGGCTGCTGCCGCGGCACGCCAACCGCGGTCACGTAGGGCGACCGCTCGACTTCCGATGCCACCCATCCCAGTCCTCCCAGGAGCAAGACCGCACCGAAGATGCTGGCCCTGGACAGTGCGTTGGAGCGCGGATGGAAGAGCTGCGCCATCGCCGGTTGCTTTCGATAAGGTCGCTCGAAGCATCGCGGCACGTCGCGCGCGTCCACGAGTGTGACCCGTCGAGCGCGAATCTAGGAGCACGGAGGAAAGACGGTCAATGTGCAAAATTCCGATAGAAGAGCAACAACCCCGCTCGACCAGCGCGGCCCAGACGATCTGAACGCATCACCGCCACGCTCGAGAGGAACAGCAGAAGCGCAAGGCCGCTCCCCGCCCCCGTTGAGATCAGAAACCACATCGCGGCGCTCGAGGTGTTCTGGACGGGGGTGCTGAGCAAGGGAACGTCGGCGTCGCCCAGCGTGGAGCCCTGATGGAAGTAATTGGGACCGAGAGGGATCGAGAGCAGACCAAGCACCCCGAAGATCGCCCCGATCACCGCCAGGAGACGAATGCGGTTGAGGCCCGGCTCCTAGTCGATGTCGCCGCTCTCGTCACCAAAGTCCGGGTCGCCCCAGGTGAGGGAGGCCGCGGAGATCGTGCCATCGGGTCCGGAAAAATGCACGTTGCCATCGTCCGCCATCTCGGCCGATGCTATCGCGTCGACACGATCGTCCCCAACGTGGAAAAATCATGGCATCGCAAATTTGTTTGGTTCAATACGATCGTGGCAACGTTGTTCTTTTATTACGGCTTCATTTATCCGATTGACCGGGGCGGGGACCTGGAGCCGCCGCATCAACCAGGGGAAATTGATCCAGCAGGTCGCGGCAGTTGAGGACTTTCTCTTCCAGATCCTGGGGCAGATAGTAATAGTGGTTCGACGCCTCGAATCCGATGCGCGAATCCTGCCGGGCCAGCGCGAACAGCGATTTGGCCGAATCGATTTCGCCCTCCAAAGTAGCGCGGATGGAGGTCAGCAACTCCCGACGACGCTCCGGGGCCAGGTTCGGAGCCGCCAGCGCGTTGCGCGTGATGACGAATCGCGCTTGGGCGGCCACCGCTCGAAAATGTAGTTGGGCCGCTCGCGCCATCGCCATGTCCGTCCGCGTTTCGGGGCGGTTGGTGGGGAGCGCTTTGGCGAGTTCTTCCAGGCCGCTCTGCCATTGCGTCGCGATCTGATCGAACTGGTGTTGAAACGTTTCCGCGGGGTACGGGCCGCGCCAGGAATTGAGGTCGTCGTAGGGAAAGCCAACCATCGTGGCGCGGTAGCCGGTCGGCTTCGCGTACAGCAGGTTCGCGGGGCCATATTGCACCGGACAGGTGTAGATCACGCCGGCATCGAACGGATACTGCTCGAACGCCTGGCTGAAGTGCGCCCACGCCCGGCGTGCGGGTGCGACGCCATCGGGGCCGTAACGTTCCCGCGCCAAGTCGTCGAGGATCTGATCGCGCGTTGGCGCCGGGTTTTCGTCAAGCATCCGCCGGGCGATGCGCAGGTTGGGGGACGGATATCCGCCCAGTGTCCAACTGAGCATGAGGCCGTTGACATTTGCCGCCCGCAGTCCCTCGCAATGCCGGGCGACGAGATCCGGCACGGTAATCCATGGAACGGCGGAGAGCTCCCAGGAATTGTTCAACTGCACTTTGGCAATCGTCGAGAGCCCCGCGTCCCGGGCCAGACGCCAGTGCTCCTTAGCCCTTGCGCCCGGTCCGACGGCGGAGATCGAATATTCTCCAACCGTGCTCGCCACCCCGCCGCGCCGCAGCGGCATTCCCCATTCGCTTACCGACATGAATGACGACGCGCGCGGCAACCGAAGGATGATCGATGGCGTCCAATCTTCGGGCCAACCCCAGTCCCAGACGATCACGTTCGCCTTTGCATTGCCGCGGTGCACACCTTCGACGATCGTGGAATTCACCTCCGCGATGATCTCATCGCCGCCACGGCTCTTGCAGTGCGGGCAGGAATGGAGCTGGCCATGTGAGGCACAGTTCGTCAGGTTCTCCGAAGCGGTAATAGTGAAAACGCCCGCGAGCCCCGGCGTGTTCGCAAAGACGTACGTGAGCGAGTTCGACATCCAGCGGCGAACCTCGGGCATTGAGGTGCACATCGCGACGTAGTCGGCTTCGTGTACTCCGGCGAGTTGCGGGCGGGCTTTGAAAAACTCCGCCGGCATAGCGCGCGGCTCATTGAGGTAGAGGTAGATGCCAATGCCGAACCGCGCCGCTCGGTCGACGAGTTTGCGAAGGCTGGCGAGCCGTTGCTCGTGTCCCTGGCCGAACTCGGGGAACTGATCCGACGGCGCCATCTGCCGGAGGACGATGTGCAGCCAGACCGCATTCACGCCCTGCCCGGACAATTCGCGTAACAGCTCATCCGGGTAGGGGTCGAGCGTTGGGTCGAGCAATGGATCGCCGTAGACCGCGAAGTATGAATAGGCCATCCGGAAGGCGGGGGGCGCATTGGGCGTCGTGGTGTGAAGCGTCGCCGGATGTTCGACCGGCGCGCGAAATCGCTTGAGGAACGCGAACGGGGGCTCGGCATCGCGTTTCAGTTCATCTCCAAACTCCTGTTGAATGATCGCCTTGATTTGCGCTTCGCGACGTCGCGCCTCGGGCGTCGGCGGCGCGTATCGGATTGGCGTACATCGGGGCTTGAGCGATCCGAGCTTGATCCAGAGGAAATCATCCTCTCGAAGTGTTGTTTCCAATCGTTCCTGCGGCCAGTCCAGGAGTGTGAGCAGTTGGTCGTAGGGGAGCAGGTGCCAATTGCGCCGGATGACGGTCAGATATTGCCGCGCCTCACGATCGCGAGAAATTGCATGCTCGGGCGCAAGGCCCATTGATTCGGCAAGGTCGCGAACCTGATCTTCGCTGGCGCCAACGACTTTGGCGATGCGCGCCGTCGGGACAACATCCCAGTTCCGCCAGACGAATGCGTGCAACGGGTCGGGAACGTGAGGAATCGGCAGAGGGGCGGGAGCCGGACCCTCGGGCAGGGCGGCCAGCGATTGAATTGTGAGGAGGAGCAGGGTCAGGGCTACGAGGACAACGCGCGGCATCGGGGAACCTCCATCGCTTCTATACAGAAGGTCAGCCCTACTGGGGAACGGCCAAATCGGTCGCCTGGGACGTGGGTTTGACTCCCCACCGCCCGCGCATAAACTGCCGCCCGGATCATCGGGAACCCGTTTACGACGTTCTCGGAGCCCGTTCCCACGCCGGCAATGCGGGCGGGACCGACCTTACAGTTTCCCCTCGGCTTCGTCCGATAACACCAAGGTAGCGAACCATGAGTTTGAACATTGAATTCATCCAGGCGCGTCAGATTCTCGACTCGCGCGGCAATCCCACCGTCGAAGTGGACGTCATCCTTGAAGATGGCACGCTCGGCCGGGCCGCGGTCCCCAGCGGCGCCAGCACCGGGGAGCACGAGGCCGTCGAGCTGCGCGACAATGACAAGAAGCAGTGGGTCGGCAAGGGCGTGGCCAAGGCGGTGGAGAACGTCAACTCGAAGATCGCCCCGGAGCTCATTGGCCTGGATCCGCGCGACCAGGAGGCGATCGACCATCTGATGATCGAGTTGGACGGCACCCCCAACAAAGCCAAGCTCGGCGCCAACGCGATCCTCGGCGTCAGCATGGCGGTGGCCAAGGCCGCCGCGGAAGTCTGTACGCTCCCGCTCTATCGCTACCTCGGTGGGCCGGGGGCGCGCACGCTCCCCGTGCCGATGATGAACATCCTCAACGGCGGCAAACACGCCGACAACAACGTCGATTTCCAGGAGTTCATGATCCAGCCGTGGGGCTTTAGCAGCTTCACCGAAGCGCTCCGGGCCGGCGTCGAGGTTTATCACGCCCTCAAGAAAGTCCTGCACAAGAACAAAATGAGCACGGCGGTGGGGGACGAAGGCGGCTTCGCGCCCGACCTGAAAGACAACGAAGACGCGCTGAAGGTGATCGGCGAAGCGGTGGAGTCCGCCGGTTATTCGTTCGGTAGTCAGATCTCCGTTGCCCTCGACCCTGCCGCCAGCGAGCTGTGGGATAACGAGAAGAAGGGATACAAGTTCTTTAAGAGCAACCCTGACAAGATCGTGAAGAGCGAGGAGATGATCGATTACTGGGCCCGCTGGGCCGAGAAGTACCCGATCCGATCGATTGAGGACGGCCTGGCCGAGAACGACTGGGACGGCTGGAAGAAGCTGACCGAGCGCCTGGGCAAGAAGATCCAGCTCGTCGGCGACGACCTGTTCGTCACCAACGTGAAGTTCCTGGACAAGGGCATCAAGAGCAACACCGCCAACTCGATCCTGGTGAAGGTGAACCAGATCGGCACGCTCAGCGAGACGCTGGCGGCGGTGAACCTGGCCATCCGCAGCGGCTACAGCGCCGTGCTGAGCCACCGCAGCGGCGAGACCGAGGACGCGACTATTGCCGATATTGCAGTGGCGACCAATTGCGGCCAGATCAAGACCGGCGCGCCGGCGCGAAGCGACCGCGTTGCCAAGTACAACCAGTTGCTGCGCATCGAAGAGCAGCTCGGCGACCGCGCGGTGTTCGCCGGCACGCTTTGGAAATCGTAAGAGGTTCGGAACGGGGCATGGACGACCCGCAGGCGAAACCACCGCAAGCTTCGAAGGTTGCCCTTCCGTGGGAGTCGATCGACCCCACAGAGAGCGATCCCGGACCGATTCCCCCGGTTGATCCGCCCGTTGCTCCAATTGCATCGCTACCGCCGCACGTCGGCCCTCAAGAGCTGCGGCCTTTTCAGAGCCGCGACCGTCAGGGAGCGAAGTCCGCGGTCCTGCACACACCGCTTCCTGACGGACTTCGGCGAGCTCAGTCGAGTCGTCGCGGCTCTGAAGCGGTTTCAGAGCCGTTGGCGATTCCCGCCTCCGTTCCCATCCCGCCAATCGATCCGGATGAGCCGACCGGCGAACCGGTTCGAGGCGGCGGCTGGACGCTGCCGCTCATCTGCGCCGGCATCGCGCTGATCGCCTGTTGCCTCATCATCCCCCAGGCCGATTCCAACCGGCGGCTGGCCTATCAAAAGCGGATGCTCGAGATGGACCTGGAGTCGATCCAGAAACAGGTAACCGTGAACGACGCATTTCTCGCCCGAGTCGGGAGCGATCCGACCCTGGCTGAGCGTCTTGCCCAGCGGCAGATGAAGATGATTCGCGCGGGAAGCCGGGTGGTGAAGCTCGGCGATCGAAATTCTCGACCGGCCGCGGACATGTCTCCCTTTGCCCTCGTGAACGTCCCGCCCCCCGTTCCACTTCCGCCATACAAGCCGGTCGGTGGCGTGCTGGCCAACCTCTGCTACCAACCGCGCTCGCGTCTTTACATGACGGGCATCGCACTCTTCACGCTGGCCGCCGGCCTGGTGCTGGGCCTCGGCAAGGAAAAGCAGTAGAGCAGTAGCAGAAGCCTATCGATCGTTTGCGTCAACTCCCCCCGGATGCGACCATACGCCACGCGGCAGCGTAGTCAATGCACCAGCGCGGCAACCGCTGAATTTTCCTAAACTCCAAACTCTAAACTCCAAACTCTGAAATGGCTTCGATCAAACTCCCCGACGGCAGCATCAAGGAACTCCCGGACGGCACCACCGTTGCGCAGCTCGCCGAATCGATTGGCAAGCGCCTCGCCCAGGCGGCGATCGTCGGCCGGGTGGACGGCAAGCTCGTCGATCTGTCTTACCCGCTGAACGGCTCACAAGTGGTTGCGATCGTCACCGATCGCGACCCAGATGGCCTGTATGTGATGCGGCACAGCACCGCGCACGTTCTCGCCCAGGCGCTCCGAAGGCTGTACGGCCGCGACGTGCAATACACGATCGGCCCGGTCATCGAGAACGGCTTCTACTACGACTTCGAACTACCCAAGAACTTCTCGATCGATGAACTGCCGAAGGTCGAGCGGGAAATGCAGAAGATCATCGACGAGAACCTGCCGTTCGGTCGGGACGATGTCTCGCCAGCTCAGGCCAAAACCGCCCTGCGCGGGGAGAACCAGCGGTTCAAGGATGAGATCATCGACGAGCTGGCAAAGGCCGGCGAGCAGACCGTCTCCACTTATCGCCAGGGAGAATTCCTGGACCTTTGCCGCGGCCCGCACGTGCCGGCGACCGGCAAGATCGAGGCGTTCAAGCTGCTGAGCGTGGCGGGCGCTTACTGGCGCGGCGACAGCAACCGCGAGCAACTCACGCGCATCTACGGCACGAGCTTCTTCGACAAGAAGCAGCTCGAGCAACACCTCAAGCAGATCGACGAAGCCAAACAGCGGGACCACCGCGTGATCGGCCAGAAGCTCGGGCTCTTCACGATCGATGATCAGGTGGGGCCGGGACTGATCCTCTGGAAACCCAAAGGGGCGATGGTGCGCCTCCTGCTCCAGGAATTCTTGCAGAAGGAGCTGTTTCGACGCGGGTACCAGATGGTCAACACGCCGCACATCGGCCGGGTCGAGTTGTACAAGACGAGCGGCCACTATCCGTATTACGAGGAGAGCCAGTTCCCGACCATGTCGATGCTCCGGGAGTCGGCGTTCCCGCTCGTCAAGGCGCTGCGCGAGGTGCGCGACGGGCACCGCGCCGCCCTTTCCGCCGAAGAAGAAAAATCGCTGGTGAAGACGGCGGGCTTCAACCCGGAGAAGTATCCGTGGAAAGAGGAGGACCCGGGCGTGAAGTACAGCATCGCGCGGGCGCTCTCCCAGTCACGTGAGGATTACCTGCTGAAGCCAATGAACTGCCCGCACCACATCAAGATCTACGCCAGCGATGCGCACAGCTATCGCGATCTGCCCCTGCGCCTTGCCGAATTCGGCACCGTCTATCGCTTCGAGCAGTCCGGCGAGCTATCGGGCATGACTCGCGTACGCGGCTTTACCCAGGACGACGCCCATATCTTCTGCACGCACGAACAGGTGAAGGGTGAGTTCCAGTCGACGATCGAACTCGTGCAGTTCGTGTTTCAGAGCCTTGGTTTCTCCGACGTGCAGATCCGGCTGAGCAAAGGCGATCCGAAGAGCGAGAAGTACGCCGGCAATCGGGAGGTCTGGGCGCAGGCGGAGGAAGAGATCCGCTCGGTGCTGCTGGAGATGAAAGTGGACTTCGTGGAAGCCGAAGGGGAAGCGGCGTTCTACGGTCCGAAGGTGGATTTCCTGGTGCGCGACGTGATTGGCCGTAAGTGGCAGCTTGGCACCGTGCAGCTGGACTACGTGCTCCCCGAGCGTTTCGGCCTTCAGTACATCGGCGCCGATAACGCCCCCCACCGGCCGGTGATGATCCACCGTGCCCCGTTCGGCAGCATGGAGCGGTTCATGGGGATCCTGATCGAGCATTTCGGCGGCGCATTCCCGCTCTGGCTCGCCCCGGTTCAGGTGGCCGTCCTGTCGATCAGCGAGAAGCACAACGACTACGCCAGGGAAGTGCGGCACGCGTTGCAGAACGCGGGGATGCGCGTGGAGGCGGACTTGGGCCCCGAGAAGATCGGCTCGAAGATCCGCAACGCGCTGATGAGCAAGACGCCGTTGCTGTTGGTGCTCGGTGAAAAAGAACAGACCGATACGACCGTGAGCGTTCGGCCGTATTTCGATGTTGAGGATGCGATCAAGGGAACGCTTGATTTGCAGGAATTTATGAACCAGGCGGAAGAAAAGATCGCCGGGCGGTGGCATCCGGGCTCCACACCCGGAGACGAGCGACACGGGTAAGGTCTGCAAATTGCGAACGGCGATCCGAGTTCGTCGACCCGACTCTCGCAGATCCGTGCATGAATCGGCCCATATTCTCCGAAAAACGCCTTGTTCGGAGAGACGTGGGTGGTAAACTTCTGCGGTAAACGCCACGCAAAGACACAGTCCGTTATCCGCGGCGGTGGTTCAGCAATCGGACTCGCATGAACCATACCTGACCCAAGCGACGAACTTAGTCAACCAGGCGTGGCTATCGCGCATTGACGATTTCGGCGCGATGCTCGGGGCGCTGGAAACTGCTTGTGCGGCGATGAAGGGCTTTTCTCAAGAACTAGAAAACGACACGTTCGCGAAGTTGCCTGTGCCGTTAGTGAAGGGCCGGCAATATCTGTCCGTGGTCGAGGTCAGGAAGGACCGCATTTCCGCCTATCTGAACGCCAAACTGGTGTGCGAATACCGAACCGACTTCTCGGAGATCAGCAGGCATGATAGTTTCTACGTCGGTGCCATTGGTCTGGGAATCGGAACTGAAACGTCTACAGCTGTTTTTTCGAAGGTGGAGATCACCGAAATCACCGATGAGGGGAAAGAGTTGCCGCGGGAGAGATGAATCCGCGCATGCGGCCCTCCACCACAAAGAGACCGAATTACGGGGCGAATCCAAATACATCAGGGACCGACGGCGATGTGCGCTACCCGTTGGCGACGTCCACCCGGTGGATCGCGGCGCCATCCGCTAACTGATTGTGTATAATTATGATTGAGGTACCGATGCTTTCCAAAGATCAAACCGCCCAGCGACTGGTTGACGCGCACTTCGGTCTCGATGAGGGAGTTTTGCGTATCTTTCGAATGGTCGAAGTGGACGAATCCGACGTCGGGAAACCGATAAAGCTATTGGAAATAAACGACATGACGCCCGAGAGCGGGATCTTGCCGATCGCAATGACGGCTGATCCGAGTCACGAAGTATATTACGCCTCAGTGGTCGTCGAAATCACGCCGCACGAGTTTGAGCGCCTGGTGGCAGGTAAGCTCTCGCTTCCCAATGGTTGGACGCTGGGAGCTGAGCTGTTCCCGGCGAGGCGTGCGGCTGAGACGGCGTCATGAATTGGTCGCAGGCATTTGCCCGGCAGGCTTCGTCCGACCTTGATGCGCGCGACGTGTTGTTGGACGCGGGGGGCGTTACCCCCGTGTCATCACCTGCACTACCTTCAGATGGCGTGCGAGAAGATATGCAAAGCGGCGATGATCGGCGCCGGCGCTGATCCCGCCGCGGTGCAGGACTCACACGCACACATCGCGAAGCAGCTCCCGATTCTGGTTAAGCAGTATCTGAGCGAGGAAGCCGGCCGATTACCCCGAGATAACTGGATTTCAAGGGCGGTCCGGCCGCTGGCGGCCAAAATCGAGCGTCTGAGCCCTGCCGTCAACGACGGCGGACGGTCGCCTCAGAATTCTGAGTATCCATGGGTTGCTCCTGACCGCGATATCATTGCGCCCGCTGATTATAAATTTGAATTCGGCGAGCTTTATAGCAGGGAGGGTATCGAGATGATTCGAATCGTCCGGCTCCAAGAAGTTTGAGTCATCGAGATGGAATCGGTCGGTGGGAAATGAAAAAAGCAAATTCAAAATCCAGTCGCGCGGCCAAGGCGATCGCAAGAGGGGATCCGAACCGATACCCAAAAGGTTGGAACGCGAAACGGGTCCAAGCCGTCATTGGCCATTACGAAAATCAGACCGACGACGACGCGATCGCGGAGGACGAAGCCGCTTGTCGAAGCGGCGGCGGACCGCGAGACGACCGGTGCCGGGTGGAATAGGTGGTGACGCCGCCGGCTACTCGATTGTCCCCACCTCTTTAACGATCGCCCAATAGGGGCCGGGGATGGCGGCGCTGAGGTGTCGATAACCTTCCTGCGCCAGTTCAAGCGTGGGATAGCGGAGGTCTACTGAGGAGCCGGTACGGATGTGAACGCCGGGGACGTCTTCAATTGCCCGCTTGAGCGCCTTGAAAACGGATTCCCCATCAGATTTCTTCCAGTTTGCGACGATTTGATACGGAAGATACCCCGTGCCCGCAGCTTCCTGCTGGGTGAGGCCCAAGGCAACGCGAATGGCGTCTTGAATTCCGGCACCCTCAAACGCATCGGCGATGACGCGTCCGCGCTCCGCGCGCGGCATTCTTGCCCAGGCATCCCAAATGACAACGACATGGCGTGAACGCGTTTGCGGAATTTGGTCTTGAATGATATAGGGCTCATCTAAACTCGGGGTGCCCGAGATGCGCGTGGCGAGTCGATCCACTAAAGGGTGGCGAGTGGCGATGGCTTTAGCGGGCATGGTCATCTCCAAAGACTTCGATAATGGCGGCGAATCCACCTCGCGCAGTCGTGCATGGTCTGAACTTCGTCATTATAGGGGCGGTTGGCGCGGTAGCGAAGAAACTCTGCCCAACAACTGAAGACATCCTGCATCCGATTGTGCAGTTCCGTTGCAAAGGTCGGATTGAGAGGGGCCCGACCGGCAGTGGGGATGGCGCGCTCTTGATCAAGAAGAAGGGCCCAGCCGACCACGTTGTGTCCGGCGGAGGCGCCTCCCTGCGGGTGAAAGGGCAGACTGGGCATCGCCTTGATCGTGTTTTCCGTTGGAAGCCGATGCAGTTTCTTGTCGATTAGCGTGGCAGGGACCAGGCCGATAACGCGGTAATAGGCGGCCTTCAGACTGATCTCGATCACATAGCCGTTCAGATAGATGGCGCCGAGACGCTGGCCGGCGGCGTGAAGCGCCTCGGCCTCACGCATGCGCAACAGAGCCGATGCCTCGAGCTTCGCGAGCGAGTCGCTTCCCGATCTCCGAACTAGACTAGCGTGAGCGGCATTGGCCATCTCCACCGACGGGAACGGGGAGGATACCGAGATGGTGGACAGCGAGCTACCTACGCGGCCGCGGTGCGTGATGCCAAAGTCCAAAGGTGACGAAATCACGAGTGCAGGCCCAATGATACGCAACGCGACTGCATGCGAGCCGGAGAATTCAGCACGCCGCCAAACCTAGAGCTTCAGCGTGAACGTCAGCATCAGCCCGTGAATCTGGTTGTCCCAGGTGCCGTCGACGGTGGGGGAGTTCACGTCGTTGTGGATGTGCCGGCGTTCGCGGTAGATGAAGTTGTATGCGAGGTCCAGGTCCCATCGGTCCGTCGTGTAACCCAGGCCGAGCGCGGCCAGATGGTAATTGGAGTCGGGCACGAGGGGGGAGAACGTTGACTGCGGGACCGAGGTCTGGCCATACGCATAACCTCCGCGCACCAGCCAGTGCTCGGAGAACTTGTACTGGGTGCCGAGGCGGAACGTGAATCCGCTCTTCCAGTCCGCCGGCAGGGTCTGATTGTTGAAGGCCGGGTTGCTGGAGTGAATGCGGAGCCGGTCCACCACGTGCCAGTCGGTCCAGATCACGTCGGCTTCTACGACCCAGGGAGGCGTGGGGCGATAGGCATAGCCCACCCCGAAGCTCTGCGGGAAACTCAGCGGCGCGTGGGCTTTGCTCGGGCCGATCTCGGGGATCACGCTCGACGTCACGCGGGCTTTGCCGTCGAAGTCGAGAGTGAAGGGTGATCGGTAGTAGGCGCCGATCTGGCTCTGCTCATTGATCTTGTACATCACGCCCGGCGTGACGCCGAAGGCGAAGTCGTTCCCGTGCAGACGGAAGCTCCCTTCGGGCACGGGTGGGGCGGCGAGGACCGCGCTGCGCTCGAGGTTGAGGTAGCCGTAGTAAACGTTGAACGCGATGCCGAGCGAGAGGTGATCGTCGACCTGGTAAGCGAGCGTGGGGGCGATGTTGACGACCTCGAGCTGTGCCTTGTCTACGAGAGTGCGCAGGGGGCCCTTGTTCCCGTAATCCTCGTTGATGCCGAAGACGTCGTTCACGCCGAGCCCGAAGCGCCAGCGCTCCAGGTCGAAATCACTCTCGGCATAAAGGTGGGGCAGGACGGTCGGGAGGTTCATGCGCTCGTTGGAGCCGTCGTCGCCCTTGAAGTGAAACAGCGGCTGGAGGTAGTAGGCGCCGGCGCTGAGTTGCGTGCCGTGGAGCTGAGTGAGGCCCGCGGGGTTATAGAAGATCGCCGAGGGATCATCCGCTTGCGCGGTGAACGCATCGGCCTGCCCGGCGGCGCGGCTGCCCTGCATGGGGACTTCGATGCCGCCGCCGAACGCACGGGGCGCCGTCAGCAAGAAGAGCGCAATCCCCGCAAGCCAGTCACGATGATTGTGGTGTCGCATCGGTCACGATCCCGTCGCCCCGAGATAACTCATCAGAGCGGTGGGCCGAACGGCCGGCCACAGCTCTGTCACAAGCCGTCGAATGGGGGGCTGTGCGGCTTGCAACGATTGGTTCATCGGTAGGGGCGAGGTGCTCCGTAACCAGTCCGCCAAAATATGACGGTCGCACTAAACGCAAGACCTGGAGGGGTGAACAAGCGACCCGCTCCGATAAAAACGATCGATCCGGTGCGCAAGGGTGGGGGGTGTTGGCAACCTTTTCCAATTTTGCCGGAAGGGTTGCCCCGTTTTAGTATCCGCCCTCTCAATTCGTCGCCGGAAAGGCAGTTGTTTGTGGTCGTAAGCACACAGAAAACGCCGTCGCAGTTGTCCGAGCGATCGCCACTCAGGTTGACGCTTGGTCAGAGCGGATTTCCGAGGTGGCATCACTTTCCCGCCGCGCCCCTGCAGTGGGACACCGACACCGTCGTTCTTCAAACGTTCCTTGACAACGTATCTCGCCGGCTTATTCAGGAGCCGCACGCGACCCACGAGGCAATGGAAGAACTCATGTCGGGCCTCTGGTCGCTCAAGTCGTCGGCCACCCCCGAGTCATGGCAGACGCTCGTGAGCCAGTGCGTGAGCCATCCGTTGCGGCGGCTCATTCACCAGGACCCGTTCTCGCAGCGCTCGTTCCACAAGCCACGCGGCTATGCGGGCGATGCGGTCCTGATCGATTACATCTACTCGCGCAATTGCCGCCTCGGCGAGGCGGACGACGTCTCCCCGCTCGGCGAGCGGATCTTCGCCTTCAACCGGGATACGCCGGCTTGCGCCGCCGTCCGTGCCCGCCGGGACCTGGTGGCATCGGTGATCGACGAAATCTGCGTTCTCAACAACCGGCCTGACATCCTCTCGGTGGCCTGCGGGCACCTGCGAGAAGCGGCGTTGTGCCGGTCGGTCACGTCGGGAGATGCGGGGCGTTTCGTCGCGATGGATCAGGACGAGGCGAGCCTCGAGGTCGTGACCCACGAGCTCTCGGAATACGGCGTCGTGCCGGTCTGTAGCTCGATCAAGTCGGTCTTCCGGGGCGACCTCGCCCGCGAGCGGTTCGATTTCATCTATAGCACCGGCCTGTATGACTATCTGGACGATCGGGTGGCCAATAAGCTGACCGCTCGGCTGTTCCAGATGCTCAACCCGGGTGGTCGACTGCTGGTCGCCAACTTCCTGCCGGACATCTGGGGCGTCGGGTACATGGAAGCGTTCATGGGCTGGAACCTGCTATATCGCTCCCCGGAGCAAATGGCGTCGGTTGCGTCATCCGTCCCCGAAAGTGAATTGGCCGGAAAGCGGACCTACATCGAGCGCCACGCGAACATCGTGTTCCTCGAGCTGACGCGGAATTAGTTTTCGGACGTGCCATGTTTGCCGCGGGGCGCGGCGAAAGCGGGCTTGGCGATAAGCTGCGATCATCGCATCAGTTGCGACCAGCGATCGCAACGAATTGCCAATGCCCTGACTTTTCCCGCCCCCTGCGGTGAAACTCCGCAAGCCAGAAACAACGGCTTGTGAAAGTATGACTTTAATGCCGGGATAAACCAGTCGATACCTATCGGCGGGAGTTTCGGGCGCTCGCGCGCGATTTGAACCGCGCTGGCCCGACCCTTCCGCCGTGTATGCTGACCCGGACTTGCGAACTTCCGATCACACCGCTCTACGAGGCCTATGGCAAGGCCGACGCGGCACTGCGCGTCCGGCAAGCCAAGGTTTGTTCCGTACTGTCGCTGGTCCTGGTGCCGGCGTGCATTGGGCTTGACTACTGGGTCTACCCGAACCTGGTCTGGCGCATGTTCGGCTGGCGACTGCTCTGTGACCTCGCGCTGCTCCCCTGTTTCCTGGCACTGTTCACCTCCTGGGGACATCGCCACGTCCGCCTGCTGGGCAACGCGCCGCCGCTACTCCCGGCGTTCTCGATCTGCTGGATGATCTACGCTACCGAGGGTGTCCTCTCCCCGTATTACGCCGGGCTGAACATCGTGATGGCGGGCGTCATCCTGCTGATTCCTTATACCTTGGGTGAAGCGGGACTCATCTGTACTGTCGTCGTCATCTGTTATGCCGGCGCCTGCGTGCTGCACCAGGTCTATCCGCCGGCCATGCAGGTCCGAACGCCGCGCACCGGCGGCGCCAGCATCTATTTCAACAACGTCTATTTCCTGGGGATGACCGCGGTCATCGCCCTGGCGGCGTGCCATTACAGCTCGGTGCGGCGCTTCAAGGAATTCCAACTCCGATTCGAGCTGGACGTGAACAACCGCGATCTGGCGGCGGCCCTGAAGAAGTTACAGGAAACGGAAGTCCAGCTGGTTCAGTCCGAGAAGATGAATGCGCTCGGCAAGCTTTCCGCCGGGCTGTTGCACGAGATCAACAACCCGCTGAACTTCACGTTCATGGCGCTGCAAGTCGCCGAGGGAGAAGTGGGGGAGAACGCGGAGCTGAAGGATACGCTCAAGGACATCGGCCAGGGCATGGAGCGCATCCGCACGGTCATTTCGGACCTGCGCGCCTTCGCCTATCCCTCCAAGCAGATGGAATCGCTGGAGTTCGCGGTCGAGGACGCACTGACGACGGCGCTGCGGCTCACCGCGCACGAGCTGGCGAACGTCCCCGTGGTCCGGGAAGGCGTCAGCGACGCCCGCGCGATCGGAGCCAAGTCGCAGGTCGTCCAGGTCTTCATCAACCTGTTGATGAATGCCGCCCATGCCCTCAAGGACAAGCCTTCAGGGCGGACGCCGCAGATCACCGTTTCCTGCACCCCGCGAGGCGGCCGCCTGCGCATCGGGGTGCGGGACAACGGGACCGGCGTCGCCGCGGCGGACCTGCCGCGCCTGCTCGACCCGTTCTTCACCACCAAGGCGCCCGGGCAGGGGATGGGCCTGGGCCTGAGCATCTGCGACACGATCGTCAAGAACCATGGCGGGACGACGGCGATCGAGAGTGAACAGGGTCAATGGACTGAGGTGAGCTTCGACCTCGCGCTCGCCCCCATTTCAGCACGGAGCGCTGCATGAGCACCATACCCAATAATCGCGACTTCGCAGTGCTCTACGTCGATGACGAGGAGCAGGCGGTCAAGTATTTCCGCAAGGGGCTGGACAAGGAGTACACGGTCCTCACCGCGACGCGCGTCGCCGAAGCACTTCTGATCCTCGAGCAGCAGCCGGGCAAGATCGGCGTCGTCATCACCGACCAGCGCATGCCGGGTGCGAGCGGCGTGGAGCTGCTCACTCAGGTGCGCGAGCGCTGGCCGGCGATTGTGCGGATCCTCGTCACCGCCTTTACCGACATCGACAGCGCCGTCGCCGCGGTCAACGCGGGGAACGTGTTCAAATACCTGACCAAGCCGACCGATTTCCCGCTCCTGCGCCAGTCGCTCAACGACGCCCTGAGCCTCTTCCGGGAGACGCTGCATCGCGACGCGATGGCGGCGACGCTGCGCGAGCTGGAAGCGCAAAGGCAGGCCACCCAGGCCGCCGAGGCGGACCGGGAAAAACTTCAGCAGCAGCTCGTCAAATCATCGCGCGAAGCCGGGCGGGCGGAGGTCGCGACCGGAATCCTGCACAACGTCGGCAACGTGCTCAACAGCATCAACGTCTCGGCGGCAGTCGTGAATAACACGCTCCAGCAATCGCGCGTCGGCAACCTCTGCAAGGGCCTGGCGATGCTGGAGGAGCACGCCGCCGATCTCGTCAGCTTCCTCACCTCCGACGAGCGGGGCCGCGTGCTCCCCGGATACCTCAACAAGCTGGCGGGCGTGATGGCCGAGGAGCGGGCGGTGATCACCCGTGAGATGGAATCCCTCGTTCGCAACGTGGAACACATTGCTCACGTTGTGCAGATGCAGCAGTCCTATGCCAAGGAAGTGATCGTTCGCCAGCCGCTCAGCCCCGCCGATCTCATGGAAGACGCCCTGCGCGTGAACCTGGCCGCGATGCAAGCCGCGGGTGTTGAGGTGGTCCGAGACTTCGCGCCGCTCCCCAACCTGCTGCTCGACAAACATGGCGTCCTGCAGATCCTGATCAACCTGGTGAGCAACGCCTTTAACGCCGTGCGCGATCAGGCGGCCCCCGGCAAGAAGATCGAGCTGAAAATCGAAAAGGGCGACGCCAACACCGACGGCAGCGGTGGCAGCGGTGGCCCCCAATCGCTGCTGCGGTTCAAGGTGACGGACAACGGCGCCGGCATCGCGCCGGAAAACCTCACCCGCATCTTTAGCTATGGCTTTACGACCCGCAAAGAGGGTCATGGTTTCGGCCTGCACAGCGCGGCCAACGCCGCCCGCGAAATGGGCGGCTCCCTCACCGCATCGAGCGAGGGGCCCAATCGAGGCGCATCGTTCACGTTGGAACTTCCCATGGCCGAGGAAGGCAGTGCCCTGGCAAACGGCGGGGAATCTATCTTAGCGGAGGCAGCATGAAGCCGTCGTTGCTCGATCAGAAGCGTCGAATCCTCGTGATCGACGATAACGAGGCGATCCACGGCGACTTTCGCAAGATCTTCACCGCCGGACGCCCGCCCGCCGACCTCGCGGGCGAAGAGGCGGCGCTATTCGGCGACGTGAAGCCGGACCCAGGGCTCCAGGTGGAATTCGAGGTTGACAGCGCCCTTCAGGGGTGCGAAGGATTCGAGAAGGTTCAGTCCGCGACCGCCGCCGGAAATCCCTACCATCTGGCGTTCGTCGACATGCGCATGCCGCCGGGCTGGGACGGCGTACAGACGATCCAGAAGTTGTGGGAAGCCGACCCGCGCCTCCAGGTGGTGATTTGCAGCGCCTATTCGGCTTACTCGTGGGAACAGATCGCCGGCAAGCTCGGCGCGACCGACCGCCTGCTGATTCTCAAGAAGCCGTTCGACAAGCTCGAGGTCTTCCAGCTTGCGACCGCCCTGACGGCCAAGTGGCTCGCCACGTCGCAGGCGCAGCTCAAGATGTCGGAATTGGAACATCTGGTGGAGAAACGGACGAGCGAGCTCAAGGAGGCGGCATTCGTGGACCGGCTCACCGGACTGCCGAACCGCGCGCTGCTCAACGACCGCCTCAGCCAGCTCTTCCAGAATTCGCTGCGCGACAACTCGCGCAAGTTCGCCGTACTCTTCCTGGATTTTGACCGCTTCAAGGTCGTCAACGACAGCCTCGGCCACGAGATCGGCGACCTGCTGCTGATCGCGATCGCCACCCGCCTTCAACAGGAGACGCGGCGGACCGACATGATCGCCAGCCTCGCGACCACCGCGCGCCTGGGCGGCGACGAGTTCATCGTCGTGCTCGACCAGTTGCGCGACTATCACGACGCGGTCCGCGTGACCGAGCGGCTGCTGGCGGCGCTCGCCGTGCCCTACACGATCAAGGGGCACGTGATTCACAGCACCGCGAGCATCGGCGTGACTACCAACGCGGTGCACTACACCAGTCCCGATGAGATGATCCGCGACGCCGACACCGCGATGTACCGCGCCAAGGCCGCCGGCAAGGCGTGCTACATGGTCTTCGACCGCCAGATGCACCAGGACGCTGTGGCCCGGCTTACGCTCGAGAACGACCTGAGGCAGGCGATCAAGGACCAGGAATTCATTCTGCACTATCAGCCGATCATCAACCTCGCGACCGGCGCGACCGTGGGCTTTGAGGCGCTGGTTCGCTGGCGGCACCCGCAACGTGGTCTGGTCTCGCCCGTCGAGTTCATCCCGCTGGCGGAGGAGATCGGCGTGATTGTGCCGCTGGGCTATTGGGTCCTGTCCGAAGCGTGCCGGCAGCTCGCCGAGTGGCGGTCGCGCTCGCCGGAATTCCAGGACATCAACATGAGCGTGAACCTGTCGCGCAAGCAGTTGGCCGCTCCGGACCTGGTCAACTCGATCCAGCGCGTCATCGATGAATCGGGGATCTATCCGGCTCTGAAGCTCGAGATCACCGAAAGCGCGATCATGAACGATCCGGAAGCCTCGGTCCGCGTGATGGACCAGATTCGCGCCATGGGCATCGAGCTGCACATGGACGACTTCGGCACCGGTTATTCCTCGCTGAGCTGCCTGCACCGTTTCCCGATCGGCGGGTTGAAGATCGACCGGTCGTTCGTAAGCCACATGGGCGACCGCCAGGACTACGCGCTGGTCCTGGAGGCGATCATCTCCCTCGCCCAGAAGCTGAAGCTGCGGATCGTCGCCGAAGGTGTCGAAACCGCCGATCAGATGGCCATGCTCCGCTCGATGGGCTGCGACTTGGCCCAGGGGTATTTCTTCGCCAAGCCCCTCGAGCCCGCCAGGGCGGAGGCGTTCGTTACCTCCAAGAGTCAGCGATCGCTTCCGCCGGTCTGCCAGACCGCGGCTTGAGCGGCCGCCGGCAGAGGGCCATTTGCAGTTCCCCCGACAACTTTGCCCTTGCAAAATCGATTGGGGCTGCACATCATTGTCGTGCGCGGGAATCACACGCCGGTGCGTCGTGACGCCTCGCCATGGGATAAGACGACGAACGATGCGTCCGTTTTGTCCTGGTGTCGCACGAATAGTTACTCTCCTGTGAGTTCCGAGGACCGCCGGGAGGGTCATTTGCGTTCCGTCTCGTTCGCGCTCGTGGCGTTGCCGGAGTCGGCGGACGCGGTCCCGGGTTTTTAGGAGAATCAGGCCATTTCTACGAATTTTCGTCACAATGAACAGATCCGGATTTCCCCGGTCCGGCTGATCAACGACAAGGAAGAGCAGGTCGGAATCGTTTCCACGTCCGAAGCACTTCGGATGGCTCGGGAGGCAGGTCAGGACCTGGTCGAAGTCGCCCCCACCGCTCGCCCGCCGGTTTGCCGAATCATGGATTACGGCAAGTGGCGCTACCAGCAGCAGAAAAAAGAGGATAAGTCGCGGGCCAGCTCGCGCGCTGGCCGGCTCAAGATGCTGAACATCGATACGATCCGCATCGGCGATCACGACCTTCAGATCAAGATCAACCATGCCCGCGAGTTCCTCAAGGAGGGCAACAAGGTCCAGTTCACGCTCCGCTTCAAGGGACGCGAGATGGCCCACCTGGACCTGGGGCGCAATCTTTTCGTGAAGATCAAGCAGGAACTCTTCCTGGTCAGCAAGGTGGAGCGCGACGCGAAGATGGAAGGCAAGCGGATGACGCTGGTGCTTCAGCCGGATCACAAGAACCCGGCGACCGCCAAGCTCCCGGAAGCGGCCGCCGCGCCGCGCACTGGCAGCAGCCTGAACATCCCGCCGCGCGTCGCGGCCCCCGCCGCTGGCGCCGCCGCTCCGCGACCCGTTGCGCCCGCTCCTGCGGCGCCTGCGGCCGCTCGACCGGCGGTCGCGCCTGCCGCCGCGCCTCGGTCTGCGTCAGCCGCTCCGACTGCCCCGGCTACGGCACGCTGAAGACAGGTCTATTCGCCCGATGGGGCCGGCCCACAGATTGCCGGCACAAAGCGCGGTACCCGCGCGAGGTAGTCGGCGTAGGCCGGTCCGTGAATCCGCAGCAGGTGCGCTTCTTCCCGGCGGCATTCCCACTGCATCAGGATGATGTGAAGCGCCGCTGCGAGCGCGAGCAAGGAGGCCGGGGCTGCGATCACGCTTGCGGCCATCATCATCTGTGACAGCGCATAAATCGGGTGGCGTACCTGGGCGTATGCACCGCTGTCGATCAGGTCCGTCCGTTCCGACGGGTCGATCCCGATACGCCACGAAGCCCCCATCCGCCGCCAGCACCTTCGCGTGGCGAACCAGCCGACGACGACGATAATCGCCGCCGGCCAACGCGCAGCTGGCGCATGCCAGAGCGGCCGAAGCGCTGCGGCGTGCAATCCGAATCCGAATCCGAATCCCACCAGCCATGGCGTGATCACCCAGACGAAGATGATCGGAAACCAGATCCAGCGCATCGCCCGGCCGACGGCTTCGGGCGGAAACAAATTCGCGCCACCTTGCCTGCGCCGGCGCGCCCGCCGAACCATCCGCATCACTTCAATCCAATAGGCAGTCACCACCGCGGCGACGAGCAGGGCGGGGAGCTTGGTGGCGAAGCCGGTCATCGGATCACGCGTGAACGGGTCTCAGGTAGCGCGGGCGCCATGCCCGCGCGCGGGGCCTTTACCTGGGCACGGCCTGAATTGTTACGGCGTTTGCAACGATCGCCATGATTTCCCGCTGAATTCCGGCCGATTCGGTGATCGTGCCGTGAGTGGTATTCGCAGCGCCCAGGTCGGGGCGATCGCGGCGTACATTGATGTTTTGCAGACCTGACTGGTGAGGGTTGCTGCGTTCCAGTGGAACGCCGCGCCACCAGGGGAGCAGGTCGCGGAGACCATTGCTCTCGTAGAAATTGGTCGCGCGTTTCACGTTAGCCGGAACCCGCGGCGGCGTCACCGGGTCGAGCGTGATCAACAGCGCGACGGAGATGTTTCGCTGTGCGAGTCGGCGCGAGAGCCGGATGGCATCATCCGCCCCCCACGAATGACCAATGAAGATCACGTCAAAGTCCCGATGATGTGATGCTTCGATTTGCGTCGCGACCTGTTGCCAATCCGTGTGGGGGCGCACTTGGGCTGTGATGCCTTTTTCGTTGAGTTGGTGCGCGATCGTGTCCAGCCCATGCGACCAATGTCCCGTAAACCCGCGGAAGAGGACGACATGTGGAAGGGGGGAGGAAAGCGCGGCGCGATCATTTTGGCTGGTGGATGCACAGCCCCCGAACAATCCAACGAAACCGTAGAGGATGATGATCGTCCGCCGCGTGGCCGCCGCACGCGCGATCGATGCGAACCATTCAGCGCGCGGCGGCGTCATGGTGCCCCGCGATACACGCCAGGTGGGAGAGGGTGCGGACGTAGAGGTCGCCGTTGGCCAGGGCGGGGGTGCTGTGGCACTTGGCGTCCAGGTCGAGGCGCGTGCGGCCGAGCAGCTTGAATCTGTCAGCGGCGGCTGCGAAGGCGACGACTTCGCCCTTCTTGCTGACGTAAAAGATCGAAGCGCCGTCGCAGACGGGCGAGGCGTAGTAGCTCCCGCCGATTCGCTCGTGCCACAGCACCACGCCGGTGGCAGCGCGGGCGCAGGTCACCATGCCACTGTCGGAGCAGATGAACAAGGAATCCTTCACGACGATTGGCGTGGGGACATAGGGCGTATCCTGCTTGATCGAGTAGGCGATCCGCGGCGCGACGCTCTTCCCATCGCCCGGCCGCACCGCCACCAGCACGTGCCCGCCTGCCCCTTCGCCGCACGTGGCGAAGACCAGGCCGTTAGCCGTCACGGGCGAGGAAACCGTGCGCACGTCAAACAGGTCAGGCAGTTCCCAGACGACCATTCCCGTGGCGGGATCGATCGCGGTCATCCCATGGGCCTTGCTCGTGAAGATCGCCTGGGCGGCGCCGCCCGGCGGCTCAAAGAGGCAGGGGGTGGCGGCGGAGAACTTGTCGCTGCGCCGCGGCGTCTTCCAGAGCTGCTTACCGCTCTTGCGATCGAAGCCGAAAAGGAAGCTTTCCTTCCCCTCGTTATCGTCGCCGATCAACACGACGTCGCCCACGATGGCCGGCGAGTTGCCGCCGCCGTGCTGGCTGATGAACGGTCCCAGGTCGGCCTTCCACGCGTCGGTGCCGTCGAGATTCACGGCGAGCAGCGTCAGCGCGTCCGGTGTATTCCAGTCGAGATAAACATGGTCGGCATCCACCGCGGGCGTTGCCGAAGCATAGCTGTTGTCGCCGTGCTGGCGGAAGGTGTGCGAAGCGAACTCACGCTTCCAGCGCGTCGCGCCGCTCGTGGCGTCGATGCACAACAGCGTACGCGATCCCGAAGATTGATCCGCGCAGGTAACGAACAGGTTGGTGCCCCACAGCACTGGCGAAGAATGGCCCCCGCCCGGGAGTTCGACCTTCCAACGGAAGTCTTTCTCTGACCAGGTCGTCGGAATGGTCGCTGTGGCGTTCACCCCGGATCCGTTGGGGCCGCGAAACCGCGTCCATTCCTGGGCATGCGCATCGCTCGCCGCAGCCAGCAGAAAAAGGCCCGGGATGAGGAGGGCGGCGCAAGGAATCGAGCGTCGTGGGCGTTCGTTGATCATACTGCTTTCCATCCGTTACTGCGCCCGCGCCGCCTCATGTTCATCGCTTTGGCGCTTCACCGAACTGGGTGTTTTCCGCTCCCAGCAATTGATGATACCGTTGCTGCATCTCGGGCGTGGCCAGGGACGGAAGATTGGCGGCCAATGCGACATTTTCGGCGGTGCGGATGAATCGCTGGCACTTGACCCACTTGCGCTCCAGGTCGAGCGATTCGTTTTCGACTTTGTCCAGATCCTCTTCCTGCTTGTGAAACGGAACGTATTGCGGCGCCGATTCGACCAGGCGAATCATCTGTTCGCCTTCAGACTGGATCAGCCGTGTCGCCTGGGGATTGAACAGGTTGTCCAGCTCCGGCCACCGGTTTCGCAGGAGCGTCTGAAGCACGGGGCGAAGGGCATCATGGTCCTTCACCAGGCGCTCTTTCCTGGTTCCCAGGAACTTTCGGCGCAGTTCGATCCCCGTCGCCATCACGCGAGCCGACTGTACGCGGTTGGGCGACTCCATGTGGAGGTGTTCCGCCAGGCCGGTGAGGACCGCACGGTCGGCCGGCTCCGCGAGCTTCAGCAGTTGATCGTAATCGACGTCCGCCGTGATCAATCCGCCACGGCCCTTGCGATCGAGGCTGCTAAAGCGGCGGAGGAACTCATCTGACGTCTTGTTGGAGATGTCGACCGTATCGCTGCTGATCAGCGCGTAGGCGTGGGCTTCGGCCAGAGAGACGCGGCCGTTGCCGTCGTAGTCGGGATTTGGGACCGTCTTGCCGGTGCGGGTCTGGCCGTGCAGGGCGGCCCAGAAGCTGGTGCTGTAGTCGTGATAGTCGTCCTCGTCGATGTCCGGAGTGCAGCCGGCCGCGGTGCGATCAAACGTGGTGGCGAAGAAGCCGCACCGTGGCCGGGATGAAAGCCCTTTGGCCGGGTCGGTGTTGTTGTAGATCACGTCCGCGAATCCGCCGCTGAAGCATTGCACCATCACCAGGACGACCGTGACCTTCGGGTGCAGTCGATCGAGCAGCCCGCCGAACTCGTTCACGCTCATGCTCGATTCGTGCCAGAGGGCGAAGTTGGTATTTCGCGCGGGGTTTCCGTGCCCGCCGTGGCCCGTGAAGTAGATGAGCAGCCGGTCCCCATCGGGAATCTTCGTCCCGATCGTGTCGAACCATTTTCCGATCGAGGCGCGGTTGGCGGCCCCCCAGAGTTGCGGAATCGCGTGGACGCGGTACTGGGAATAGAGCCCCTGCTCGTGGTTGAAGACGCGCGCCAGCAGTTGGTTGACCTTCGGCGGCTCCGCCTTGGGGTCGTCAAACTCGATGTCGCGCTCTCCCGCGCTGCCATCGCTGAAGAGCACCTCGTGGGGCGCTGCGCCAAGTCCCGCCGCTGCCAGGTATCGCTCCAGGAACAGCACGTTCTTTTCCAGCGAGACCTGGTTATTCCCGGCGTTATTTCCGCCGCCGATGGTGAGAAAATGATCGGCAGCGCGAACGGTGGAACTCAGGCCGAGCAACAGCAGCAGGCAGCATCGGACCGAATAGAGGCGATGGGATGGCAATCGAAACTTCCCTATTATCAATTGTAGACGAAAAAGGAATTCTCGCAAGCCGGGATGTGGGGAGGTGATTGCCCGTTCGACTCACTTCGTTCGCACAGGGCAATTCGACTTGGCCTTTATCTTCACCCCATCCAGCCGGTACTCAGTCCGTGAGTCGCCCGGCATGCCATGAGCGAGGCCGTACTCGGCCGAGTCAAATGGAGCCAGCGGGACACCCGTAGAACTCGCAACGGCGTTTTTGGGCGAAATTAGATGATTCTCCGCCAAAATGACGCTCGCGTTAGGTGCGTTCAACCGGCTGGTCAAGCTGCTTGAACGCCCCGTCGGGGCCCACATTCGAGAGGCAAAGCCAGAGATCAAATAGATCACGGCTCCTTCTGCGCTGGCAGAGCGCATGAAGCTTGGTTCCCATCAGTTCATCCAATTCAAAGGTCTTCACGTCCGCTGTGCCGGCGAACCAGGGGTTCGCAACCGAATGCAATTGGTTCTTCAATCCCAGCACCGTGAAATGCTCGCGGGTGTTGATCTCAATCTTCAGTCGAAGCGGGCGCACCGGCGTGATCTCGGATTCAAATCAGTAAGACCGCGTTACGTTGCGAACCCGAGTCGGCGGCCGAGAAACTCAGTGTGGGCTTGGTCCTTTCAATATCACGAAATATCCGTCCCGCGCGCCGCCACCGAATGTCGCTTGCGCGGCGTGGGAAATGGGCACGGGGTACGGTCGGTCCGGCTGTCCCTTTCCGCGGGCGGTGTTACCGGCAACAGCGCTTCCGGCGATTACGATGGCGTTGCCACGCTGCGCCACGCATTTAATTGTCGAGCCGGGGAAATAGCCGCATTGTTGCATCTGGAAGTTCTTGGTCAGAATGGCGAGAAACCCACCGCCAATGTAGCCGCCCTCGGGCGCGACATACCAGGGTTGCTTCGTCGGGCACCCAGTAGCGCTGTCCCCGGCTATCAGCATATTGCCCTGATCGTCGGCAGTGATGGCTTCGATTCCCAATCCATTGGCGTGTTGGGGGCTGGGCCAGGCGCACATCCAGGTTCCCTTTTCGAGTTTGCCGCTCAAGGGATCGGCGCGGAATGTGACACTGGTCTTGCTGGCACCGTGAAACCCGTAACCGGCAGACTTTTGAAACACCCCATCGAAGACCGTCGTATCAAGCGGCTTATCGGGATCGAGCGGATCGCGCGTGCAGACGCTGTTGCCGCCGTCGGCGTACAGGGTGAGATAGAAATTGCCTGCGGCATCGGTTCCCACGCCCCGACCCGTAGTGTCGGCCATGAGGCCGTTGCCGCCGTATTTGGCGTCTTGTTCGCGTTTGGGGTCGGGGTTCCATAGGCTCCATATAAGTTTCCCATCGCGATCGAAGGCATGGGCGTAAGGATCTTTGAAGGGTTCGCGGCCGGTCTTGGTCATTCCGTATCCGACCACGACGGCCACGCCGGTCTTGACGGAAACGCCGACGCCGCCGGGGCGGTTGCTGCCGTGACTGGGGTAGGTCACATCCCACTTCTGCGTTCCGTCCGGGTCCCATCGCAGCAAGTGACCGGACGAGATCCCGAGCATGTCGCCGTTTTTGTCCACGTCGAAGCCGGTCAGTCCGGACTGAAAAGCGGCATGTTCGACGTTCAGGCCATCCGGCGTCAGTCGGGCGAGAAATGTGCCGCCGCCATCGATTCCCGCATGCTTGATTCCTCCGGTGACATTTCCGAACAGAACGATGCTGGCTTTGCCGTCGAGTTTCATTCCGCGTATCTCTGCAGCGCCGCGGCCGAAGCGAGTGAGATGAAGGGGCTTGGTCCCATCTGGCGAGATGGTGGCGATAAACCCAAACGTGTTGGGATCGTGCCAGCCGGCTGCCTTTTTCGGGTCGATTGGCGGGGCGACATTCTGGGGTTCGGAATCCTGGCCTAATACGGTGGTCGTGTCGCCGGTCCAGTCCAGCCGCGCGGAGTTTCCCGCCAGCACGATCTCTCCGCTGGGAGCGATTGCCGCTGCAACGATCTCATCATCTCCCGGTCCGCCCAGCCAAGACGCGGCAACGACTTTCCATGGACCTGCATTGTCGGGCGGAACATCCGTCGCCGCCGCTGCAAAATTCCGGTTGACCCAGGCAAGGCACCCAACCGATGCCAGGGCACCCAGCACGGCACATTTCTTGGGAGATCGGAGAACTTCGATTCTATGCATCATGGTTTAACGCCTTTTGGAAAACTACCCGCTCGGAAACACGCGGTACGGCCGTCAGACCGCTCTGAAATTATTGCGACGGCGACGGAGCAGGCCCAGTGCTGCCACGCCCAGCAGGCCCAGCGAACCGGGTTCGGGGGTGATGTTGATGTCGCCGGCAGCAAAGCCGGCGAGGGCTGCTCGCATACCCTTGTAGGGTTAATCCGCCGACACTGATAACATTGCCGCTGAACGTTACTGGATTGGTGACATCCCCGTTGACGAACTTCGACACGCCGATCACATCCTGCGAGAGGGTCAGCGTGGTGGCGTTGGTTCCGAAATAGAGGGTGGAATTGCCCGTGTAACCGTTGATTGGGCCGGTGCCGGCGGCATTGGCGTTATCGAGGCGGACATGGGCGTTGCTGGCGATCTGGATGCCGCCCGTCCAGGAACTGTTGTTGCCACTGATGACCATAACGGTCTTATTGCCGAGGGATGCCTGCCGGGCAATGTCCAACCCAAGCTCCGTTGGAAGACGTACGTCGCAACTCTCATTGTGTAAATACGTTGCGGCAAAACGCCTCCGCGCCTGAATCCGAGGCGAACGTTCCTTCCGCTTCCCGATACAAGTTGATAATCATCAGCCAATTAATCAGGGAGAAAAACCGTTGACCGCATCCAAAAGTATCGTCGGGGCCCTTTGCACCCTTTCAATCTTTTTGACGGCGAAGGCGTCCGCCGACACCGGGCTCGCAACCGCCATTCAGCCGGATCGCATATTTATTAATGCCGACGAGCAACTGGCCCAACGTTTTGGCCCGTCCTGGACAGCGATGGGCCAGGATAACGTTTCGAGAGCAATCGTTGAGCTTGCCAATTCATTGCCCGTTGGCGGCGCCATCGATCTTCCCCGATCCGTCCCGTGCGGCATACTTGACTTCCGACACGTAGCCGACAATGTGCAAGTCACCGGTGGACACGACGGCGTCATCATCTTCGGCGGCGGACAGCGCGGTATCGAACTGATGTTTTCCTCCCTGACCGAGGAGATCAATCCCGGCGAAGCACGCCCCTTGGACAAGATGGATCTGAACCTGCCCGACCGACAATTCGCTGCTGCTGATTTCAAGGATGTGGGAATCTTCGGGGCAGAAACCTCGCCCGCTTCCGACTTGTTCGCAATGTTCAATGAGGGCGGCATCAAGATCAAATCCGACGTGAAGCATTGCGCCTGGATCTGTGGCACCAACTCGTTTGGCACCCATACCGTAACCGCCGACGCTCGGCTGGATGATTCGCTGATTCTCTGGTTTGGAATCAACTGGCCGTTCCAGGATTACAACCAACATTGGAATCCGAAAAATGCCGGCCGCGATTGGACAACAACCAATGCGCAGCTCCATATGAATATGCACGGCGGCGGACAGGGAACGCGCCTCTACGAAATGATCGAAACCAGCTACGGAAATCCCGGGCCAACCGCCGTCTTCGAGGATTGCACCGGCCTGGCCATATACCACGGTTCCACCGAACGTGGCTCGGGCCAAGGCCCCGGAATGTACTGGCTGCACAACTGCAAGAATGTGCAGCTTGGCCTGCGCGGTATTAATGCCTTCGGATCGAACAACGGCGACCCCGGCAACGCCGACGCCGCACGCGACATCACCATCGAAGGCGGTAGCGGAAATATCCTCTACGCCGTTCGCCTCTGGTCCAACGCCAACGAAACAACGCTCTGGAACAATGACCCGGCGTTGCAGCTTTGGATGGTGGCGGCCCAGTTTGAGATGACGGGAATCGATAACGCCTTTCGCTTCGCCGTCACTCCCAACAATGGAAAGCCGACCGAAGATTATTTCAGGACACATGACCCCAAGGCCATGGCCGAAGCGATTTCTAAGCTGCGCGAGCGGAGGATCAAGCAAGGCGGGCGCTTCCAGGATTTTGTCAATCCTGATTCGATGGAGAAGCTGATTGCCCAGGTCAAATCGGGCCGGCATCTCGACGACGTTCCTCTCAATGCCACGGCAGAACAAACGTTCATGGCCGGTCATGCGGATCTGATCCAGGCTGAAAAGCCGGCCATGAAGATTCCGGCGCCTCCGGTCGTACCGGCGACCGACGCCCCGCGCACCCGCCGGCCAATCGCCTTCACGCAAACGCACGATTTTGGCAAAGATCTGCTCGCACGGGGTGCCGACCCGACCGGACAAAAACCCAGCGATGATGCTTTCTCGCACCTTCTCTACGGCATGAGCCGAGATCAGTTGCAAACGCTGATCGAAGAGGCCGAAAAACTGCAAACGCAATACATTCGGCTTCGCGATGAGCGCGATGGCAAGGCCGCCGCCTTGGGCAAAGACGACGATGCCGGTCACAAGAAGCTCGATTCCGATTTCGAGCCGAAACTGAAGCAAATCCGGACAGCGATCGGCCAGAACTGGCGAAAGATCGGACAAAAGTTCGGACGCGGATCAAAAAAGGAAGCAACCATCGAGCGCTTCGAGATTCCGTCTGGCACATTCTTGCTCCATCGACCGCTGTACCTGATGGCGAACATCGGCAGCGTTTTCGGCGCCGGCCCCGATAAGACGATTCTCAAAACTGATCAGCCAATCCAGGTCGTCAAGATGCAGGAAGCGTGCGGCGTCGCCAACCTCGGCATCGAAGGGGGCGAAACAGGCCTGGCCCTGACCGGCACGAACCACGACGATGAAGTTAGCCCCGTCTTTCACTCGTATGTCGCGGGCAGAAATTTCTACAACATCACCTTCCGCAACCAGACCTTCGCCGGAATGCGGATCGGCAATGACACCGAAGGCCTGATGGGCGGCAGCGAACACGACCAAAACAAGTACGTCGACCTGAAATTCATCAACACTGGCAATTACGGCATCTACTTCAACGTCGGCATGCTCGACAAGTGGCTCTGCCTCCACAACGAATTCGTCGGCCAGAAAAAGGCGGGCATTTCCTGCCAGTTCAACAACCTCGTTCACGGCTGCATCGTCGATTCATCCTTCGCCGACATCGACGGCCCGGCAGTAAACTTCTTCGGCGGCAACGTCGAGATCGGCTATCGACCCTGGGAAATCTGGATCGACGGATGCACTTTCACCGAATGCGGGAATGCCCAGAGCTTTGCGGTCGAACAGGGGATCTCGGAACTGAGCGCCTTCACCCACAACACGATCACCACAAAGCAGAAGAAGATCGCCGGCGGTTATGCCGGCAGCCCGCAGATTTGCCAGGATAACACGATCGACGTCAGCCTTGCCGACGGCGCGCCGGCCCTGAAGCTGCGCGGCGTCCGCACGATCAGCGTCACCCGCGCCAATGGCCACGTCTTTCGCAACCTCAAAGCCAACGGTCCGGTCGTTTTCGTCAACGACGCCGATCAGAATGGCGACCTCTTTGCCAAGACGACCCAGTGGCTGCTGGCCCACCGGAAAAATGTTATCCAAAAATGGGACACCAATCCCATGGCCCACGAACTGGCCCCGGCCAATGGCTGGACGCATCCGTTCATTTTCTACCAGTGTGATTTCGGCCCGGAGCATTACGCCTACGAGTTGCTCAACGCGGATGTGGACAAGGGGCAGATCAAGCAGCGAATCGACTTGAGCAAGCGTTCACTTCGAAGCTATCTGAAACTGGAGGAATCGGAATGAAAGTTACTACGCTGCCGAAAATCACGTTATTTTTCGCGGCTACTGCAGCATTTCCCATGAAGCCAAATTTCACACCTATTATCGGCCTGGTCGGGGCGTTGGCGGTTGGATTCGGTCTTGGCGGTTGGAGCAATTTCTTGATGGGGCAGGAGAAGCCGGCGAACGGAACGCGGCGGCAGGCGCCGAGGGACGAAGAGCTTCCGCATGTCAAAGCGTTGTCGCCGCGGGAATCGCTGGCGACGTTTAAACTCGATCCGGGCTTGCGGATTGAACTGGCGGCTGCCGAGCCGAATGTGGCCGATCCGGTGGACATTGCGTTCGACGAAGACGGGCGGATGTGGGTGGCAGAGCTGTGGAATTATCCGGGGATTCCGAAAAAGGGCGAGCCGCTGGGTCGTGTGCGCGTGCTGGAAAGCACTACGGGTGACGGCGTCTATGACAAGTCAACGATCTTCGCCGAAAACATCATCTGGCCGAGCGGCGTGCTGCCGTGGGACGGCGGCGTGTTTGTCGTTTCTTCGCCCGACCTGCTTTATCTCAAGGATACGAAGGGGACGGGCCATCCCGATGTGATAAAAAGGGTCTACACGGGTTTCCACGGCAAAACCTACGAGATCGCCAACTGCATGCGCTGGGGAATGGACAACAAGATTTATGTATGCGGTTCCTACGCTGGCGGAAGTTTGCGGCCGGCGGACAAGCCCGATGCGCCTCCGGTGAGCAGCCGGGATTTTCGTTTCGATCCGAGGGGGGCACTGGCGGGCGAGCCGCCCGAAGCCGTGTCCGGGTCGGGCGAGTGGGGCAATACGTTCAACGATTGGGGCGATCGCTTTACCTGCGACGCGACCGATCCCGTGTTCCATGCCGTCATTGAACGCGATGTGCTCCAGCGCAACCCGTATCTGCTCGTTTCGGAGGTCCGGGAGAACGCCAATAAAATGTGGGCGGAGATTTTTCCGATCAGCCAGCCCGAGCCTTGGAAGGTCGCCAGGCAAAAATATTGGCAACGGTGGGTCGATACCAACGCGGACATGCACGCCGGCCGGTTCCCCAGCAATGAACTGGCACCGCATGGATTTGCAACATCGGCCGCCGGGGTGACGGCCTATCGCGGCTCGGCATTGGGCGAAGCTTATCGCAACAACTGCTTCACGGGCGAGCCGGCCAACAACGTCGTCGTGCGAATGGTCCTGGCCGAACACGGCGCATCTTTTTCCGCGGATCGGCCGGTGAGCGACGTTGCCGATAAGCGGGAGTTTCTGGCCTCGACGGATGATCGGTTCCGGCCCGTGAATCTGGCGGATGGGCCGGATGGATGCCTGTACGTCGTTTCGATGTATCGAGAGATCATCGAAGATGAAACCGCCATCCCGGGCGAGATTCTTAAACATTACGACTTGTACCGCGGGCGCGACATGGGGCGGATTTACCGGATTACGCCAGAGAAATTCTCCAGGCCCCGGCTGCCGCATTTGAGCACCGCGACTGTTTCGGAATTGGTCCGGGCAGTGCAGAGCCCCGATGGCTGGACGCGCGACACCGCGCAGCGCCTGCTGTATCAGCGGCACGAAAAGAGCGCGATCGAACCCTTGCGGGCGGCCGTGCGAAACGCGCCGCTTGCCCAGGCAAGGATACAGGCGATGTACACGCTGGCGGGTCTGGGCGATCGTGATGCCGCGACGCTGGCAACGGCGGCGGCCGATGCCGAAGCGCACGTGCGCCAAACCGCCCTGCACCTGGCCGGGCCGGTGCTTGCCCGATCGGAATCCCTGCGAAAACTGGCGATAGATTCGGCCCGGGACGAAAATCCCCGCGTGCGCTTCCACGCCGCGCTGGCGCTGGGCCAGTTTTCCTCGCCGGCATCGCTGCAAGCGCTGGCGGCAATCGCCCGGCACGATGGTGCCGACCGATGGACGCGTACCGCCGTGCTTATTTCCGTCCCGGATCGGGCGGGCGAGTTGCTTCACACGCTGATCGCCGATGCGGATTTTCTCAAGCATCCCGGCGCCAGCGAGCTTCTCGATTCGCTGGCGAACGTCGTGGGCATCCGCCACGATTCGGCCGAGGTGGGCGCGACATTTGCCGCCATCGGCTCACCCGACATCGACGATAATCTCAGGCAATCGCTCGTCCGCCAACTCGCCGACGGGCTAAGCCTAGGCGGCGGATTGCTGGCGACCGAAATCGCGCAAGCGCCCCCTGCCGTCAGAAAAATCCTGGATGAACTGCTGGTGTCGGCCGACAAAACTGCGCGCGATCCATCGCGCAAGGGACGCGAACGCGTGGACGCGATTCGACTGCTGGCGTTTGCGCCGCCGAAGCAAACCTCGGAACTATTCAACGCGCTGCTCCAACCGTCGCAGCCAAACCAGGTGCAGGCGGAAGTAATTCATGCCATGTCGGGCCAAGAGGATCCGGCGATGGCTTTGGTCCTGGTGAAACTCTGGTCGCGCGTCGGGCCGTCGCTGCGAAACGATCTGCTCGATGCGATCTATCGGCGGCCCGAACGGATCGCCGCGCTCCTGGACGCGATCGAGAACAAAAAAGTTCCCGCCGGTGAAATCGAACCGGCTCGGCGCCAGGCACTGCTCAGCAACAAGGATGAAGCGATTCGCGAGCGGGCCGCGAAGGTCTTCCAGGGGCAGATTAAGCCCGATCGCCAGAAAACGATCGAGCACTACACGGAGGCCGTCGCGAAACTCAGCGGAGATCGGGGTCAGGGCCAAGCGATATTCAAATCCGTCTGCTTTCAATGCCATGGCAAAGGGGCCAGCGGCGAGCGCGTGGGCTCCGATCTGGCCTTACTGGAAGACCGGTCGCCTCCGACGCTGCTGGTCGCCATCCTCGATCCCAATCGCGAGGTGAAGCCGATCTACGTCGCCTACGATCTGGAAACCCGCGATGGCCAGGACTTTCTCGGCGTGATCGTCAACGAGACTGCCAACAGCGTGACCATCCGGCGCGCCGGCGGAATCGACGACGTGGTCCTTCGGACCAATATCAAGGGCATGCGCAGCACCGGCCTGTCGCTCATGCCCGATGGCCTGGAAGCCGGCATTAACGAACAGCAAATGGCCGACCTGTTGCAGTTTTTACAGGATTTTCGGGAGCATTGAGAACGATTAAGGCGGAACGCGGCGGAGGGCTGGCCGCCGATGCAAATTTTCGGAATTTTATGTCATCGGCAGAAAGTAATGTCCGGTCTTCGGCAAATAGGAATGTTTGAAGCGTTCAGCCTTGGCGTTTTACCGGCAGAAGTATGGCGATTTCGGTCCCACCCTGGCTTGCGAGAAGTTGGCGGAGGAGGACCAGGTGGTGGTTGCGGTTCGCACGTTGCGGGAGTGGCTGCTTGCCGAGGGGCTATGGCGTCCAAAGCGTGAACGGGACGTTCATCGAAGCCGGCGTGATCGACGCACGTGCTTTGGCGAGTTGCTTCAGGCCGACGCGAGCATGCACGACTGGTTGGAAGGTCGCGGGTCCCGGATGGTTTTAGTGGGGATGATCGATGACGCCAGCAGCCGGGTATTGGCACGGTTTCACCCGTCGGAGACCACCGAGGCGTACATGGATGTCCTGGGCCGCTGGGTGGGCAAGCATGGCCGTCCGTTGGCGTGGTACAGCGATCGTCATGGGATTTTCCGTGCCGAGGATGCCCAGAGGGAATTCAACAGGGGAATTCAACAGGGACGCGGCTAGTTTTCAAAAAATTCTCATAATACCATAGCGTTTTTCGCAGCCTTTCCAGGCCCGTGTCGGATCTTTCCGCCCAGCGTCGTGAAACATCGTGGCGTCGGCCGGCGGGGACCACCGAACCCGCCGCTGTGCGAGCGATTTCATCGCCGTCGAATCGCCATTGATGAGTGCACGCTTTTTCTCGTGGGTCCAGTGTTTGAGCTGGCGTTCGCGACGAATTGCTTTCAACTCGGATTCGTGCAACTCCTGGTAGAGGAGAGTGACTGGACGGCGGCCGGCGGTCCAAGCTGCGCCGCGGCCGTCGTTGTGGAGCGCCACCCGTTCCTGCAGGTTTGATGCATGGCCGACGTACAAGCTGCAGTCAGCACAGCGCAAGATATAGACGAAAAACGAATCTGCTGGCGCAGATGCAGTTGGCATGTTGCCCGTTCGATGCGCCGCCTTCGACAAGCTCAGCCCAGGTCGCTTTCTCAGAGCATTCGACTCGGCCTTGATTATTGCGCGACCCAACCGGTGCTCAGACTGCGAGTCGATCGGCCTGCCATGAGCGAGGCCGTACTCGGCCGAGTCGAATGGAGCCACGGGGAATCGAACCCCGATTTGCTGAATGCGATTCAGCCGTCATCCCGTTAGACCATGGCCCCGCCCTGCTTTGGGGACATTGTAATGGGAGGTCAAAATCGGTCAAGGTGTGAAGTTGGGGGCTTGGTGAAACGGTCCCCCGCGCGCCCGGTGCGGCGGCCTTCGGTCGTGCTCTTCGTTCGGGCCTCGGAAAAGCAGTGTAATTCGAGCGATGGTCATTCGTTGAAACAAAATTTCTGATTTTTGACCCTGCAAATTGGACGAACCTATAGTTGGCACCATCTCGGCAACCAACATGACGTTCAGGAGACATGGTCTATGCAGAAGAAGGGATCGGGGATCGCGGACAGAGAACTCGACGGACTCGTTGAGATATTCCGGCTGTTATCTGACAAAACACGCCTCAACATCCTCATGCTGCTCGCCGACGGGGAGCGCAACGTGAGCAACTTATGTGAAGAGCTTTCACTCCCGCAGCCGACCGTGAGCCATCATCTGGGGCTGTTGCGGATGCGGAACCTCATCAGCAATCGACGAAGCGGCAAGCAAGTTTTTTATGGACTGAACGGACACGTCAATCCGGGCCCGGGCACGAACCTCAAAATCGGGGGAGACTCATACAACGTGCAGATCAGCGAGCGAAGCTGACCTGGCGGTGGCGTTCACGCATGCGCCACGGGGTCGGCCTCGAGCCGCCGGCCCGTGAGCTGGACGAACACGTCTTCGAGCGTTGGCTTACCCACGGAGACCGAGTCCACGAGCCCCGGCAGGGCCTCGATAAGCTGGGGAACCCATTCGTGGCCGCGCGGCCGCTCCAGGCGGAGGGTCTGATCCACCTCCTGCGCGTCGACGCCCAGTCGCTCGCGGAGTCGATTGCGCGCCTCCGCGGGGCGCTGCGTGACCAGCGTGATGACGTCGCCGCCGATCCGCTCCTTCAGGACGGCTGGTGCATCGCAGGCAAGCAGCCGGCCTGCCGCCATCACCGCCAGGCGCGTGCAGCGGTCGGCTTCTTCCATCAGGTGCGTGGTGACGAGGACGGTGACGCCATCGGCGGCGTTGATCTGCCGTAGCTGCCGCCACAGGTCGATACGGGCGGCGGGATCGAGGCCCGTGCTGGGCTCGTCCATCAGAAGGACTTGCGGCCGATGCAGCAGACCCTTGGCCACTTCCACCCGGCGGCGCATCCCGCCGCTGAACGTGCCAACGCGATCGCGAGCACGGTCGCCCAGGCCAACCGCCTCCAGCGCCGCCGCCACCCGGCGGCGCAGGTCCGCTCCGCGCAAGCCGTAGAGACGGCCCTGCTGGATCAGGTTTTCCTGGGCGGTCAGCTGCTTGTCGAGGCTGGGGGACTGGAAGACGACGCCGATACGGCTGCGCACGAAGTCACGCTCTCGTGCCGGATCAACGCCGAGGAACTGAACGCGGCCGGGCGGCGGCGGGATCAGCGTGGAGAGGATGCGGAAGAGGGTGGTCTTCCCCGAGCCGTTGGGCCCGAGGAAGCCGAAGATCTCGCCTGCTTCCACATTCAGCGACAGGTCATCGAGTGCGACACGCTCGCCGTACGCGTGGGTCAGGTGGTCGATCTGGATGATGCTCATGTTCGCGCTACTTGGCGCCGCCGCCGACCATCGACTGCTCGAACATGCGGATCCAGTCGTTGAATGCGGTATGACGGCCCAGGCCGATATCGGGGATCAGGGCGCACAGGAGGATCACGCACAGAAAAATCGGCACGAACAGGATCAGGTAGATGAGCTTCCCCTCGAACTTCAGGTGCATGAAATAGCGGGCGACGAACGTCGCCTTCACCGACGCAATGATCAGGGCGATCAGGACGTTGACCAGCTCACTGTGAAACCGGACCGTCGCCACGGCGACCGTGACCACCGTCAGCGCGACCAGCGCCGCGAAGATCATCACGTAGTTGATCGGATGGTGCGGCATCGCCGCCGACATGGCGTGAGGTTCTTCCGGTTCCTGGAGTCGACCGGCGGCTGCCGATGTGGCCATCATGCGAAGCTCCCGTTACGCGGCATTGTATCGCTTCCGGTGCGTCCCGTCTTCAGATCAGGTAGAGCAGGGGGAAGAGGAAGATCCACACCAGGTCGACGAAGTGCCAGTAAAGGCCGACGTACTCGGTATGGGCAGGGAAGAGCTTTCCGCGCATCGACTGCACCAACAGGAACAGCAGGGCGATGATCCCGCCCACCACGTGCAGGCCGTGAATGCCGGTCAGGGTGAAGTAGCTGGCATAGAAGATGTTCTTAGCCGGTCCGTAAGCGATGCTGTCGCTGACCTGGCTGGCGGCGATGTTGAAATCCCGGGGCTTCTCTCCTTCGCCGGCTGCCTTGGCGCCTTCCTCAATGTCCGATTCGCTGATCAAGTGGATGTCGAAGGCCGCGCCGCCGTTCTCGGTGGCGCGCATCGGCATGCGATAGCCGCGTAGGGTAAGGTTGCCGTCCTTGTCCTCGCCGCGGACGTGCCCGTCGTAGACCCACATGCCCGTCCCGACCGTCAGGTCCTTCGGATCGAGCGCGAGCTGCTTGTCGCGCGGCTTGGGCTCGGCGCTGGCGGACTCGTAAACGCCGACGTCGTATCCAGCGGCGTCGGCGGGGATGGTCGCGGCGAAAGTCCCGTCGCCGCGCGACTTGAGGGGGACGGCGTACGTGGCCCACTTTGAGTTCTTGCGCGGCTCGAACGCGCTGCCGTTGAACGCCTCGAGCTGATCCTTGCCCCGTCGCGTCACGATCGCGTAGAGCGGCGCGGTGGTCGAGGCGCGGACGACGATCGGGGCAGCGTCGTTAGCGCGGGCGATGATCGTGTGGTGGTGGGCCTTGTCGCCATACTCGATCGTCTTGATCCCCAGAAAGGCCAATGCGCACATCAGCGTGGCCGCGATGAAGGCGGAGGCGCGCTTCGCTTTGCCCTTCTGGGAGGCGTCGACCGCCAACGCCATCGTCAGGCTGCTCAGGATCAGCACCAGCGTATTCGTTCCCGCCCAGGCCTTGCTCAGGACCGCGGCGTGCTTCTCGAAGAGCCCCGGTGAGCCGGCGCGAAGGATCACGTAGGTCCCCAGGATCGCCACGAAGAACATGATTTCGCTGGAGAGGAAAAGCCAGATGCCGATCTTGCCGGGCGGCGTGGGGTCGCCGTGGCTGATCACGGGATCAGGCGCATGCTCCTCGGGGATATATCCGTGGTCCAAAATCGTCTCAGACACGCGCGGTTCCTCACTGAGAGGCGAGCTCAGCCCACCCTACTTGAAATCAAAATCGGCGTTGATCGTGCCTTCCGTCGGAACCGACACTTCGCGACTCAGCTCGCCCAGTCGTTCCTGCCAGGCGACGAGAGTGTACGTGCCGGCGGGTACCTTGGCGAGCCGAAACGAGCCGTCTTCGCCGGTGACCGCATACCACGGGTTTGCCATCACGCCGACCCATGCCTTCATCCACGGGTGCACGTCACAGCGTATCGAAAAGAACTCGGGCTGGCTGAACGGGTCCAGCTCGCGCGTGCCCGGGCCGGACTGCGCGAAGTTGAAGGCCAGGTTGTCGTGAGACTGGCCGTTCACGTTGTGCAGGAACGGGTCGCTCGACTTGATCCGCAGCCGTTGTCCCACCCGCATCGCGATCACGTGGGAAACGTAACGGCACCCCACTTGATCGATCGACGTTTCCACCGGGCTGCCGTTGCCGGCGTAAACGGGCCCCTTCACGTAGACGATGACATTGCGAAGCAGCCCCTGATCGTTCGCGACGATCGATTCATCGGGCAATCCAAGCGGATGCCGCGTCGCGCACTCGCGGACGGAGCTGACGTCAATCCGCGAGAGGGTCGGCGGCGTTCCGCGCAGGCGAACCGTTCCGACAACTTCGGCCCGGCCGATTGGCGCGGGGGCCGGTGGGAGCGAGGTCGGGGTTGTCGAAGACTTGCGTCTATCGCACCCGACGAAAATCGCGACGGATGCCAGCGACACGAGCAGCGGTAGCCGGAGCGAAGCGGGCGCGCCGCGTGTCATGGCTTGTTCAACATCATGGACGCCAGGAGCAGGGGAAGGTACGCGATCGACGACAGGAAGAGTTGTCGCGCCGAGGCGCGCCCCTTGTCGAGGGCGCAGAGGATGCCGAAGCCGGCGAAGATCGTGCCGAGCAGCGTGGCCGACACGAGGTAGATCATCCCGGTCATCTGAAAGATCGCCGGGAGCAGGCTGACCGGGATCAGCACCAGGCTGTACAAGACGATCTGCCGGCCGGTCGCGTGCAGGCGGGGGTCAACGACGGGAAGCATCTTGAACCCGCCGGCCGCGTAGTCGTCGCGATACAGGATCGCGATCGCCAGGAAGTGGGGCATCTGCCAGAGGAATAGAATTCCAAACAGCGCCCACGCTTCGGGCGAGATTTCGCCGCGGGCGGCCGTCCAGCCCATGACGATCGGTACTGCGCCCGGGACCGCGCCGACCACCGTGCAGAGGCTCGTCCAGCGCTTCATCGGCGTGTAGAGGAACACGTACGTCGCGAGCGTGAACGCGCCGAGCAGCGCCGTCAGCGGGTTGACGAACAGCAACAGGTCCACGAGGCCCGCCGTTGACAGCAACAACGCAAAGGCGAGGGCCTCGACCGGGGTGACTCGACCCGACGGGATCGGACGACCGCGCGTCCGGCGCATTCGCGCGTCCAGGCCGCGCTCCACGTACTGGTTCAGCACGCTTGCGCCGCCGGCGGTGAGAGCGGTGCCGACCAGCGTGTGCAGGAGACGGCCCCAGTCATCCCAACCCCGAGTCGCCATGAAATATCCAACCGCAGTCGTGACCAGCACCAGGAAATTCATCCGCGGCTTGGCCAGTTCAATAAATTCGCCGACGCGCAGCGAGGTTGGTGTGGTGACAGCCGCCGACGTGGCCGCGACGCCGTCGTCGGTCGCTGGCGCGAAGTGAGCCGTGACAGCGGCGTTGCTCATGGGGGGGTCGGTCGCGAGTGAAGTTTCCATGATCGTTCTGAGTCCGGTCAGATCGTGCCGCCCGCCGGCACGAAGCGCGATGGGCGCGCGGACATGGTGGGCCTCTCGTTTGGCTGCAAATAGGCGGTCGCGGCCTCGCGTCGTCCGCCGTACAGACGAACCGCCCGAGCCAACAGCACAACGGAGCAGACCAGGGTCAGCGCCCCGACGGCCACATGGGCGCTGGCCACGTCGGCCGGCTTGCGAAGCCACACGGTCACGATCCCCAGCAGCAATTGCGTCAGCAACAAGGCTACAAGGAAAAACGAGGGTAGCAATAACGTCCGAATTGAAAAGCGCCGGAACACGCGGACCGCCGTTGCCATGACCAGCAAGGTCACCGCGACCGCTCCGATCCGATGTCCGAAGTGGAGCCACACCTGGCCCATCGTCACCGGGTCGAGGTTCAGCTCCCATGCCCGCAGGTGATTGGCCCGATCCAGTTCAGCGGCATTGAGCGGGGGCAGGAACCGACCATAAGCGGTCGGAAAATCAGGAATCGCCAGCCCGGCGCCGTAATGGCGCATGAAAGCGCCGACGATGAGCTGGGCAAAAATGGTGAAGACCAGGACCCCGGTGAGGCCAATCAAACCGCGGCCGGCGGCAGCCGACGGTCGGCCCGAAAGGTCCGGCGTCGAATGCCATTCCCGCGAGGTCAAGAGCGCGGTCAGCCCTGCCAGGCAGAAAACGGCCTGACCCAGGCAGGCATGAACGATGGCCAGATCGAGTTTCGCGAAGACCACGCGCAACCCGCCGACGACTCCTTGCGCGATCACCCCAAGCAATACGGCAAGACAGAGGTACCGCACGCGCCGGGAATTTCGGGGCGAGGTCAGCCCACCACTCAACCATGCGCGGGCGCACAGGAGAACCGAAAGAAATCCGACCACCGTGGCCATCAACCGGTGCGTGTGTTCGTAGAAGATTCCGCCCACCCAGAGCCGGGGCGGAAAGCGGAACATGTTGTAGCCGTAACTGTTCGGCCAGTCCGGCACCGACATGCCGGCGTGGCGCGACGTGACCAATCCGCCCATGAAGATCAGCGGAAACGTCGCGACCGCCGTCACCAGGGCGAGGCGGTGGAGCAGACGGTCATCGTCCGCCGGGAGTGCGGTCGGGATGGAAGTCTCTTGCGCCACAGATCATGAGATGGTACGAGTCCGCCCCGCAAAGTTCGCCACTTCCTGAAAGAATGCGACCATTTGCCGCACGCCTATCACCCGAGGGGCTCTTTTTCTTTCAGAGCCGCGCCCGTTAGGAAGCGGTGTGCATCGGCCGCGCGCACACCGCTTCCTAACGGGCGCGGCTCTGAAATAACTTGGCGCGGGGACAATGCATTCAGTGTGTCGGGTGGTCGTCGACGCCTGGGATCCAGCGCGTTTGGCAGAGGTAGTCTTCTTCGACGAGCGGGGAGCTGTATTCATAGGGGCCGTGATGGACGACCGGGACCTTAGCGAAGTTGCCGTGCGGCGGGGGGCTGGAGGTTTCCCATTCGAGCGTCGTGGCTTCCCACGGGTTGTTGGGGGCTTTCGGCCCCCAGATCCAGCTTCCGATGAAATTCAGCACGAAGGGGATTTGTGCGAGCCCCAGCAGGAATGCGCTGACGCTGATGAACTTGTTCATGCTGTCGAAGTGGGCGAACGTCGCATAGTTCCGGAAGTCCGCCACCCGCCGGTGCATGCCGCCGATGCCCAGGATGTGCATCGTGAAGAACGTCAGGTTGAAGAAGATGAACGACAGCACGAAATGGATCAGCCCCAGGCGCTCGTTCATCATCCGGCCGAACATCTTCGGATACCAGAAATAGATCGCGGCGAAGATCCCAAACGTGGAGGCGCCGAAGAGCACGTAATGGATGTGAGCGACGATGAAGTACCCGCCGTGCACATGAACGTCGACCGCGGTCGAGGCCATGAAGATGCCGGAGAGCCCGCCGATCACGAACATCGCGACGAAAGCGATGGCGTTCCACATGGCGGCGGTGTAGCGGATGTTGCCGCCCCAGAGCGTCCCCATCCAGTTGAAGACCTTAATGGCCGAGGGAACGGCGATGAACATCGTGCTGATCGCGAACGTCGTTCCCAGCGTCGGGTTCATGCCGCTCTGGAACATGTGGTGGGCCCAGACGATGAACCCCAGGAACGCGATGCCCGTCAGGGCGTAGATCATCGGCCGGTACCCGAAAACCGGCTTGCGCGCTCCGACCGCGAGGATATCAGAGACCATCCCCATCGCCGGCAGGATCATGATGTAGACCGCCGGGTGGGAATAGAACCAGAACAGGTGCTGGTGGAGCAGGGGATAGCCGCCGCCCGATTCGTTCTGGATCTGGTTGCTGACGACGCGGCCGGTCGCGAGGAAGAAGCAGGTCAGGCCATTGTGGTCGAGCAGGTTCATCGTGAGCGTGGCGGCGAGCACCGGCGTCGCCAGGAGCACGAGGATCGAGGTGATGAACAGCGACCAGACCGACAGCGGCAGGCGGAACATCGTCATGCCGGGGCAGCGCAGCTTGGTGATCGTCGTCAGGTAATTGACCGCGCCCATGATGCTGGAAAAGCCCAGGATCGTGAGCGAGAGGAACCAGGCGCTCTGTCCGTCAAAGGCTACGTACTGAATCCCCTTGAGCACCAGCACCGCGCCCAGCCCCGCCAGGAGCATGCCCACCGCGAAGTTCAGAAACAAAAGTCCCAGCCGCACGCGGTAGCAGCAGAGGTAGCCGAACAGCAGAAACAGGCTGACAAAGTTCACTACCAGCGCCGTCGGGGACCAGACACCCTGGCGGTGCGACGCCGGGTCCTGGATGCGCAACGCCTGGATCGCTCGCTGCCACCCGTCGTCCAGCTTTTCATTTAGCGTGACCGGCGGCGGCTGCGCAGATGTCGCGGCCTCCGCTGCCACCCACCGGCCGGCGTGCTGCTCGAGGCGCGAGAGGGGCGGGTAGCTCGTCCACCCCGCCGACGCCGGCCCGCCCGGCAGAAAGAACGACGCGACCATGATCGCCCCGGCGGGAATGGCCAGCCAGAAGGCAGCGCCGTTGAGGAAGGGGAAGGCCATGTCGGCCGCGCCGATTTTCAGCGGGATCAGGTAATTTCCGTAAACGCCGACGAGGATCGGGATCACGACGAAGAAGATCATCAGCGACGCGTGCATCGTGAACGCGGCGTTGTAGAAATCGTCCGGCATGGTCCGGCCGCTCCAGGCCCCGGCGCGCTCCATGTAGGCACCGAGGATCGGCACCGGCGCCTCCGGCCAGCCGAGCCGCCAGCGCACCAGCAGGGCGAGCAGACCGCCGATCACGAAGAACAGCAGCCCCACCATCAGGAACTGAATGCCAATCGTCTTGTGGTCCGTCGAGAAGAGATAGGTCTTGAGGAAGCCGGCTTCGTGCGGCGCATGTGCATCGCCGAGCTCGTGTGCGCCGGCAGCGGGATCGATGGGGTGGGAGATCGCGGTCATGCCAACATGCCTTCAGTGTGCCTTCATTTCAGGTCGCGGTCACTTCTGCGTCGTTGTCCCGGCGACGGCAACGATCGAAGGAGCCCCTGCGGCGGTCGTGGCCGGCGTTCCATACTTCTTCTCGTACTCGTCCCTTTCCAGGACGATGATGCTTCCCTTCATCTTCGAATGTCCGACGCCGCACAACTCGGCGCACACGATGTCCCAGTATTTGGGCGCGTAGGCGACGACATTCTCCACGCCGATTTCGCGCAGCTCCTGCACGATGGGCTTGCCGGTGTCTTCGTCGACCAGGGGGATCACTGCGTGCTCGCGGATGATCGTCGCGCCGCGCTTCTTCTTCGACTTGTCCGGGTACTTGTAGAGGAACCCGTTGGCATCCTGCTCCGCGTGGGGTGAGGAAGCGTCGATCGCGATGCGCATCTCGTTCTTCGGATCCTTCAGCAGCGTCTCCATCTCGGCGAGCGAATATTCCCGCCGGCTCTGCTTCTCCAGCTCGGTACTGCTGGTGGTCGCGGTCAGGTAGATCACGCCGCGCATGCCGGGGACGGCATCGAGGCGTACGCGAAAGTTGGGCAGGTAGAAATCGTGGATGACGTCTTTGCTGCCGATGTTGATCTCGACCGGTTCTCCCTTGGGGATTTCGAGCGGGCGGTTCAGGGCCGATTGCCAGTCATCGTCCTTGCCCGCGGTGTCTGAGAAATCCTTCCCCAGCGGGTTGATCTCATCAACGTATTTGTTGAGCACCCGAATCGCTTCCGCTTCTTTCAGGTAGGCGGGGCCGGGAACCGTGGGGAAGGAAAAAGAGCGTCCCTCCGGCACCGTTGGCCATTTCAAGTCGGTCGGCCTCGGATAGATCAAGTAACGCCCAAGCTTTTTGTCGGGGCCGGGGTAGACGACGTTCCAGATAAATTGCTGGCCGATCACCAGGATCTTGGGCGCCTTCTCGTGATCGACGTTCGGGGCGTAGCGATAGTTCTCCCATACGCCCTTGGTGACCAGCGCCAGGTAGATCAGGATGATGGCGGGGACGATCGTCCAGATCATCTCCAGCCGGGTATTGCCGTGGCTGTAGATTGCCTTTTGCCGGTCGGGCCGTCGGCGGTACTTCACCATGAAGTAGATAAGCCCGGCTTCCACGCCGACGAAGATCACCATCGTCAGCCAGAAGATGGCGATGAACAACTGATCGATGGCGCGGCCGTGGACGGCGTAGTTGGGTGGCAGCCACCAGTCCCAGCCGATCGCCAGAGGATACAGGTGAAGTTGAAGGGGCATTGATTATTTCGACGCCGAGACCACCGGCTTGGCATCGCGGGATGCCCGGGCTCCGTCCGCGGCGGCCAGGATCACCTGCTTCACGGGGCCGGCCGGGAGGGCCTGCGCCTTTTCCTCAGCCTTGAAGCTGAAGTCCGCGGTTGCCTTGCCGCCCTTGACCGTCACCTTCTGTTCCTTCTCGCCGTACTTCTCCTGCCAGAAGATGAGGGTGTAGTCGCCTTCGGCAAGGCCGGCGGTGTCGATCGAATACGTGCCATCTTCACCGGTCGTGGCGAAGTAGGGGTTCTCGAGCACGCGCACCCACGCCGCCATCCACGGGTGAACGTCGCACTTGATCTTGAACGTTTCAGCGGTCTTGAAGGGATCGAGCTTCTTGGTGCTGGGGGCGGGCTGGCCGAAGTTGAAGCCGTCGTTATCGACGCACAGGGCATGCACGTTGTGAAGGAACGGGTCGCTGCTCTTCACTTCAACGGTCTGGCCCACCATTACCGGGAGCACGTGGGGGTGATAAACACAACCCTTTTGATCCAGCACGGCGGCCTTCGCGGGCGCATCGCCACCGATCTTCTTACCCTCGACGGGTTTGATGGAGACGATCACGTTCTGAAGCTCGCCCTTGTCGCCGGCCACCACGGTTTCCTCGAAAACCGGATCCTTGTGGAGTTTGGCGCAGTTCGGGTCGTTGGCGACGGCCTTGATCTGCTGCATTTCCGGAGCCTTGCCATCCAACTTGACGCTTCCGGTGATCTGCGCGAACGACGCGCCGCACATGCAGGTGGATAGAGCCATTGCGGCAACGCGAGGGGTGAACTTCATGGCCAAACTCCTGTGGAAAAAGGCACGGGGCATCTTAAGGGAGACTGATTGTTATTCCAACCGTTAGACCGCGGCAATCCGTCGCACATCGGAGGAAAGCAGCCTGTATCCGCCGGCTGCGCTCTGTCTACCCGACCCCTCCCACGGCGTTGATCGCCGGTCGCCCGTGACGGTTTCATCACGGCTTTGCTGATTCGATCCGATGGGGCTGGCCGATACAGGGGATGCTTACGCCTCTTTCAATGGGTGCTACCCGGGAGTCCCTCATGCACGTGCGATCCATCGTCTATACCTCTGCTGCTGCCCTTGGCCTGGCCATCGTTGGATGTGCCAGGAATACCGCGAACGCCCCGATGCCCAACGACCTGGCGGAGCGGACTGACTTTGAGAAGGCCAAGGAGCCGGCCATCAATGCCGACACCCACTTCGCGGCCGGCCAGCTCGCCGAATCGCGAAGCGATCTGCCGTCGGCGATCAAACAGTACCAATTGGCGCTGAAGGTGAAGCGCGACCACCAGCCCGCTCTCTACCGGCTGGCGGTGATCTACACGATGCAGAAGGATTTCCCCGAAGCCGTCCGCAGTTGGCAGAGGTACGTGAAGGCCACCGGGGGCTCGGCCGGCGCCTGCAGCAATTTGGCCCTGTGCGAGGAATACGCCGGCCGCCCCGAACAGGCCGAGGCCGACTACCAGCGCGGCATCCACGCCGATCCGAAGAATGAGCAATGCCGCGTCAACTACGGCCTGATGCTCGCCCGCCATCACCGCATCGCCGAGTCAACGATCCAGCTCCAGGCAGTCCTCTCCAACGCGGAAGTGCACTACAACATCGCCACCGTCTATGAGAGCCAGGGCCAGGTTGAGCAGGCCAAGGTCGAGTACCGAAAGGCCGTCGAGCTCGATCCCGAGCTGAACGACGCGAAGGCACGGCTGGCGACGTTGAACTGAGCCGATCCTCGGCAAGCAAGTTGGACAGGGCGCCTCCTGGCAGGCTCAACGTGAGCGTTCTTCTGATCCTTCGACGGCGCGGATGATTCCGTGCGCGACGTAGATCCGGTTTCGCCGCTGTCCGGTCACCTCTTTCAATATTTTCACTCGAACCAGGCGATCGACGTGTTGCTGCGCCGCCACGTGCGACACCTTCAGCACGCGCGCCGCCTGCGCGACCGTGATCGCGGGTTGCACAAACAACTCTTCGAGAAGTCTCAGTGAACGCAACGGCGTCCGACCACTTTGTATCACTTCGACATAGCAGCCATGTAGGCGGCGGATGCGGTCAATTCTGGCAAGCGCGTCGGTCGCCGACGCGCGCACGCTCAGAAGAAAAAAATCGATCCACGCTTCCCACTGGCCGTTCCGACTCACATCCAACAGGCGGCTGTAGTATTCGGAACGATGCGCCTCCAGGTAGTGGCTCGGATTGAGCAACGGCAAGCTCAAGATGCCATCCGCGCAAAGCATTAAAACGATCAGCACGCGGCCGATTCGCCCGTTACCGTCGACAAACGGGTGAATCGTTTCGAATTGATAGTGCGCCAGCGCTGCGCGGACAAGCGGAGGCAGTTCCGCGGCCGAGGAGATGAAATGCTCCAGCGCCTCCATCAGTTCCTGCACATGGGTCGAAGGCGGGGGAACGAACCGCGCGTCCTCGATGCGAGTTCCCTTGCCAATGAAGACCTGCACCGACCGGAATTGCCCCGGCTGATGTTCCCCAACACCGATGCCGTCCAGAAGGATGCGATGCAGCTCCTTGACGAGCGACAGGCTGAGCGGACGCTTCCGGATCCCAACCGCTTCCAGCCCGTGACGGAGCGCCTGTTCGTTATTGAATACTTCCTTGACGGCCGGCGACTGCCCCTCCGGCGTCGGGGCCTGGGAAAACAGGACCAACTGTTCCAGGTTCGCGAACGTATTCTCGATACGGCTCGACAATTCCGCCTCGCGACGAATGGCAGATTGGATGACGATCTGCGGATTGGGTAGCGTGCCGCCCACCCCCAGGACCTGTCCGATCAACTGTTGTGCTTCGGCCAGCAGCGAGGCCGTTTTCCAGCCAATGCTTAGCTGGGGCGGGAGGGGGTGAGGGACGAACGTCAGCTGCCGGCTGAAGTTTCGGATCAACTGCCCCGGCGCATCTGATTTGAAGGCAGTTACTTCCATTCGAGCACGCCCTTATTAAACTAAACGTACATAAGCGGAATCTTATTATACTTTTTGGTCGAAAAGTAAAATAATCGGGAAGCGGTACATGAGCCAATCACATCGCATTGAAAAAGACTCCATGGGCGAGATGCGCGTTCCCGCCGACGCCTATTACGGCGCGCAGACCGCGCGGGCCGTCGAGAATTTTCCCATTTCCGAGCTGCGTTTCGGCCGTCGGTTCATCTCGGCGATCGGACTGATCAAGTCCGCTTGCGCGGAGGTGAACCAGGACCTCGGGTTGCTCGATGAGAAGCGGGAATCGCTCATCCAGCAGGCGGCGGCGGAGGTGGTCGATGGGAAGCTCGACGATCAGTTCATCGTCGACATCTTTCAGACCGGCTCGGGCACCTCGACCAACATGAACACCAACGAGGTGATCGCCACCCGCGCCAACGAAATTGCCACCGGCAAGCGCGGAGGGAAGGAGCCGGTTCATCCCAACGACCACGTGAACATGGAGCAAAGCTCCAACGACGTGATTCCGACCGCGATGCACGTCGCGGCAGGAGTCGCGATCAAGGAGTCGCTGATCCCCGCCCTCACGCATCTCGCCGACGCGCTGCAAAAAAAGGCGGACGCGTTCGACGACATCGTGAAGATCGGCCGCACCCACCTCCAGGATGCCACGCCGATCCGGCTCGGCCAGGAGATCTCGGGCTACGCCGCGCAGGCCCGCCTTTCGGTCGATCGAGCCCAGAAAGCGCTGCGCTGCCTCCGCGAGCTTCCCCTGGGCGGCACGGCGGTAGGGACGGGCATCAACTCCCACCCTGAATTCGCGAAGCACGCAATTCGCCTGATCAGTAAGAAAACCGGGATTGATTTCGTCGAAGCCAAAAATCACTTCGAGGCACAGGCGGCGAAGGACGGCATCGTCGAAGCAAGCGGCCAGCTCAAGACGATCGCCGTCAGCCTCACGAAAATTGCCAACGACATTCGCTGGCTGGCGAGCGGTCCGCGGTGCGGCATCGGCGAGATTTCGATCCCCGCGACTCAGCCGGGCAGTTCGATCATGCCGGGGAAGGTGAACCCGGTCATGAGCGAGATGGTGCTGCAAGTTGCCGCTCAGGTGATTGGTAATGATGCAACGGTCGCCTGGGCCGGCGCGCTTGGGAGCACGTTCGAGCTGAACGTAATGATGCCGGTGATGGCGTACAACGTGCTCCAGTCCATTCACATCCTCTCCCGTGCGGCGACGGTCTTCGCGGACCGTTGCGTAGCCGGGATAGAGGCCAACCCTGAGCGTTGCGAGGGACTGGTCGAGCAGAGCCTGGCGATGTGCACCAGCCTGGCACCGCTGATCGGCTACGACAAGGCCGCTGACGTCGCCAAGGAGAGCTTCAAGACCGGCAAGACCGTCCGCCAGGTCGCGATCGAGCGAAAGCTGCTCAGTGAAGCGGAATTGAACAAGGCGATGAATGCCCGGCGGATGACCCAGCCCCAGGTGGACGTGATTGGGAGTGGAGGGGGTTAATCCTCGCGCAATTTCCGCCGGCCCGATTGTTCAAGTTTGCGCGATGAGTTCGCCGAACTAGAACATGACAGCAGTCTGACACCCAGCGGCCCGGCGACGGGCCGGTTTTTTTTGTGGCACGATCCGCGCTCGCCCGTTTGCCGCGGAACGTCCGCTGTGGCGCGGGCGCCTTCGCCCGTGGGCTGCGGTATGCCGCGGCCATCGGCGGTACGCCGCCGATTCAGCACGAGCGCAGCGTTTCACCATGGGAACGAAGAACGCTGCGCTCGTGCTGATCTTGGTCGAGTACGGTTCGACAAGCTCACCGGAGCCGCCCGAGCCGGCGTGGGTACACGCCTGCATGGGCGAGGGCGCCCAAGCCACGTCCTCCCCTGTTTCGAATTGCCGGCCTGACCCGCTCAAGTCCCCCGGCAGCTTACGACCGATAAAGAGGTGATGCCCCGCGCACGCGTTTCGTCGCCAGCTCGCACCCGTAAGGCCGGGCGTGCGCCGAAGCAGCCGGTCCGGGTTGATCTCACCGATCTGCTGGGTCGTCCGACCGCAAATCTCGACACACCGGAATTACAGCGATTCCTGGCTGGGAAACGGGTGTTGGTCAGCGGCGCCGGCGGGAGCATTGGGTCAGAGATCTGCCGTCAGGCAATGCGTTTTTGTCCGGAGCGGATCGTGCTGCTGGAGCGGGCGGAGAACAACTTATTTGAAATCGACCGCGAATTGTGCCACCGCTGGGTGGGCGCCGTGGTGAGGCCGGTGCTGGCTGATGTGTGCGACGCACGCCGGATGGCGCAGGTCTTTGCCGCCGAACGGCCGCAGGTCGTCTTCCATTGCGCCGCCCACAAGCATGTCCCGATAATGGAGATGAACCCGGGTGAAGCGATCCGGAACAACATCTTCGGCACCAGGACGATCGCCGATGCCGCCGCCAGGGCGGAGGTTCAAGCGTTCGTCATGGTGAGCACAGACAAGGCCGTCAATCCGACGAGTGTGATGGGGGCGTCGAAGCGCGTGGCGGAGCTGTATGTGCAGTCGCTCAACCAGGTTTCAGGGTTCAGGGTTCAGGGTTCAGAAGGAGCAAAGACACTCCCTTTGACGAAACATCGCGCTCGAAGTGACGATGCCGCGTTTCCTCGCCCGTTCACTTCCGCGATTCCCGAACCCCGAACCCCCAACCCCCGAATCACCCGTTTCGTCGCCGTCCGGTTCGGCAACGTCCTGGGGAGCAGCGGAAGCGTGGTTCCCATCTTTCAGCGGCAGATCGACGCGGGGGGGCCGGTGACGGTTACGCATCCCGACATGTGCCGGTATTTCATGACGATCCCGGAGGCCAGCCAGCTCGTCATGAACGCCGGAGCGATCGGGCAGGGGGGCGAGATCTTCGTGCTCGACATGGGCCAGCCGATTCGCATCCTGGACCTCGCTCGCGAGCTGATCCGCCGTAACGGCCTGCGACCCGAGCGCGACATCGCCATCCGCTTCACGGGCATTCGTGCGGGGGAGAAGCTCTTCGAGGAGTTAGCCCTGGCCGACGAGCAAACCCTGCGGACGTCCCACGCCCAGATCCGCGTCTGGCAACTCACCCCCGCCGATCCCCAGCGTCTTGCAAGCGACCTGGACATGCTCGCCGCGGCCGCCGAAGGAAGCGTAGAAGACGCGATCGCCGCCCTGGCAAGCTGCGTCCCCGAATACCACCCCGCCTCCCGCTCCACCCCACCAGCGCCAATGCGCCTGGTCACCGACCAGGCAGCTTGACCTTAGGGCGGTAGGCAACATCGAACATCGAACGTCGAACATCGAACGCAGAACGTTTTCCCGTTCGACGTTCTGCGTTGGACGATCGATGTTCGCCTCCTCAACCCTAATCCCTAAACACTAAACCCTGAACCCTGAACCCTGAACCCTGAACCCTGAACCCTGAACCCTGAACCCTGAACCCTGAACCCTGAACCCTGAACCCCGAACCCTCCATTTGTCCCATAACACTCAAGTTTTCCGTCGAGTCCCTCCGATCTCATGAACGGAGGAAGACCCGCGACGCAACGGGCGTGGCCGATGGAACGGCCGCCGCGCGCCGGGGCTCCGAAACCGAACCAAGGAAGGTTCGCATGCGAACGATTGCGATCATCAATCAAAAAGGCGGCTGCGGTAAGACCACGACCAGCATCAACCTGGCCGCCTGTCTCGCCCGCCTAGGCCATCGCACGCTACTGGTCGACATGGACCCGCAGGGACACTGCGGCGTTGGGCTGGCCGTGCCCGAAGAGCAGATCGAGAAAACGATCTACGATGCGCTGCTCGAAGACCGCGATGCCAAGCCGGCCCGGCTTCAGGAAGTCGTCTGGCAGATCGCCAGTGACTTCGACCTCGCGCCCTCCAACCTGCGCCTGGCGGCGTTCGAGCAGGTGTTCGCCGGCCGGAGCGGCCGCGAAGACCGACTCACCCGCGCGCTGGAGACCGTCAGCGGCACCTATCAGTGGTGCATCATCGATTGTCCGCCGAGCGTCGGCCTGCTGACGTTCAACGCCCTGCGCGCCTGCGATGAGGCGCTCGTCCCGGTGGAGACCGGGTACTTCAGCCTTCACGGGCTGACCAAGATGATGGAGACGCTGGAAGAGCTCCGCGAGCGGTGCAGCAAGGACGTGGTCATCCGCGTCCTGCCGACGCTTTACGATACGCGCACCAAGCTGGCCCGTGAGGTCCTCTCCGAGCTGCGCGCCAAGTTCTCCGATTACCTGATGGCCAGCACGGTCAACTTCAACACCAAGCTGAAGGAAGCCGCCAGCTTCGGCCAGCCGATCACCGAGTACGACCCGGGCAGCCGGGGATATAAGGATTTCGTCAACCTGGCCCGCGAGCTGATGGGCCATCGCCCCGTCGAGCTCGAGCCCGCCCTGGCCGAGACGCTCTCTCGGCCGGCGGAACTGGTCCAGCGCGCCCGTCAGCTCGCCCAGCTCACGCAGTTCCAGTTCGGCCGTGGCACGAGCATGGCGACGGCAGCTTCGGCCGCCGCGCCCATCGCGATCGAAGTCGAGGCCAGCACGCCAGCATTGATGGCGCCGGTTGCCCCGATTGCCCTCGTCGCTCCACGGGTCACGACCGCACCGGCCGTCCTCCGTCCCGCCTCGCTCGTGTTTGCCACGCCGGATAAGGCGGCCGCGCCGCGCGCCAGCCTCTTCAAGCCGGCGGATCCGACGACCGCGAAGACGACCGAACAGAAGCTCCAGGAGTTCTACGGGGTGAAGCAGGTAGACGGCGAAGTCCTCTTCGCCACGCGCCTGGAGCGGGCCCGCCAGGTGCTCGTTGCCGGCGACTTCAATAACTGGTCGTCTGTCTCGACGCCCATGCAGCAGCGCGGCGCGGGCGAATGGTCGATGAAAATGCCGCTTCGGCCGGGCCGTTACCGCTACCGGCTGGTGGTCGATGGGAACTGGATGACCGATCCGTACAACAAGTACGTCGAGGCAAACCAGTTCGGAGAACTGAACAACATCGTCGAGGTGGAATGAACCGGGCGGATGTCAGTGGTCAGTTGTCTCCCGATTGATCGGGACAGGCTGTTGTCCCTTGTGGGGGACGGGACACCGTGGATCACAACGATCCACAACTGACGACGGACGACGGACAACGGACACACACAATGGACGAGACGCCAAAAAAGCGGGACCTGAGCGAGATCAGCCACCTGTTCCTCAGCAGCGTTCGCGACCGCCAGACCGGCGGGAGCCCGCGTCCGCAACGGACGCCTCCGCCACGGAGCCTCGACCACAGCATCGATCTCACGCCTGAAGAATTTGCCCAGGTGTTCGGCGCCGGTGAGCCCGCCGCTGCCGACGCGAGCGTCCCGGTGCATGCCCCGCCCGTCTGTGCGATCCTGGGTGCGCACCTGAACGGCAAGCAGTTCGATCACGTGAAGTCCTATGCGCGACACCTGGCAAGCCGGGTCGGTCGCGTTGGGCTGATCGAGCTGGACGCATCGGAATTCCGGCTTATGTGCTTCGACCCGAGCGGCGCGCCAGCCATGCAGCACGCCGTCGCGCGCGAATCGGCCGAATGCTACGATCCGCGCCAGATGATCGAGTCGCTGGCGGAACTGAATTGCGACGTCAACCAGTGGATCCTGCTTCTGCCCAACCCCAGGACGCCCGAAGCGAGGGCCCTGCTTCGGCAGGTCGACCGCTGGATCCTGCTCTCCACCTGCGATCACGACGGCATCGTCTCCAGCTATCGACTGTTGAAAGGATTGGGCGAGTCCGCCGCCGGCGACGTACGGCCGGCCCTCTCCCTGGCGCTGCTCGATGCCCGTGATGCCGATGAAGCGGCCCGGGTCTCCCGCAAGCTGGCCGGGGTCTGCGAGCAGTTCCTGCGCTGGGACTTGTCGCCCGAGCCGCCGGTCCAGCCGATCGCCACGGTGTCGGAGCACCTGGCCATGTTCTGTCGTCCGACGCGCGACAAGGCGCAACTGGCCACCGCCCCCCAGTGGCAGATCGTCGGAGATTTCCTGGCGACCGCCAAGAAAGCGAGCGAGATGATGTCCGCCGTCCAGACGCCCGAATACGGGACCGTTGTGTCCGAAGCGGTCATCAGCGATCCCGTCCGCCGGGAGATGCTGGCGGACGTGGTCATCCCCACCCCGTCTGCCGCGGCCTCGCCGGCCGCGCCGCCTACGGTCATGCCAACACCGACCGTCGCGTCAGCGCCAACCGTATTGTCAGCCCCAACGATGCCCGTAAATGCGCCCGCGTCGCGCCAGGCATCCCCCGCATCCGAAGTGATCGAGCTCAACGACGCCGATGCCGGCGGCGAAGCCATCCTCTCCGCTATCCTTCGCCCGGCTGACGCCGGGATGATCGAGTGTCCGGTCCGTCCGCCGATGTGCCCGCAGGCGCGTCTGGCGATCACGCGGCAGCGAGAGGTCGTCCTGCTTGCGGTGGCGCCGCAGGGGTTGAAAGACCTGCCCGCGATCGCACAGGCATTCCGCTGGCTGAGCGAGAACCGCACCCTGATCGGCATGGCGGTGCCCCAGTTGGCCATCGACCCGGCTGCGCAGCCACGACTACGGCTGCTCGTGGATCAGGCTGACGTGCGGGGCGAATTACTCCAACCGCTGCTCGGCAGCAGTCACGTGACGGTGCAGGCCTATCGTCGAGTCCGGTGGGGCGAGCGGACTGGGCTGCTGTTGGAAGCAGCCTGAAGGCCATTCGCTCCACAGTTCCCTCAGCTTGACGGCATTGCGGTTTACGATACATTGTCCCCCCAATCGACCGACCGCATGCGGGTTGGGGCGCAGGAGCAAACTTTTGCTGCCAGCGCTCGTACAATCGATATCTGAATGTCTGACAAGGAGTAGCCGTGAAGATTGAGCCAGTGTAACTGGCTCATGCTGACCGAAGCCCTGCATGGGGTCAGTATGAGCCGACCGTGCAGCGGCAAGGCACCCGCACAGTGCCGGCGGGCTTCGGCAGCGACCCTCGAAGCTCCCACCGCCCGATGACCCGGATAGCAACGGGCAACCTACGGGCGACTCTTTTTGATCTCGCAGGGGCCGATCCCGGTTCTGGGAATCGGTTGTCGCTTAACGATTTCGCGAAGGTGATTGCACACCGCGCCGCCAATCCGCGTCGCGTGGCCAATGTGCCTTCAGAAAGACGATTCACCGCAGAGACGCTGAGCCCGCGGAGAAGAACGAGAAAATAGAAGATAGAGGATCGAGGATAGCCCAGAATTCCTTCCGCTATTCTCAATGCTCTATCTTCAATCCTCTCTGCGACCTCGACCGGTGAACAAAGCATTTGAAGATTGAAAGGGAACGACGATGAACCGCGACCTGACCAAAATTCGCAACCTGGGCATTTGTGCCCACATTGACGCCGGCAAGACCACCGTCTCCGAACGCGTCCTCTATTACACCGGCAAGATTCACAAGATGGGCGAGGTCCACGAAGGAACCGCCGTCATGGACTTCCTGGAAGAAGAGCAGAAGCGCGGCATCACCATCCAGTCCGCCGCCACGACCTGCCCCTGGGACCGCAATGGAGAGCGCTACACGATCAACCTGATCGACACGCCGGGCCACGTCGACTTCACCGTCGAGGTGGAGCGCTCGCTGCGCGTCCTCGACGGCGCCGTCGCGGTCTTCGACGCCAAGGAAGGCGTCGAAGCCCAGTCGGAAACCGTCTGGCGCCAGGCCACCAAGTACAACGTCCCGAGGCTTTGCTTCATCAACAAGATGGACAAGGTCGGCGCCGACTTCGACTTCAGCTTCAACAGCATCCGCGAGCGCCTCGGCGCCCCGGCGGTGGCGGTGCAGATCCCGATCGGACAGGCCAATACTTTCAAGGGCATCATCGACCTGCTCCGCGGCGTCGCGATCTACTACAAGTTCGACGACGATAAGGACAAGGGTAAGACCCAGGTCGAGAAGCCGATCCCCGAGGACGAAATGGAACGCTACGAGAAGTGGCGTCACGAGCTCATCGAGAAGGTCGCCGAGACCGACGACAAGCTCGCCGAGAAGTACCTCAGCGGCGAAGAGATCAGCGAGGCTGAGCTCCGCGCCGGCCTGCGCGCCGCGACGATCAACTTCAAGGTCCACCCCGTCTTCTGCGGCTCCGCGCTCAAGTACGTGGGCGTGCAGCGCCTGCTGGACGGCGTGATCGATTATCTTCCCAACCCTCTCGACATGCCCGCCATCAAGGGCCATGACATGAGGGACCCGGACAAGGTGATCGAACGCCATCCGACCCCCGATGATCCATTCTGCGGCCTGGCCTTCAAGATCGTCAACGACCAGCACGGCGACCTCACCTACGTGCGCGTCTACAGCGGACGCCTCGAGAAGGGCAGCCGCGTGCTCAACAGCAACCGCAACAAGCGCGAGAACATCTCGCGCATGTTCCAGATGCACGCGCAGGACCGTAATCCGATCGACGTCGCCGAATCGGGCGACATCGTCGCGTGCATCGGCGTCAAGGAAGCGCTGACCGGCGACACGCTCTGCGACCAGGACAACCCGATCATCCTGGAGCGTCCGACCTTTCCCGAGCCGGTCATCAGCATGTCGATCGAGCCCAAGACGGCCGCCGACAAGCAGAAGCTGGGCGAGGCGCTGACGACCCTGAAGCGCGAGGACCCGACGTTCCAGGCGAACTATGACGAGGAAACCGGGCAGACGATCATCGCCGGCATGGGCGAGCTGCACCTGGAGATCCTGCGCAACAAGCTGACGCGCGACATGAAGGTCGAGGTGCTCGTCGGCAAGCCGAAGGTCGCCTACAAGGAGACGATCACCAAAACCGTCCACAACGTGCGCGGCAAGCACGTGAAGCAGTCGGGCGGCCGCGGCCAGTTCGGCGATTGCACGATCAACCTCGAGCCGTTCAACGGAACGGGATTGGAGCCCGACGCCCTCAAGAAGCTGGGCTGGGCCGACGGAATCGCCTTCGAGAACAAGGTGTTCGGCGGTTCAATCCCCAAGGAGTTCATCCCGTCGATCGAGTATGGCGTCCGCATGGCAGCCAAGACCGGCGTGCTCGCCAACTACCCGCTGATCAATGCCAAGATCACGCTGGTGGACGGCAGCTACCACCAGGTCGACAGCTCGCAGATCGCGTTCGAGCTGGCCGGGCAGATCGCGTTCAAGGACGCCTGTTCCAAGGCGGGTCTGACGTTGCTCGAACCGATTATGAAGGTGGTCGTCACCACGCCGGAGGAGTTCGTCGGCAACGTGACCGGCGACCTGAACCGCCGTCGCGGACTGATCGCCAACAGCGAGCAGCGCGGTAACACGCGCGTGGTCGAGGCGGAGGTGCCGCTGAGCGAGATGTTCGGCTACACGACCGAGCTTCGTTCCATGAGCACCGGCCGCGCCAGCTCCGTGATGGAACCGATGAAGTACGCCGCGGTTCCGACCTCGGTGAAGAACGCCATCCTGGAAGAGCTCGGATAAGCGTTCGATTTAATTTTGATTGAGAACAGACCTGAGGCGCCTCAGGTTTTTGTTGCGCGTTCGTCTGTTTGCGGGGGATATGCTGCCGTCACTTCAATCTGAGATTCATTACCGCCCGTCGAACTTCTCCCAAAACACCTTGCGGCCAAGGAGATTTCCGGTTCGAAGATCGATGAAAGCCACATACTTGAAGTCGTGCGCACCGCACCACACCACCACCACGTCTCCTCGTATTTCCAGATGATAAGGGTCGTGAGGTGCCACGCGCCGACCAAGGTCCCATTCGGGGCAACTCCACCATCGATCTAGGCCCGTTTCGAGATCGACCGCAACGACGGTCCAACCGTGGCGGGCACCCGTTCCCATCGTCATATAGACAAAAGTCTTACCGTCCAGAGCCAACGCCGAATCCGCGGTTCCCCAGAGTTGAAATACGTCGTGCCCCCCGTGACGCACGTCGATTTGTCGGAATATTTGACCTTCATTCCGCGGAACATCAAATTGAATCGAGCTGTCGGCTCTACGTTCCTCTGCGAACGACTCAACTGAATTCTGACCTGAGGGCCACTTCCAACTTGTCTCATTTGCCATCTGCTGATACTGCGCCGACACTGAATGAAGCCGCAATTCATGGATTAGAACCATGACACAAGGGACAGCCACGACGATCAGCGGCAGGACGAATCCAACAAGCTCGCTGGTCGAAATGCGATTGCGTCGCGGCCGACCGTTTTCCCCAAACACCGCCCCACACTCAGGGCACCGATGCTCGCTGGATCGAAGGTCGTATCCGCACGATCCGCAACGACCTGCCGCGATCCAGCGTCTCCCTCGCCACCACGCCCATGATCGAGGTCCCGCCCGCCATAAGCCCCATTCGAACATTCTACATGCGGAACGTCATCCGCAAGGGATGCGGATACGAGCATCACCCGTTAACGCGCCCGGGGAGAGTTGAGCGGATTTAAAGTCAGATGAAGATTAGGATTAAGATTAAGAACCCGTCCAAAAACTACTCCGTGTTTTTCTGGTGGGGGCGAATCGTGTAGTTCCACTGAGGGCAGACCTCGTGGCGGGTCAGTTGGATTGCTTGGAACTCGGCCTTGGTGACCTTCAAGCCTTTCTGATAGGTTC
>JBBSDP010000002.1:0-216605 GCA_038240605.1 Tepidisphaerales bacterium | reverse complement strand
TCGCGATGCCCGGTCCGCTCAACTGTGTCCACGTGCTGGTCAGCGCGCCAGGCGGGTTGTTCTCGGTCACGCTTCCGCTCAGCGTAGCCGCGAAGGGCTGGTTGATGGTCTGGTTGCTGCCGGCGGTGACGGTTGGGCCGGGGTTGGGGTTGACCGTGATCGTGACGCTCGCGGTATTGGTGGTCGTGCCGTTGGAGCCGCTGAGCTTCAGTACATAACTGCCTGACGTTGAAAAGCTCGCGGTCGTACTGGAAGCGTTGGCGTTACCGAAAGAGACGGTCCCGGGACCGCTGGTCACGCTCCAGGTGCTGGTGAGCGTCGCCCCCGGCGGCAGCGGGTTCTGCATAACGGTGCCGCTGAGGGAAGCGTTCGCGGGGAACGTGATCGTCTGGTTGCCGCCGGCGCTGACGACCGGGCCGGGGTCGGGGTTGACGGTGACGGTCATCTGAGCGCTGTTCGAGTTGGTGCCGTCGGAGCCGGTAAGTTGTAGCACGTAGCTGCCGGTGGCGGAGAACGTTGCGGTTGTCGCCGCACTGGTCGCATCCGCGAAGGTCGTCGTGCCCGGGCCGCTCACCTGTGTCCACGAAGCAGTAAGCGTTGACCCCAGTGGCGGATTGGCCTCGGTAACGCTGCCGCTCAAGGTCGCCGCGAACGGCTGGTTCACGGTTTGATTGCTGCCAGCGCTGACTACTGGGCCAGGGGCCGGGGCAGGGTTGACGGTGATCGTGACCTGAGACGTGTTCGTCTGAATCCCGTCGCTGCCATCGAGCTCCAGCACGTACGTGCCGGCGGTATCGAACGTCGCAGTCGTGCTCGTCGCGTTTGCGTTGGCGAACGTTGTGATTCCGGGTCCGCTGAATTGCGTCCAGGTCGCGGTCAACGTCGCGCCGGGCGGCAGGGGGTTCTGGGTGATCGAGCCGCTAAGGCTCGCGGTCGCGGGCAACGTGATCGTCTGGTTCGTCCCTGCGCTGACGACGGGTCCGGGGTCAGGGTTCACGGTGACCGTGACCTGGGCGCTGTTTGCGCTCGTGCCGTCCGAGCCGGTCAGCTTCAGGACGTAGCTGCCGGGCGTAGAGAACGTCGCGGTGGTCGCGGCGCTATTGGCGTTGGCGAACGTGACCGTGCCAGCGCCGCTCACTTTCCCCCACGTGCTGGTCAGCGGGCCGGGCGGGTTGGTCTCGGTCACACTGCCGCTCAGCGTGGACGCGAAGGGGTAGTTGACGCTCTGGTTGCTGCCGGCGCTGACGGTGGGACCGGGGTTGGGGTTGACGGTAATGGTGACGCTGGAGGTGTTGGCGGTCGTGCCGTTGGAGCCGGTCAGCTTCAGCACATAACTGCCCGACGTCGAGAAGCTGGCGGTCGTGCTCGATGCGTTGGCGTTGGCAAACGTGACGGTGCCTGGCCCGCTGGTGAGGCTCCAGGTGCTGGTAAGTGTCGCGTTCGGCGGCAGCGGAGTCTGCGAGACCGAGCCACTCAGGGATGCGTTGGACGGGAGCGTGATCGTCTGGTTATTGCCGGCAGTGACGCCCGGGCCGGGGTCGGGGTTGACCGTGATCGTGACGCTGGCGGTATTGGTCTTGGTCCCATCGCTGCCCGCCAATTGGAGCACATAGCTGCCGGTGGCGGAGAACGTGGCGCTCGTCGCCGCATTGTTGGCATTGGCGAACGTGACCGTGCCGGGGCCGCTCACTTTTGTCCAGGTGCTCGTGAGCGGGCCGGGCGGATTGGTTTCCGTGACCGAACCGCTCAGCGTTGCCGCGAAGGGCCTGTTGATCGTCTGGTTGCTGCCGGCGCTGACAGTCGGGCCGGGGGAAGCCGCGCCGACGGTGAGCGTGGCGCCCGCGCTGGGAATTAGGCCGTGCGGGTTGCCGACGATGCAGCGGTAGACCCCGCCGCTCTGCGATGCCTGAACGTTGGTGAGCGTCAAAGAGCTGCTATTGGCGCCACCTATGTCCGCGCCGTTGAGCTGCCACTGATAGGTAAGCGGCCCCGTGCCGGTCGCAGCGACTGAGAAGGTGACGTTGGTGCCAGTGGCGACTGACTTTGAGGCGGGCGGTGTCGTGATCGTCGGTTTGACGATGCCGTTCGGCGTCAACCGATTCATGAACACTTCAATGGGATTGACACCATTGAAGAATCCATGGCGGGAACTGACGATACTGATATCGCCATTGCCGGTGACGTCTCCGACGCCTTCGTTCTGACCCCCGGTGGTCGCGAGCGTCTGCTCCAGCCAGTTCTGTCCCGTGCCCCCCTCGTTATAGACGACCATCAGCCGCTGCTGGGCGGACTGGTCCTGCTCGAAGGCGAGGATGTCGGTTTGACCGTCGCCATTGATGTCGGCAAGGACCAGATTGTGGACGTATTGGATGTTGGCGTCGATCGTGTGCTGGATCCACGTGCCGGTCGCGCGATTGGTGGGGGCCTCCCACCAGATGAGACCACCGGGAAGGGTGGTGTTCGCCTCGCCAAAGCAAGTCACGATGTCCATCCGGCCGTCGCCGTTGATGTCCGTACCGGCGTAGGAGATGCCGGCGCCGCTTGTGAAGCCTGTGTAGGCTGACCCGATCGGATGGAAAATCCACTGGCTCGTGCGGACCGCGTTGCCGGTGATGCCGTGGTCGCGCGGGTTTTCCCACCAGCCGATATTGAAATTGGGCCCTTCGCCGGTGCCCATCAGATCGATGGGACCAAGGCCCGAGCCGGAGTCAAAGGCAGCGACACCCTTTTGGGTGCGAGTGAAGACCGACTGCGAGGTGGCAGTCCACGTGCCGTTGGCGTTCTGGAAGAAAATGGTGTCGTTGCTGACGATGTCCACGAGGCCGTCCCCGTCCATGTCTTCGAGGATCGTCTGCTCATGGGTCGGGGCGGGCGAGTTACCGACGACGTGCTTAATCCAGGTGCCCGTGCCGTTGCCGCCGGGGTTCTGATACCAGTAAATGGTGTTGCGCTCGGAGACGACCAGGTCTATATGACCGTCGCCGTTCAGATCAAAGGGGCGGATCGCCTCGTAGACATCGGCGCTGGGGTCGATCGAATGTTTGGTCCAGGGATCAGACGCGTTGCCTGAAGCGGGGAACTGATACCAATCCAGACCCCCGCCGCCGAGCGTGCTTTCGTGGCCGATGACCGCGTCGAGCTTTCCATCGCCGTTGAGGTCGCCGAATACTTTCACGACCGGCGTGGTGCCCGGGTTGGGATCGATAACGACGTGCTGGAACGGTACATTGCGGGGGTCGTTAGCAGTGAGCGATGTGACAGAAAAAAGCTGTCTCGCTTCGAGCCGCTCGACCACCATTGCGGCGGCTGCCTTAATCGGGTTAGTAACCGACTTGACGTGCGTCGATTTCGACCCGCGACGTTCCGTGTGCAATGACATATGGCTTCCCATCCAGGCTCATTTTGAGCGACAACATTTATCCTTCGTCGATTCGCTTGCGAACGTGCAACCGCACGCTCTAGCGAGCCCGAGGACGATTTTCCATTTCCTGACGCGATGCTGAGAACCGAGGACGACTGTCCATAGTGCCCCAGTGAACTGTTCTACAACCCGTGCGCGATTCGCCGCTTCTCGTGATTCCCCGAATGATTCAAGATCTGGGTTGGCGCGAGAATCCTATTGATTCTTGCCGGACAGTAAACAGGCAAAAGTTGCAGACCCCTTTTTGCTTTGGGTCTCAGTGTCGCTTCGCCGCAGGCGACGAGCACACGGGAGCGACGAAATGATTCTAATCCAAAAACCGAGTCAGGTTCGGCGATATGCGCCGCAGGATCTTGAGGTCATCTGTCGTTTTATGCTGTGGTGCACAAAGGACTTAAAGTTCACTGGATGAGCGGAATCTAGGCTCTTGAATGGGTTCGTATGGTTAGAAGGGACGAAGGCAGGGGGCTTTGGGGAATTTGTGTCGGTCGGAGACGGCCAAATCGAAGATTTAGTAATGCTCACGCGCCGCGGGCGAATAAATCCGTTGCTGCGAGGCCCTTGCCGTCGCGCGTCGCGAAGAACGGCCGACGTTCCACTTCATAATTGTGTGTGGGCGGGATGCCCATCGCTCGATAAAACGTGGCGTGCACATCCTCAATACCCATCCGACCCTCAAGCGTCGTACAGGGTCGCTCGTCGGCGGTCTTGCCGTGGAGAAACCCCTTTTTCATGCCGCCGCCGAACATCAGTACGCTGCCGGCGCCGGTGAAATGACGGTGCATTCCGTAGTGCTCCGGCGCGGTGACGACGTCCGGCACCGTGACCTGGTCCGGGACCTTATTTTCCGGCTTTCCTTCCAGCATCATGTCGCGGCTGAACTCACTGGCGAGAACGATGAGGGTGCGGTCCAGGTGCCCGCTCTTCTCCAGATCGAGCACGAGCTGTGCGATCGGCGCGTCGATCTGTTTTTTCATCCCCGTCACGATCTCGTGACCTTTGGCGTGGGTGTCCCAGTTGAGGAACGGGATGTACTCCGTCGTCACCTCGATGAACCGCGCTCCCGCCTGCGTGAGCCGGCGGGCGAGCAGGCACCCCAGGCCAAAGCGCCCCGTGTTGTAGCGGTCGAACGATTCTTTGGGCTCCAGCGAGAGATCGAACGCCGTGGCCGAAGGGGAGTTCATCAGTCGATGCGCGTTGTCGATGGAGCGCAGCAGGGAGTCCTTTTGATAGTCACTCCCGAGCTGTCCGATCGGGCTCTGCGCGACGAGCTTCCGGTAGAACTTCTCGCGGTCCTGAAAGCGTGACGGGCTCATTCCCCGGGGCGGGCGGACGGTCGCCATCGCCTCGGCCGGCTCCGGAACGAGGAACGGGCCGAACTCGCTGCCAAGGAAGCCGGCGGTGTGAAACGCCTTCAACTCCTCACCTTCACCCAGATCGAAGCGCTGGCCGATATCGATGAAGGCGGGGATCGCAGGGTTGACGGGACCGAGCGTCCTGGCAATCCACGAACCGATATGCGGAGCGGCTACGGTGAGCGGCGGGGCATACCCGGTATGCCACATGTACTGGTGGCGCGAGTGAAGGATCGCGCCCAGGTCGCCCGCGGTGTAAGAGCGAATCAGCGTCGCCCGGTCCATCACGGATGCAATGCGTTCCAGGCCCTGCGAGATTTTGATCGAGTCCACCGCCGTGTCGATGGCGGAAAACGTGCTGAGAATTTTGTTGGATGCCGTGCCGGACGTGTAAGGAGTGTACCGCTTCGGATCGAACGTCTCGGTATGCGCCATTCCGCCAGCCATCCAGAGGATGATCAGCGTGTCGGCCGTCGGGTGAATTTTCTCCTGGGCGCGCTCGATGGCGGCTCCGGCGCGCGGCGCTCCGGCGGCAAGGGCGGCCAACGTCGCGGCGCTCGCGGTCTTGAGAAAATCACGGCGTGTCGGTGAATTGCGATTGTTCATCGGGCTGTTCCCATCGTTTCAATGGATGAGTTGAAATTCTGGCAGCATCAGGATCGACCATAGCAAGTCTTCGACGCCTTCCTGGCGGAGCGGCGAACCGACGATCTGCTCGGACATCGATCGTTCATCCGCGGTCGGCGCGCGACCGAGGGATTCGCGGAACAACGCGTCGATCAGCTTGCCGTCGCCCGGCCGGCGCTGCATCCAGTATTTGGCGCCGCGCTGGAGCAGTTGGGACAGCTCCGGACCGTTGGTCAGCTCCAGCGCCTGCAACATCGTTGCGTAGGTCGTTCGCGAAGTCGAAACCTGCTCGCGGTTCGGTCGCCCCAGCGCCGTCATCAACGCGTCCCGGTTGACCCAGACAGCCCGCACGTGCGCACCGGGTGTCGCCGCCGAAGGTGCCGCAGTCTGCTGAGCCAGCACCGAGCTGAGGTTCCACGGCGCGATCGACGCGTCACCGAGATCCGCTGCCGATTGCCACCCCTGCGCCGCGAAGTCTGCACGATACCAACCGTCGGCCGTGGCCAGCGACCACTTCCAATCGGTGCCGCTCGCGATCTCCATGGGCTTACTGCCCGGCGACTGTCGAATCATCGCAGATAGCCAGAAGCCGGCAGGATTGGGCGTCTCCGGTATGTCGTTGGTGGCAACGACCGCGAACACGTTGGCGCCGTGGACAAGGAACGGCTTGATATCCACCGATTGCGGTTCGCTCCAAAGCGCGCCCGCCGCGGCCTGTTTCCCGTTGACGAAGAGGGTGAAGCGATTGTCGCACGTGGCGACGAGGTGCGCCGACGCCGGCACGGCGGGCAGCTCGAACGTCTTACGCAAGTAAATCGTCAGGCCTTCGGTTGCCGTCGCGGCTTTGGCGTCCTTCCAGATCCACCGCGCTTTGGAAGGAGGACCGGCGCTTGAAGGCGCGGCCGGATACGCATCCGTCGAGGCCTTGGCAGGCCAGCCGTCCGTCAGTTGCCACACCGCATCACAAAATTGTTCCGCCGAGAGCCGGCGTACGACAGGGCCTTCGAACGCATACTCTTCGCCGCGCTCGCGAAGGCCGGCCGACGGCATTTGATAGGCGCGGGACGTGAGGATCAGCGCGATCGTCTTCTTCAGGTCGTATCCATTGTCCGCCAGGTCCGAAGCAAGCCAGTCCAAGAGGTCGGCGTTCCACGGTTCTCGGTCCATCTCGTCGACCGGCTCGACCAATCCATGACCGAGGAAGCGAGCCCAGATGCGGTTGATCATTGTTCTTGAAAATCGTCCGTTGGCGTTCGAGGTCATCAGCGCGGCGAGGCGCTGGATGCGCTGCGCCCGCGGCGCCGTGCCGTCGATCGTTCCAAGTTCCGGGTAAAGGAATTGCACGGGCGCGATCTTGCCCGTCGCTTTCTCACAGCGAAACATTTCCAGCGGGCGATCGGCGTAGACGCCCGCCATGCCGTACGCATCGGACAGCTTCCAGTCGCTGATGAAGCTGTCGTGACACGAGTTGCACTTCATGTTCACGCCCAGGAAGACCTGTGAGATGCTTTGGGCGGCCTGGATTTCCTTGCGCTGACTGGCGCTCACCGCCCCGCGCCAGACGATTCCGTTGGTGAATCCCTCTGCCCCCGGCACGGGATTGACCAGGTCTCGCACGAACTGGTCGTATGGCATGTTGGTGGACAACGCGCGGTACAAAAAGGCAGTGATCTGCTTGCGCCCGCCGTCGATGTAGCCGGTGCCCTGGTAGTCGTTCCGTAAGGCGTCGTTCCAGAAGCTCAACCAGTTCTCGGCGTACTGGCGGTTGTCGGCAAGGAGCCGTTCAACGAGTTGCTCGCGCTTGTCCGGATGAGCGTCGGCGACAAACGCTTCGACCTGCTCGGCGGTCGGCAGCAACCCGTTCGCGTCCAGGTAAACGCGTCGCACGTAGACGCGGTCATCGACGAGCGTCTTGACGATCTTGGGTTGAGATTGATGCAGGAAAAGATCAATCGGGTTGTGCAGGTCGGAACCAGCGGGTGCGGCGGGGAGGGTCGGCCGGCGCGGAGCAATGGGAGCGACGTAGGTGGGCCTTGAGGTGGCGATCGCGCCACCCTCCCACGGCAAGCCCTGGTTCACCCAGGCGCGCAGGATGGCGACTTGTTCGACCGTCAGCTTCGGTCCCTTCTTGGGCATCACCTCATCCGGGTCCTTGGAGGTCACGCGCTCGATGATCAGGCTCTTGTCCGGCTCGTGAACCGCGACGGCTGCGCCCGAATCGCCCCCTTTGAGCAGAAGCTCACGCGAGTCCAGACGCAGCCCGCCCTTTCGCTTGCCGTTGAGATGGCATTGCGCGCAGCTCGTCTCGAGCATCGGACGGATCTGCTTGGCAAAGTCGATCTTGCCGGCCGGGGCGCTCCCTGGCGTCGGCTCCGCCGCCCGCAGCGGCGCGGCAGAGAAGGCGGTCGCCGCGATTGTCAGGATCAGGATGTGCGCCAATCGTGGCAAAGACATGCAGGCCCTTCCGTTTCGAAGCTTGTACAATATCAGATCCTGCGAATCATTCGTCATCGATGTGATTCCGAGAAGCTACGGCTCATCAACGTATGGGCCACCTGGTGTGCTCTGCCGCCACTCCGGCGCGTTGGACATCCTTGAACTGAAACGCGCGATCGTCGGTTACCTGGATCGGACTTATTGAGCGCATCCGCGTGCGCTCGACACGCAGGATTATTCGGCTGCCAGACCGCTGTGCATCCGCGAGCCGGGTTGCTGCGATTGGCAAACCTTCGCTTTCTCATCCAGCATTTCCGACCAGCGCGCCGACACCTGTTCGCGCGGGCGCAGTTGTTCGGCTAAGTGAAGGAAGTTCAGGTAATGACCATGTTCCGACGCCCAGAGCGCGCGATACATCCGAGCGATTTCCGAATCCTCGGCACGCGCGGTTCCCAGGAACTGGAAGCGATCGCACGATCGTGCCTCGATGAGCGAGGAAACCAGCAGGCGGTCCCCCAGATCCTCAGTGCCGCGGCCACGACGCACCCGATCGTGAAGTTGGCTCGCGTACGGGTTGGAGTGTGATTTGGTGAGTCGGCCACCGCGCCGCGCAAGCAGGCGGCAGACCGTCGCGAGATGTTCGACCTCATCGCCGGCGATGCCTGTCATCGCCGTCACCCAGTTCTCGGGCGGCGCCGGCTCCGGCGAGCGGTTGAGGAGTTCCAATGCATTGGCCGCCGCCTTTTTTTCCAAGTGAGCGTGGTCGTCCAGCAGGGCGAGAGGATCTTCCAGCACGGCGACCGCCCACCTTGCCGGCGTGGACCATCGCAGAGGTAGCGGCACCTCAAGCCCGCGTTGGAGGCCGGATTGCATGTCCGGCAGTTTATCGTCAGGCCCTCCGCCATCCAACGCGGGCCCGGGCCACCTCTTACAGTTTCCCGAGCAACAGCAGAATGACGAGGATAAGGAGAATCAGACCCACGCCACCCGCCGGAAACCACCCAAAGCCACTCGCATAGGGCCATGTGGGAAGCAGGCCGATGAGGAGGACGATTAAGACGACGAGGAGCACCAGACGCGCTGTACCTGACATATAAGAACCTCCGCCAAGGGGGAAATAGGGACTCTTTAGGACGCAGCACAAAAGATGTGCCGCGGCGAGGTCAGCCGTTTCCACGCGGCCTCAGGCAGGTTTCCGTAAGCGCGCCGTGTCAGATTGACGACGTTGTCGTGGCAATTCATGCCACGGGCTTTCTCTTATTTCTCGTTAACCGTGAGCCGAAACGCGCTGCTGTACTGCGTGACCGGATCAGTTCCCGTTTTACCGGCGGCACGCAGGATGACTTGCCGAGGGCCGACCTCCGAACCACCCTCGGGCGTGAACGATAGCAGCCCGGTGGTGACGTCGCCGGTGAGAACCAGCGGCGTCAGTTTCAAGTTCTTCGCCACCGGCGTGGGAAGGTGCGTCGCCGGGTCGATGCCCGCGCTGAATCCTTCCAAGGTCACTTCCACATCGGTCTTGAAGTTCGGCTGTCGAACGATGGTGATCGGAATTCCCGCGGCCTTGCCGCGCACCGCGACAACGCCGTTGGGGTCGAACTGAGCGCGAAGCTGCGCGGCACGTTCACGTTGCGGCTGGAGCGACGGGGCGATCGAGCGGAAATGGGCGGCGAGCGCCGCTTTCCGTGGATCGCTGCGCGACGCCGCTGGTGTCTTCACGATGGCAATGACGTCCGCCGGAGTCGGAGCGGCCTGCGCGGCGGGCGTCTGCTCCCATTTCGCCTGCTCATCAGCAAGGGCCGGCGTGGCGGTGCCGAGCTTGGCCTCTACCTGTTTCAATTCCTGCCAGGGCGCTAGGACTTGTTGCAATGAGGTCAGTCGCGCCTGGGCCGCGTGCGCCTTCGGATCATTGGCACGGTAATAGGCCAGCACCTGCTCCTGCTGTGCCGGCGTGCGCTGTTCTCGCGGGGCGCGCAAGATCGCGAGCACGGCTTCCGGCGCGGAATCATGGGGCAGCGATGCCGGATCGGCAGTTGTCGCGGATACGCGGAAGCGGCCCAGGTTGTGCTGGACGTGCGGCGATTGCTGTTCAAGGACGAAGCTCAGTGTGGTCTGGCCATCCAGCGCCGCGGGAGCGGCGGTGGTGAAGACCGCGGTGTGGTCCTTGCCAAATTCCGGTGCGATCGCCCAGCCCGTTCCGGGATTTCCATCGATCGCGTTCTGCACCGCGAAACCAGCCTGCGAGAAATCGGCCGTTGCCGTCTTGAGCGCCACCGGCTGCGGCGATGCGCCCGCGATCGTCTGCGTAACCTTGAATTCGTCGAGGACGAAGTTGCCGTTCGCCGCGGCGCCAGGACCATGGGCGGGAAGGGAAGCATCGGCGAGCGCTTCGAGCCGGAATGCCGTGATCGCCTTCAACGCCGTCTTGGCCGTTATCGTGTACGTGTCCTTCGCGGGCGCACTTCCGCTGGCCAGGATCGAACCATCTGGCTGCTTATTGAGCGTCGTGCCCGCGGCGGCGGCGATGGTCGCCGGCTCGATCACGGTCCACGCGGGCTTGGCCATCAGGTTCTTTTCCCACTCGGCTTCGGCGGCAGCTTCCCGCGGGTCAGACGAGGCGGGGGGGGCGTTGAGCGCGGCGACTTCCTGCTCCAACTGGGCGACACGCTCAGGCGTGAGCAACAGGGGTTCGATCGTGAATGGGACTGCGTCGAGCACGGTGAGGTATGCCTGCCGGACGCGACGCCCGCCGGACTCGGGCTCGGCGTAGCTACTCCCTGTCTTCCCGTCAGCAACCATGACCGTCTTCAGCCGGATGGGAAACGAACCGCTCGCCGCGTCGGCCGCCGCGGAAATACTGAACAATCCGCTTGTCGGATCGGTCACGGGGATCGGACCGCAAGTCACGCCGGCAGGCAACCCTTCGAGTTGGACGGTGATCTGTCCCGCAAATCCGGGCGGACGGACCACTTCAAACCAGAGCGGCGTGTTGCCGCCACGATGGATCCGCGCCACATCGGGCAGAAGTCGAACGGCAAGGGGGCCAGTGTTGGAACCACTACGGAGCACAATGCGGTAGAGGAAGTGCGGGCCGCTCCCCGACGCCACGTCCCGCAACGAGGCGACGTAGTCGCCCGGCTCGAGCTCCCGTTGGATCGCGGCATCGACGCCGGCCGCGCCGTTGTTCCGATCGATCACGTCTCCCTTGGCGTTGCGCAGGGAGAGCAGCGGATCGAGCGGCGATCCGATTGAGCGGGCGAGGATCGCGACATTCACGACCCGCTTCTGCGCCACATGGAACTTGAAGAACGCCTCATCTCCAGGCCGCTCGATCACGCCCGCCGCTTCCCCGGGCAACGAGATTGTCGGCGCGTCCGACAGCGTATGAGCGGAAGTCGAACCCAGCGACGCCACGGCGTCAGCGACCTCAAACGGAACGGGGTTGGACGGCCCGGCGGCCGTCATCGCCCGAACCATCATCCGACCCGGCGGGGCCTGCGCGAGATCGACCTTCAGCTTCTCGCCACCCTGTAGGTTGTGACCGACGCACGTAAGCTCCGCGACGGCGCCGCGCGGCGCGCTCATGGGGAGCACTGCCTCGAGATAGGGATAGGCGCCGGCGGAAATCCGATAGGTGAAATCGGCGCCGCCGCGATAGCGGAGGTCGCGCATCTCCAGGACATATGAGCCGTCGGCCGGTACGTCGAAGACGAGCATCGGGTCGCGCTCGTGCTGTTCGATTGCCGCGGGGATTTCCCGGCCTGTGGCGGCATCGCAGATGACGATCACGGGCTCAAGCTTCGATCCGATCCGCCCGACCCGGGCATCGAAGAGCAGGTGTTGGCCCCGGGTGGCGATGAAGCGGAACTGGTCGACGTCCCCCGGACCGTCGATGCGTCCGGTGATCTCCGCCGGGAGTTGGACTTCCCGCGCCTGCTCGCGAGCGTTGTTCGGTTCCTTTTCCTCGAACGCGGGCCGGGTGCCGACGGCAACGATGGCCACGTTGGAAACCCCGGCCGCCGTAACCACGCGTAGCTCCCGTTCACCCGGCAAGGCCGTGGGAGCGGCGGTCAGCCTGACCCGGACCTGATTATCTGCCGGCTTGTCTCCGTTGATCAGCGCCGCTTCGAGACCCTGAGCATCGGCCATCACGATCGAGCCGGGGGACGTGAGGTTCTGGCCGGCGAGCGTGACCTCGCGCGATTGACCGGCCTGGATGTAAAGTGGCGGACTGTTCGTCAGGACCGGCGCCGGCTGGGCGCGGACGACGCTTGCGACCAGCAGGACGACGAGCGGCCCGACGAACCGGCGAACGAAGATTGGCATACGCGTGATGGAGGGGTTGAGGACGGCGCGCGCCCGTTCGTGCGCGGCGAAATCAGCCAAACAATGCGGCCACCGGCTCGGCCTGCACCAGCTCGCGCGGCTGGCCGAGGTGGTTGTTGACCATCGTGTGGGGATCGATTCCCAGCGCGTGGTAGACCGTCGCGAGCAGTTGGATCGGATGCACGGGATTGTCAGCCGGACTCGAGCCGGTCGCATCAGATTTTCCGTACAGCGCACCGCGCCGGATGCCGGCGCCGGCCATGAGGGCGGTGTAGCAATACGGCCAATGGTCGCGACCCTTAGCGCTATTGCTGTTGCCACTGGTCGACACGCCCATCTTCGGGCTACGTCCGAATTCGCCGATCGCCAGCACGACCGTCTCCTTCAGCATGCCGCGAGCGTCGAGGTCTTCCAGCAGCGCGGAGAGCCCGCTGTCGAGTTTCGGGCAGTGAAGGTTCTTGAGTGGGTCGAAGTTGTTCGCGTGTGTGTCGAATGCGTCCGTGTTAGGGTCACCGTTCGCGACCGCCGGCCAGTTCACCTGCACGACGCGCGAGCCCGCTTCGATTAGACGCCGGGCGAGCAGCAGCGACTGGCCAAACGTGTGACGGCCATACTTGTCGCGCAGGGCCGCCGGCTCGTCGGTCAAATCAAACGCCTTGCGGGCGCGGCCGGAGATCACCAGTTGCAGCGCCTTTCGATCGTACACGTCCAACGCGTATTCCGAGACCGCCTTCTCGATCTCCGGCATCTGCGAATCGATCTTCTGAAGCAGCGTTGCCCGGCGTTCCATGCGGCCCTGATCGATGCCAGTCCGCAATGACAGGTCCTGCGTGTTCAGCGTGCCATTGGGATCCTGGAACAGGTAGTAGGGATCGTTCGCGGCACCGAGGAATCCGGCCGTCCCTCCCTTGCCGACGACGTTGGATTCCTGGAGCGGGCGCGGAAGCATGACGAACGGAAGCATCGGGTCCGATGGCGGCCGCACCCGCGCGATCTGCGCGCCGATACACGGGTAATCGTTCCGCGAAGGCGGGTCGAGCTGTCCGGAGGGAGAGACCTTGTCGGGCGTGTACCCCGTCATCATCTGGTAGATCGCCGCAGTATGGTTGAATAGCCCGGCGGGCGTGTAGCTACACGAACGGATCAGCGTCGCCCGGTCAATCACCTGCGCCAGCTTTGGCATCACTTCCGTCAACTGAATGCCGTCGGCCTTGGTGGAGATCGGTTTGAAATCGCTGCGGATGTTGTCCGGTGCATCGGGCTTGGGGTCCCAGATGTCCAGGTGGCTCGGGCCGCCCTGGAGGAAGATGAAGATGAAATTCTTGGCGGTGCCGAAGCCGTTCTTCCTGGCGGAGGCCGAGGCCGCGTCGCCGCGGGCGAAGGCTTCCAGGCGAAGCAGGCCGCCGAGGCTCAGGCCCATCAGGCCGGCGCCGCCAACGCGGATCAGCTCGCGCCGGCTCATTCCGTCGCACGTTGCGCCGGGCATTCCAGGGATCGAAAGCATGGTTGATGATCCTTTCGAGGACGGGACTCGCGGTTCGACTACCGGTTAAATAGGAACGCCGGGCTGTTCAGGAGCGCCCAGGCCAGATCTTGCGTCACTTCCAGACGATGCGGCCCCGTCCCCAGGTCGATCGAGGCCAGCTCGGCCTCGGTCGGCGGACGGTTCAGGATCGAGTAATACATCTCCTCGATCACCTTTCTGTTGTCCGGCTGCGCGGCCACCAGCCGTGCCAACTGATTCCCGCCATCGGTCACAGCGTCGCTGATCATGGGGCCGTTGATCAGGCTCAGCGCGTGGGCGAGGCTGACGTTGGTCGTCCGTTCGCACTCGCACGCGGTCTCTCGTTTGGGTCGGCCGAATAGCTTAAGGAAGTCGTTGCCGGCGCCGTCGCTGGTCATGCCGTCGGCGAGGTAGACGCTGCGCATGTTGTCCGGCAGGCCGGGCACGCGCTCGCGCACGCCGGTCACCATCGCCACCGCGTCCATCATCTGCTCGGCGGTGAGCCGGCGCGGCAGGGCGTGGGAAAAGTTGATCCGGTCGTCGGCGTTCCAGGTGTTGGATTTCACCGAAAGCTGGTACGTACGCGAGGTGACGATCGCCTTGATCAGGTGACGGACGTCAAATTTGCTGCTCACGAAATCCCTGGTGAGGGCATCGAGCAGCTCGGGATTGACCGGCGGGTTGGAGGCGCGGATGTCATCGACCGGATCGATGATCCCCCGGCCGAAGAAGTAGCTCCAGACGCGGTTGGCGTAGGAGCGGGCGAAGTAGGGATTGTCGCGGCTGACCAGCCAGTCGGCGAATGCGCCCTGGCGGGAGCGGGCGTTATTGATTGAAGGCTGTGCGCCGTACGGGACCACCGGCTCCACCGCACGGGCCGTCTTGGGATGGACGACTTCACCGCCGTTGTAGTTATTGAAGACGACCTCTTCGTCCGCCGACGCGCCTGGCTTGAACGCCACGCGGGCGAAGAACGCGCCGAACTGATAGTACTGCTCCTGCGTCCATCGCTCGAACGGGTGGTCGTGGCACTTGTTGCAGTTGAATCGAACGCCGAGAAACGTCTGGCTCACGTCCTCGGTGATCTTGCCGGTCTCGCGCAGCGTGCGGAAATAATTGACCGCCGGGTTGGTCGCGCTGCTTCCTTCGGCGGTGATCAGCTCGCGGACGAACTGGTCGTACGGCTTGTCCTGGGCGACCGACTGGCGAATCCACTCGCGGAAGACCCAGACGCCGTTTTCACCCAGCGTCTTGGAGTTGCACTGGAGCAGGTCAGCCCACTTGTTGGACCAGAATGCGACGAAGTCGGAATTGCCCATCAATTGGTCAGCAAGCCGTTCGCGCTTTTGCTGGGATGGAGTCTTGTCCTCAACGAAGGCGCGGGCGACTGAGCCCGACGGGACGGTGCCGGTCAGGTCAAGGTAGAGCCGACGGACGAAGTCGGCATCGGTGCAAAGCTCCGACGACTGGATCTTCTGCCGCGCCAGCTTCGCGTTAACGGCCTTGTCGATGAAGTTGTTTTCGGGCATCGGCGCCGCGGCGAAGCCGGCCCGGTCACCCATTACCGCGACGTTGGCCACCCCATAGTTTCCCTCATAACGAATCTGCACGGCGCCTTCGCCACGGCGATAGGCGATCACACGACTGCCGTCGAGTTTTGCCACGTCCTCGTTGTTGGAGCTGAGGATCGCGTCGCGCGTCACGTCGCGAACCGAACCATCCGCGTAGTGGGCCAGGACGATCACGTGCTGGCTGCGTCCCGGCAGGTCGAGAGCAATCGTCGGGGGAAGCACCTCCACGCTCGTGGCGCGGGCGGCCAATGGCTCGCTCTTGGCGCCTTCTTTGATCCAGCGATCGATCAGCTCATATTGACGCGAGCCCGGCCGGATCACCTGCCGCCCCTCATGCGGAACGGCGGCGGTCGGCTTCAGGAGCATGAGGCTGCGCTCCGGCTGCACGCGGTCGATCCGTCGGCCCTGAAGCTCGTTTACCAGCGCGTTGTAGTCGAATTCAGGGTCGTATCCGCGGAGCGAAAGCTTGAACCCGTTCTTCCCGTTCAGTGAGCCGTGGCAGGCGCCTGCATTACACCCCGCCTTGCTCATCGTCGGCATGACCTCGCGGACGTACCGGACCGGCGGCTGTTCGGCGCTGAGCACCTTGACCGGGATGGTTGCCGACTTTCCAAGGGCCTGGACCGTCACCGTTGCGCTCCCCGCGGCGTGCGGGATCAGATAATGATCGGCGTCGACTGTGACAACCGCGGCGTCGGTCGAGAACTTGGCGTCATCAGAAAGATCGAAGCGCTGGCCGTCCTGGGCGATGCCAACGACCAGCACCCGCCGCACGTCACGGCCATCGGTCAGCGTAAACGATTCGGGTTGGACCTGGATTGACTGAATCGATGGAATCGGGGGGCAAGCGGGGGGAGCCTCGGCCGCGTCGGCCCGTTTGGCCAGAGCGGCCGGTGCCATGATCAGCACACCGAGCGAGGCGAATACGAATACCAGGCCAAGCCGACTCATCATGGAATGTCCCGCGCAAAACGCGTCCGCGAACGCTTGAAATGCCCAAACCTGCCGCCGAGAGGCGCAAGCCTCCCGCGCTTTCATTGACTTCGTCAACCCATCATACCAGTTTGCCTGCGAACATGTTGAGCGGATCTGGCCTAGATCGCGTCGATTCGCACCTGTGTCCTAAGCTGTTCCGCCATCGCGGGATCCAGATGTCCTGCCAGCGCCGTCATCGCGTTGGCCGCGCCACAGGCGGCGCCCAGGGCGCAGGACTCAGGAAGGTCCCACCCACGGGAAAGACCTGACGCCAGACCCGCCGCATAGGAATCCCCCGATCCTACAGCGCTGATCGTCGCGACCTGCGGTGAACTGACGCGCCAGACGGATCGACCGTCGCTGGCCAATGACCCCTCGGCTCCCAGTGTGACCACCGCCGCTCCGCTTTGCGGCACGATGGAGACCAGCGCCGATCGCACATCCGCATCGGAACTCAGCGTCTTGCCGATAGTATCGGCCAGTTCCTCCCGGTTTAGTTTGGCGATGGCGCCGGGAAGTTTCATCGCATGCCGCATCGACTCACCCCGGGCGTCGATGATTGCGAACGCGCTCGCTTCCCCGGCCGCCGTTAGAAACCTGGCATAGAGATCGACTGGCCCGTCGGGCGGCAGCGATCCAGTGAAAATCCAGCCGGCACATTGAGGAAGTAGGCGGCGCACCCGGTTCTCAAATTGCTCCCACTCAAGAGGAGTCATTGGGAGCGACTCCTCGACCAGTTCCGTGGCGGTTCGCGTTGAGCGATCGATCACCGTGATGCACTGGCGTGTCGGCGCGTCCACGGTTTGCAAATCGTGACGGATGCCTGACCGATCCAGGTCATCCTGCATGAGCCGGCCGCGCACGCCGCCGGCAACACTGGCCGCAATGACGCGCTCACCCAGGGCATTTAGCACTCGGGCGGCGTTGATCGATTTTCCGGACGCATAATCGACGACGTTCGAAGACCGGTTGACGGCGTCGAGCGTAAACCGCTCGAAGACCATCGTCCGCTGCCAGGCGGGAGTCGTACCGAGGGTGAGAATCGTCTTGTCCATCGATCCAAATGTCAGGGCAATCTCAGGCGTGCGTCAACCCGGCAGTCTGCTATAGCGGTATCAGGCATCGGGGAGCGCTGATCGAAAAAACCGCATCCAGTTCCCACCCATGATCGCGACGATGGATTTGTCGGGGAAGCCCGCTGCGCCGAGGGCGTCGGCAACGCGTGGAAGATCGGCGGAGGTGCGGATTTCTTCGGGGAGCTGGTCGCGGCCGAGGCCGCCGTCCATATCCGTGCCGATCCCCACGTGATCAGGGTCGCCAGCGAGATCACAGATGTGACGGATGTGGCGGACGACGTCGGAGAGCCGCGCGCGACGCGAGCCGTATTCCTCGGGGGAGAGGAGAAACTTGTCGAAGAAATTGATCCCGATCACGCCACCCCGGCGGACGATGGCGCGGATCATTTCGTCGGATAGCTGCCTATCGGTCGGGGCGAACGCGCGGCAGTTGGAATGGGAGGCGATGACCGGTCCACCGCTCAGGTCCAGGAGCTGCCAAAACGATTTTTCCGCCAGGTGGGAAAGGTCATGGATGATCCCCAGGCGATCGAACGCGCCGACGATTTCCCGGCCTGCGGCAGTGAGGGGGCCGGGTGCGCCAGTTCCACCGGCGTAGCGCGTCCCTTTCCACGCCAAGCCGACGATTCGAACTCCCGTCTCAAAAAACAAAGCGGCTTCGTCGGGCGTTCGGATCGGGTCAGCGCCTTCGAGGAGCAAGATCGCAGTCTGGCCCTCCCCAGCTTGATCGAGTTCGCTCCGGGAGCGAGCGAAACGAAAGACGTCTGCATCGCTTTGCGCTTGATACCAGTTCAGGTGTCGTATCGCCTGTGCGTGGGCTTCATCGGGCGAGCGGTAACCGGGTTGGGTCGGGGTGGCGGGAGAGCAGAAGATCGTGGCGCAGACGAGTCCAACGCCGCCGGCCTTCAGGTCCGGCAGGCCGACCGTGGCAATGCCATCTTCGTTGGCGGGCTGCTCGACGGCGGGGCGAAGGACGTCGCGCCCGTTCAAGGCGTTGTAGGAGAGATCGAGATGCGCATCGACGATCAACACATGGTTTGGCGACAACCCGTCACGCGCCGCCCGGTGAATCCTGCATCGCGATCAAATGGCGAACCACGCTACGGCCCAGGGACCGCAGATTATACCCGCCCTCCAGCAGGCTGACGATCCGTCCGCCGCCGTGGCGCTCAGCCACCGCCACGAGCCGTTGCGTCATCTGTCCGAAGCACACTTCGCTAAGCTCGATTTGCGCCAGCGGGTCGTCGTGATGCGCATCGAAGCCGGCGGAAATCAGGAGGAATTCAGGCGCGAACGCATCGAGCCGGGGCACGACAACCTGGTCAAACGCATTCAGATATTCTGCATCGCCCGATCCGGGGTCGAAGGGAATGTTGAGCGTGAAGCCATCGCCACGACCGTTGCCCGTTTCCCATGGATTTCCCGTACCGGGGTAACAGGTGCTGGGATCCTGATGGAGGCTGATGAACAGGACACGATCGTCGTCCTCGAACGCCGCCTGCGTTCCGTTTCCATGATGCACGTCGAAGTCGACGATCGCGATCCGTTCCACGCGATGCGCGGCCTGGAGGTAGCGGCCCGCGATCGCGATGTTGTTGAACAGGCAAAACCCCATCGCCTGCTCCGGCTCGGCGTGATGTCCGGGCGGACGCACGGCTGCAAATGCACGCCGTGCCCGACCATCCATCACGGCATCGCAACAACTTAGAGCCGTGCCGACCGCCGTAATCGCCACTTCATAACTCCGCGGCCCCACGACCGTGTCTCCCTGGTCGAGAACGCCGCCGCCGATCTCACACGCATGCTTGATGCGTCGAACATGTTCCAGCGTGTGAACGGCGGTCAGCCATCGCTCCTCGGCCGGCTCTGGCTCGGGAAGTTCCAGAAGCTTGCGGCCCGCCTGCGGCATTGGACCCAGGTCAATCCGGAACGCCGTAAAGGGATTGGGCGAATCGATCAGGTGCGCGGCGCGCATCGCCGCCGCGATAGCGCGGATTCGGTCGGGCCGCTCGGGATGACCCTCGGGCGCCGGGTGGTAGACCAGCCGATTCGACGAACCAAAGGCGATCATCTCCCCACAACCCCTTCGTGCCGCGCGGTTCACCGGCTCCAGCGAGCCTAGGAGCTGACCAGCTTCGCGTTCAAATCGATCGGCGTGGCGGCCAGCGCCTGCGAGACCGGGCACCCGGCCTTGGCCTTGCTGGCATGCTCCTGAAAGGTCTTGTCATCAATATTGGGAATCGCCGCTTCCGTCTCGAGGACGATCTTCGTGATCTTGAAACCTTCGCCGACCTTGTCGAGCGTCACCTTGGCCGTCGTCGCGACGCGCTGCGGGTTGAAACCCGCCTTGCCCAGGCCCGCCGCAAGCGCCATCGAGAAACAGCCGGCATGAGCGGCGGCAATCAGTTCTTCGGGGTTGGTTCCCGGCGCGCTTTCAAAACGAGTCGCGAAGGAATATTTCCCCTCGAATGCGCCGCTCCCGAGCTTCACCCGGCCGTTGCCCTCCTTCAGGTTCCCTTCCCAGACGGCGTTCGCATTTCGTGTTGGCATGAGCAGCTCCTTCTTGAGAAACAATGAAATCAGCGCCGGAACGTCATTCGCCGGCATCTATAGGGCGCGCATCGTACTGGCGAAATCGTTCCGCAGCCACGCGGCAGCCGCGGGGTACGCGCCATTTACTGGTATAGCAGTTGCGGGTAAGGGATGAACCTTACGCGAAAGGAGCAGCCATGACTCGGAGCATTTTTGATCCCGGTGGTGGTGAGACCGAACGTAGCGGCTCTGCCTTCACCCCGGCGGACGCCGATCAAATTTCCCACATGCCGCCCGACGTCACCGACGGTGACGTTGAGGAGGAAGAAGACGAAGCGGGGGCTACGGCGCAGGAACAGCCCGGCTTCAATGCCGCTGCGGACGTCGAGCGGCAGTTCGATCTCGAAGGGCCCCGCTCAAATCGGACGCAGGGCGAGGAGCGCGAAGAGGTGGTGAACAATCCCGATTCGCCTCCCGACGATCCGCAGTGAGGGCCGCGACTCGTGGCCCGTAGGCCATGGGTGGGTCGGCCCTCGGGACGCAACGATGACCGCGACCCTGCTCGATTTCGCCCGCGTCAACGATGCTGCGGCGGCGACGCGCAAGAAACTCGAGAAGCAGGCGATCTTCTCGACTTACCTGCGAAGATTGAGCGAAGCCGATTTGCGCCTGGCGGTTCGTTTTGCGGCGGGGCGGCCGTTCGCGGCCACGGACGAGAGGGTGCTGAACGTTGGCGGGGCGCTGGTCTGGGATGCGGTTGTCTCGCTGCTGAGTCTGGACCCGGTCAAGTTCCATGACACGGTGGTGCGGAATGGTGAGATCGGCGAAGCGCTCTCGGCCATCTGGCCGGACCGGCCGCCGCCCGCCCCGCGGCTCGGCATCACCCTGCTCGACGTCTCAGAGGCGTTCGACGATCTGTCGTCGACCGGCGTGCAGGCGCGCAAGCGCGAGATGTTGAACGATCTCTTCGACCACTGCACCCACCCACGCGAAGCGGCCTATCTGGCGAAGATCATCTTCCGCGACATGCGCACCGGCGTTCAAGAGGCGAGCGGCGCAGCGCCATGCAACGTCTCATCACGGAGAGTAGGGCGGGCGGCGCTCCGCTGTTGCTCAACAGTGGCCTGGGCCTGGTTACATCTGCCGCGGAAATTACGGCCGCCTTTGCTTCGGCGCGCGAGCGCCGCAACGAAGGGATCGTGCTCAAGGACCCGGCCTCGCCGTACTCACCCGGCCGACGCGGGCAGATTTGGCTGAAGCTGAAGTCGCACCTGCCGACGCTCGACTGCGTGGTGACGGCGGCGGAGTACGGCCACGGCAAACGCCGGACTGTCCTGAGCGATTACACCTTCGCGGTGTGGGATCGCAATCCGGCGGAGCCGGGCGCGACCCTCGTCAACGTCGTTAAGGCATACATCGGCGTGACCGACGAAGTGATCGACCAGCTCACGCAAACATTTCTCGCCCTGTCGCGTGGGCGCGCTGGCCGCGTTCATCTCGTCGAGCCGAAGATCGTCCTGGAAGTTGCGGCCGACCAGATTCAAAAGAGCACTCGTCACGCCAGCGGGTATGCCCTGCGCTTCCCGCGCATCAAGCGGATCCGCTGGGATAAAGGACCACAGGAAGTGGATCTGCTCAGCCGGGTGAAGGAGGTCTTCGAGAGCTCGGCGAATTTCGCGAGGGCGACGGTCGAGCCAACGCCCGCGACGCCGGAGGCGACGCTCTTCGATTCGATCTAACGGCGAAGCGCGCTTCGCGCTCTGGAAAGGCGCATCTGGATCATAATCTTAATCTTAATCTGACTCCAATCGCACGACCGAGGAGGGATTAGGATTAAGATTAAGATTAGGATTAAGAGGGCGGGGCCCGGTGCCAACGGGCATTGTAAGGAGACGAGAATGACCACTCGATCGTTTACTTCCCTTTCCATCGCCTTCGGATCCTTCACGACCTCTGCGCTGGCTGCGCAGCCCGTCGGAGTGGTCAGTCATATCAAGGTCATGTCGGATCACGTCGAGGACGTCTCCAGCCTGGAGGCTTGGAAGAGCGCGTTCATCAAGCCGGGGATGTCCGACCAGGAAAAAGCTCTGGCCATCTGGCGATCCGCGGTCATGTTTCGCCACCAGGATGTCCCGCCGCGGGAGTTCATTTCCAATGAGCCGGACGTCCACGACCCGATCAAGTCGTTCAACGTCTACGGCTACGGCCAATGCTGCTGCGCCTCGGCGCACATCGAGGCGCTCTCACGCTACATCGGGCTGGAGTCGCGCGGTTGGGCGATCACCGGGCACAGTGTGCCGGAGGTGAACGTTGGCGGCCATTGGTGCATGCTCGATGCGTCACTGATCAACTATTTCCCCCGTCCGGATGGATCGATCGCGGGCGTCGAGGAGATCAGCCGATCCATCACGGATTGGTATGGCGCCCACCCCGGCTACCGCGGTGACAACGACAAGCTGTATCACTTCATGCTGGGCGAAGGGTGGAAACGCGGTCCGGCAGTGCTGACGGGAAGCAGGTTCTACGACCAGAATGGCTGGCTGCCCGCCGCCACGCATGGCTGGAACAGCTCGATGACGGAATTCGGCAGCGGACCGAAAAACTTCGTCTACGAGTATGGCTCCGCCGTCGGCTATGAAGTGAACGTCCAGCTCCGCCAGGGCGAACGGCTCACACGCAACTGGTTCAACAAGGGCCTGCACGTCAATCAGGAGGGCGGGGGCGAGCGGCCGGGGCTGCTGAACAAATCGATCGGCGATGAAGACCTCCGCTATTCCCCCCGTTTCGGCGACATCGCGCCCGGACGCGTTGGGAACGGAACGCTCGAATATGACGTGCCCCTGGCCGGCGGGACGTTTCGCGGCGGAATGCTGGAGGTCGATAACCTTTCCGCCTCTGGAGAAGACAGCGCCGGCGGACCTGCCGTTCACGTGAAGGATACGTCGAAGGCCGGTCACTTCTCATTCCGCATGCCGTCCAGTTACGTCTACCTGAGCGGCGCGCTCGACGCCAAAGCAGTCGTCGGCGATGGGGGGGCAATCGTGATCGAGCTTTCCGACAACAACGGACTGGATTGGAAGCCGCTCACGCGCATCACTGTCAGCGGCGCTCAGCACATTGACCTCAAGACGTTGGTCTATCGGCGTTACGATTACCGGCTTCGCCTCACGCTCGAGGGGAAGGGGACGGGGCTGGATGCCCTGCGCGTCTCACATGACATCCAGCATTCCCAGCGCCCGCTGCCGGCGCTGGCGCAGGGATCGAATCACATCAAGTTCTCCGAGGGCGCAGAGGAAGGGACGATCACCATCAATCCCGCGACCCAGCCGGAGTGGAAGGGGAAGAACGCCTATTACACCGACTTCCACCCCGACCTTCGCAACATCGCCGACCCGAACCTGCGCGTTCAAAACGGCGCGGGTGACATCACTTTCCCGATCCAGACCCCCGGCGATATCACGCGCCTGCGCGTCGGCGCCCACTACCGTGCCCGCGACGCACGCGACGGGTGGAAGATCGAGACGTCATTCGATGGCGGCAAACGGTGGACATCGATCGGCGCCCTGGAAGGTCCGACCGGTATTGGCTCCAGCAGGTACTTCGTCTTGACCGATGTGCCGACCGGCGCCCGGTCGGCGAAAGTCCGCTTCAGCGGCGTCGAGCGGAATACGACGACGCTCATGGATCTTCGCATCGACGCTGATTATCAGGAGCCGCGGCGGGGCACCGCGCCGGTGAAGATCACGTATGTCTGGGACGAGATGGGGCAGAAGCATACGGACGTGCACGTCTCATCGACGTCCGATGAAGCATACGACATCCATTGCGGCTCCAAGCCGCTCATGAAGTCGATCATTCTCGAGCGGGCGGATTAAGCACCGCACGCAGCCGCGCTGGGCCGCGGTCACGTCTCTTTGGACTCTGGACCCGGGCCGAGACTGACGATCGTCATCGGGTCGAAGGGGAACTCGTCGATCAGCTGGCGAAGGGCGGCAGTGTTGACGGCCCGGAGCGCCGCCATGTCCTGCTCCAGCGAGCGGTATTCCTTGTTATAGATCCACTGGCTGCCGATCGACCGCATCCGGCCGAGCGGGATCTCTCCCTGAAGCACCAGGCTGCTGGCCATCTTGTTCTTGGCGCGGTCGACCTCGTCGTCCTTTACGTCGTCTTTCACCTTCTTCAGCTCGGCCAGCGCGATCTCCAAAGCTTCAGCCGAACGCTCGGGGGCGGTGGTGAGGGCGGCGTAAAAGCTGCCGCACCCGTCGTGCGGGTAGAAGCCGAAGTCAGCATCTTCCGCGATCGCGTTGTCGACCAGCGCCCAATAGAAACGGCTTCCCTCGCTGTCGCCGATGACATCGGCGAGCACGCGTGCGGCAAACCGCCGTTCGTCCTGCGCGGTGGGCCCGGGCGTCATCGCCATCGTGTATTGGCGGTTGAGCTTGGCATCGGTCATCGAGAGCCGTTGTGGACGATACAGCGGTTCGGGCTGGTGGCGCGGCGCGTCGACGTGTGGCCACGCGCCGCAGTAACGTTCCGCCAGCTTCACGATGTCCTCGAACGCGAAGTCGCCGGTCGCCGAGAAGACCATGTTCCCCGGCCCATAACGGCTCTGAAAATACTCGGCCATCTCGTCGCGCTGAAGCTTCCGAATCGATTCCGGCGATCCGAGGATGCTCATCGCCAGCGGATGGTTGCCGAAGTGCGATTCCATCAGGCGTTCGTACAGGCGGTGGCCCGGGTCATCAAGGTACATGGCGATCTCTTCCAGGATCACTTTCTTCTCCGTGGTGAAATCCTCGACGCGGATCGCCGGCCGCAACAGGTGGGAGAGGTGCTCGACCGCCTTCTCGGTGAATTCCGGGAGGACGTTGGCGTAATACGCGGTCAGCTCCTGCGAAGTGAAGGCGTTGTACTTCGCGCCCATCTCATCGAAGATCCGGTTCACGTCCTCCCACGTGTACTTGCTGGAGCCCTTGAACATCATGTGCTCGAGGAAGTGCGAGACGCCGTTCACGTTCGGCGATTCGTCCCGGGAGCCCGTCTTGACGAACAATCCCAGTGCCACCGAATGCGAATCCGGGTTGCGCTCGGCGACGATGTCCAGTCCGTTGGGAAGCTGCTTGTGGTGAAACGTGAGTGCCATGGTGGATGTCGTTCTCCGATGTCGATTGAGCCGAGCGACGCGCCGCTTCAGGCCGTCATTGATATGTGCTCGGCACGTTCAACGACTTGGGCCCGACCGTGACGAGGGTGAACTGTCCCGGTTCGTTGTTCTTCAGGTACGCGTTGACTTTCTCGACGGTGACGCCGTCGATTGCCGCCTTGATCTCCTCGAGGGGACGAATGCGACCGCGCATGAAGTAATCGTGGGCGATGGCGCCGGCGCGGGCGCTGGTCGATTCACCCTGCATGATCGTCCCCGCCTTCAGTCCGATCTTCGCTCGCTCCAGCTCGGCCGGCTCGACGCCCTTGCGCAGCCGGTGAAATTCCGCGACCAGGCAGTCGAGCGTCGCCTGGGCGCGTTCGTTGCTCGTGCCGGCGTAGCCGAGGATGCTTCCCTGTCCTTTCAGGCTGCTGTAACCGGCCCAGACCGAATAGCAGAGGGCCCGCTTCTCGCGGATTTCCGTGAAGAGCCGGCCGCTCATGCCGCCGCTCAGCACCTCGACTGCCATCCGCACCGTGTAGTAATCCGGATCCGTTTCCGGGACGGACGGGAACGCGATGCCAATGTGCGTCTGTTCGCTCTTCTGATCCTCGTGATGGACCTGCCCGGGCGGCGGCATCAACTGGATCTCAACCGGGGGCCCGGCGTCCCAGTCGCCAAAGTGCTTTTCGATGGCGTCGCGCAAGCGCGGGAAATCGATCTTCCCAGCGATGGCGAGAATTGCGCCGTCCGCGTGGTATCGCCGCCGGTAGTCCACCTGGCACAGGTCGAGCGTGAGCTTCTGGAGGTCTTCCTCACGGCCCATCGAATTGCGGCCATATGGAGAAGGGAGGTGCCACTCGCGGAGTTTGATGAGAAGTTTCTGACGCGGCTCGTCCTCGATCCCCGCCAGTGCTTGAAGCGTCAGGTCGCGCGCGGCTGTAAAGCCGGATTCGGGCAATTGAGCGCGTCGAACAATGTCGGCGTAAGCGGCCAGGCTCTCCATGACCTTGCCCGCGACCGCGGCACAACCGAAGCGCGTGTGGTGCACCCCCACGCTGCTGGATCGCTGGAGTCCAAGGCTGTCGAGGTAGTCGGTGAGCTGCCGGCTATCGCGATCGCCGGCGCCGCGCAGGACCAGGTCAGATAAGACGGTTGCCGATCCGCAGCGATCCACCGGGTCCGTTGCCGACCCCGCCGGCACCAGGAATGTCATGGCGGCCGACTGCATGGCCGGCATCTCTTCGCCCAGCAGCGTCAGGCCGTTGGGAAACGTGTGCTGGAAATAACGCTCGGCCAACGCGACTCCTTTCGATCCACCCCACCGCAACGCCAGACGTGATGGTCACATCAATGCCTTCGCGTCGCCAAATTCAGTAGTGGCGGCGGATTATAGGCTGTTGTCGCCAGCCCGCCAGACGCGCCGAGTACGCTGGCGATCAAGGAACGATTAACGAACTGATCCTCATATTTCAAAACGACTTGCATTCACCGGTCCATTCAAAATTGGTGTCGACAATATGCTTGATCTGGCAACCCAGCCAATTATGATCGCTGATGTTGGAAGCGGCAGGAGAGGGACGGCTTCGAGGAACACCCTCCGTGAAGTTGAGCCCGATCATACCCACACTCCATGCAATAGGAGCCTGCGCGAGCCTGGTCGCTCTGCCCGGGTGCGTTTCCGCTCGCCGCCCCGCGCCGGTTCCCGCATTGCCTCAATCAGCTTTGGAAGTCCGGGCGTTTCCAGGCACGCCGTTATCCGGGCCGATCACAACCAAGCCGAGTAACGCTGATGCGGCGTCAGCGTTGGATGTTGCCGTGACGTTCGTCGCGGTCTCCAAGCCCCCGATGGACCAACTGCAAGCGGTGGGGACGAGCGCGACGCTGGTCATGGCAAGTCGGGGCGGCCGGCCGGTCCTCACGTCTGGGGAGCTGACACGGACGGCCCGGGCCGGGTCCATCGACGATGCGACCTCGTTCCTCGCGAGCCTCACCAGTGGGAAGTACGGTGCTGCAACGCCGGCCACTCGCCTGAGCGGCGCGCTGCCGATGGGGATCACGTTGAGCTTTCGCGTAACCGACCCGTCGAGCGCCGATGTCCCCCATCGCCGATTCGCCGCGATTGATCTGTGGCGCGTCGCGTCGCCTGCCGGCGGTGCGGAGCAGTTGGAGGTCGGCCTCGTCATCCAGGACGTGCCTGATAACGGAGCAAGGTCGAGCGAACACGATGAAGCGACCGACGCAAACACGGGTGGTGCGCGCGAGACATCGCAAGGTGATCGCGATCAGTTCGTCTTTCAGCAGGAGACGGCAATTCTGAATCGTCCGTTGGGGCAGGGGACGGATCGGTCGGCCGTCGTTCTTCCGTTTCGACTGGACGGCAGGACGCTGGTTGCGGTTATCGAGGTCAGTCCGGGCTCGCATGATCCCTTTCACGAGCTGGTGGTGACCGACACGCTTCGCACCGTCAATCGATCCGCTCCACAAACGCAACCGCTCGCGGCCAGCGATGGCGAGCTAGCCGGTCTTCATGCCGCCCTGCGCTCCCTCGACCGCCCGGGATCATCCCGCCCCGCGCTGGTGTTCGTTGCGGTCCAGACCGGCGCGCACGTTTGCGAAGACCTGACGCTCGTCGCCGACGAGGCCACCCTTGTCCGCCTCTCGAAGGCGGTTCGCGCTAAGGCAGGTTCGGGAACGTCCCTGAATAAGGAGTCGCTCGGCTTCGCGATGGAGGTCGCGGCCTTTGATGCGATGAACGATCAACTCGCGGCGGGAAAGCTCGCGCCGGAATTGGCGGCAGTGCTCACCCTGCGTGCCGGTGAGGCAGGGCGCCACCCGGACGCACTCTCCGAGGTGCTGCGCGGCGCGACATCCACCGCGGATCTGGATTCCCGGCTTGTGGCGCAGAATTACATTTTCCTCGAAGACAATTCGCCGGCATCCCGCGTTCGAGCGTTCGACTGGCTGAAGGAACGCGGCCGCTCGCCCGGCGGATATGACCCATTGGCCTCGTCCAAGATCCGCCGGGCCGCGCTGGAAAAGGCATTGGCCGCGCCGGCCCGGCCCGTGCAGCCGGGAGGTGGCTCATGAGCGATTCCCCAATCGCCGCTGGCGGAACGCCGCAGGCTGATCCCGCTTCGAAAGCTCCGGGAGATCAGTCCGCCGCCAAACCTGCGCCGCGCAAGCGCCGCTGGCGACGCCGATTGATCTGGACGGGTTTGATCCTCCTGGCGCTGGTGATGATCGGCCGGATCCTGGTCGTCTTGCTCCTGCCGACCGTTCTTCAGAAGGTCGCCGCTCGCTTCAACCTTACATGTACCTATGAGCGGACCGACATGTACCTCATCGACGGTGACGTCGGGCTCTGGAACCTGACGATCGCTCCGCGCGACGGCGGCGAGCCGTTGCTTCGCGCGGATTACTGCCGCGCCGACGTCGCCGCGCTTCCACTGTTACGCGGTCGGTTGATAGTCCGACGCGCCGAGGCGGAGGGGATCGACCTCCTGCTGGAGCGAAAGGCAGACGGGACCATTCCGATCCTCCAGCATCTTCCCGCGTCCCTCTCGGCGCCTCCGCCAGCGACAGCGACCCCGTCCACCAAGCCGATCGACCTGGGTCCCCCCTTGAAGATCGACATCTTTCGATTGCAGCAGGTCCGCGTTCACCTGCGCGATCCGGGACTGAAGCCGGCGCTCGACACGCAGCTCGAGATGAACATGCGGCTCACGGACCTGGGCGCCACCGATCGTCCGACTCGGCTGACCATGGACCTCACCTCCGACCCAGTGCTCGACAGCCTGCGGATCGAGGCGGAAGGGCGGGTGCAGTCCAATGCGCTCGATGCCAAAATACGCGTGTCCGTAAATGGCCTGCATCCTCGTCCGCTTGAAGGGTATCTGCGTCCCCTTGGGTTCCAGGCTTCGGCTGACGCGGTGTCGATGCGCATGGCCGCGATGCTGCACGTTACACCAGCCACGCGGGCCGGCGCGCTGGCCGGACGCCTGGTGCTCGATGACTTGAGCGCCATCGCGGACGGGAACAATTTCTTCAACCTGCACCAGCTTGCGCTCGACGTCGATTCAGTCGATGGGCTTGCAGCGAACCTGCGCCGCATTTCAATCGACGGCGTTCGTTGCAAAGCAGAACGCGGGCCGGATGGCGGTCTGCAAATTGCAGGTTTTGGATACAAGCCATCCACTGCCCCGGCAGCGGAACGTCGGCCTGAACATGCAGTGAGCGTCGCGGCATCTTCGACGCAGCCGTCGTCCACTCCGTTTGGTGTGAGTCTGGGGTCGCTGTCGATCCACCATGTCGATGCCCTCTTTTCCGATCACGGCGTTTCGCCGCCAACGCAGCTTGCGCTGCTGGTTGATGAGATCGACGCCTCTGGAAGCACGTCCGAACCTTCAGGCGTCGTCCGTCCTGGTTCGATCAAGGCCCGCATCCGCGCGCCCGGGCTGGCCGGCCTGATCACGCTTGATGGCGCGTTCGGGTCTGGCGCCGAGGATCGGACCGCGGAGATGAAGCTGCGCGTGGGTGGGATCAATCTGGTTGCCATTCGTCCTTACCTGGAAGCGATGGGGGTCGACTCCCTGCTGGAACATGGCGAGATCGCCTGTGACGCGAAAGTCGTTCTATCGCCTGGCCCCGGAATTGGCCTCAGCGATGCCAGGCTCGATCGCGTCACGCTTCGCGATGCGACGACTGAACTGTTCGCTCTCGACGGTGTTCACGTCGCCAATTTGGCAATCGATCCGGCGAAGCGACTGCTGAAGATTGGTGCAATGGAAATCACCGGGCCGCGTTTCGCGGCGCGGCGCGATCCGCAGGGGAACCTCTCGCTCCTTGGATTCCGTACGCGCCCCACGCCCGCGCCGACCGTGAAGAATGACACGCCGGTCAGCGAATCAACCGCGATTTCAACCGCGACAACTCAGCCCGAAGCCGCGGCGCCTGCGCAATTTCCGCGGTTGGAGATCGATCGATTTTCCTGGAAAAAGATCGGACTCTTGTTTGATGACCAGGCCGCCAAGCCGCCGGTCTCGCTCAAGCTGAACGATGCGCAGGTCGAGCTGAGCGGCCTGGTGATCGATCCCAATTCCACGACGAGCAATACGCCGCCTGCGAAATTGACGGCGTGGCTCTCCGCGCCGGGCCTGGCAGATCGGCTCTCCGCCGAGGGAACCATTACGCCGTACGTCGGCGGTCCGGCGCTGGACCTCGACGTGCATGGCGAAGGATTGAGCGGGGATTCCATTGCCGGGATGCTTAAGGCCGCCGGCATCGAACCGTTGATCCATCACGCCGCCTTGAAACTACATGCCCATGCCGCCGTTACCCGCCTGGCAAACGGTCTGGGTGCGTCAATGGCGGTCGAGGGTGTTCGCCTCGACGATGCCGATCGCGAGCTGGCAGGACTCGATGCCCTGCGCATCAGCGGATTGGAATGGCACCCGCACGAGATGGTGGTAGCCGGCATCGATGTGAACAAGCCTCGCGCCGTGGTCAGGCGCGAAGCCGATGGCACGATCGTCGTCGCCGGCATTCATCTGGTCCCCGTCCCCGCGCCGCCCCAATCGGGAATTTCCGTCGGCCAGATCGTCGCCGATCCGCTGGCAGGTTTGCTGAGGGCATTGTCCCTGAACGCAACATTTCCGGCGACGATTCGACAAATCAACGTCACGGGCGCCAGTGTTGCGTTCTCCGACAAAGCCACACGGCAACCGATGTCGACCGTTGCCCATGCTGACTTGAACCTCTCGAACCTCGTCCTCGGTCGCGCGGCGCCGCCGGCCAAAATGGATGTGCATTTGTCAGCCGAGGAGTGCGTCGACCAGGTTGCGATCACGGGCTCGCTCTCCGCCTCTCCGGTTGCGCCGTCGCTGCACGTTGCCGTCAACGCCGACGGGATACGCCCGGACCGGATCGGAAACTATCTCCCCCCCGGAATCCGGCTCGCGCTGGAAGACGGCCGGCTGAACACGACCGTTGATGTTGACATCGTTCGCGCCGCCGGCGGGGGGGAGAAGGGCAGCTTCGCGCTTGGCGCAACTGAACTTCGAGACGGGGCGAAAGGTGAGCCGGTCTTCAAATTTGACAGAGCGGCGATCAATCTAGCCAGGCTCGACTCGCCGCATCGCGTGGTCGCGATCGATGAAGTGGCCTTCACAGGATTCGAGGCGGATCTGCGAAAGGCGAAAGATGGAACACTCTTCGCCGGCGGGCTTGCGATCGCGCCGACCGCTCCGGGCACATCCGCCACGAAGCCGACCGCGCCAGCAGCGCCGCCTTTGGAAGCGCCGACGTCGAGACTGTCCGCCGCGCCAGTCGCGGTTGCTGCCGCGGGCGCGCCCACGACGCTTCCATCCGCGGCGCAGGTTCTCCAGCGTCTTCCGTTGGTCACGCTGGATCGGTTGAACGTCGAGTTGAGCCGGGTCCGGTATTTGGATGAAAGCCGGCGCGGGTCGGCTTCCCTGGTGCTGTCTAGGGTCACCGTTCGAAATTCCAAGCGCATCGAGCTGCTCGGCGATGACCCCGATTCACGTCCGCCCGTGGCGGTGCGAGTCACCGGCGCGGTGGATCCGATCGTTGGAGCATTTCTCGTGGACGCCCGCCTCACGCCGTTCGCTTCGCGTCCGACGCTGTCCGTCGATCTGACGGCCAGCGCCATCCGCGGCACGGGCCTGACCGATTGGCTCCCGGAGATGAAGGAGCAGCTCGACGGCGCCGATTTGAGCGAGGGGCGCTTTCACGCGCACCTGGAGGCGCAGGCAAAGTTGCAGCCGGCTCGACCGGTGGGCTTCGATCTCTCCAAGCCGATCGAGGCCGAGTTCGTCCTGAACCAGGTTGAGTTTCGGGAGAAGGCGGATGGGCCGGTGCTGGCCGGCGTCGAGGAAGTTCGCGCCGACGGAATTCGTTACACCCCGTCCGACGGCAATCTTCTCCTTCACTCGGTGGAAATTACCAAGCCACAGGGTCGTGCGTTTCGAGATAAGGACGGCTTGCACGTCGCCGGCATGGTGCTCAAGCTGCCGCCCGAGTTGATGACGTTTGGTGTGCCGGACACCCAGCCGGCCAAACCGCACCCCGCGGTCGCATCTCCACCGCCACCACCTGCCGCGCCGGCCATTGCGCCGGTCGCGTCTGTTCGGCCGGCTCACGAGATCCGAATCGACAAGTTGACGATCAGCGGCGCCGACATTCGCTTCGAAGATCGCGTGATGGACCCGCCGCTGGACGTACCGGTTCAGGGATTGGATTTTGAGGCGCGTGATGTATCGAACCTGGCCACATTTGAAGATCGCCCGTTCCGATTCAGCCTGCTGGCGAATTCCGGCAAGGTAGCCCTTCCGAGCCGTAACGCGTCGAGCGGCACGGAGCAGCGCGAGCTGTTCGCGCAGGTCGCTTCAAGCGGCGCGTTGTCGCTCTACCCGGCCACGAAGGGCTGGGCAAAAAGCTCGCTCAACGCCGTGGATCTCAGTGGCTTTCGCGGCGTGGCTCACGCGCTGGGCGTGACGCTGAACGCCGGCAATCTGGACGCGAGCACCGACCTGCGTTTTCCTGGCGACGGAAGCATTCAGACCCGCTCCAAGTTTGTCCTGACTGATTTAAGCGTGGACGAACCGCCCGATGGCCCCATTCAGCGCGCTCTGAAGCTGCCGATCCCGCTCGACGGTGCGATCAAGGTCATGCAGGACCCGGATGGCGGCATCACGATCCCAATCAGCGCGCCGGTGGAAAAGGGAAAGGTGGAAAGCGTCGGAGGACAGATGGTCGGCGCGGTCGCATCAGTCGTCATTACGGCGATTGCTAGTGCGCCCGTGAAGGGGGTCAATGCGCTGGCGGGAATCGTCGGGCTGGATGTGGGGAAGGGAAAGGACAAGCTTGAGCCGATCATGCTGCCGTTTGCCGCCGGCGACGCTGTTTTGTCTACCGACGACACCCGCGCGCTGGCCGTGCTGCTGAAGAAACTGCGTGATGACAAGTCTTTGGAAGTCACGCTTACGCATGTCCTGAACGAGGGTGACGTCTCTCGCGCCGCGGTCCGGGCGAACCCGTCTCCCGACACGTGCCTCCTGCTCGCCACGCAGCTCCGCACCCACAAGGCAGAGCTTGTGGCGACCCGCACCACCGTTGCCGGCGAAGCACGCGGCGAGCTGGCCGCGTGGTCGGGCAGCACGCCGGCCCCTTCGGCTCAACGCCTGCGTCAAATCGACCGCGAACTGGCACAAACCGAAGACGCCCTCGATCGCCTCTACGAGCTGCTGCGTCCCGGCGCGGATCGACAGACGCCGCGCCGAACACGGGCGGCCTGCCTGGAAATGGGCAGCCAGCGGCTGGACGCGGTGCGCGACGCGATTCACCGCGGCGCGATCCCCGGGATCGACCAGCGAATCCACATCATCCATCCCACGTTCGCTCCGACGCCCGATCAGGACGGCGGTCACGTCGTTGTCGTCTTGACGAAGAAGCGAGGCTGAAACGGGGGCAAGCCGCCTCTTTGATCAATGACCAATCCACTTCAGCCCAGGCGCGTCAGGGACTCCGCCATCCACGACCAGACCGCCATGGTGTTTCCCAACGACCTCAACCCGGTCGGCACCCTCTTTGGCGGACGGGTCCTCGAACAGGCGGACCGGGTTGCGGCGGTGGTCGCATCGCGCCACGCCGGCCGCTCATGCGTCACGCTCGGCGTTGATTCCGTCCGCTTCCTCGGCCCCGCGCGCCATGGCGATATCCTCGTCTTTCAGGCGGCGGTCAATCGCGTGTGGCACACGAGCATGGAGGTCGGCGTCAAAGTCTTTGCCGAGGACTTCAAGACGCTGGAACGCCGGCAAATTTTTTCCGCTTACTTCACGTTCGTGGGGGTCGATGATTCACTGCGTCCGGTTGCGATCACGCCGGTTGTGCCGGAAACGGAGGACGAGATCCGCCGGTATGCTCAGGCGGAGCAACGGCGCGCAGCGCGGCTCCGCGCACGCCTCTCGTGACGCATCGGGGTTTCATCCAAGCCCGTTGCTTCCTAAGCTGTCCACCGCATGACCGAGACCCCGCAAGAGATCGAACGCCGTTACCGGCTCTTGATCGAGCACGTCACCGACTACGCCATCTTCATGATGGACGTGAACGGACTTGTCTCCAGTTGGAACCAGGGAGCGGAGCGGATCCTCGGTTACAAGGAAGAGGAGATTCTCGGCCAGCCAGGCGGCGTAGTGTTCACATCCGAGGACCGGGCGCGCGGCCTGCCGGAGCAGGAGCTGAAAACCGCCGCCCAGGCCGGCCGGGCAACCGATGAGCGGTGGCACGTCCGCAAGGACGGGTCGCGGTTCTACGCCAGCGGCGTGATGACCGCGGTGCTGGACGAGGGGGGCGCGCTCGTCGGGTACGCCAAGCTGATGCGGGACCGGACTGCGCGAAAGCTGGCCGAAGCTCGGCTCGTGACCGAACATGCCGTCAGCCGCGTTCTGGCTGAAGCCACCCATCTCCACGAGGCTATACCGGCGGTCATCGAGGCGGTTTGCCGCACGTCCGGCTGGCAGTGCGGAAACCTATGGGAGGTCGCGCCGCAACGGGATGTCTTGCGCTGGCTCCAGGGGTGGAGCAACCCTACATTTTCGATGCCGCAGTTCGAAGCGATGATCCGGCAGATCACGTTCGCTGCCGATGTGGGTCTACCCGGACGAGTATGGGCCAGCGGCGCGCCTGCCCTGATCACGGACGTCGCTGAGGAAGACAATTTCCCCAGACGCCAGGCGGCCATTCAAGCCGGCCTTCACGGGGCCATTGGTTTTCCGATCTTTGCGGGTGAGCAGGTCCTCGGCGTGATGGAGTTCTTCAGCGAGCGGGTCCGATCGCCCGACGAACCGCTGGTTGACATGATGCTCGTCGTCGGCAGGCAGGTCGGGCAGTTCATCCGCCGTCGGCGTGCCGAAGAGGCCCTGGCGCGAAGCGAGGCGCGAACTGCGGCGATCCTCCACGCGGCGCTCGACTGCATTGTGTCGATGGACCATGCGGGTCGCGTGACCGAGTGGAACCCCGCCGCCGAACAGACCTTCGGCTACACCCGCAACGAGGTCATCGGGCGCGAGATGGCGGAGCTGATCATCCCGCCGGCCTTGAGGGACCCGCACCGGGCGGGACTCGCCAGGTTCCTCGCGACGGGCGAGGGCGCGGTGATCGGCCGGCGCCTGGAGCTGCCGGCGGTCCGCAAGGATGGATCGGAATTTCCCATCGAGCTGTCGATCACCCGCATGGCCGTGGAAGGCCCGCCTTCCTTCACGGGCCAGATCCGCGACATCACCGAACGGCGGCGGCAGGAAGCGGCGCTGAAGGAAAGCGAGGAGCGCCTGCGGCTGGGGATGGACGCGGGCAACACGGGAACGTGGGACTGGGACATCGTCAGCGGAAAGGTGGCATGGTCCGAGCGGGTCTACGAGTTCCACGGCGTGCGGCCCGGTGAGTTCCCGGGAACGATCGCGGCCTTCGCCCAGATCGTTCACCCCGACGACGTGGATCGGGTGCAGGCCGCGATCCAGAATTCGGTCTCGACCGGCTCACCCTACGAAATCGAATTCCGCGTGAGGCACGATAATGGGGCGGTCCGCTGGCTCACGACCAACGGGCGGGTCTTCCACGACAGCACAGGCCAGCCGGTGCGGATGCTTGGCGCAACCAGTGATGTGACCGATCGAAAGGTGGCCGAGGCAGCGCTGCGGTCCAGCGAGCAGCGCTTCCGTTTCCTCAGCGAGCTGGGCGAAATGACGAGCCAGTTGATCGAGCCTGAGGAGGTGGTGGCGGCGGCGGTTCGACATTTGGGCGTGCACCTGGGGGCGTCGCGATGCGCGGACGCCGACGTCGAGGCTGACGGCGAGCACTTCATCATTCACCCGGACTACGCCGACGGATGCGCCAGCAGCGCGGGCAGGTACCGGCTGTCGAACTTCGGATCCCGCGCCGCCACTGCGCAGCGAGCGGGTCACACGCTGGTCGTGAACGACGTGGCCGCGGAGCTCACGCCGCAGGAAGGCGCCGAGACGTTCAACGCGATCGCGATCAAGGCGATCGTCTGTTGCCCGCTTGTCCGGGGCGGGCAGCTGCTTGCCATGATGGCCGTCCACCAGACGACGCCGCGCCGATGGAGCGCCGACGAAGTGGGCCTCGTCGAAGCGGTCGTGGAGCGGTCGTGGGCTTACATCGAACGCGCCCGCGTCGCGCGGGCGCTCCGGCAGAGCGAGCAGAACCTGCGGCGGCTCGCCGATGCGATGCCGCAGATCGTCTGGGCGGCGCGCCCCGATGGCGTCCTCGACTATTACAACCGCCGCTGGTTTGAGTACATCGACCTCCCCCACGATGCCGGGGATACGGCGGTTTGGGATCGGTATATCCACCCGGATGATCTTCCACGGGCGTGCGAGTCGTGGTCGTTATCGCTCCGCTCGGGGGAGCCATACACGATCGAGTTCCGAGTGAGGGGCGGCGACCGGAACTACCGCTGGTTCCTCGCGCGGGCGTTGCCGATACGCGATGGTGACGCCCGCATCGTCCGCTGGTACGGCACCTGCACCGACATTCACGATCAGAAACAGCTCCAGGCGGAGAACGAACACCTGCTCGACAGCGAGCGGGCGGCGCGGGCCCAGGCCGAGCGCGCCAGCCGGATGAAGGACGAGTTCCTCGCGAACCTGAGCCACGAGCTTCGCACCCCGCTAAACGCCATCCTGGGATGGTCGCAGATCCTTGCCAGCGGAACCAGGGACGAGGCGGACCTGGCGGAAGGCCTGCGGACGATCGAGCGCAACGCCCGCGCTCAGACGCAAATCATCGAAGACCTGCTGGACATGAGCCGGATCATCAGCGGCAAGGTCCGGCTCGACGTGCAGCGGGTCGACCTTGCCGCGGTCGTGCAGGCGGCGGTCGAGACCGTGCGCCCCGCGGCCAATGCAAAGGGTGTGCGATTTCAGATGGTGCTGGATCCCGTGTCACCGACAGTGAGCGGCGACCCCAATCGCCTCCAGCAGATCTTCTGGAATTTGCTTTCCAACGGCGTCAAGTTCACACCGCGCGGAGGACGGGTGCAGGTGGTTCTGGAGCGGGTGAATTCACACCTGGAAATCAGCGTCATCGACACCGGCGAAGGGATCCGGCCCGAATTCCTTCCTCATGTGTTCGACCGCTTCCGGCAGGGTGACGCCACTTCAACACGTACGCACGGCGGGCTGGGGCTCGGACTGAGCATCGTCAAGCAACTGGTGGAGCTTCACGGGGGAACGGTTCGGGCCGCGAGTGGGGGACCAGGTCAGGGTTCGACGTTCGCCGTCACACTTCCGTTGACCCCTCTGCTTCCCACCTCGTTGCCAGAGGTGGAACGGCGTCACCCCGCGGCGGATTTCGCCCTGCCCCCGTCCGCGGTAGACGCCTGCATCAAGCTGAGCGGCGTGCGAGTGCTCGTCGTGGACGATGAACTCGACGCACGCCTGCTGGTGAAACGGGTGCTGGAAGACTGCGAAGCGATCGTCACGATCGCCTCGTCTGCCGCGGAAGCGCTCGAAGCCATCCGGCTGGAAAAGCCGGACGTGCTCTTATCCGACATCGGTATGCCAGGCGAAGACGGATACGTGCTGATCCGCAACGTCAGGGCATTGGGACCGACAGGAGGAGGCGATGTTCCGGCAATCGCCCTGACTGCCTATGCCCGTTCCGATGACCGACGCCGGGCCATGCTGGCGGGTTACCAGACGCACATCGCCAAGCCAGTGGAGCCCGCGGAACTGATCGCCACCGTGGCCAGCCTTGCCGGGCGAACAGGCAGATCGTAAGTTCAGTCTCAAACGTCTCCAGGCGAATGAACGATCACCCCACCACTCCTGTCGCTCGGACAAAGTCTAAGCGAAGCACAGCCCGGCGACATTGTGGGTCACGTTGGCGGAGGCGATTCGACTTCGGGGCAATGACAAATGCTCGTCGCGGGGTCGGAAAGGCCGTCGAACCTGCCGAGTGATCGATTCGCCGAGTTTCGGAACACGCTTTGCTCGATGCTGAGGTCGGTCGCGCGTGCGGCCTTGTTAGGGAGCATAATCCTTGCCCGGAGGCCTCTTATGTATCGCTCATCTGCATTGCTCGGAATTGCTTTCATGGGAACGTGCGGGTTGTCGGTCGGCTGCGAATCATCGGACGGTCGCCACGTTGAGCGAACGCGTACTGTCAACGGCGATGTCGTCGTCGCGCACGACCGAGATTACGGCGACAGGGCGCGCGCCAACGTCTCTCGGGATATCCCCGATACGGCACGAGAGGTGCGCTCCGTCAGTGGACATGACGCCGTGACGTATCGCCCCGACCGCAGCGGCATGGTCTACGTAAACGATGCCTCCAGCGGAATGCTCATGTGGGCTGGCCGTGTAGACCGGGACCAGCGCTTCACGCTCGATCCGGCGGACGGTTCTGTAAAGCTCGACGGCCAGCGCGTCGTGGAGCGTAAGATGGATGCGGATCACACCTATCGCATCTATTTCGATCCGACATCATCACGCTGAACGGCATTTGAAGTTCCAACGCCATAGCTCAAGCCCCCGGTACGGAAGCACCGGGGGCGTTGACGTGCTTTCGGGGAGGTGAAATTCGCGGTTTTCGAACGATGGTCCCAGATCAGCCACCCTGGGTTTGATCGGTCTTGGCGGGATGACTCAGGCATCATACGATCGTGTTGATAAGCGGCAACCTTGGTACAATTCCGTCACAGGGGGATGGCGCGTTCAGCACATTGAGGATCGTGGTGAAAACATTCTCGTGGCTCGGATGGACAGCATCGTGCTCATGGGGATTGTGCGTTTTCTTCGCCGCCTCCAACGCATGGGGATCTCCATCTGCGCAGATCATGCCACTGGGGGATTCGATCACCGACGGGGTGCCGGTGGCCGGTGGATATCGCACACAGCTTTTTAACGATCTGTCGGGCGCTTCGCGGAGCTTCAATTTCATTGGGAGCGCGACGGACAACAACTCCACCACCCTGATTAACGCCGGGCAGATCCATCACGAGGGACACTCCGGCTTTCGGATCGACCAGATTGCCGGCAACCTCGATTCTGGCGGAATCTGGTTTAACTCGGGCATTCAGCCCGATTTTATTTTGCTGCTGATCGGCACCAACGACTTCGGACAGCAATTTAATACGTCTACCGCGATCAACCGCCTGGATTCCCTGATCACCCAGATCACGACCGACCGGCCCAACGCCCACCTGATCGTGTCCAACCTGCTTTTGCGGACCGACATCCCGACATTCGAAGCCCAGATCGAAACCCAGTTCAACCCCTTCGTGCCGGGCATCGTCAGCCAGCATGCGGGCCTCGGCCAGAAGGTGACCTTTGTCGATCTGCACAGCGTGGTGCTGCCGACTGACCTGGCGGACGGGCTCCACCCCAATCAAAGCGGGTATAACAAAATGGGGAACGCCTGGTTCGCCGCGATCAACGCGGTTCCCGAGCCGGCATCGGCTGCGCTTCTGACGGTAGGGGGCACCGGGTTACTGCTGGCCCGGCGCCGTCGCGCCTAGCGCGCCCGTTTTCTACAAACGTTTTCGAGGTGGAGTTGACGCATGCGGATTTGCCGGCGCCCGCGCGTGCGTCCGTGGGCGATTGGACGTACGCTGGAGCATATGAAGGCTATTCCACTGCCAACGCGTCGGTTCATTTCAGCGCTTTATGATCTGGCCGGCGACCATGCCACGCGCATGACACCGTTCGGCGAGATCGTTCATCAGGCACACCTCACCGATGCCGAGGCCCACGGTGCGTTCGCGGAGCTGAAAGGACAGGGCTTCATCAAGTCCAACCGATATGGTTGCGTGGCGCTGACGGAGACGGGGCGTGGTTCCATCCAGCGCAGCGCCAGGTAGTTCGCGCCGACGATCGCGTGCCCCGACCGTTTGCCCGCCGGCACCGGGACCGAAGGCTTCAATGTCCGCTCCAGTCGTCGTCCTCCTCATCTCGGCGATCGTGCTCGTCGCCTGCCTGGTGGGCTACGCTGGCTGGCGCGCCAACCGTTACCGCCGCCACGCACATCAGTCCAGAAAACAACGGCGCTGAGCCGCCATGGGGATCGGCAGCGCGGCGACAACTCCGCTACACTGGGAAGCCATGTGCTGAGACTGACCGGCTCCAACGGCACGACGACCAACACGTCGAGCGTGACGCTTGATTCGGTCGGTGCTACGGTCAGTAATATTTGCCAGCTTTGCGAAAGATATCTCGATCACGACGGTGCCTGAGCCGACATCGAACGGCCTGCGTGCCCGCCGTCGAAAGGCCTGAACACCGCATTTCCGATCCGACTTCTCAGCTCCTGGCGGCCTTACCAGCAAAGCCGGTGACGGGGCAGCGCCAATCTTAATTTGCCGAAGGCTTCCATGCCGTGGTCAGGAAATGGCGCGAACGCTTGTAACGAATCTAGGCAACCGTGGTCCCTCGGGTCGCATCGCGAACAAAACGCCCGGGCAGGTGCTTGTTTCGACCAACAGTGCGGACGGATCACAAGTGCTTGGAAATGCGTAAGAAAAACGCCGCTGACAAATCCTGTCACCGGCGTTCAACATGGGCGATACAGGGCTCGAACCTGTGACCTCCAGCGTGTCATGCTGGCGCGCTAGCCAACTGCGCCAATCGCCCGTTCGTGAACGATTATAGCCTGGGGGGAATATCGCACAAGTTGGAAGGGACGGAGAGAAAAATTCCCTTCCGGGAATGTGGGACGGCGGTCGTTGCAATCCCGTTGGTCAGTGCTAGTGTTGACCTCGCCTTCAGGCGGCTGCGAAGCCTGTCGGGCGCGGGTAACGTGCGCGTTGTGCGTTGCCGGTGCCTCGATATTGGGAAGGCGGTGAAATTCCGCCGCGGACGCGCCGCTGTGATGGACGAGTGCACGGCCACCCATGCCACTGCTGGTTGACCGGTGGGAAGGCAACCCGTGCCGGACGCGTATGACACGCCGGTGAAGATCGGCGATTCGTATTGCTCCACGTCCTAAGCCAGAAGACCGGCCTGTGGGCATGTCGGACCCGGCGCATGGTGCGCCGTGGGCCGTTGATCCGAATCGTCCTCGCGCTACGGGACGGCCGGGTTGTAGCACGCCCGCCGGCGGTTTTCGCTGCGGTCGCATCACACTGATGCGGTCGCGCGCGTCTCCCCGCCTGATACACGGACATGCTCTGCCTCGGTCTTGCCTGACGCCGTACTTCGTTGCGGCGATGCGCGAGCACGAAGGCTTTCTTTTGTGCCGCGCGATCGGCACAAGGAGCGTGCGCATGTCCGGTTTTCTTTCCAGAGCCCCTCGCGGCCTTGCAGTCGTCGGTCTTCTTTCCATGGGTTCGCTGGCGCGGGGCGGTGTGACGGCGTCGGGGGTCGTCGCCTCTTCGCAACTCGATCCGAACCACAACAACCTCTCGGCGCCGACCGGGCTGCTCGATGGCGACACGGGTTTCACGTCGGGTCTGAACCCCTTTAACCCGCCGTACGATTCGAGCCAGATCCTGATCGTGAAAGCGGGGGGATCGATCACGATGAAACTTTCCTCGCCCGTGCCGGGAACGGGTCAGATCGGCGTCTTCACGAACACGGGGCTCCTGAATACCTCCGCACCGGTTGCCACGGCCTCTTCGCCGGCCGCGACCCTGGGGCAGCCTTCTCAGGCGATCGTGAGCGTCAGCAGCGACAACGTCAATTTCTTTCCCCTTTTCCAAAATTCCGTAGTGGCACTGGATGCGCCGTCCAATTACTGGCTGGATGCGACAGTGACGGGCGCCTCCGCCGGCGGATTCTTCTTCGCCGACCAGGGATTGGGGACGGCGGCGGCCAATCAATTTCAGCCGTTCGACCTCCAGGACTCCACGACAGCGCCGGTTGCGGCGAACGATCCGCTCCGGAAATTCAGCGGCCTCACGTACGACCAAATGCTGAATTTGCTGAACGGTTCGGCCGGCGGAACCTGGTTCGACCTGGCCGGCTCAAACCTCGCTTCAGTTCAGTACATCAAATTTGATGTGCCCGCGGGCGATCGGCTCGTCCTGGATTCGATTTCCGCAACGCCGGAGCCGGGTTCCCTGGCCCTTCTCCTGGTGATGGGGAGCTTGGGCCTGGGCCGGCGTCGTCATGGATGATCTTGCGTTCAGCAAAGACCGCCGCCATGGGGCGGCGGTCTTTGCCGCTCGAGGAGCCGTCATGCAGGCACGTTCCAATCGCTCCGTCGCAAGTCGAGGGTTTACGCTGGCGGAGTTGCTGGTTGTCATTGGGATTATTGCGGTGTTAATTGCGCTCCTGATGCCGGCGCTGACCACCGCCCGCGAGGAGGCCAAGCGCGTTCAGTGCCTGTCGAACCTCAGGCAGATGCTGATCGCGGTGAACATCTATGCCGACAAGTTCAAGGGCAGTTATCCGCCGGCTTATTGGTTCAGCTCGAGCGGCGCGACCACGATCGAAACGGACTGGGATTTCACCACGACCACGATCGGCGCGAACGTGACCAACACCCCCGGACTGTTGTGGGAGGCGGTAGGGGATCTGCCAGTCCAGCAATGCCCCTCATTTGAGGGCAACTCCAACACCGCCGGGAATTTCTACACGGGCTACAACTACAACACGTCCACGATCGGTCACGGCCAGTTTGAAACCATCCCCAATCCCGCGAAGTTGACCGACGTGACCCGGCCCAGCGACTGCGTCCTGTTTGGCGATGGGCAATATGTGGCGGGCGCCGACAAATTCATGCGCTCGCCGCTGCCCGCGGACGACACGGGCTTCTGGGCACGGTGGTCCGGGACACAGGGATACCGCCATCGCCGCGCCACCAACGTCGGCTATTGCGACGGGCATGCCCAGACAGTCTTCGACCGCTTCACCGCCAGCTCCGCCGGGCCCGCGGCGCCGGGGACGGGGTTCCTCTCGGCCGACAACGCGGCCTATCTCCGCAACTAAACGCACGGTGTAGGGCGGATCGGCCCATCAGGAAGAGGCGGTGAGACCGGCCCACCCTGAATGTCGCTGGTTCTCGCCCGCGTGCAGAATCATTTTTCTATGGTTACGATATTGCCCTGTGCCTTCTCGCCGGGGGGTCGGAACGTGGAGTGAACTCGGTGCCGAATCGACTTATCGATGCCCTGCGCGACAACATCCGAACCGTCTTTCTCGGGGATCCCCACGCGATCGACCTGTTGCTGATCGGGCTGCTGGCACGGGGTCATGTGCTGATCGAAGACGTGCCCGGCGTGGGGAAGACCGTGCTCGCGCGTTCGCTGGCACGGAGCGTCGATTGCCGCTTCACGCGAATCCAGCTCACGCCGGACCTGTTGCCCAGCGACGTCCTGGGCGTCTCGATCCTGAATAATCAGACCCAGGTGTTTGAGTTCCGGCCGGGCCCGATATTCGCGAACATCGTCCTCGCCGATGAGATCAACCGGACCACGCCGCGCACGCAGTCCGCCCTGCTGGAGGCGATGAGCGAAGAACAGGTGAGCGTCGAGAACCAGACTTTTCCGCTGGCGCGCCCTTTCATGCTGGTCGCGACGCAGAACCCGTTTGAATTCGAGGGAACCTATCACCTGCCGGAAAACCAGCTCGACCGCTTCCTGGTGCGCATCACCGTCGGGTACCCCGATCGCCGCTCCGAGCACCAGATCCTGACCACCCAGCCGGGCCGCGGCGCGCTGGATCGGCTTCAGCCGGTGATGACCGCCCATCAGGCGGTGGAGCTCCAGGATTCCATGGGGCAGGTGAAGTTGGACCCGGCGATCGTCGATTACATCCTCGACCTGGTCGAGGCGACGCGCGGGAGCGATGAGCTTCGCCTGGGCGTTTCTCCCCGCGGCGCCCTGGCACTGACGCAGGCATCGCAGGCGTCGGCCTTCCTGGCGGGGCGCGACTACGTCACGCCCGACGACGTCAAGGCGCTGTTCATCGCGGTCTGCGGACACCGCGTTTTGGGAAAAACCTACCTTTCCAATGGCGATGCGCGCGGCAATCAGGCCGTGTTGACTAAGATACTGGCTGAGGTCGCAACGCCGCGGTGAGTTTATCCATGCCGGTTGAAGCGCCCATTCCAGCAGCGCGTGATGCGTCGGCCGCCGCCGTGGCGACGGCCGCGGCGGCAGAGTTGTCCGCTCTCAGCGCCGCGCGGCAAACGATGGGGCGCGGACCCGCGGCGCGCGAGGCGCAACGACGGGCCGGGCTCACGCTCGTGCGCGAACGCCCCGGGGTGGATTTTTCACTGACGGGGCTCGTCTATTGCTGCCTCATGCTGTTCATGGGGCTGGCGGCCAACAACAGCCAGGCCAACCTCCTCTTCGGCACCTTCGGTTTGATGATCGGCATCCTGCTCATCAGCGGGGTGATCAGCCGTCTCGTTCTGCGCAGGCTGAAAGTGCGACGGATCCTGCCCGAGCACGGCGTCGTGGGGCGAACGGTACGGACGGTTTACGAGATCGCCAACCAGAAGCGGTTCTGGCCGAGCTTGTCGGTGAGCATCTGTGAGCTGGACGGGGTACAGGGGTTCACGCGCCAGCCACAGAGCTACATGCTCCACGCCGCTCCGGGCATGACTGCCATGGTTCCCGCGGAGCTTGTTGCCAAGCGCCGTGGCGTGTACGAGTTCGATCGGTTTCAGCTCGGCACGAGTTTTCCCTTCGGCTTCATCAAGCGGGCGGTCACGAAGCGGCAAAAGGAGCACCTGGTGATCTACCCGCCGCTGGCGCGCGTGGATCCTCGCCTGCTCCAGTTGTGCCGCTCGGCGGACCGCAGCGGTCCCACCATGCGGCCGCGGCCGGGCGGAAGCGATGAGTTCTACGGCGTCAAGGAATTTCGCCGCGGCGACAACCCGCGCTGGATCTACTGGCGGCGCAGCGCGCGCAACGGCGTGCTGGTGTCCAAGGAAATGACGCAGGTCGCCCCGCCGCGGCTGCTGATCCTCGTCGATACGCAACTGAAGGAGCAGACGACCCGCGAGCAAATGCTCGTCGAACGTTCGATCGCCATGGCGGCTTCGCTGGCGGCGCTGGCCCTGGATGAGGACCTGTCGGTGGGGTTGTTCGTCTGGTCGGGACATTGGCTGGGCATTCCGCCGTTGCGCGGCAAGTCGCAGCGCACCGACATCCTTTCGGCGCTGGGCCGGCTTCCCGTCAACGTCGAGCAGGGGATCGAGGCCCTCATGGAGCAGTGCCATGCCCTCCTGAAATCAGGCACCACGCCCGTCCTGTTTACGCCGCGGGACATCCAGTTGGGGATCCATGAGGATGGTCGGGGCGGCATGCTGATCGTCTCTGCCGGCTCGCCGCGGGCCGACGCGTGGTTCAAGTTCGAGTCGGACGTCGACTTCGCGCATTGCATGCCGGTCGAGCAGCAGGTGGGCGAGGGCTGAGTCAAGATCGATGTACGACATTCGCCAGTTCAAGCCGTCCTTTTACCTGCTCCTCCTGCTGGGGATCGCCGGGTTCGCGATCGCGTTCCAATCCGTCGGCATCTGGGTGCTGGGCTGGGGGGCGGTCGCGCTTAACGCATGGATGGTGCGGACCGGCCGCTACGCGCCCATGCCACGTCTCGTCGCCAACGTCATCACGATCGCGGCGCTGCTCTACGTGATCCGCGAGGGGCTCTCGGGGGGCACGACCATCGTGATGGTAATCGGCGAGTTTCTCGTGCTGCTCCAGGTCGTCAAGCTCTACGAGGTGCGCGGGAACCGCGATTACGGACAGCTCCTCGTGCTTGGCCTGCTAATGATGGTGGCGGCGTCGATCAACACGGCGAGCATGCTGTTCGGCGTGTTGCTGCTCGTGTACCTGTTCCTTTCGCTCTACTGCTGCCTGCTGTTTCACCTGAAGATCGAGGCCGACGCGGCGAAGGCAGCGGTCGCGGTCCCCCAGGACAAGGTGAGCGACGCGATGCTCCGCCAGGACCAGCGCTACCTGACCCGATCGATGCGACGGCTCACGATGATCGTTTCATGCGTCGCTATCGTGTTCGGCGTGCTGGTGTTCCTCTTCTTCCCGCGCGGGAGCGGGGCGGGATTCCTGGGCCAGTTTCAGATCCGCCCGAACCAGTCGATGGTCGGCTTCAGCGACCAGGTCGATTTTCAGCAGGTCGCCAAGATCCAGCAGAACACCGAGGTCGTCGCCTACGTCCACCTGTCCCACAATGGCAAGACGGTGGAGGGGACGGAAACGCTGCTGTGGCGCGGCGTGACGCTCGATCGCTACAACGGGATGAAGTGGACGCGTACGCCCGCGGACGACGCGCCGCGCACCATCGATCGCGACCAGGCGGCATCGCTTCGGGCGCCAGGCCCGACCACCGAGGAATGGGTCCAGGACGTGACGCTTCAACCAGGCGGCACCAACGTCCTGTTCGCGATGGCGGGGCCGGCGCGGTTGACGCCATCCAGACCCCTCCGCTTGAGGTTCTCGGAAGAGGATGGCGCGCTCCAGACCGTCGATCCGCTTATCGAGCCGCTGACCTATCAGGTGGTGTCCCGAAATGACCTGGGCCCGCTGCCGGCGGCCAGCGCGCAGGAACTGGCCGATCAGCTCGACCAGCCGAGTGAGGTCGTGATCGGCTGGCTCAACGACCGATCGTGGACCTTTGGCGCCGCCCCGTACGATCCCGCCGCGATCGAATCGATCAAGGCCTGGGCCCACGAGCGGAAGGGGGTGCAGTTCAGCGTGGCGCACGCCATCGACCCCAAGATCGGCGAGTTCGCCCGCCGGCCCGACGTATCTGGAGCCGACGCGCAGGGCCCGCTCGTCCCACGGCGCGGCGCCGAGGGGATCGCCGGCCCGCTCGACGGGCAGATTGCGGCGAACATCGAGCAGTACCTGCGCACGCATTTCAAATACACGCTCGACCTGACCGACACCAGGCGGATCGAAGGGCGCGATCCGATCGTCGCGTTCCTGTACGACTTTCAGCGCGGACACTGCCAGTATTTCGCCGGGGCCATGACCCTCATGTGCCAGAGCGTGGGGATGGAGGCGCGGATGGTGGTGGGGTTCCGAACGTCCCCTGATGAGTACAACGGCCTTGGAAAGTATTACGTGGTTCGCCAGTCAGCGGCGCACGCATGGGTGGAAGTGCGCACGCCGCAGGGGTGGCGCACGTTCGATCCCACGAGCGACATTGATGCGGACAACGCGCGCAAGCCCGGGCTTTGGCAAAAGTTCAAACACGTCATCGATTTCCTGGAGTTCACGTATGCCAACAAGGTGATCGCCTACGACACCCAGGACCAGGAGAACCTGATCCAGGCCGCCGAAAACAAGATGCTGAACATGGTGATCCGCCGTCGCGGTATGACCGGCGCAAATGCCTGGAAACCGACACTGGGGTTCTGGGTAGGGTTCTGGAAAGTGTCGTCAACGCTGCTCGGCGGGATTGTCTGGCTGATGGTGCTGGTGATGGTCGCGGCGTTCGGTGCGTTTTTCTTCGAGAAGTGGACGCTGCGACGGCGTGCGCGGCGCATGGGGATGGCATCACTCCCACGCGAGGAGCAGATTCGCCTCGCTCGTCAGCTGGGCTTTTACGATGACCTGACGTTGTTGCTCGCTCGTCATCGCATGACGCGCCCCGCCCACCTGACGCCGCGCGAGTTCGGCGAGTCGCTCAAGTTCCTCCCGACCGATGCCTACCAGACGGTGCTGCGGCTGACCCAGCTCTTCTACCGCGTGCGATTTGGTCGCGCGGAGCTGAGCGTCGCGCAGCGACGCCGGCTCGAAACCGTCATCGCCCGGCTCGATGCATCCCTGAAGCAGTGACGGCGCGGTTCAGCGGAGTCCTAACGGCTCGCGGGCAGGGCGGCGAGGTAGACGCCGCCGACGATCAAGACGATCCCGATCCAGTTCCAGCCCGAGGGCCGCTCGCGAAAGAGGATGACCGCGAGGATCACCGCCAACGGCATGCTCAGCTTATCGATCGGCGCGACCCGGCTCACCTCGCCCAATTGAATTGCCTTGAAGTAAAAGAGCCACGATGCCGCGCCGGCCAGGCCGGAGAGGACGATCATCGTCAACGCCCGCGCGTGGAGCGTGTGCAGCTTCGACCAGAGGCCCATCACTGTGCAAATCGAAAAGAGAAAGAGCGCCATCACGACGCTCCGCACCGCCGTCGCGAGGTTCGAGTCAATCTCGCGCATTCCCACCTTGCCGAGGATCGCCACCAGCCCCGCGCAGGCGGCGGAAAGCAGCGAATAGAGCAGCCATCGTTGATCAGCCATAGCGTCAATTGTTGGCGGGGAGAAGCGACTTCGCCAGAGGTCGCGGACCAGCGATCAGCCACCCAGGTATGCCTTCTTCACCTCGGGGTTTTCCAGTAGGACCGCGGCCCGGTCGCTCGTGATCACGCGGCCGCCCTGGAGGACGTACCCGCGGTGGGCGATTCCCAGGGCCATGTGGGCGTTCTGCTCGACGAGGAAGACGGTGGTGCCGGCGGCGTTGATCTCGCGAACGATCTCGAAGATTTTCCGCACGACCAGCGGCGCCAGTCCAAGCGACGGCTCGTCGAGCAACAGCAACTGGGGGCGCGCCATCAGCGCGCGGGCGATGGCGAGCATCTGCTGTTCGCCGCCGCTCAGCGTGCCGGCGCGTTGCTGTTGCCGCTCGGCCAGTACCGGGAACAATTCATGGCAGCGCGCCAGATCCGTCCGGATCCGCGCGGTCGAGCGTTCCTGATACGCGCCCAGCAACAGGTTCTCGCGCACCGACAGATTGGCAAAAACCTGCCGGCCTTCGGGCACGTGACTGATTCCACGACGGACTATCTCGTGCGGGGGAAGGGCGTTGAGCATCTGCGGCTCACTTCCGCGATAACCCAGCGCGTTTGTCGGTTCGGGGAGTGGCGCGGCGGTCCCGTTGTGCGGGCTCCAGATGATCTGACCGCGCGTGGGCTTGAGCAGGCCACTGATCGAGCGGAGCAGCGTCGTCTTGCCGGCTCCATTGGAGCCGATGAGGGCCACGATCTCGCCACGCTCGATTTGCAGCGAGACCCCGTGAAGCGCCTTGATGGCGCCGTAGGACACTTCAAGTTCTTCCACGTTTAGCAGCACGCGCGAGTCGATGCTACCATATCGGTCGATCCGGCAAATCAACAGCGAGGCCAGACGATGTCACAACAACCGGCGGCGGGCGTGCCAGAGGCGATAACAGTGCCGGCACGGTCCTACGCGACCCGGGTGCCTGTGGTCGTGTCTCGGCCGGACCGGCGCTCCTTCGTTTCGCGCATCGTCGGATTCTTCGGCTGGGTGTTGACGGGTTTCGGCGCGTTCACGATCTTTAAGCGCAAGGGTCAGCACTTCAGCACCGAAGAGGTCGTGGTCTATTGCGTTCACCGATCGTTCTTTCTGTGGCCGCTCATCCTCGCCGGCTTCGTCGGCGGGTGGATCGTGCGGCATCATCCCGGCAATTCGGTCGTCATGGGTTGGATCTACATCTGGGTGCTCCTGCTCACGCTGGTGACGCTGCTGTTTGACGTCGGGACGTGGAAGCTGCTGCTGTGGGCGGGTATCTTTCTCTTCGCGTGGTTCCTGTCGAAATATTTCGAGGAGCTTCGGCACTTCATCCTCCTTTCGTGGGTACGCGCCTACCTGAGGGATCTACGGCCAGCGCTCGACCCCGGCTTCGCTATCGTGATGAGCTGGATGCTGATCGGGCCGTGGGTGGGGGCGCTGTTCCACACCTTCAGCCGGGGCCGCAAGACGTTCACGCCCAACGGCATCGAGGAGTGGTACCTGGGGGAGGGGTGCGAGCTCACCGACCGCGCCGGCCTCAAGTTCCGTACGACCTACCGCGACCTGTTCGAGACGGCACTGGGACTGGGAGCGGGGGACCTGCTCGCCTTCGACGCCAGCCATCAAGTCGTAAAGCGCTGGGAGAACGTCCTGTTCCTCGCCTTCGTCTGGCCTCGGCTCGATGAGATCCTCCACCAGCGCGCGGCGGTGGTCGACAACAATCAGAACGATCCGGTGGAAGTGGAAAACGTTCGACGCCAGGCGGGCGAGAATCGTGATGGGTAACGTTCCCCGCTCACTCGCTTCACCGGCATTCAGCTCATGACTCCGCGCCGCCCAATGCGGCGTCGCTCCCATCCAGGTCGAGGGCGACGAATTTCTGGATGCGCGATTCCAGCGCCTCCATGTCATAAGTCATCGAAAGGTCGAGCGGGAGGAACACGCCCTGGTTGTGGTCGGACGCGATGATCAGGTGTCGCTCGCCGTTGATGAAATATCCCGTCTCCTGCGGCTGATGGCCGGTGATCAGGATGCAGGCACCCATCGCGTCGGCGAACGCCGCCGCACCGGCGGGGGAGATGTTGCGACCCCAGATCAACTGGTAGACCGGTCCCGTCCGACGCTTGTAGTCGGCCGCCGTCAGCGGACGTCCGAAGACGCTGTAGTCGAACGTGGGAATCTGGTCGTCAGTCGGCAGGCTGTGACAGGCCAGCAGTCCGTTCTCGGCACGAACCGCGAGGGGAAAGGAGAGGAGAAACTCGGTGATGGCGGCGTTGACGGGACCGAAGCGGGCGCCAAAGTCTCGCCGAATGCCCTTGTTGAACGCCTCACAGACGCTCAGTCCCCCCTTCATGATGCCCTCGCCGCGAATTTGGGCGAGATCGTGGTTTGCCAGCAGAAAGTGAACTTGCCGGGGGTAATCACACTTGAGCTCGGCGGCCCGGTAGAGGATAAGCCAGCTTCCGTCGGCTCCGCTGGCATCGTAGCGGTCGCCGTGGATCAGTTCGTGAAGAACCAGGTGGCGCCCAGGGTGATTGGGAAGATCGGCCGTCGCCAGGAGCTTCTCGAAGTTGCGCTGGTGATCGTGAAGGTCCCCCGTGATCCACAGCTCACCTTCAGCCGGCAGATGGATTTCCTGTTGATGCCGTGCCGGGCTGACCTGATTCTCCTCGGAGGCACATCCGAAGACTTCCAACACTTGGTCCGCGCTGAGGGCCATGCTCATCTAGTTATGCCCCCGGGCGGGCTCCGTCAACGGGGCCATGGGACATCGCGAAAGTTATCGGACCTGATGTCGAACTTGAACGTAACAATTGGCCAACCAGCGGGTATTGTGTGATAACCAAGGTCCGGGAGCCAGATGCCCTGCGATCTTCCACCAACCGACGCCGCGCTGCGCGTGTGTGACGTAACCGTACCCGTGATTTTTTTTGCCCGATGCGTGAGCAGCCAGGCCCGTAGATAATGCGCCGCCTGAGCTGGCTGCCGGAATCTCTCGGAATCGAAACTTACTGGCAAACGGCGGCGTAGCTTCAGGGTCTGAACGATCGCAAGAGAGAGACGCTTGATGCGTCTGCCAGCTTTCGGCGCCCGCCCCGCAGGGGTTCTCGACATGGCTCTAGCTGTAGACCCTACCCTCATTCCCACTCCCGCTGTACAGCGCTCGGGCGGGCGTCAGCGCCGCACGGAAGTGATAACGAACCGGGTGCGCCGCGACGGGAAGTTCTTTCGGCTCGGCAACGAGAAATTCTTCGTCAAAGGCGTGACGTACGGCCCGTTCGCTCCCAATCGTGACGGCCATTTCCTGCCCGAACGCCAGCAGGTCCGCTGTGATTTCGAGCAGATCGTGGAGATGGGGGGCAACTGCCTTCGCGTCTACCACGTGCCGCCGCGCTGGTTCCTGGACATGGCCCAGGAACTGGGCCTCAAGATCCTGCTGGACGTAAGCTGGCCGAAGAACCTCACGTTCTGCGGCGACCCGCGCGTCACCGAGCAGGCCCGCAAGGCCGTGGCGGATTCGGCGCGCCAGTGCGGTAATCACCCGGCGATCCTGGCAATCAGCGTGGTCAACGAGATCCCGCCGGAAATCGTCCGCTTTTGCGGCCGCGACAGTATCGAGAAGTTTATCGACGAGCTGATCGCGGTGGGGCGCGCCGAAGCGCCGCAATGCCTGTTCACGTTCGCGAACTTCCCGACGACCGAATACCTGCGCCCGCGCAACATCGACTTCGTCTGCTTCAACGTCTACCTGCACGATGAGGGATCGTTCCGCAACTACCTCGCTCGCCTTCAGAGCATCGCCGGGGAGCTTCCGCTGATGCTCGGCGAATACGGCATCGACACCTTCCGCGAGTACAGCGAGGAGCGCCAGGCGGCGATCCTCGATACGCAGATCCGCGCGATCTTCGATGAGGGTAGCGTCGGCGTCTTCGTCTTCAGCTTCACCGATGACTGGTACACGCACGGCTGGCAGATTGACGACTGGGCCTTTGGCCTGACCCGCCATGACCGCTCTCCTAAGCCCGCCTATGAGGCGATCCGCGAGATTTACCGCCACGCGCCGCAGGTCGCGAAGGCAGCGCTCCCCAGGGTGAGCGTCGTCGTCTGCTCGTACAACGGCGGCAGCACCGTGGAGACGTGCCTGCGGTCGATGGAGCGCTTGCGCTATCCGGACTACGAGGTGATCTTCGTTGACGACGGGAGCACGGACAACACGCAGCAGATCCTCAAGAAGTTCCCGTGGGTGCGCAACATCCGACAGAAGAACATGGGCCTGAGCTTCGCGCGGAACGTGGGGATGAACGCCGCCCGCGGCGAGATCGTCGTCTATACCGACAGCGACTGCGAGGCCGACGAAGACTGGCTCTACTACCTCGCCCTGGCCCTGGTGCGCAGCGGGTACGTCGGCATGGGTGGACCCAATTTGATTCCCGATGAAGGGAGCTGGGTCGCCGACTGCGTCGGGCTCTCGCCCGGCGGGCCGACGCACGTCATGATCGACGACCGCACCGCCGAGCACGTGCCCGGCTGCAACATGGCCTTCTACACCTGGGCCTTGAAACAGATCAACGGCTTTGATCCCCAGTACCGCAAGGCTGGTGACGACGTCGACGTCATCTGGCGATTGCAGGACCTGGGCTATTCCATCGGCTTCTCGCCGGCTGCCCAGGTCTGGCACTACCGCCGCAATACCGTGCAGGCATACCTCAAGCAGCAGCGCGGTTACGGCGAGGCCGAAGCGCTCCTGAAGTACAAGCATCCGGATCACTTCAACACGCTGGGGGCCAGCCATTGGCGCGGCAAGATCTACGGCGGTGATGAGATCGGCATCCGCATCGGCCGCGACGTGATCTATCACGGCGTCTTTGGCACGGGCCTCTTCCAGACGATTTACCGCAAGCCCGCCTCGATGATCGTCATGATGATGATGAGCATTGAATGGCACCTGCTGGCAGCGTTCGTCACGGTGCTGGGTGTGGCCTTTCCCCCATTGATCTGGGTGGCGCTGCTCATGTTCGCCACGCCGGTCGCGCTGGCCTCTGTGGCCGCGGCGCAGGCGCCGCGGACGAAACATCCGCACTGGTTATCGCGCCCGCTGATTGCGTTGCTCCATTTCCGCCAGCCGATCACCCGCGGCTGGGCGCGGTATTCAGTCCGGCTCAAGAACAAGGTGATGAAGTACGAGGCGCGCGGCTACCGCCGCAAGCACCGCCTGCCGTTCGATCCAGCCGATCGGTACACCCTGCGTTACTGGAGCGTTCACCATGGCCGGTTCCTGCTCCTGGACAAGATCACCGAGGAGGTTCGGGCGGCAGGGTGGCGGCTGCGCCTGGACAGCGGCTGGGCCGGCTGGGACATGGAAATTTATGCCAGCCGCTACGTGAAGATCTGCATCACGACTGCCACCGAACATCACCATCACGTCGGGAAGCTCACGCGGGTGCGCGTCAAGTCGCACATGAGCAACTTCTGCCGCGCCCTGCTGGCGGCCAGTTGCATCCTCGCCGGCCTGCTGTTCATGCACCTGTGGCCCTTCAGCCGGCCGGCCTTGCTCATCCCGCTGGCGTGGTGGGCGATGTATCTGGTCAACCGTTGGCGCGTCGTCAACCCGGTGCTGGGCCTGATCGACCACGTGGCCGAAAAGGCCGGGTACTATCCCGTCCCCGCCCGCCCGCCGGCACAAGCCGTGCAGCCCGCGGCCAAGCCTGTCGTGGCCGCCGCTCCCGCCGCCCCGGCAGTCCAGGCGCTTCCGCAGCCGCTGGCGACACCCGGCGGCGGCGACGAGATCGACTTCGAAGAAGGCACGCCGTCCGTCGCCTAACGGCACGGGATTCTCGACCCACGACCGAGTAGAATGCCCCGCGCGTCTGCGCAACGAGCGCCCGTCGGTTTCCGCTGCCTTCCAGTTTTTCCATGACTGCTACCCGTGCCTATACCCGCGCCGCCCGGTATTACCGCGACGACCTGGGGAAGATCGTCTTCTCCACGATCCTGATCGGCATCTCGACGCTGGCTGAACTGGCGCAACCCTTCCCGTTCGCGATTCTTCTCGACTGTGTTTTGTTTGGGCGCAGCCCTACGGGGCGGCTCGAGAAGTGGTTCGTCGGGTTCGCGCCGGCCAGCAAGATGTCCCAGGTCGTCATCCTTGCCGGATCGATCCTGGTCCTCCGAATCATCCAGGAACTGATCACCCTGTGGAACGGGATGTACAAGATCAAGATTGGCTTCAGCGGCCTGCTGCACGTTCGCCGTGCGCTATACCGCAAGCTACAGGAACTGAGCCTCAGCTATTACCGCGCACGACCGCAGGGCGACACGATCTACCGTCTTGGAACCGACACCAACTCCTTCCAGGCCGCGTTCAACATCGTCCAGACGATCTTCGTCAACCTCGTGAAGCTCGCGCTCATGAGCTACATCATGCTGGCCATGAACTGGAAGCTTGGGCTCATTGCGATCGCGCTGATGCCCATCCTCTTCTCGACGATTCGAACGTATGGCCAGGTGATCCTCTCGACCTCGTCGCGCGCAAGCCAGATCGAATCGGAGCTGACCACCACGATCCAGCGTTCCGTCGCGTCGATCACGCTCGTGCAGGCGTTCGGCCGCGAGGCGGACGAATACGCCCGCTTCAACGACAACGTGCAGAGCAGCCACAATGCGTGGGCGAAGATGCACATCCACACGATGATCTACTGGTTCATCATCGGGATCTGCTTCGCCCTGGGACTGTCGGTGATCGTCGCGTACGGGGGGCGCCTGGTCCTGTCTGGTGAACTCTCGCCCGGCTACCTGGCGATGTTCTGGGCCCTGCTTCAGACCCAGTATTATGACCCGCTCTACAAGCTCAGCGGCGCGGGGGCGGATATGAAGCGCTACATGGCCAGCCTCCTGCGCGTGTATGAGGTGCTCGACACGCCGCCGACAGTGAGCGACGCACCCAACGCCATCGAGCTGCCGCGCCAGCAGCGTCTCCTGAAACTGAACGCCGTGTGCTTCGCCTATCGCGCTGATGCACCGGTCCTGCGCGAAGTCAGCGCGACGATCGCGGCGGGAGAGATGGTCGCATTTGTAGGCTCAAGTGGTGTTGGCAAATCGAGCCTCCTGGGGCTGTTGCCCAGGTTCTACGACCCGACCGGCGGAGCGCTCACGCTGGACGGGCACGACCTGCGGGAAATCAAGCTCAAGTCGCTGCGCAAACACATTGCGCTGGTGATCCAGGAGTACGCAATCCTCCCCACAACCGTTTTCGAAAACATCGCCTATGGTCGCCCTGGCGCAACACTGGAGCACGTTCGCCGCGCTGCACGGATCGCCGGCGCCGATGCCTTCATCGAAGCGCTGCCTGATAAATACCAGACGGTGCTTGACGAAAGCGGCCAGAACCTCTCCGGCGGGCAGCGCCAGCGCATCAGCATCGCCCGTGCCCTCGCCAGCGAGGCGCCGATCCTCATCCTTGATGAGCCCACCAGCGCACTCGATCCCACCAACGAACGGATGATCACCGAGACGCTGCGCGACCTGAAGGGCCAGCGAACGGTGATCCTTGTCAGCCACCGCCTCAGCACCGTGGCGGACTGCGACCGCATCTACGTCATGGAAGGAGGACGCATCACCGAGCAGGGGACGCACGAAGAACTGCTCGCGCTGCGCGGACATTATTGGGAGATGGCCAAGCACCAGCTGAAGCTGGAGGACACGCCGGACGTCGAGGTTGCAAGCCAGGGCTGAGCGACGCCGGACAAGATGTGTGGAGGACACGATGCGCGTGCTGGTGACCACGACGAGTTTTCAGGATACGCCCGGGCAGCATCACCGCGTGCTCGAGGAGAGCGGCTTCCAGGTCGTCACGGCGCGCGGGCCGCTCGGCGAACAGCAGGTGCTCGACCTGCTCAAGGGCGAAGGCTTCGACGGGCTGCTCAACGGCGACGATGCGATCACCGCACGCGTGATCGATGCCGGTCTGCCCCGCCTCAAGGTGATCGCCAAGTACGGCATCGGGCTCGACTCGATCGACGTCCGCCACGCCACCGCCCGACGCATACCCGTGTTATTCACGCCCGGCGTCAATGAGACGACCGTGGCGGAACACACGATCGGGCTCATGATCGCGGTGGCCAAGCGATTCGGCCCCCATCTGGCCGTGGTGAAGGCAGGGCAATGGACGCGGCAAACCGGCGTCGAGTTATTCGGCAAGACCCTGGGTGTGCTGGGACTTGGACGGATCGGGAAAGAAGTCGTGAAACGTGCCTCCGCCTTCGGCATGACGCTCATTGGCCACGGCCACCATTGGGATGATGAGCTGGCCGCGCGATTTTCACTTGAACGGCTGGGGAGCCGCGAAGAGGTGCTCCGACGCGCCGACGTCGTAACGCTCCACATGAACCTGACCGACGAGGCGCGACACTTCCTCAATCGCGATCGGCTTTCCATGATGAAAGATGGCGCGATCCTCATCAACACCGCGCGCGGGGGATTGGTTGACGAAGCGGCGGTTGCCGAGGCCTGCCGCTCCGGCAAGCTCTGGGGTTACGGCGCCGACGTCCTCCAGCACGAGCCGATCCGAGCGCCGCACGTTTTTCAGGAAATCGAAAACATCCTGATCACGCCGCACATCGGCAGCCGCGCCAACGAAAGCGTGCAGCGACAGGGACTGCGCGCCGCGCGGAACCTCGTCAATTATCTGAAGGGGAATGCGGATTTCATCCAGGCGAACGCGTTCCAGCCAACTAGCTAGAGAACGCTTTCCTGCTGAACGATCGCGTCAAACAAGGCCTGCGAGGAGTCGGCCGCCGCCAGCGCCTGGCGAAACTTGTCGATCGTCATCAGCCGGCTGATGCGGGCCAGCGCATGGATGTGCGGCCCGGTCTTGTCCGGCGGCGAAGTCAGCAACCAGATCAACGTGACGGGACGGCCATCGATCGCCTGGAAATCGATCGGCGTGGCAGGCCGCCCGATTGCCATGACCAGGTGGTCGGTCCCGGTGCACTTGCCGTGTGGGATGGCAAGGCCATTGCCGATGCCGGTCGTCCGCGTCGCCTCACGGTCGAGCACCGATGCCAGGACCGATTTGGCGTCCATGACTTCGCCGTTGGTGGCGAGCAGGTTCACCAGCTCGGCGATCGCGTCGGACTTGGTCTTGGCCTCGAGTGGGACCTTGATGTTCTGCGGCTTCAGGATCTCGCTCAAACGCATACAAAAGCACTCCGTCGCGAAGCAGCGCGGCTCAAATGTCGAAAGAAAAAGCGTACTGGCACGCTCCGCACATTGCAACGGAAGTGAGTCCGTTGAGCGGATCGATTTCGTTCCTTATAATGGTGTCTCGTCGCGCGCCCAGCCCCGGCCGAAGGAATAGGCGCGCGAACGACGCGAGCGAGCGTGTAGCTCAGTTGGTAGAGCAACGGACTTTTAATCCGTAGGTCCTGGGTTCGAGCCCCAGCGCGCTCAATGTCAAATCAGTCCCGGGGCGACGCGATGACGACGCGACGTCAGATCGCGCCGCCGTACGATGGCGCGAGGATGAACCTGATGCCCGAATTCCCCATCGTCGACGCGCACATCCACCTGTGGGACCCTCAGCATCTCCGCTACGCCTGGCTCGACGGGAACGCCGTCCTCAACCGCGCGTATCTCCCCGAGGATTTCGAGCGTGCCCGTGGCGAGGTGTCCGTCGGAAAGGTCATTTTCGTCCAGGCGGATTGCGCCACCAGGCAGGCGATCGACGAGTTCGAATGGGTGGCCGGGCTTGCGGAGAAGAATCCGCGAATCGCCGGCATCGTCGCTTACGCGCCGCTCGAGTTGGGCGACGGCGCCCGCGAACATCTCGATCGCCTTGCCCGCCATCCGCGTCATGGACTGCTGCGCGGCATTCGCCGGCTCATCCAGTCCGAGCCCGACATCGAATTCTGTCTTCGCCCCGATTTCGTGCGCGGCGTCCAGCTCCTCTCCACCTACGAGCTGAGCTTCGACCTGTGCATCGTTCACGCTCAGCTGGAGAACACGATCCGCCTGGTCCGCCAGTGCCCGCAGGTGAGCTTCATCCTCGACCACATCGCCAAGCCGGACATCAAGGGAGGTGTGCTGGATCCGTGGCGCGGGCAGATGCGCGCGCTCGCGAAGTTGCCGAACGTGTCGTGCAAGATTTCCGGGCTGGTGACCGAGGCCGACCACGAGAAATGGACGCGCGAACAGCTCCGGCCCTACATTGACCACGTGATTGAATGCTTCGGCTTCGACCGCAACATGTTCGGCAGCGACTGGCCCGTTGAACGCCTTGCCAGCGATTACCCGCGCTGGGTCCAGACGCTCGACTGGGCCGTGGCGGGCGCGTCGGCCGAGCAGCGCCGCAAACTCTTCCGCGACAACGCCATAAAATGCTACCGGCTTTAGTTCATCAACCGGCGGCATACTATTTTGCGGGCAAAACGGCCGCTTCGGATGGTCTAAAAGTGGCACGGGCGCCTCGCCCGTGCTTCTAAGAAATCAACACGGGCGAAGCGCCCGCGCCACAAAATGGCTCACGCAGAATCCATCCTCCAACTGATCGGCAACACGCCACTGCTGCGCGTGCGCGAGTTCGACGTCGGTCCGTGCACGCTTTTCCTGAAGCTGGAGAGCCAGAACCCGGGCGGGTCGATCAAGGACCGGATCGGCCGTTCGATGATCGACGCCGCCGAACGCGAGGGGAAGATCGGCCCCGGCTCCACGCTGGTCGAGGCGACGGCGGGCAATACCGGCCTCGGCCTGGCGCTCGTTGCGGCCAGCAAGGGCTACCGGCTGATTCTCGTCATCCCCGACAAGATGAGCCAGGAGAAGATGCTCCACCTGCGGGCACTGGGCGCGCAGATCGTAATGACCCGCTCTGACGTGGGCCGCGGGCACCCGCAGTATTACCAGGATCTCGCCGAGCGGATCGCAAAAGAGACGCCGAATTCGTTCTACGTGAACCAGTTCAACAATCCCGCCAACCCACTCGCGCACGAGCAGACCACTGGGCCGGAAATCTGGGAGCAGACGGGTGGGCGCCTCGATGCCGTCGTGTGCGGCGTCGGCTCGGGCGGGACTATCACCGGATTGAGCCATTACTTCGCAAAGGTCGCCCCGCACGTCGAAATGGTCCTGGCCGATCCGGCTGGCTCCGTCCTCGCCGATTACATCAAGACCGGTAAGGTCGGCGACGCCGGGTCCTGGCTTGTGGAAGGGATCGGCGAAGATTTCGTTCCCGGCATCGCGGACCTCAGCCGGGTGCGCCGCGCCTACAGCATCCCCGATTCCGAATCATTGGAAACCGCCCGGCTTCTGCTGAAGCAGGATGGCGTACTGGCCGGTTCCAGCACCGGCACGCTGGTGGCCGCAGCCGTCCACTATTGCCGCGACCAGACGGCGCCAAAGGTCGTCGTCACGTTCGTCTGCGATACCGGCAGCAAATATCTTTCGAAGATGTTCAACGACAACTGGATGAGGGACCAGGGATTTGCGCGCCGGCAGACCCACGGCGACCTGCGCGATCTGATCAGCCGTCCTTTTGCCGAAGGGAACGTCGTCTATCTCGAGCCGCAGGACCCGCTGACGATCGCCTACACGCGCATGCGCCTCTACGATGTCTCGCAGCTCCCCGTCCTGGAGAATGGCAAGCTCGTCGGAATCATGGACGAGAGCGATCTGTTGCTTGCGGCGACGCAAGAGCGGCGGGCGTTCGATCAGCCGGTCCGCAACGTCATGACGCGCAAAGTGCGCACGATCGACCATCGCGCCGGGATCGCCGAATTGACGCCGATCTTCGACGCCGGCCTGGTTGCCGTCGTCAACGACGATCAGGGTTTCCATGGCCTGATCACGCGGATCGACGTCCTGAATTACCTGCGCCGCCAGTACGCCAGGGAGAAATCAGGGGGTCCGGAAGACAGCGGCAAAACGGAGTCGAGCCGATGAGCGTTCCCACAAGCGGCGACATGCCGACCAACCGCGTCTTGCCTCACACGGGCGAGCGCCAGCACTTTGCCACCCGCGTGATCCACGCCGGCCAGTTGCCCGATCCAGCCACCGGCGCGGTCATGCCGCCGATCTACACCAGCAGCACCTACAAGCAGCAGTCGCCGGGCGTCCACAAGGGGCTCGACTACGGCCGCAGCCACAATCCGACGCGCTGGGCCTTCGAGCGGTGCGTGGCGGACCTGGAAGATGGCCATGCCGGCTTCGCCTTCGCCTCCGGGCTCGCCGCCACTGCCACCGTCCTGGAACTGCTCGAGCACGGCTCACACCTCATCGCCGGCGACGACCTGTACGGCGGCACCTTTCGCCTCTTCGAGCGCGTGCGCCGGCACAGCGCCGGGCTCGAAGTCTCCTACGTCAACGCCGCGGACCTCGCCGCCATCGAACCAGCCATCCGTCCCAACACCCGCATGCTCTGGGTCGAGACGCCGAGCAACCCACTGCTGAAGTTGGCGGACCTGGCGGCGCTGGCAGAGATCGCGCGGAAGCATCGCCTCATCTCGGTCGCGGACAACACGTTCGCGACGCCGTATCTCCAACGCCCGCTGACCTGTGGCTTCGACATCGTCGTCCACAGCGTGACCAAGTACATCAATGGCCACAGCGACATGATCGGTGGGATGGCGATCGTCGGCGGGAGAAATCCGGAGTTGGCCGACCGTCTCGGCTTTCTCCAGAACGCCGCCGGCGCGATCAGCGGGCCGTTCGACTGTTTCCTCGCCCTGCGCGGCGTGAAGACGCTGGCGCTGCGCGTGGAGCGAGCGTCGCGGAACGCCCTGGAGATCGCCCGCCATCTCGAATCGCGTTCCGACAAGATCACGCGCGTCCATTACCCCGGCCTGCCCAGCCACCCGCAACACGAGCTGGCCCAGCGCCAGATGCGCAACGGCGGCGCCATGGTCAGCGCCGTCCTGGCAGGAGGGTTGCCCGCCGCCCGCCGCTTCCTCGAACGCTGCCAGGTCTTCACACTCGCCGAAAGCCTCGGCGGCGTCGAAAGCCTGATCGAGCACCCCGCGATCATGACCCACGCCAGCATCCCACCCGCGCGCCGCGCCGAAATCGGCATCGACGACGGCCTCGTCCGCCTCTCAGTCGGCGTGGAAGACGTCCGCGACCTGATCGTGGATTTGAATCAGGCGCTGAACTGAACGAGCTTCATCCCCAGAAATACAGGACAGGTTCATCGCGGTTCGGCGGAAACTGGCGGCCGCGACAGACGTTCGCATGAGCAATCCGAGAAACGTCAATTCGCGCCGCAACGGATGTGTTCCGAACGCTCCCCGCCGCCAGAGCAGGAACAGGGAACCAACAAGCACGATTGCCATCGCGCAGATTCCCGGATCTCCCAGAATTCTTTCGAGAAACCAAATGAGTTTGGCGGCGGGCGTCATTGCGCTCTTGTAGGCCGTTGCCTGTCGAAATGCCGTGTTGAGCGCGGGGTAGACGAAGTTGCCGGCCAGGAACGGCCTGCAGTCCATGGCAAACATGAAAACCGTTGGAGCAATGCCAACGGCCATGCCAGCCGCGAAGACCACCGCCGTTCTCATTCGTCCTGAGCGTGACTGAGGTATGTCGGCGATCAACATTCCTGTGAAGGCGAGGGCTGCGGGGGCAAGTGTCAGGCGGACGCCAACGGCAAACCCGAAAAGAGCGCCAGACAGCGGGAGGAGAAGTCGTTGGTACGAAGGCGCCTCCTTGGTTGCGCGAAGGAACAGCAGGGCGGCGCCGAGGAGCGACATCAGCCAAGGATCCCCGCCGTGCCCAGCGCGATCAGGCCGGTTTAGGCTGGCTCGCGGATCACGCTATGTCGTCTCATTGGGCCTTCAACGGAACCAGTTTGGATACGATGCGATCGGCTTCGGCCATGGCTGAGCGAGCGAGGGCCGTCGCTTCATCGACGGCGAGATTGGTGGCGGCGGCCTGTTCATCGGCGGCGCGATTGGCCGTACTCATCGCTTCATCAGCGGGTCGATCGCCGCCGCGGGCAACTTGGTGCGCCGCCCTGCCGACGGCGATCGCGGCAGCAGCCACGTGATTGGCGGCGTCCAGCATTTCCCCGGCTGCCTCAGTGACCACGTTCGCCTTGCGATCGGTTGCGCGTTCTTCGAGAGATTGATTGTTCATCACGGCATCTTGGCTGCCGCTCTTGGCCGCTCTCGCAGAGGTGGTGCCTGACGACTTAACTGCCATGTCGCCGTATCGAGCACTCGGTGCGTCAATTTCCCGCACGCCCGCGGCGTCCTGCATCGCGATGACTGTCTCCAATGCATCGTTGACCTCTTCGCCGGTCAGCGTCCACGACCGGTGAGGCAACTCAGCAATGACTTTCCTATCGAACGAGTCACACATCGTTTTGGCCCTGGAATCGTCGCCTAGGAAATCAGACAGGATGGCCATGGAAAGTTGCCCGGTGCCGATGAAACCCCAGTCGAGAGGGCTGCTGGCGTTGCCGGAAAGATCAGAGTGGCGCGGCAACGGCATGCCGTTAACGGTCACTTCACAGCCGTTTTCCGTTCGCTCTCCGTGATATGTTTTGATGATCGGCCTCTTTCAGTAAAATGGAGTGGCGGGGCGGTCATCGCGACCGCGAATTCAGGTCTGTCATGTCTGGGCCATCGATCCTCACGTTACGATTGCTGTATTGTGATTACCGCACCGGCAAATGGCTGGTAATGCACATCTCTCACCATCATACTCGAAAGCAGCGCCAGGGAATCTATTATTATCTATATACTTCGCGACTCGGAACGCCTACGGTCTAACGGCTGATCGACGAAAGAGCACGACAAGCGCATCATTTCTTCACGTTGTCTGTCTCCCTCGCCCCTTTTGCCCACAGGGCCAAAACGCTGGCCGTCCTCGTTGTTATTGTCAAAGCGCGCGCCACTGCTGCGACAAGGGGAACAGACATCCATGCCTGGGAAATTATTTATTGCGAACCTGAGCAAGCTGGTCGGTAGAGAAGAGCTTGAACAACTATTCGCCGGCCACGGCACCGTCCGTTCGGTCCGGCTCCCTGGTCAAGGGCAAGCCGCCAACGGCTCGTGCACGGGATTCGTGGAGATGGATACCGAGGAGCACGGCAGGTCCGCCATCACCGGCTTGAACGGTTTGCAACACAGAGGTTTGGCCCTCAATGTAAGTTGGGCTAAACCAGGACAGACCAAGGGAATTAACTTCTCGCGTTTGTTCGAGTCCATGGACATGTTCCGATGATGCTCTTGGCTTCCCGAAGCTCGTCCCACGCAGCGCAAGACGGCCAACGCCCCAACGATTCCGTATTGACAAGGACAGATTGATGAACACGCCGACGCATGGAATCCACCAAGGCACTTACGATGCCGTATTTCAGCATCCCGTTGCCCGAAATCTCCAGTGGAGGGATGTGCGGTCGATGCTCACTGCACTCGCGGACGCGACTGAGGAGCACGATGGCAATTTGAAGTTCGCCCGGAACGGGCAAACGCTGACGGTCCACCCTCCGCGCCGCAAGGATTTCTCCGACATTCAGGAACTGATGAAAATTCGGCATTTCCTCGAGCGAAGCGCCGCGCCCGCGGAGCCGGCCGTCGCCGACGGTATCCATTTCCTGGTCGTAATCGATCACCGCGAGGCCCGTATCTTCAAGGCAGAACTGCACGGCTCGTTACCGCAGCGAATTGTCCCCCTTGATCCGCACGATTCACACCGACACCTGCATAACGTGGACGACAATTCCAACGGCCAGCGCAAGCCCGAACTCAAGTCCTTCTACACTGCCGTGGCCCGCGCCCTCAGCGGCGCCGAACGAATTCTGGTGCTTGGCAGCTCGACCGGATCAAGCAGCGCCATGGACCATTTGCTGGCCGAGCTCAAACAACATCACCCTCAGATCGCCAGTCGGGTTGTCGGTACCGTTGTTGTGAACGAGGCGCACATGACTGACGACCAGCTGCTGGCAGAGGCAAGAGCGTTCTATTCGACGAATCGCGCACAGGCCGCCGTATTCTAACCGGGCTTTTGCATGTTGAGCAAAGACGAACTCGCCGATGGGATTGCGTTCGCATGCGATCTCAATACGCGACATTGCGCGGTTCGGTTAGCCAGTGACGATCTGGCGAAACCTCGAACGTTGAAAGCCGCGATGGTCTTCGCCGAATCGATGGTACACGAGCTGCAAGAAAGCCTCACCGAGTGGGAAGCGACGGTATCGGCTATTGAGCGGATGAAGCATCCCGGCATTGCTGGCTCAAGTTGGTCGACCTGATAATGCGCGCTTCAGCCCTCGATCTGACACAGTTGATTCTGACCCATCTCGCCGGTGGGGAGATGCGGTTACTCGTCCTCGTCATGGGTATTCGCAAGCGTCTCGGAGTGAACGGCATCAAGGGCGACCTGTCGGCGAGCGTTCGAGCAGCCCTGCGCAAACTCATCGCAATGAATCGGTCGTGGACGATGACGGGGTTTACTCGCTCAGTCCCGTCCGCCACGCAGTTGGCGACGAGTAGCGACGCGCTGGCGCGTATTGCCGGCGGGCAGTTCCCTGTGATAATTCGCAAAGGCAGAAGAGGCAGACCCAGCCCGCCCAGCCCTCCTGAAACCGAATAGTCATACTTCAATCATCACGCTTGGCCCGATGATCGTCGTGACATTGCCTCCGTATGTGATGGACACGAAAGGACGGTAGCTGCCGCCCGTGATGGTGGCGGGAACCTTCTGGTGAAGGCGCAGTGTTCCCGAGCTGCCGGGTTTGATCCTGATGTTGGTCCTGGGCGTAGCGAGAACAGTGGTGATAACGCCCGTGCCGCCGACGCCGTCCAGTTTCACAAGAGGGGCGGCAAGCTTTACCGCCGGCCCGTTAGCGGAACTACTTGCCTGACCGAGCGAGTTGGTCACCTGCGCCAGCAGATCGTATGTGCCGCTGTTGAGAGTCGCCGGGAGTGACACCGTTAATTTCAAATCCCTGGTCTGCCCGGCTTTGACGGCAAATCCGCGCTTGACGGTTTTCGAAATCAGCGCAACGCCCTTGGTGTTCGTGCCCTGGCTCATGGCCACGACGGTTATCGTTTGGGCGGAAATGCTGCTGGCTACCTTGTTGGTAATCGCGACGGTGACCGTGCAATGAACCTTCGTCCCGGCAACGGCCGCGGTTGGCAGCGTTGTCGCGGCGATGAGAGGAACGAGCCCTGGCGGGTTCACGATCTCGGTCACCAGATTCGATAGACTTTGAACAAAATGAGAATCACCCTCATAATGTGCGGTGATAGCATGGGAGCCGGCAGCAAGAGTGCCCGACGTATCGAAGATGGCTGAGCCGTTGGTGTTGAGCGCTGCGCTGCCGATTTGTTTGCCGTTGTCGAGGAATTCGACATTTCCGCCGGGCAGATCGCCGGCGCCGTCGTTACCGCTGACCATGGCCGTAATAATCACGTCATTCCCGACGAGCGAGGGATTCTCACTTGAGGCCAGGCAAGCGCCTCCGGATGCCGTGTGCACCCATTTGTCTCCTCGTCATCCGGTTCAATATCTCGAACGCAAAGCGCGCAATGCCCAAAGGCCTCCCGCATGATACCGGAGGCTCTTGGAAATGCCCGATACGCGAGAATGTTCAAGCTCGGCGGCGGCGGAACAACAACCCGCCGGCGGCAAGGGCGAGCATCGCGACCGACGCTGGCTCCGGCACAATGTTGTAACCGACGACATCCAGCGCCGTCAGTTCATTGGATCCGATGTTTACGATCGCCCCGGTCGCGCCGAAAGCATCCTGGAGCTGCGGCGGAGAATTGCCCGCCTGCTGCGCCGGAGTGTTGCCGTTTCCCCAATCGGAGTAATCTGATGGGTTGCCAAATTGGTTGAAATGCACCAAATCCGTCACGCCTCCATTGATCGAAAAATAAGGCGAGCTGCTCGTGCTGGTGTCGAAGCTCCTGACACCGGCTGCGCTGTATCGGAAAAGATCCAATACACCTACTCTGCCTGTTGTGGTGGGCAGTACCGAACCCGGTCCGCCAATTCCAAGAACCTCGTCGATTTCATGTCCGGCCACCGCTTGCAAGTCGTACTTGCGGGCGTCCTGAGTCCCGGTTCTGGAAAGATTCATGATCGAAGTGTTCAAGCTGATGGTGGCGCCTGCGCCGGAGGCAATTCCCAGCGCATTGGCAAGGTTGGCGGGCACTTTGACATCTGGATGATTGTCGACCGGATTATTTGGCCCCGCAGGCAGGGAGGCGAGGGCAGTTACGTCGTTGGCCGAAAGCGTCTGGTTGTTTTGGAGGGCATTTCGGTACGTGCTGTAGGGAAAGGTGTAGGAAGAGGTGAGGCTTGACCCGAGACCGCTGGTCACCTCCTCAAACGTGATGTTAACGGTGATGGGATTGGAAATGTCGCTTTGCACTCTTCCGATCGTCTGATTGATCCCAGCCTCGATGGCCGCGGCATTCGGATCGCTCGTGATCGAGCTGCCAAATGTCGGAACGATGGAGATATTTGCCCGGACCGGCGAGGCTGCACTCATGCCGATCGCGAGACTCAATCCTAAAGCTCTCCATCCCAATACTCCGATTTTCTCGAAATGATTCACGGCTTCCTCCATGAAAACTCAAGTCTGTTCTCATAGCCACGGACGGGGATGTTACACGCAAAAACCCAATATACAAGTAATAAACTTGGGTTAATCCTACGGCGCTGGGCGCGATGGTTTTACGCTGTTTCCGGGAATGATACGCGAACTCAGCGTGTCGGGACTCAGCACAAGCTCGTCCTCGGCAAGCTTCTCGCACGCCAGCGTCGGACCAAAATCCGCGTAACGCTCCTGGTGCAACTTGAGCACCTGGTCACGAACGTCATCAGACAACCCGCGGTTGCTCGGCCGACCCCGAAGCCGATGCACCAAATCCGCGTCACCTAATTCGTTGAAACGCTTCCACACCCGCCGTGCCTGACGCTCGGACAATCCCGCCAGCCCAGCGGCTGCCACGACCGTCAATTCACCACGCTTCACACGGCCAAAGGCCTCCAGACGCACACGCTCAATTGCGGACATTCGAAGAGCTCCCATCAAATCCGTTTAGCTCGGATCAAGGGGTGACACTTCTATTTCGGGTAAGGGGTGACATTTCTACTCCGGTACAACACCCCTATTTCCAATCGCTTGCCGATCGCCCGTTTCTCCCTTCTAATTCGGCTTTTAGCAAGGAGGCTCGTTTGGCAGGCAAGATTCCGCTGTCCCGGGTATATCAATCCGAAGCGATCGACCGTCGCATTCTCGACGTTGTCCACGGCGGCAACTACATCCTCGGTCCTGAATCCAAGGCATTCGGGAAAGAGCTGGCGGCGTACTTCAGCGTGAAGTATGTCGTGCTTTCTTCATCGTGGACGGCCGCCGTCCATCTCCTCCACATCGCACAGGGGCTGAAGCGGGGCGATGAGATACTCGTGCCGTCGCTGACCGCGTTCCCGAGCATCGAGCCGATGATTCACGTCGGCGCTAAGCCGGTCTTCTGCGACATCGACGACACGTACGCGATCGATCCGGAGGACGCGCGCAAGCGCATCACGAAGCGCACCGTCGGCATCCTCCCCGTCCACCTCTACGGCCGGCCCGCCAACATCGACGCATTCCAGAAACTGGCCGCGGAGCACGGGCTCTGGATGATCGAGGACTGTGCCCAGTCGCATGGCGCCAAGTGGAAGGGGAAACGCGCCGGCAGCTACGGCAAGCACGCCGCCTTCAGCTTCTACCCCTCAAAGAACCTGACCGTCTACGGTGACGGCGGTGCGATCGCTACCGACGACGAGGAGATCGCCCGCAAGGTGACGATGCTTCGCAACCACGGCCGTAAGGACAAATACCTTCACGAGAAGGTCGGCTACAACCTTCGCTTCAACGAGATCCAGGCAGCGGTGGGGCGCGAGCAGCTCAAGGTACTCGACGACCTCAACGCGGGCCGTCGCCGCGCCGCCGAGTGGTATCGGCGCGAACTGGCCGGCGTGAAGGGCATCACGCTCCCGCCCACCGATCAGGACGGCGTGACCGAATCCGTCTATCACATGTTCGTGATCCGCCTGGAAAACAACGACGTTCGCGAAGGCCTCGGCAAGGCGCTGAAGGAACAAGGCATCGAAAGCGGCGTCCATTACCCGGTGCCGAACCACCTTCAGCCGGCGATCACCGACCTGTACGGTACGCCGATCTCGCTGCCGAAGACGGAAGATTACGTAAAGCGCATCCTCAGCCTGCCGATGTTCCCCGCCCTCACCGAGGCGGAGGTCAAGACGGTGGCCGATGCCATCAAGGGATACCTGAAGAAATAGACTGCAAGTCGTGACGATCGCGAGCGACACGCCCGCATGACATGCCGCTCGCTAGCGATCGTATTCCGCGCAGTTCCCGTTTGGGCAGGCCCCGATGCCTGTCCCCACACCCATGGCACTTCTCACGCTGCTTCCCCACGCACTGGCGGCCAACATGCTGCCGCAAGCGGACACGGACGGCTTCATGCCGTTCCAGCACAACTACTGGCTCTGGAAGACGATCGGCTTTGCCGGCATGGCCGCCTTCTTTACGCGGTTTTTCGTGCAGTGGCTGTACAGCGAGAAGCACAAGGAAAGCAAGATTCCCACCATCTTCTGGTGGCAGAGCCTGATCGGCGCAGTCCTGATGCTCGCGTACTCGCTGCGCCAGCAGGACTCGGTTTACATTATGGGGTACATCCTCACCGTCATCCCCTACACGCGAAACCTGATCCTCGTCTACCGCAAGAAACGCCTTGATCGGGAGGCGACCCAGCAGGCGCTTCCCGTCGTGGCCGCGCCCGGCACGACCGAGCGGAACTGAACCTCTGGCGTCCCACGGATTCCACAAGTAAGGAGCGTTCACTGATGTCAGCTCAGAAGACATGGCGTTGTGCGATCGTCGGGGTCGGCATGGCCGGGGAATCGCACGTTCGAGCCCTCAAGAAGGTCCCCAACGCCAGCCTCGTCGCGGTCTGCGATAGCGACAGCGCCAGGGCCTCAGCGGCGCTGGCCAAGCACGGCGTATCGGTCCCCATCCATCCCGACCTCAAGACCCTCTTCGAGCGCGAGACGATCGACGTCCTGCACATCGCCCTGCCCAGCAGCTTTCACCGCGACGCCGCCGTCGAGGCGATGGAACGCGGCGCTAATGTGATCGTGGAGAAGCCTCTGGATATCACGCTGGAGCGTTGCGACGCGATTATCGCCGCCGCCGCCCAGCACAAGGTGAAGTTGGCCGGCATCTATCAGAACCGTTTCAACCCGGCCAATCACGCCGTCAAAACCGCGGTGGAGGAAGGCCGTTTCGGGCCGCTGACCTGGGCAGGTGCGTTCGTCCTGTGGGTGCGCGAGCCCAAGTATTACCAGAGCTGGCGCGGCACCAAGGACATTGATGGCGGCGGCGCCATCATGAACAACAGCATCCACAGCATCGACTTGCTCCAGTGGATGGTGGGCCCGATCAAGTCGGTCAGCGCCTATGCCGACGTCCGCGTCCATAAGCAGCTCGAAGTCGAGGACACGCTCACCTGCGCCCTGCGCTTCCACAACGGCGCGCTGGGAACGGTCGTGGGGACCACCGGCATGTTCCCCGGACGCCCGGCACGCATCGAGGTCGGCGGGTTCAATGGGACGGCGGTGGTGGAGGGGGCGATGAAGGAATTCAAATTCCGCGAGTCGCGCCCGCGGGACGAGGAATTGCTCAAGCCGCCTGCCGAGCAGCCCGACCTACAGGCACTAAACATCAATGAGATCCTCGAGAGCTGGGAGGCCGGCCGGGAAGCTCAGACCAGCGGACCCGAGTGCCGCAAGGCGGTGCAGATCGTCCTGGCGATGTACGAATCAGCGCAGCGGGGCGGGACGGCAGTGGAGATTCGGACCTGAACCGTCCGATAACCCCGTAGCAGCCTTCCCGCGCGCACACCGGCGTGCATTCACGTACACCGTTAGCGCACGGGATGCAGCTCAGTGCCCCTGCGCGCTCCGCACAACCTCGAGAACGGTATCGAACCCATGCACCTCGCCACCATGCACCCCACCCTCAGCATTTGCGTCCCCGTCTACAACGAGGAGGAGAACCTTCCCCTCCTTCACGAGGCGATCGCCAAGGTCTTCGATGCCAACAAGATCGATGGAGAGATCCTCCTCGTCGACGATGGCAGCAAAGACGGCTCCTGGGCCGCGATCGAACGGCTCGTGGCCCGCGACCCACGCGTGCGCGGCCTCAAGTTCAAGTTCAACTGCGGCGAGACCGCGGCCAGCGACGCAGGCCTCCGCGCCGCCCGCGGCACGTATGTGATGACGATGGATGCGGATCTTCAGAACGATCCCGCCGATATCCCCGCGTTTCTCGCGGCGCTCTCACAAGGATGGGACTGCGTCTGCGGCACGCGCGTCGCCTCTCGCGGCAAGGGAGACAAATTCATCCGCGTCGCCTCCAGCCGGATCGCCAACTGGGTGCGCAATAAGCTCAGCGACGAAAAGATCTCCGATGCTGGCTGCACGTACCGCGCATTCAAGCGCGACTGCGTTGCCAAACTCAAGCTCTACCGCGGCCTGCACCGCTTCATACCCACGCTGCTGAAGATGGAAGGGTTCACCGTCACCGAGATCCCCGTCACCAACAACCCGCGCCTGCACGGCGAGAGTAAATACGGCGTCTGGAACCGCCTCTTCAAGAGCTTCCGCGACCTGCTGGCCATCCGCTGGATGAAGAGCCGTCTGCTTGGCTACGAGGTTGGCACACAACTCGATCGCACCGCCGAGATCGTCCCCCACCAACAGAAAACCGGGGCGGCATAGAGAAACGCCGCCACGGTGTTATCTACAACCGGCATACCACGCCAGGTAGTAGTCGGTCTTGCCGTTTCGGCAGAGCCATTGGTCCTTTTCGAGCCGTACGCCCGGCACCGCAAGCCAGCGCTGGTGCTCGATCGCGTCGAGGATCACCCACGTGCCGGCGGGCACCCTGGCGGGCGAAAAGTCGTCGTAGAAGAAATTCACCTTCGCATTGGCGTAGTAAAACGTCTCAGGCTTGGACGTGACCTCGCCCGCGGCCGCAATCGTCGCGCCGTACCCCACGCGGTCGCGAATCACTTTCGCGGTCTGGAAGCCCGAGGTTTTCGTCCGGTCTTCGGCGCGCTGAAGCGAGAAGGAGACGCTCGTTAGGAAAATCAGCGGCGGCAGTGCCCACGCACTGCGCCAATCCCACCTTACGCGAAACATCACCCACACCGCGATCGCCACGGCCAGCACCACGCTGGTAATCAACACGATCCGGAATTGCGGGAGCCGCCACGCGCCGACCGACAGGACAGCGGCCGCGGCGACCATCGCGATTGCACTGACTGCGATAGCGCCGCGCAGCCAATCCCCCGCTCGTTTCTCTCTGGCCGCCGCCACCGCGACTGCGCCGGCCAGGGGGCAGAGTGGTGGTAGCGTCACGTAGGCATAACGGGGATTGTCCATGCCATTGATCACGCAGATGGCAAGCCCGATCAGGACCGATGCGGCCAGCGCGAATGCGACGCGCCGTTCTGGGGTAGACCAGTGCCGACGAACTTCGCGGTTAAAGACAAACGGAATCGCGAGTGACACCGGAAGGGAGAAGAGGAGCAATTGCGTCGGTATGAGCAGAAACGACTTCAGGATCAATCGCGACGATACGTTTAGTCGTTTGGAAGCCTCCTTGAGGCCTCGCAAATCCGGAGGAAAACCCATCGAGTCCAACGAGCGTTTCGCGACCCATAGGAAGAGGCCGAACACCGCAAAGCCGATGACCAACGGCAACACGAAGCCGGCAAGGAACGATCCGACGCGCGCAGGAGTCGACGGCCCATCGTTCGTCTGCGCGCGTTGATCGCGCACGCATTGGATCGCCGCCCAGATCCAGACGCCAAGGATAATCGTGATGCCGCTGGGTCCCTTGGCCATCAGCGTCGCCAGTACGCCGATCGTCGATGCGAGCACCCATGGCCATGTGTGAACCGGACAATTGACGAGTAATTCGATTCCACAGAACGCGGCGATGGCTGCCGCCAGGGAGTTGGTCGCATCCAGGTCCGCGACCTGCCACTGCCCCCAGAGCGTGATCATGCCGGCGGCGCAGAACCCGGAGATGATTCCCGCCTTCCGACCGAACCATCGGCCGCCGAATACGCAACAGAGTCCCGCGAGCAGCGCCCCATCGAGCGCAGACGGAAGTCGCCAAACGAACACGGTGCCGCGACCGGTGATGCGTTCGGCGGCGGCGATCAGCCAATGGTGCAACGGCGGCTTGGTCGCGAACGGCTTGCCATACAGCATCGGGACCCAGATGTGGCCCGTCTGCAACATGTCGCGCGCGGGAAATACGCGATGCGCTTCCGTGCCGGCCAGTGGGGGCAGCCCCAGCCAGGGGAGATGCATCGCCAGGCAGAAGAGGAAAATCCCAATTACATCGATGAACCGCGATCGATCGCGCCGCGCCGGCGTCCGGTCCGTCTCCACCGGAGAAACCTGCGATGGGCTCGTGGCGACGTGAGGCAAGCGTGTTCGCTGAAAAGGTGGACTACTTGCCCGCCGGGAGTACGTGCTCATCCGCGAGCGCCTGCTTCCACTCTGGCAGGTGTTCTTCGACGAAGGGGATCAACTTGGGATTGTCGGTGGGATTGTGTCCGTAGCTCTTGGCTTCGGAGAACGCTTCCTCGTTGCCCTTGCCCTCGATGAGGATACGGTACGCGGCGATCACGCCGCCCGTGCGTTGCGAGCCGGCCTGACAGTGCACGAGGACCGGCGTCCCCTGTTTCTTCGCTTCCACAATCGCCTTGATGGCTTCGGGGTAAACGCGCGGGTCACCCGTTCCATTGCCGCCGAGTTTGAAGTTGATTCGCTTCACGCCCAGTTCCGCCGCCGTCGTTTGCTCAGCCTGGGCGTCGGGGGTGTTCTCCGTCGAGAGGTTGACGATCAGGCCGATGTGATAGTCCTGAATCGTCCTGGCGATCAGGTGGCGCGAGATCTGCCCGCTGCGATAAAGGCCCGGCTCCACTTCGGCAAAATTAGTCGCGATCAGCCGTTGCTTCAGGCCATTGTTCCAGATGACCAGTCCCGCCGTGATGAGCAGGGCGACAGCCGCGATCCAGATCACCCATTTTCGCTTTGAAGCGGAAGCTTCTCGCGGCACGTTCGGAGCGTTCGATTGCGCGGGCGCAGGCGCCGCGTCAAAAGAACTTGCCGTTGGCAGCGAAATAGGCATACCGACCGTTACGATAGCCCCCGACCTGAGGTTCCGCAAAGACTCGCGAGACGTGCGCGCGATTCCTTCCCGACTGCTATTCGAATCTTCCTCCAACCTCAACCTCTCTGCGGTGAAAACGTACCTGCCCGCGAATCAGCCAGTTCGGCCAGCGCATCGGTAGCAAACTGCACATCCTGCGGCGTGAGAAAAGGCCCGAAGCTGAAACGCGTCGTGCCGCCCAGATCGGCGGTGCCGATCGCCCGGTGCGCCAGCGGCGCACAGTGGATTCCCGAACGCGTGAGGATGCCGAAGCTGGTTTCCAGAGCCGCCGACAACTCCTGCGGCTCGAACCCGTCGATGCGCACCGAGAAGACGCCGATGCGATGCCGGATCCCCTGCGGGCCGTAATAGCGCAGCCCCTCGATGTGCTCGAGCCCTTCCAGAAATGCGCCGACGAGGTCCCGATCGTGAGCGGCTACGCTTTCCACCGTTCGATCGAGGATCCATTTCACGCCTTCCGACAGGCCGATGATCCCGATCGCGTTGTGGCTCCCGGCCTCGTACTTGTCAGGCATGAAATCCGGCTGACGATCCAGCTCGCTCACCGACCCGGTTCCTCCCTCGCGGACGGTGGAGAGGTTCCGTTCGACGCCCGGCCGGACATAGAGAAACCCGGTCCCGAGCGGGCCGAGCAGCGCCTTGTGCCCCGGCACGGCGAGCAGGTCGATCCCATCCGCCTTCACGTCGATGGGCAAGTGGCCGGCCGACTGGGCCGCGTCGACGATCAGCAGCACGCCGGCCTCGCGCGCGATGCGCCCGATCTCCCGGATCGGCTGCACCGTTCCCGTGACGTTGCTCGCATGCGAGATCGCGATGAAGCGCGTCTCGGGCCGCAGCGCCCGGCGGATCTCGTCCGGATCGACCCGCCCGCTCGATGGGTCCACCGCCACGCGCGTTTGTGTCAGCCATCCGCGCTCGGCCAGTGCTGCGATGGGACGAAGGATCGAGTTGTGGTCGATGTGCGTGCAGATCGCATGGTTCGGCCGGGCCGGGTCGATCAACCCCTTGATTGCCAGGTTCAGGGCATCGGAACAGTTGAGGGTGAAGATGAAATGTTCCGCGCGCTCGCCGTTGAATAGCCGGTTCAATCGCCGGCGGCATTCGTAGATGAGCGAGCCGGTTTCGACCGCTTCCTGGTAAGCCCCACGACCGGCGCTGGCGCCCAGCTCAGTGGCGTAACGACTCATCGCCTCCGAAACCGAGCGCGGTTTGGGAAAACTGGTGGCCGCGTTATCGAGGTACAAACGGCGCGGTGGCATACGGCGATCATCCTCCTCATCTAACGAGGATCAATGATAGGGCCGATGCCGGAACAGTGGAAGAACGGCTTCAGGCGCAGGTTCGACGCCGGTGCAACAGGCTGGCGCCGACGATGAGCCACAGGATTCCCGCTGGCTCGGGGATGGCCGGCGGTGTCGGCGTGCCGACGGCAGGGCCGAAGACTGGTGAGAGGATCGGCGGAAGCCCGCCGCCGGGTGGGCCGCCGACGCTGGGTAGCGGCGAGAAGACGACCGGCCCCGGGCCGCTCGACACCTGCGGCGCGGCCGAAACAACTGGGGCAAATGATTCGAGCGGCGGATGCACGACGGGCGGTCGCAGCGGATCGCCAACGGTCGGAATGGGCGTAATCGCTGGCGGCGTCCCAACCGTCGGTGGAATCGATGCGACTACCGTCGGTGGCGCTTGGCCTGCTGTAGGCGGGTTCGACCCACCGACGTCGGGCAGTCCGATGACCACCGGCGCGCCCACGTTCGGAATTGGGAACGGCGCGGGAAGCGGATAGTTGGTGGTGAACAGACCCGGGCGATGGCCATCAGACCGCGGCGACGGAGGCAGCCAGAGATCGTCCGGCGGCGCGGCCAGGCGCACGAACGCATGACCCGGTGTACTGGGTTGAACTCCCGGTCCGTGCCGCAGCGGCGTGGGTGTGCCATCGGCCACGTACCAATTACCTTCGCTTGCTGGAGCCATGACCCAACTGCACAAGGTCATGAGGATCCCGGCGACTTTGTGGGGGCGATAAGTGTCCATGCGTCGAGGTTGTGGAGCCGTCGGCCTTTACGATGGCCGGCCCACAACGCTCGTATCGGCGCGATGACTGACCCACTCCACGGCGCACGTGGAAAAAGTAAGATGTGACGGTTGGAGGGGCGGGCGGAGGAGGCGGCCTGCGCCGCCGCGGGAATTACCAGAATATCCAGTCTTTCGTGTGCAGGACGTAAAGTCCGAGAAGAAAATTCGTGACGCCGTGCATGATGATGCACGCGCCCAGGCTCTGTGTGGCGATCAGCAGGCCGCCGATCATCAGCCCCCATACGATCGCGGTCATCCACTGCACGTGGACGGCGGCGAAGATCAGCGAGACCAGCATCCACGCCTTCGGATCGTATTCGCCGACTCGCGCCAGCTTGAAATCATTGGGGGCGATGATCGTGCGCCAGGCGAAATCGCGCCAGAACAATTCTTCCATGAACGGGACGACCAGTGTCGGCCCCGCCCACCGGAATGCGATGAACGCCGTTCGCATCGGGTTGGATGCGATCGCCGCGAACGGATCGAAGACTTCGACGTGCGGCCGCAAGTAGTTTGGAAAAAAATGCAGCAGCAGCTTTTCCATTCCCACCCATTGCACGACCCCGATCACCCCCATCAGTATTCCCAGCCACCAGTAATCCCAGCGGATTTTCGTATAGCACGGCCAGAGCACGATGAGCAGGACCGCGACGATCGCCGTCTTGAGCACGTACGAGTGCGGGTAAAACGACGGCCACCACGCCCCGATCTGTGTGAATGCGAGGAAGACGCCCATGGGGATGATGTAAGCCAGGTCATTGCGCACCCGCAGCCCGAAGCGCGCCGGGCACACCGCATCCTCCGTATTCGCCATTCCCATGTTTTAACAAGTCAGCGGAACAGCGCGAAGCTGGCCGTGTGGCCGTGGATGAAGTTGCGGCCGCCGACCGGTCCCAACTCGCCGGCGGCAAAGAAGCCGGCAACCGGCGTACGCGGCATCGCGGCGCGGGCAGCGTGGATGTCGTGACACGGCTTTTCAAACATGCGCGTCCCCCGGCCGTTGCAACTGAACAGCAGACCCCCGGCCGGCGGCGTCTGGCCAGGCTGCGCCTTCAGCAGCAGCTCGAGGTCTTCATCAGCGGTGGCGGCATCGCGCACGTGAAACTGCACTGTCTGCCCTGTCTTCACGAGATCCGCCATCGCCACGGCGCCGCTCTCCTCATCGACTCCAACGAGGTTGCGGATCAGGAAGTCCCCGCGCTTGAACTCCTCTCGGTACTCGCTGATCGCGCGGCCGACGAACAGGCCGTTCTGAAGCTGGCGGCGCTCCGCGTCCGGCATCGCCTCCACGATCTCACGCAGTGATTGCATGGCCGGCCGGCCGCCGAGTTGTTCGATCACGTTGTCGTGCGAGCGGGTGATGACCAGCGGCCGTCCGATCGGCCGGCAACCCTGGCTGACGATCGTGTCCACCTCGACCGGCCCGGCGAGGCTCAGGCCGACGAACCCATCGCTGTACGTGCGGTCGTTGCGGATCAACACGTTCTCACCGGGCGCGTGGGCGCTGCTCGCCATCCCGCCGATCAGCGGCGCCAGCGGTGAGGCCGAATCGATCGCGGCAAGAAACGGATTGAGCGGCGTTGTAAACGGGTCGCCGAACCCCACCAACGCTCGTGTCTCCGGGCCCAGGCCGAGCCGTGCCTGCATCGTCTCCTCGTCCTCCAGAAGCTCCCGCCAATCGCTCTGGCCCGAAATGTGAAACGGGTGGAAGCGCACCTGCGGAAGAAGGCCAACGAGCAGCGAGATACCTGGCGACCGCTCGATCTCCCGCTCGCCGCCGATCACGCCCTCAGCGGAGCAGCCGACGACGCACTGCGGATCCAGCTCCAGCCACAGCTTCTCGACGATCGCATCCGCCTGGTCGGAGTGATCGCCGGTGAGGAAGACGAACGCCACGTCCGTCTTCCCGTCGGTCGCCCCGCGCGCTTCGGCAATGACCTGCGCCACCGCGTCATCGGACGACGCCAGGTCGCTGATGGCGGAATGGAACTGCTTGTGCGGCGTCTGCGGCAACTGATTCGGCGCGCTGCTCATCATCATCATTCTGGCTCTGCCGTACCGTACCGGCAAGTCCCAGATTGAATACTAGATCAACCGTACCAATTCCTTGCCGAGCAGTTTCTTCACTTCCTCCACACGAGGAGTTCGATCCCCCAGCACTCTCCGAATCGACGTGACCGGCCGGTCTGTCAAACCGCATGGCACGATCAGGTCAAAAAAACTCAAATCCGTCTCGTGGTTCAGCGCCAGGCCGTGGAGCGTGATTCCCCGTCGGATGCGCACCCCGATCGCGCAGATTTTTGCCAGCGTATCCCCATCGCGCGTCCAGACGCCGATGGCCGCAGGATCGGTCTGGGCCGCGATACCGAGTTTGGCGAGTGTCGCGATCACCACCTCCTCCAGGCGATGGACATACCCGCTGACGGAATGGCCGTGGTCCGTCAGCCGGATGATCGGATAGACAACGATCTGCCCGGGACCGTGAAACGTCACGTCGCCGCCACGATCGCTGTTCACCACTGCGACATTTCGGGCGCGCAGCTCCGCCGCGGACGCGAGCAGATTGCGCTCCCCGCCGGGCCGGCGGCCGAGGGTGATGACGGGGGGGTGCTCGACGAAGAGTATCTGCTCTTCGCCTCCGTTGACGACTGCTTCGTGAGCACGTTCCTGGACGGCCCAGGCTTGGTGGTAAGGCAGGTAACCCAGGTCTTCGATCAACACGTGCAGATCCTATCGCTCGAACAAAAAGACCGCGCCGCCGTGCGGATCGACCAGGTGATCTCGCTCGGTGGCGATCGCGCGGATCTGTCGGATGAGGGGCTGGATGGCGTTGGTATGGCCGGGCGTGAAAGCAACGAACACCCAGAAACGCCGGTCGTTGCTCGCCTTGAGCGTCGGCAGGTTCGAGTAAACACGGCCCGGCGGCGGGTCCCAGTAGCAGAGGGCCTCGACGTGACGGCCATTGAATGCTTGCCCCGCCTCCTCCACCGACGGGGGCTCGCCGATCAGCAGCAGGGCATCACCCGGTTGCGACCGCGCCTGTGCATATTCCACCATCGGACGGATGCTCGACTTGTAGACCGGGCGCGCCATGCGGCTGATCCCGCCGGCCAGGCCCGTGCCGATCAGCGCGGCCGGCAACACCCACCAGGCGATTCGGCCGGCCGGCGGCAGAAACGTCCAGAGGGCCGTTGCGCCCAGGCCGACGAGCAGGTAAAGCTCAGGCATGAGGAAGAGCGTGAGACGGCTTGCGTTAAACGGATATTGCTGCGCGATTGCCGCGATGACCGTCAGCGCCAGCGGCGCGATCAACACACCGACCAGCGTCCATTGTTTGACGGATGCGGTCCGCACGATCGCGATCGCGGTCAGCAGGATAAAGACGGCTCCCGCCCATCGATACGGAGCCTGCAGCAAGTCGAAGAACTGATGCCAGAACCAGACCGGAAATAGAAGCGGGTGATGCACGTCAGGGAAACTCTGCTTCCAGAACAGGTAAAGGAATTGAGTGTGCTGACGATGGATGGAGAGCCCGTAGAGGCGGACAAAGGAGAGCGCGAACAGGCCATTCGCGCGGAAGACAGTCCACGACTGTTCGGGATCGCGACGAAGAGCAGCGAGGCTGAGCACGATGCTGATCCCGCCAAAGACGATGGCCACCGGATGGGAGCACCAGACGGCGATCGCCGCGGCGATCGCGGTTCGCATCAGCCGTTTGGCTGGCTCCTCATGAGGCCGCCAGAACGCGATCAGCAGGAGCAGCGCGGCGATGGTCACGTCGCCACTGTATTGTTTGACGTCGGCGGCATACTCGACCAACCGCCGGTCGAGCGCGAACAGCCCGATCGCGAGCAGCGCCGCCGGCGGCGGCATGAGCCGCCAGGCCAGCAGGCCAAACGCGCCCAGTCCCGCCACGCTGAGTAGCAGGGGAATGAGCCGTAGCGAATACTCGTTTGCTCCCGTCAGTTGCGACATCCCTTTCAGCGACCAGAGGAAGACCGGCGGGGCGGCCTGGTCAAACTTCAGCTTGCCCATCAACTGCATCGCCGACAAGTCGCGCAGGTTCATCACCACGAACGCTTCGTCCGCCCAGAACGATGTGCGCGCCGCATATTGCCGCACGCGCATGGCGGCCCCAAAACAGAGCAGGCAGATCGCCGCGATCGCCACCCATCGCGTTCGCGACGGCGACGCGTCAATCGTTTCCGCCCGCACGGCCACGGGCGCCGCAAGCGTCGGGGAGCGATCCATCACTTTCCTCCTCGCAACTGACTCTCAACTACAGCCTTCCGGCTTCCAAAAAGCTGAAATAACCAATCGGATTAAAGATGATATGGTCGAGCAATTCGATACCGATGATCGTACCGGCGGCCCTGAGTTGTGCGGTTATTTCAACATCGCTGGGCGACGGTTCGAGGCCGCCGGCCGGGTGGTTATGGGCCACGATGACGCCGGAAGCGCGGTCCGACAGGGCGTCTGCAAAGACTTCGCGCGGATGCACGGGGCTGCGGTCAATCAGGCCAATCGACACGACCCGGATGTTGAGTATCTCGTTCGCCCCGTTGATGCTGGCACAGAGGAAATGTTCCTGCTTTCGGTCGGCGTAGTGGCGGACGTGCGGGAGCAAGTCGGCAGGCGTTTCGATCTTCGCGCCTGCCGGTTTGATGCGACGACGGGAAAACTCGATGGCCGCGAGGATTAAAGTCGCCTTGGCGTCGCCGACGCCGCCGAGTTGGAAAAGATCTTCGGCTGTTACTTCCAGGCCCTTTTCGTCGATGATTCGCGCAAGCTTGGCCGCAAGCGTCATCACGTCCATGGACGACGTCCCCTTCCCCAGGAGCACCGCGAGCAATTCCTGGTCACTCAATGCCTTTGCCCCCTTCCGCAGGAGCTTTTCGCGCGGCCGGTCGGCTTCGGGTATGTCTTGAATCGACTTGCCCATGGCGTCAGGAGGCAAAGGACAACTGAGTTTGGATGACCGTCACAGCCATGATATCGAAGATGCCGCCGGCCTCGATGTATTTCGGATCGGTAAGCTCGGCGTAACGCCCGCGACCGTCGTAAGTCGTCTGGATCTCACCGTTCACCTGGCCGCGATAGGGTCCATCGAGATAAAGGCGGTCATCGCGATGTGCATGCACAGTGCTCCGTATTGTCGGGTCCGCGATCTTTTCCTCCGTCACCTGCCTGATGTACAGCGCCTCCTCGTCGGTAATATCGAATTTGGCGCGAATCTCAGTGATCACGTCTTGAACACTTGCTTTCGTCGGAGGTGGCCCCGCACCCTTCTTTCCCTTTCCCGGCGCCAGTTTCACCGGGCCTCGCTGGTCATCACTCCCTGGAACTGCACCGCCGCCTTGGTAACGACGGTCGCTCGAATCAGTTTCATCAGCTCCGACACCGTCCCGGCCTTGATGAGTTGCGGCCCGACGTATTCGGCGAAGGTCGCAAACTCCTGAATCGCCGGCGGGTAGGTGAAGAAGCAGGTCAGGAAATGGTAGACCTTTACAAAACGGGCGAGCAGATAGACGAAGGCCTTGCGATCATCCAGACTTGTTAGCTTCGCGAGAAAGCGCGCCCGAAGTGCGCCAGCTTGGAACTGCATTTGGGCGTCCGTGCCGGCCGCAAGCAGCTTGATAAGGTCGGTCGCGTCCTTCTGCGTGAAAACACCCGCCGCGAGAATCTCCGCGTGCAGCTTAGGGCAAAGTTCCTGATCCGGCTCCTCCGGCTCGAACGGCGTTCCCTGCCGGTACTTCGCAAAGGCCTTCAGGATCTGCGTGGAGTTGTTTGTGAAGTCCACGACCACCACGTCCTTCTTGCCGTGATGGCACCGGTTCAGCCGGGAAACCGTCTGCACCGCGTTGCGGTCCAGCACCGGCTTGTCCAGGAACATCCCCGCGAGCAACGGCTGGTCAAACCCGGTTTGAAATTTGCTCGCCACCACCATGATGCGGTAATCGTCCCCCTCGAAGCGGTTCTCGATCAGCTCGCCCGGCTGAAGCTCGTTGACGGCGAATTCGCTGACGGCTGCGTTCGTTTCCGGGGCGACAAAATCCGAGAAGGCGTAGAGCACCTTGTAGTCGGCGCCGCGACCCTTGAGCTTTTCCTTGATGACGTTGAAGTAACGCAACCCGGCCACGCGCGACGAGGTGACGATCATCGCCTTGGCGCGCCCGTCGATGAGCGGCTTCACGTCCTTCTCGAAAATGCGTAGCATCACCTCGGCCTTATATTGAATCAGCCCGTCGTCCTGGAAAGCGACGTTCTGCAGTGCCTTGGCCACAACACCTTTGGAGTAAAGCTTCTCCTCCTCATCCGGCTTCGGGACGATCGGGCAGTGCAGGTTGTAGAGCGTCTTGTATGAGATGATGCTCGCCGCCACATCCACGATATAGCCCTCGGCGATGGCCTCCGCCTCGGTGTAGGTGTCGAAGGGCTTGCCAAACATCGAGACGGTGTCCGGCGAAGGCGTGGCGGTGAAGGCGACGAACAACTGATTCAGGTCGTGCTCGCGGATGACCCTGGCAATTTGATCTTGCGGATCCTCTTCAGGCGTCTCCGCGTCCGGTTCATCCGCCTTGCGGAACGGCAGCCGAATCGCGGCCCCCATGTTTCCCTCTTGCGACCGGTGGGCTTCGTCGATCAGGAACGCCACCCGGAGCTTTTTCAGTTCCGAGTCCTTCCGCATTTCCTCAAGCATCCAGGCGAATTTCTGCTGGGTGGTGACGATGATCGATCTCCGCTCCCGAAAGAATCGCGGCAGGTCGTCGGCCTTCCTCGCGATGGCCACCACATTCTTAAGGTGGGTGAATTTGTCGATGTCATCCCGGATATTCGTATCCAGCGATCGGCGGTCCGTGAGGATGAAAGTGATGTCCACCAGCTTCTCGTTCGTGCCCGGCTTGTAGAGGCTGTGCAGTCGGTCGGCCAGCCAGCAGATGGACAGCGTCTTGCCGCTGCCGGCGGAATGATCCGCGAGGTACTTTTTGCCGATGTCGCCGCTGGCGGCGAAGTGAGCGGTGATATCCTCCGCCACCCGCCGCACCAGCCGGCTTTGGTGGTATCGCGGGAAAATCGTTGAAGCGGGGAGCGCCGGCTTGTCTCCCTCCGCGTCGCGCTGCGGCACGCGGACCAGGTAAAAAGACAGCGCCTCCAGCAATTGCTCCTGCGACAGCACCTCGCGGTAAAGGAACTCAACCGGGTATTCGCTGGCATTCCTGGGCGTATTGGTCAGTCCCATGTTGTGCCAGCGGAAGTTCTCCTCGCGTCGCGGATCGGTGGCCGCCATCGCATCGGCGGTGTCGGCGGCGAGGTACAGGAACGGATGCTGGAAAATCTTCTTCGTGTGATCGCGCCGGGTGAACTGCGCCACGGCGTCATGGACGTTCTGATTGGCCTCGTGCTTCAGCTCCAGCGCCACGATGGGCAGGCCGTTGAGATAAAAGACAAAATCGATTTCGTGGTTTGCGTCGCCGAAATAGAAATGCGGTCGGAAGGTGATGCGGTTCTCGGCGTATTTGGCGGAAGCGGCACTCGCCGCCGAGCGCGGCTTGGGATAAAAGAGCCGGAACTCCAACCCGCGCACCGCAAGGCCTTGGCGGAAAAGCATCCACATCGGCGTATGTTCTAATTCCTTGCGCAAGGCCTTGAATATTTCCTCCCGGGCGTCCGTGCCATAGTTGTCCGTCAGCTTCTTCAGCGTGTCGGACTGGGTCGCTTTGAGAAAACTCCAGAAGTGGTCTTCGGCGATGAAGTGCTCAGTATCCGTAATGTCGGACTGCTCCAGCACGCCGTACTTGTGTTCGCGGACGAGGTAATCCGCGATGTGCTGCTGGAAAATCAGTTCGGGGGTTTTCTGCCGCTTCGCCATAATCAGTCTTTTCCGACTTTCGGGCTGAGGATGTGGGCGTGATTATTCACCCAGAATTGCCCGGTCGCTAAAAATGCCAACGGCTTCGAGCGCGTCAGTAGATTTGCCCCATCTTCCGCAATAAGGACGTACATGCCATCGAACAGATAGGAGTCGACTTTGTCGATTACACCGGACGCGCCATAATAATCGTAGATCCTCTCGGTCATTACGCCGCGCTCGGAAGCGCTCAAAGGAACACGGACGGTGTTATGGAACGTCATCACATCTTTGACTCGTACCAACCGCCAGTGGGCCGGCATATTGGGAATCCAATCCACATCCGTGGTCTTTGTTGCCGCATTGGGATTCAATCCCAAGGTCACGGCGCGCCGGACAGTGGACTTGCGGAGAGCGTCCAATATTTCGATCTGGCGGCGTTTGGCGGCGACCGCGGCGTCGATCGCCGCGCAACTCGCATCCAGATATGCCGCGATGCGCCGTTGCTCGGGCGGCGGCGGGAGCGGAAAGTTGAATTGGGATAGTTGCGTGGGCCAACTGACACGCGGCATTTTCGCCCCGTAGGCAAGGGCATTGCACCGTCCGATGAACCACCGCGACCCGAGGCAGTAGAAAAGGAAGCGACTTGCAATCCGGTGCGGCTCAAACGCCAGAATCTCGCCCGTGCACCTGCCGTCAAACTCAGCCTCCCAATATTTCTCCAGATACGGGCGCAGTTTTCCGAAGAGGACATCACCTTTCTTGAATAGTGTGACGGCGCTGTCGACGTCGAGTGTGTTGCGGCGGTTGAGGATTCGGCCAGAGCTCGACTCGATGTCCTCGAGTTCGAGATAATCCTCTGCTGCACTCGCCTCATCAGTCTTCTCGTTGCGGAGGGAGACGACGTCTTTTAACCGGTCAAATCTCCAGCCGGCGGGCATACCATCGAGGAAGCTTTCGTGTGCGGCGTTCATTTCCCCTCCTCCATTTCCGCCCGCACAACGCCGGCGAGTTGTTTGGCAGTGGGCAGTTTTCCTTTCAAATCGCCCGGCAGCTTTGATTGCAGATGGTACGCGGCGACGCCGATGGGGTTGGCTTTGGTGCGGAGCGCGTATTCCACTTCCACGTCATCCTTTTCCGCGCAAAGGATGATGCCGATCGAGGGCTGGTCCCCGGGTCCGCTTTCCTTGTCGTTGAGCAGGTTGAGGTAGAAATCCATCTTGCCGGCGAACTCCGGCTCGAAAGAGCCGACCTTGAGCTCGAAGGCGACGAGGGCCTTGAGAAGGCGGTGATAGAAAAGGAGATCGATGAAATATTCCTTCTCCCCGAGGGTGACGCGGTGTTGGCGTCCGACAAAGCAGAAGCCGTACCCGAGTTCGAGCAGGAAGGCCTGCAGGCGCGCGATGAGCCGGTCTTCGAGTGTCCTCTCTTTGACGGCGCGGCGCAGGCCGAGGAATTCCAGGTTATACGTGCTTTTGAGCATCTCGTCCGCCTGCTCCGCAAGGTGCTCGGGCAGGGCGAGGTCAAAATTGTGCGTCTTCTTTTCGGTGACGGCGCGTTCGTAGCTGCCGGCCTTGATCTGATTGAGCAGGACATTGCGTGACCAACCGAAGCGGACCGTGGCGCGGAGGTACCAGAGGCGCGCGGCGGGGTCGGCGAGTTTCTCGATGATCATGATGTGATGGCCCCATGGAACGTCTGCAACAAGCTGTTGCAGAAATGGGCCCGGGTCATCGCCATCTCGTTTTCCGCGCGCCGGCGGCGGACTTATTGCGGAGTTCTTTGGAGACCGCTTCAATTCTGTACCGGCGTTTTCCGGAAATTCGCCGGCCGCGTAAACCTCGAAGAATCGTCGCATGTACCACACATTGCGCGGGGAAAATCCTGTCATCCGTGGAAACGCCCGCCGCAGGTCCGCCGAAACCATCTCCACGACCGAGTCCCCCCAGCCGAGGGTTTTCTGCTTCTGGGCGATCCCGCGTCCGACGTCCCAGTAAAGCAGGATCATATCGGTGTTCACGGATCTGGCCGCGGAACTACGAGCGGAAACGACCCGCGCCTTCAGCTCTTCGATGAACCGCCGATAGTCGGCGCTCATCGTCAGGGCGATATCGGCGGGCTTTTTCATTGGGCCAAGCCCTCCAGCATCTTCTCCGCCTCCTTCTCAAGCCGCCAGAACTCAGCGAGCAACTCCTTCGCGGGCGTGGGAGGCTGATAGCGGTAGAAGTATTTGTTGGGCAGGATTTCGTAGCCGAGCTGCGGGCTGTCCGTCCAACGGATGATTGGCTTGGCGATTTCTCGCTTCAGGAACGCCTCGATGTCCACGCCGTACGGGATGTACTCGTCGTCCTGCACATAGTGCCGATGCGTCCATTCGACGGAGAGCGTTTCGTCGGCATCAGCCAGCGCCTCCTTAAACTTCTTTGCAGCATTGTCCTTTGGTTTGAGCGTAAGTTCGACGGTCTTTTCTTTGCCATTCGTTTTCACCTGCACCACAAAGCTCAGGTCGCTCTCGTGGAATTCCTGTTCCTTTTTCAGGTTTGCCGCAGTGAACGCTTTTTCATAGGCCTCGGTGACAATCGCGGGCTTGTCGTTCTCATCCGTCTGCCAGAAGACGACGCTGACCTTGCGATAGGCGAAGTCTTCGCGCTGAAAGATTTTGACGTGCTCGTCGGCGTGGCCCTTGCCCCAGCCTTTGACGTAGCGCTCCTCGATCCAGGCGCGGTGAGTGTCGGTGACTCGGTTGCGTTTACTGCCGAAGGACTTCGGCTCCTTCTCGAACTGCTGGCGGGCGTCGATGAGCATCACCCGGCCGCGATGGCTCGTGGGCTTGTCGTTGCGCAGCAGCCAGACGTAGGTAAAGATGCCGGTGTTGTAGAAAAGCTGGTCGGGCAGCATGACGATGGCGTCGAGCCAATCGTTTTCCAGGAACCAGCGGCGGATTTCACTCTCGCCGGAACCGCAATTGCCGTTGGAGAGGGGCGAGCCGTTGAAGATGATGGCGATGCGGCTACCGCCATCCTCGGGCGGGGCCATCTTGGCGAGCATGGTCTGCAGGAAGAGCAGAGCACCGTCGTTTACCCGCGGCATTCCGGCCCGGTAGCGGGTCGCCTCCAGCTTGCGGGCTTCGGTCTCATAGCCGTCCTTGCCGCCCCAGGTGACGCCGAACGGCGGATTGCTCAGCATCCGGTTGAAGCGCCATTTGGGTTCCGGCCACTGGTCGCCGGATTCCTTGCCGTGCGGGTCGTGCGGAATGAGCGAGTTGCCGAGGCGGACGGTCGCCTGCCGGTCGTTCTTGATGAGCAGGTCGGCCTGGCAGACGGCGTAATTTGTAGGGGAAAGTTCCTGTCCGTGGACAGTGACGTATTTTTCTACGCGCGCCTTTTCCTCCGGCGTGTCGGCGCGCTCGAGCAGGTGCTCCTTGGCGACGGACAGCATTCCGCCAGTGCCGCTGGCGGGATCGTAGATGGAGAAGTGGCGGTCGGGGATGGGTATATCCAGCAACTCGACCATCAGGCGGATGACTTCGCGCGGCGTGAAGTGCTCCCCGGCCTCATCGCCGCTCTGTTCCGAGAAGCGCCGGAGCAACTCTTCGTAAATGTAGCCCATTTCCAGGCCGGAGAGCTGGTCCGGGCCGAGCGCGAGTTCCTTGTACTGGCTCAGGATCGGGGCCAGCCGGTTATTCTTCACCATCAGACCAATGGTATTGCGATAATTGAAGTGCTCGATAATGTCGTTGACGTTCGGCGAAAACCCGTTGATGTAGGCGCGGAAGTTTTCCTCCAGCAGGGCGTGATCTTCCTCATGCACCTTGCGAAGCGTCCAGTCCGTCTTGTTCGAGAATGGGCACTGCCTTGGATTGAGCTCCAGGTCCTTGACCAGCGTGGCGAGGTCGTTCTCCGTGAGCTTCGGCCGGTTCGCCAGAACCTCGGTGGCCCTCCGTGCCCGCCATTCAATCAGAACGCACTCCAATCGGCGGATTACGATGATGGGCAGGATGACGCTCTGGTACTCGTAGGACTTGAATTTGCCGCGCAATCGCTCGGCCGATTTCCAAATGTCCGTCGCAAGGTTATCGAGTTTAGGTTTGTTGAGAGAAAGCGCCATAGAGATCGGAAAACACCGGCTTGTTGAAGTAGCCCCCCAAGCGACCGTTGCGGGAGCGACCGCCCCGGGTCAACCGGGGAGTGTATCGATCGCCCTGCATGAACGCCACGAACGGGAGATGAACCTGTTGCAGTTGCTCCGCGAATCGTTTGATTTGACCTTAGGGGTTTCGTAAAGTACCGGCGTCGGGCGATTAGCTCAGTTGGCCAGAGCGCACGGATCACACCCGTGAGGTCACAGGTTCGAGCCCTGTATCGCCCATTGGTCTTTACTCCTGCCGAACACACCGTTTAGCGTACCTGCCCGAGTTCCCGGGCCAACCCATGACTGCAGACATCCAGGCACCGACGGCCAAGACCGCTTCGCCCCTTTCCCCACCGCGACTGCGGCCGGCGCGCTTCGAGGACTACCCATCGATCGAACGGCTGGAGGCGACGCACTTGCCGAGCACCCTGTCGGCTCAAGAGTGGTCCCGCCTCTGGCGGGACAACCCCGTCTTGCCGCGCCTGGGCTCCGACTGGCCGATCGGCTGGGTGCTGGAAGACGGCGGTGGCCAGGTGGTGGGGGCCATGAGCAGCATCCCCACGCTCTACCATTTTCGGGGCCGGGAGCTCGTTTGTGCCAACGCCCGTGCCTGGGTCAGCCATCCCGATTATCGCGGCTACGCCCCGTGGCTGATGGAAGAGTTCTTTACGCAACCCGGCGTGGATCTTTGCCTCAGCACCACGGCTAACGCCAACGCCGAGCCGATCTGCAAGACGATTGCGAGCCGCGTTCCCCTCGGACAGTGGGATCGCGCCAGCTTCTGGATCACCAGCTACCTCGACTTTGCCAACACAGCCCTGCGGATGAAAAAAATTCCCGCGGCGCCGCTACTCGCTCCAGCCGCCGCAGTCGCGCTGTCGCTCCGCAACCACTTTACCAAACCGAAGCTTCCCGCCGACCCGTCCGGGTACCACATCGCCTTCGCTTCCGATGTCTTCGACGCGCATTTCGACGCCTTCTGGACCGAGCTGCTCGCGCTGTATCCCGCCAAGCTCCTGGCCGTCCGCGATAGCGCCACGCTCAACTGGCATTACGCCCTGCCGATCCGTCGCGGCAAGCTTTGGACCACGACCGCCACCGATGCCCATGGCAGCCTGCGCGCCTATTGCGTCTTCAAGCGCGAAGACCAGCCGCCCGGCTACCAGGGCCTTACCAGAATGCGCCTGATCGACTACCAGACGCTCGAAACCACCGCTGACCTTCTCCCCGCGCTGCTCAAACCCGCGTTCACGCGCTGCGCCCAGGAAAAAATCCACGTGCTCGAAAACTTGGGCCACGGCGTTCCCAAGATGCACTGTTTCGACCACTATGCGCCGCATCACCGGGGGCTTCTCAGCTGGAAGTTTTATTACAGGGCCACCGACCCATCGGTCGATCAGGAGCTTTCGAATCCCCAGCTCTGGGACCCCACCAACTACGACGGCGACGCCAGTTTCGACTGACCGCCTGACTGAAAGAAAGAGGACCACGCACACGAAAAGTGGCTCGTGGTGCAACGAACCGGCGACGCGCCCTGTTCCGTCTCATCCGTCCGTCCTTGGGAGAACACCCGTGATCGAGGCCAAACAATGCCGCACCCTGGTTCACGTTGATCTCACCGTGGCCGACATGGAACGTTCGGTGGCGTTCTACACCGACACCATGGGCTTGCTGATGCTGGAAGATTGCACGGTGGAAACGGAGGCGGCGCGTTTCCTGTCCGCGGGGAAGGCCAGCAAGATGCGGATGGTCTTCCTGACGAGCGGCTCCACGACCTCGTTCATGCTCGAGCTGATCCAGCTCCTCGATGAGAACGACCAGGAGGCCTCGGGCGGACGCCGTGACATCATTCTTGCCTACCGGGTCAACGACCTTCAGGAGGCCATCCGGGCGATGGCCGACGACGGACATCAGCCGGTGAGCGATGTGATTCCGATTGAGCTGTCGCACCTCGGCCGGGCGAAGGTCGTCTTCTATCGAGACCCCGACGGCTATCTTATCGAGTACGTCGAGTTTGTCAAGTGAATGATTGTAATCGCGGTGATAGCCGCGAGCGGAAGCTCGCGCGTAGAATGCCGTCATTATGAAGTGGATGATCACTCCAACCGTGAAGACTATTTCCCACCCGCATGGCGCCGTGATAACCCTGACTCGTGTGGTCGCATTGGCTTTCTCAGCCTTTGGTCTCGGCGCAAAGCCGCCGCCTGCGACGCCAATGCCTTCGGTCGTCGTTCGTGATAAGGCCGGGGAGTACGGTCCGGAGAAGTGGGCGTGGGAGGGGACGGCCGTTGTAGCGGATCCGCTCAATCACGAAACGCTTTACCTGGGGGGCCGTTGCGGCGGCGCGGAGTTTGGAACGCTGGGCGACTGGGCCCTCGCCGACGACGGGAAGACGTGGCGGGCGATGCGCTTCAGCAATGCCCTGCTCGATCCGCTTCGCGAAAAGATTCTGGCGGCTCGACGCCTCGCACGCGACGGCGAAGCGGCAGGACGCAATCGCTTCTACGCCGAACCACCTTCAGGCGCGCAGACGAAGGATGTCGACGACGATCAGAGCAGGTCGATTGGTCAGTCGCTCAAGACGTCGCGGCAAGCATTCGATGCACTTGGCGACGTAGCGACAACGGCGGTCGAAGCCGAAGCAGTCAATCACGCAAAACTGCTTCTGCAAAAGGCAATTGAGTACCTCGATCGCGCTGCGTCGGCCCTTGCCGGCGGGAAGCTCGATGCCGCAATCCTGAAAGCCTGTTTCGATGCGCAATGGGCGCTGGACGAAGCGGCCGACTGCCTCGCGGTGTCTCCCGGGCCTCGGGTCGGTGCGTTCGCCGCCTACGACTCGGATCGCCACTGCGTATATCTTTTCGGCGGCAGCCACGGGGACTATGTCACGGGCGACATGTGGACGTATGACTGCCAGGCCAGATCGTGGCGGCAGCATTGGCCGTCGGTCGCTCCATCCCCGCGAGCATTCCGCGCGGAACCCACCCTGGCCGAGAAGGGATCGCCCCCGCCGGCGACGGTTCGGTACGATGCGGATCGAAAGCGATTCATCATCTCAGGCGGTGTGACGATCCTGGGAAAAATGGTTTACCAGATGGGGTTCGCGCCACTGCCGGCCGACGAGTGGGCGTTTGACCCGTCGACCCACGAGTGGTCCTCCACTTCCACCGGTCCATCCCCGGCCCAGACCGCAGTGCGACGAACTTATCGCACGATCGTGCCGGCGTACGACCCCCGGTGGTTCGATTCCGCGCCACGCGCCGACGACGAGAAGACCGCCCGTCAGCTTAAGGAACTGGTCCCCAACCGCTGGACGAACGTGGCTGTGCCAGAGCGAGGAGCGGCGGAACGGGAGTGGGGGACGGCACGTTACGATCCCGATCGCGATCAGATCTACCGGTGGACCGGGGGGCACCAGGCCGACCCCTCCAACGCGATGACGACCTATCATCCTGGCGTCAACCGTTACAGCATCGGTTACATTCCGGAGATTTACGGCAAGGGGATGAGCTTTAACGGCCGGCCCGACTGCCTGAACCACACCTACCTGCACTGCGATTACGATCCGATTTCCAGGTGCATGGTCTGCACGTCGATGGGAGGCACCGGCATCTACAATCCGGACCGCTGCGACTGGGACTATTCGATCGCGCAGCCGTTCAATCACCACATCTACGAAACCTGCACGGTCAGCACGCCGCAAGGCGCGATCGTCTGGACGCCCGGCTTCTTCGGCGTGATGGACGTGAAGGCAAGGGAATGGAAGAAGCTCCCGGTCGTTGGCAAGCTCCCGCGCAGCGTCACCGATGGGAGCGCCCTGACTTACGACCGCAAACGCGACTGCGTCTGGATCTTCTCGCATCGCGATTATCAGAGGCCCGAAGGGCAGGTGTGGCAATACGACATGAAGAGCGGCGTCGTGAAGCAGATGGACCCGGCTGGACGCGCTTCATTCGACGCACCGAAGGGCCTCAAGGAAATTCGCGAAAGCGTCTACGTGCCGACGGCGGACCTGGTGCTCCTGAATAACTTCATTGGCGATACCGAGGTCGCATACGATCCCGTCGCCAATCGCTGGCTGCTGCTGCACGTCGCGCGCAGCCAGGAGCGGCTGGGCACCGTCAGCGACACGCTCATCTACGACACGAAGCGCGACCTGGTCTGGAACCTCAACGCTTACAAGCTGGTCTACGTCCTCAAGCTGGATCGTGCCAGCCTCCAGATCGAGGACGCGCGCTGACGCGTATCGGGCGAGGATTGCTATATTTTTGGTTCCCAACCCGCTTCGTACTGGCGATTCCAGAGCTTGAGCGCTGCCGGGTTCTCGATCAAACGTCCGCTCGTTGGGTCGCATTGAATGGCCCCGCCGCAGCGGTAGGCGATGTTGCCGAGGTGGCAGAGGAGGGCGCTCTTGTATCCTTCTTCAATTTCTGCCGATGGCCGTGCGCCGCTCTGTATGCAGTCCAGGAAATTCTGCGCATGTGCGGCGTCGTCGATCGGGGAATCGTGCTTATCGATGAGCTCATCCTTCATGTTGAAGATGCGATAGGCATCGCTGTCGATGACGAGGGAGGCGCGATCGCCGTAGAAGGCGACGCCGAACGTGGAGCCTTCCAGGCCGCGGGGCAGGCAGCTACGTCCTTCCCAGAAGATGGCCTTGTCGCCAAAGTCGTAGGTGACGTTGAGCGTGTCAGGGGTTTCCTGATCGTCGCGGAATTGAAAACGGCCGCCGCCCGCGGTGACCTTGTGGGGATAATCGACGCCTAGGCCCCAGCGGCAAAGGTCCAGGGAGTGGACGCCGTTGTTTCCCATCTCGCCGGTGCCCCAATGCCAGTACCAGTGCCACTTGTAGGGTACGACGTTTTCCGTGAACGCACGGCGCGGCGCAGGTCCTTGCCACAGGTCCCAGTCGAAATCGTGCGGCGGTGATGCCGGCGTGCGCTGGCCAGTGGCAACACGCTCATTGGTGTACCAGCCACGGCTCAAGACCACGCGACCGATCTCTCCCGCGCGCACGCGCTGAATCGCTTCGATCACCTTCGGCGATGACCTTCGCTGCGTGCCATGCTGGACGATGCGCCGATATTTCCGCGCTGCCTGGACGAGCAGTTCGCCCTCACCCGGATTGTGACAGCATGGCTTCTCGACATAGACGTGTTTGCCGGCGGCGCAGGCAAGGATTGCCGCCGGGGCGTGCCAGTGATCGGGCGTGGCGATCGCCACGGCGGCGACCGAGCGGTCCTCCAGAACGCGATGCAGATCCTGCACCGCTTCCGTCTCGCGCGCCTGCCGGCCCGCGACAACCACTGCCGCCGCCCTGGCGCGCGACAGATCCACATCGCAAACGTACTTCACTTCTGAACCGGCCAGACCCGCGAACGTTCGGGCCAATGCCTTGCCGCGGTCACCCGTTCCGATGATGGCGACGACGAGCGGTTCTTTCAGCTTCGTCGGTTGCGTCTCGGCTGGTGCAGCGAACGCGCCGACGGTAGCGCTGGATGCAGCGAGTCCGAGGCCGGCGAGTCCGACATCGCGAAGAAAATCACGGCGGTTGGCGTGTGCGTCCATATCAGCTCCTCCGGATCGAGTCATCGTGAATCATGCGTATGCGAGGCGTCGTGGCCTGCTCTTCTAATGTTCCTCCACGCACCACAGGTGCTCCGCCGTTCGGAGGAAGAGTTGGCCCTCGGAAACGGCGGGAGTCGAGTTACTCGGTTCGCCCAGATCGTTGGCGGCCAGCTCCGTGTACTTCGTTGGATCGGGAGCGAAAACGTAAGTCACGCCTTGTTTGCTGGTGACGTAGAGCCGTTCGCCCGCCTTGACGATCGATCCCCAGAACGCGACGCCGGGGGTTCGGTGGCGCCACGTCTCCTTGCCGGTTTTCAGCTCCATGCACGAGAGGTACGACTCGTTGGGGACGAAGATGTGCTGGCCAACGATCACGCCCGAGCCGATGCGCTGGTCGGGCTTCTTATCGCTTTGCCAGAGGCGATTGATTTCGCTCACGTCGCCTGATCCGCCGAGCTTGAAACCGATGGCGGTCCCGCCGTACCCAGCCATCGCGATGCCGATCTTGCCGCCGCCTGCCTGCTCGGCGCTGATGAGCACGTCGGTGTAGGCGAGGACGCCCGCGCCGCCGCACGACCAGCGGATCTTCCCGGTCTTCGGATCGTACGCGTTGATGTGCCGCGGCATGAAGACCAGCAATTGCGCCAGACCATCCACGTTCGTCATCAGGGGCGTGCTCCAGGAGCCGAGCCACGAGCCGGTCACCGGACTCGTATCCTCCGCGCCGCCCGGCTCATCGGTCTGCCACAACACGTCGCCCGTCTTCAGATCGATACCCGCGACGAATTGCCGCAATCCCGGGCCGGCGTTCACGAATACCTGGTCTCCATAGATGACGGGCGAGCTGGCAAAACCCCAGATGTGACGGATGATCCCCAGGTTGCGCGACCAGAGCGGCTTGCCTTCGAAATCATAGCAATGCAGCCCGGCCGACCCGAACCAAGCCACCACGCGCCGGCTGGTGAAATCCGCGGCTGGCGATGCGCCGCAGTAGGGGTTGGCCTGGTGCGTCGGATCAGCCTGCATGTAACGGACCGACTTTTCCCATAGCTGTTTGCCGTCGGCCCGGTTGAAGCAGTAAAGGCTGCGAACAATCCCTTCGGAGTTCTGGGCACAGGTGACGAAGACACGGTCGCCGACGACCACCGGGCTGCTGTTGCCCGGCCGCGGCAGCGACGTCTTCCACTTGATGTTCTTCTCCGTTCCCCATCGGAGCGGCGAATGTTCGGCGGGCGAAATGCCATTGCGCTCGGGACCGCGGAACATCGTCCAATCCTCCGCATGGGCCGAGGTGGCACAGAGCAGCAGGGCGAAAATCAGCAGGTATCCGCGGGTCGCCATCGAATCCTCCAAATTGCTGTCAACGTCGGGCGTGCGATATCATCGGCGTCCGAAGGGGGCAAAACATGAAGACGTTGAAGACTCTCTTCATTCGCAACAGCTTCACAAATCGCAATGACCTTCCAGGCATGGAAAAATTCGATCCCGAAGCGATCGCGATCCTTCAGGATGCGGCGTGGCAGGCGTGTCAGTGCCGATCAGAACTCGCGCCCGAGCTTCCCGAGGCGCAGCGCCCGCTTGCCGTGTTCAAGGTGCTTTACCGCAACAACCGACGGATACAGGATCATGGCGGGCGCGCCAGTGAAGTGCTGCACGCGTTGCCAGCCACCGAGCCTGCTGCCTCGCAGGATGGAAAGGCCGATCCTGCCGAGCGGCTGCGGGAGGCGGTGCGCGCGCGTGACGTCGGACGTGCTGAATCGATCCTGGGCGGTCTCGTGAACCAGTCGTTTGACCAGGGATTTAACGACCTCCTGATGGCGGTGCGGGATGCGACTGAAGTCCATCGCACCGTCCTGCCGTACCGTGCCTGGGACCTTCTGGATTTGATCGGGAGGGAACAGGCCTGCACATTCCTGCGACAGTCGGTGCGATATTGCGTGCAGGCCGAAAGCTACGCGAACCACGCGCCCGCCAACGAGCCGCGCACGCTCCTCCCGCGCCTGCTCGAAGAGCATCACCTCATGGCGCGCGTGCCCGGCGATCGACGGGCGGACGACAAGTGGATCGATGAGATGAGCCAGACGATCTTCCGCTCCACCCCGCAGCAGGCCGCCGAGGCCGCCACCGCGGCACTGGCAGATGGAATTGCCCCGGCCGCGCTGGGCGAGGCGATGACGCTCGCGGCCAATCAGATCCTCCTGCGCGACATCGGCCGTCAGCCGCGCGACGAGGTGCCCGGCAAGCCGCTTGGGAGCGTTCACGGCGATTCGATCGGCGTCCACGCCTGCGACTCGGCGAACGCCTGGCGCAACCTCGCCCGCGTCTCCAACACGCGAAACACCTTCGCCTGCCTCATCCTCGGCGCGTACCAGGTCGCGCTGGACCGGACCGGCCGCGGCGGCGATTTCCTGAACTGGCAGCCCCTCCCGCTCCCCATGCATCTCCAGCGCGCCGAATCGACCGACGCCAAACGGCTCCTTGGAGATCTGGACGAGGCGATCCGCGGAAACCTCCAGGCCCGCGCCGCCGCCCTGACCCACCGTTACGGCGCGCTGGGTCACGAGCCGCGACCGGTGTTCGACCTGATGCTGAAGTATGCGATCAGCGAGGACGGCGCGCTGCACGCCGAAAAGTTCTACCGAACGGTCAGCGAAGAATTCGTCGCCTCGCGTACCGCGTTCCGCTGGCGCCACGTCACGGCCCTCGCCCGCGTCACCGCCAGCGAATATGGCCGGCCCGCGCCCGGCTACGCCGAAACCCGCGAACTTCTCCACGTGTAATTCGGCTTCCATTCGTAGCCCCGGCGCCGCGCCCGTGGGGTTCACACCGAACACGGGCGCGGCGCCGGTGCTACGCGAATCGCATTGCATGTCTGCGCGACGCTTACTTCCCGCCCGGCGCGGAGTGGAGGAAGGCGATGATGTCTGCGAGGTCTTGTTTGGAGAGGGCGGATTCGAGGCCGTCGGGCATGAGGGAGCGGTTGGTGCCGACGAGTGATTTGAGCGAAGGGCGGAGGAGCACGCGCTCGTGGCCGTCGAGGCCTTTCATGCTGAGGCTGGCGGGGGACTCGGCGGTGATGACGCCGTAGATTGCTTCTCCATCATTGAGCGTTGCGGTGAAGGCGAGGTAGCGCGGCTCGACCTGCCGGTTGGGGTCGAGGATCGCGACCAGCAGCGTGTCGGGCGTCCAGCCGCTGACGGAGAGGAGGTTGGGGCCGACCTCCTGGCCGACGCCGTCGAGGCGATGGCAAGTGGTGCAATTCTGCGCGAAAACTTTACTGCCGCGTTTCACGTCGCCGGTGAGGGAGAGGGCGGGGCGGCAGGCTTCGACGACGCTCTGGCGGACTGGATCGGGAGGAGTGCCGAGTCGTTTGGCCGCCGCGTCGCGCACCGTTGCCCATTGGCTGTTGAGCAGGCGGTGGCGGCGCGAGAGGTCGAGATCGTTGGGGGGAACCGTGCCCGCGCCGATCGCCGTCAGCAACTCGAGCGCCCATGGCTCGCGTCCCATCATCACGTCGATCGCCGCCCGGCGGAGTTCGGGGGCGTGGGTCGCCCAGTCGTTCATCAGCAGGGCAGGCGTCCGCGCCGCCGCGGTTGCCCCCAGCGCCCGCACCGCGGCAAGCTGAAGATCGCCGGGCGTCTGGGCGGTGAGGAGCGCGGCGAGGCGCGGCAAATCGGCTTCCTCGCGACCGGCTTCCCGCCCCAGCAGCCCGACCGCCATCGCCCGCTCGCCGGGTGGACGCGACGTGTCGGTCGTGATCTGTCGCGCTGCCTCGAACATCGCGGGAGCGAGCGCGAGCCGTTCCGCCAGTGGATCGTGGTCGCCGTCGCGCAGCGTGGCCAGTGACTTGCCGCGCTGAGCGAGCGTGTCGAGCCAGTTTCGGAAGCCATCCAACTGGCCGGCGGTGTATCCGGGCTCGTGTGGCGTGACGATCGGCTGGAGGAGCGCCGCCATGACATCGCGGTTACCGACGCCGAGCGCCGTGCCGAAGAGGTCCTGCATGAGTTTTGGAGAGACCGGCTTCCCCGACGCCACCAGGGCGGCGGCAATCTTCGGGTAATGCTTTAGCGCCGAACTCATGATTGCGCCGGCCATCATCGGATCCTCCCCATCCCGCATCGCCAGGGCTCCGAGGGCCGCGCCAGCCCCGGGGTCTTCCCATTCGCCGAGCGTACAGGCGAGTTGGAGTCGGACGGCCGCGTCGGGATCCTGCGCGAGCTTCGCGGCAGCGTCGATCAACCGCGGGGCATCTTTGGCCACCGCCTCACTGATGCGAACCGCCTGGCGGCGAACCGCCGGGTGGGCATCCTGCAAGCCGCGCTCGAGGTCTTCAGGCTTGATCGCTCCAAGCAGGTCGAGCGTGCAGAGGGCAGTCATCCTGCCGGCAGGGGAATCGCTCTGTGTGAGTAAACGTCTCAGTTCCGGCGCGGCCACGGCGGAGTCCGCGCGCCAGACGAGCAGTTGCTGAGCCGTGTCGCGCTCCCAGGCGCTCGGGCTGGCGAGCGCCGCGACGAGGTCGGCGGTGCCCAGGCTGTCGAGCCGGCGCACCTTGCGAAGTTGCGAGCCGGTCGATCGCACCCGATAGATTCGCCCCATGTATTCCCCGAGCCTCCAATACTTCGCGAGGTCTGACTTACCTTCCGGCGGTAGCCAATCGGGGTGTTCGATCACGAAACGGTACATGTCCACGACCCACAGCGCGCCGTCTGGCCCGGTGCGGACCATGACCGGTCGGAACCACTGATCTTCCGAGGCCAGGAACTCGCTCTCCCCCTCCTCGTCCGGCCGCGCCGCGGTGAACGTGACGCCGGCCGGGCGGAGGATCTCATGATGAACGAGGTTGTGGACCGGCTCGCAGGTGAAGGCGTGCAGAAGGCGATGGTCGGCGTCGCCGGCAAACAACAGGTCATCGCGATAGACCATGCCGGAACAGGCGCTGGTGAAATGATCGACGTGTTCGAAGCTGTGGTAACGTTTCTGTGGCGTGCTCCGTGCGAAGACCTTTGGGTTCACCGGCAGTTCGAGCTGCACCTTCGCCAGGGGCGGCGCTACGAACGGGTTTCGGCGGAGGTAGCGATCGTCGAACGGATAGTGGAAAAGCGGATTGCTGTTATCGCAGCCGAACCAGTCGTTCCAGTCATCGCTATCACGGCCGAATTCGCTCATGCCGGATTGCAACTCAATACGGCCGTCGTCAGGACGAATGCGAAAGTCGTGTCCCTCGATGTTTACCGTCTGGCCGCTCTTTTCCGAGTGCACCACGCCGCCGCTCCATCCGTTGGCGCAGTAGAGCCACCCGTCGATGCCCCAGCGCAGGCCGTTGACGCGGAGCTGCGCGTTGCCTTCCTTGAACCCGCGGAACAGCGTCTGGCGAAAGTCCGCCTTTCCGCCGGGCGTTTTCGCTTCGGCATAGAAGATTTCCGGAGCGGCGGTGACGATCACGCCGTTGCGCCAGGGGATGATGCCGGTGGGGAAGTTGATGCCCTCCATGAAGAGCGTGGACTTGTCGTAGTGTCCGTCGCCGTGAGTTGATTCGAGGTTGCGGACGCGCCCGCCGGACTTCATATTGCCGTCGATGCCGGACGGGTAGTCGGCCATCTCCACGACCCACAGCTTGCCGTCCGCGCCCCAGGCGATGGCGACCGGGTCCATGATCAACGGCTCGGCCGCCACCAGATCGACCTGGAACCCGGCCCGCACGTGGAGCACTTTCAGGGATTCTTCCGGCGAAAGGGGCGGCGCGGATTTGGAGACCAGGTTGATTGTGTTCGGTCGCGCGAGCAGTCCCGAAGCGAGATAATGCGCGGCGACTTCGTTGGCCGTCAGCGCCCGGTCGTAAACCGCCGCCTGGCAGATGCGGCCTTCGAGGTTGAAAAGGTTGTCGCTTCGTCCGCCGACGAAGAGCTGATCGATCCCGTTCGGAGTACCGATTTCGGCCTCGCCTTCGATCTCCGGCGTCGTGTTGCCGTTGAGGTAGACGGTCACGTTCTTCCGGTCTCGGACGCAGACGACGTGGTTCCAGGTACGCGGGAGGATCTCGGTGCTGCCGGCCAGCACTTGGTTGAGCGTGTTCCCGTTGAAGAACAGCAGTTTGTTCTGGGCGACCGCGGTCCCGCCGATGCCAAGGTGTTCACCGGGCGCGCCGACGGCGCCGTCCGCCCCGCGGGAGAAGAGATAGCCGGCCACGGCACGAGCGCTGCCCGACAATCCATTCCAGAACCAGAGTTCCGCCGACCATTTTTCATCGAGCTTTGGGACAGACGTTTTCATCCGCCCGCCGGCAAATTGGGCGGCGCGGGCGGCTTCACCTTCGGTCTTCTTAAAAAGCGGCCCCTCGAGTCCGAAGACCACGCCATCTTCAAAACTGCCGGCGTGATCGTTGCCGCTCGCGTCGGCTGCCACTGATCCATTCAGCTCACCGAGCGGCCACCATGCGATGGGCTTTGAGGCCATGACGGCGTGGGCATAGGCGCCGCGCACGTCTGGGTCAGCATGTCGTGGCTTGCCCGAAGCTTCTTCCAGTAGTCCGAGGATCGCTTCCACGATCTTTGGCTCCGCCTGCACCTCCAGCGCCGCGGTCCGCGCGGGCCAGGTGGTGTAACCGCCGAGTTTGTGCTGCTCGGGCGGGGGGATGTATCCCTCGGAGCCGTTGGCCAGCTCAATGACCATCGATGTGGCAAGCGGGCTGCGACTCTTGATCTTCAAGCCGGTCAGTCCGAAAATCTCGCAGGGGATGGCGGCGATGCCGAAGTCCCCGACCCGGATCGCCTGGAGCTTCAGCTCGCGCACGGGATCGGCGGCAAGGAGCACTTGTTCGCGGGCGTAAATTTCCGGGATCGTCTTAGGAATCGCGCCATTAAGCTTCGCGAGCACTGTTTTCGACGCCGCCAGTCGCTTCTCATCAGGGATTCGGCGCGAAATTGCGAGCTTCGATTCCTTCATCGCCAGCGGAAGCTGACGGCGGTATTTGATCGAGTCGTACGCGCGCTTGGCCAGGGTCGCGAGTCCATCGGTGTACTGATCGATCGTGACAGTTCGCTGCCGACGTGAATAGTCCGTCCAATACAGGTCGCCGCTGGTCCCCTGCGACATGATCGCGACGAATGGCGGCTGCTGTGATTTGTCCGCGCCGATGAGCTGGGCGAAGCGATCGCAGAAGAGGCCGTAGTAGTCGGAGGAGAGGAGGGGAGAGCCGAAGTAATGCATCGCGAAATTGGCGAGGACGGCAATGGGACGGCCGTCGATCGAGCGCACCGCGAGCAGCGATAGCCCGCTATCGGCCGGGCCGGAGGGGCCGATCGCATCGGGATTCAGATAGCCAGGGTGCATATTGGCGCGGACGGTGAGCTCGCCAAAGGGATCGCGCAGGAGATGTTCGGGCCGATAGATCCAACGGCGGCTGTAGGTGAAATCGGGCGCGGGGATCGCCGCCGAGCCAGCCTCCGCGGGCTTGAGGTTCTTCGTCGCCAGTTCGATTGCCTGTGCGATACGGCCGGGAAGGAGCTGAACGTATTGCGGGTCTTCCCGGGAGCCCAGGCATCCCATGCCGGCTGGAGCCGAATGCGTATGCGTGGCGGAGACCAGCATGTGGTCCGCGGGGATTCCCGTGGCGCGCTCCGCCATTTCCTTGGCGCGGTCGATCAGGTCGCGCGGCAGCATGCAGCTATCGGCGACGGCGATCGCGATGCGCGTGCTCCCTTGCTCGAGCACCAGGCAGCGGACGTGCAGCGGGTCGTGAGCCGACGTGGCCTGCCGCTCCTCGAACATGCCGTTCACGATGACGGGGAACTGCGTCGGCGTTATATCGACGATTGCCGCCCCGGCGCGGAGTGAGCCGCGATCGATCGGCGCCTCTGCGGCGGAGCAGGGGAGGGCGGCGAAATAAAAAAACGAAAGCCACTGCGCGGCGCGGCCAAGCATGGTGCAGCTCATCATTTGAAACACGAAAGCCTCCTGGCGCTGACGTGACCGGGGACACGACGGTTCCGAATCATGCAGGGGGCCAAGCCCACACCATGTGATAGCCGCCCGACTGCTCCATCCCCAGGTCAGGGGTCATGTCGCGCTCGGCGAATCCTGCCTTGAATTCGTCGGGGCTTGTCGCGGCGGGAAGCGTCGTTGCGGCGTCTCCCCGGGCGGGTGCGGCGGCGATCAATGCAAACGTGGCAATACCAATCACGAACAAGAGTGTGCCACGCATTGTGGTTTCCCTTTGCCGAAGGCGGACCGCCGGATCTGTTTCGAGCTGCACGACGAATCAACGATGCGACGGTCCGAATGGAAGGTCAAGCGCAGCGCCAGGGGCCGGCGGCGCCGTGACCGCGACAGCCGCGGGCCGTGCCGGTACGGTTCCGCACTCGGGACAACGGTCAGGCGTAGCGCGGAGGTCATAGCCACAAGTGGCACAACGAGCCGCGTCCACGCGTCGTCTTTGTCGCCAAATTTGAAGGACGGCGTATGACGGCGCGATGATGAAAGCGAGGGCGAGAAGCCAACTTGGGCAAAAGACGTAGATCCCGTCGACGGCCTTGTGGCCGGTACGGCGATGCTCGATCGAGGGAAGCCACCATCGCCCGGTCAGATGGCCGCTCACATCCGCCCCGTTCGAATGCATCGTGGAGCGGACCGGCGACAGGCGCGACGACTCGCGCTGGTCCATCCGCCAGGCGACGAACTGTCCGTTATCGCTCGAAAGGCCCGCCGGGCCGGTTGAGTTCCACCACACGTAATCCGCCACCCAGGTGCCCCGCACCCATAGTGCCACTGTCGCCGCAAGACACAGCAGCGAAACGCACACGATCGTGATCAAAAGGTGGCGATGCATCCGGTCGCCATTATACCGGCGGTCGGCTGACACGAACGGGATCATTGAACCGTGTAGTTGACGCTCTGACCGAGGCCCGCATTCGCGACGGCCTCGATTGCGTTCGTCGAGTGGTCGGCTCAGCCACCCAGGTCGGTGATGAGCGGGTTGACCTCCGATGCATCCCATTTTCGAAGAGAATCGCCCTTAGTGGTCGATGCGATAGCGCCGGGGGCATGAATGGCCGGGCTCGCTGCAACGCGCCCCCGTGCGGCGACCGCGCTAGGATCAAAGTGTGATTTTTGTTCCCCGCGGGTCTGTCGTAGGGATCTCACCTGTGGTAGAAAGAGGGACTATGCCCATCAAGGATGCAACCGAAGATACTCAGGCAATTTCCGTTCAGCCCGCACAGGACGCGGTGGCGACGGCGGGAAAGATCCGCTTTGGCGGCAACGACGCGTTCCTGCGCGAGATCAAACGCCGGGCGGAAGAGTATTTTCGAGAAACCGGTCGCTCGCCGCGCGATTGCACCCAAATGTATTTCAAGACCGCCACGGTCCTGGTCTGGTTCGCCGCGACGTATTTGCTGCTCCTGCTGGTCGTTCACAGCTGGTGGCTGATCGTGCCGCTGGCCATGGTGCTTGGCCTGGCCATGGCCGCGATTGGGTTCAACATCCAGCACGATGGCGGCCACAAGGCCTATTCCGAGCGACCTTGGATCAACAAGCTAATGGCGTTGACGCTCGACCTCATTGGGGGAAGCTCCTACTTGTGGAACTGGAAGCACAACTCGATTCACCACACCTATCCCAACATTCACGGCCACGATGACGACATCGAGATCGGCTTCCTCGGTCGGCTCTCCCCGCACCAGCGGCATCTCTGGTTCCACCGGGTGCAGTGCGTCTATCTCTGGGTGCTCTATGGATTCCTGGGGATCAAGTGGCACTTCTGGGATGACTTTTACAACCTGATGACCGGCCGGATCGGCGGGCACAAGATTCCGCGGCCGCGCGGCCGTGACCTGGTGGTTTTCATCTGCGGCAAGGTCGGATTCTTCTCGATCGCCTTCCTGATCCCGATGCTGCTTCACCCGGTGGGGGCGGTGATCGCGGTCTACGCGATCGCCGCGTTCACGAGTGGTGTGGTCCTCAGCGTCGTCTTCCAGCTGGCCCATTGCGTGGAGGAAGCGAACTTTCCGCTTCCCGATGTCAACGGCCGTATGGAAACGGACTGGGCGATCCACCAGGTGCAGACCACGGTTGATTTTGCCCGCACCAACTCGGTCATTTCCTGGCTGGTCGGGGGTCTGAATTTCCAGATCGAACACCACCTGTTCCGAAAGATCTGCCACATTCATTATCCGGCTCTGTCCAAGGTGGTCGAAAAGGCCTGCGCGGACTTTGGGGTGCGCTATTCGGCGAACCGTTCTCTGTTCGTCGCGGTCGCATCGCACTTCCGCTGGTTGCGGCGAATGGGCCAGCCCGGCTGAACTCCGCCTGGGGGGAGAGCCAGTCATTTGCCTTGCCTGCCGTTCATCAAGTGAATGCATCTCCGCTCGCTGCCGAGGCGTGGGTTGTCTGCCGCGCATTCATACTCCATATTTTCCTGTAGGAATCACCCCGCTGGGGAGGGACACGGATGTCGTTGAAATGGACGCGGACTCGCGACTGGCACGTCGCGCGGTTCCAGGAACGAAATCTGGACGAGCGCAGCGTCGACCACGAGGCGGTCGCCGCCTATATCGACACGCTGCCGCCCGGCGCCAAGGTGGCGATCAGCTTCCGGGGCGTGGAATGGGTCTCGTCGTGGATCCTGGGAATGCTGGTGGTGGCGCTGAAGCGCGTTTCCGAACGCAACGGAAAGTTCGCCATTACCTCGCCCGGCCCCAAGATCCGTGAAGCTTTGAAACTGACGCGGCTCGACAAGTCACTGACCATCCTCGATTCGACTCGCGAACTGGATTGAACACACGTCGTGGGCCCAGCCTGGTCCTCAATAAGCGCGTCCGATGTTCCAGTCTCCCCATCGGAAGCTGTTGTACCCGCCGCTGACCAGCACTCCGTGGGGATTGATGAAATCCCAATCCCAGGCCCCGTAGCTCGCGCGCCCCGGCATGGTACCGAGCGGCTCGATGATCCACTCGACGTGTCCGTCCGGACAGGCATAAAAGCCGTCACCGCGATGAATGTGCGCGATGCGGTCAATGTTTGAATGTCCTGACTCCATGTTGCCGTTGTTGATCTCGTCGCCGTCCTCTTCCACCACGACCGGGGTCGGAACAGATCGACCGGTGCCGTCCGGCTGGTAGATGAGTGATGTCGGTTTGATGTTACGAATGCTCGCCCCCGAAAAATCGATGAACGTGGCGTAGTTGAAGCGTCCATTGCTCGCGTAAGTTCCGCTTCCAACGGCGTTCTCGAAGAGCGTCGGACACTTATACGTTTCGTAGCTCTTGCCAACGTAAGGGAACAGGAGACCGCCCTGAGGCGCCGAGAAGAAATTCCCATCGAGCGAGAGCCAATCGCGATGCGAGGGGACCGGATCGGAGACGTCGAAGTAGGTCCCCGGCAGGTGTTCGTTGTGATCAGCGGCAAAGCTGATCATCCCGCCCATCAGGTGGCGCAGGTTGTTCTGACATATGACTTCATTGCCGAGCGCGTGGACCTTCGAGAGGGCCGGGAGCAGCAGCGCGATGAGGACCGAGATGATCGCGATGACTACCAGTAACTCGACGAACGTGAACGCCCGACGGCCGCCGGTGTCCGCCCTGGATTTCATGTCTGATTCCTTCCAGCTGGTTAGCTGAGCAGCCTATCACGATTGGGTTTTGTTTCCTAGCTTTTTTTGAAACTCTTTCGAGACAGGTCATGTCTGGTTCGGCGTTCGCTCGACATTCGGCGCGATTCCCGGTAATTGCGCGGCATGAGCAAAACCCGTTCGTTGCCGCCGCGGAACAAGGTCAAACCTGAAGATTGCTGGAACCTCCAGAGTCTCTTTCGTCATGACAAGGCGTGGGAAAAGGAGTTCGTGACCTGGTCGGAATCGATCGGCGGCTACGAGCGCTTTCGCGGGAAGCTTGGCAGCAGCGCCAAGACGCTGGCCGAGTGTCTCCGCTTCGACGCCAGCCTTGACCGGGCCGGGGAACGGCTGGGCACCTATGCGTTTCTCCGCACCTCTGAAGACCAGGCCAACTCGGATTATCAGCGGATGAAGGGGCGCTTCGAGCATGCCGCCTCCAAAGCCGCCGAGGCCGCAAGCTTCATCCGGCCCGAGGTAATGGCGATCCCCCGCAAGACGATCGAGAAGTTTCTCGTCAGCGCCGAGCTGGCGGAGTGGAAGCTGGCGCTGGAACGGATGCTTCGCTATCGCACCCATACACTTGGAAAGCGCGAGGAGAAGCTGATCGCGATGCAGTCGGAAATGAGCGAGGCGTCGAACCAGATCTTCCGCCAACTGAATGACGCCGACCTGAAATGGGGACTGATTCGCAACGAGCGCGGCGAGCGCGTCGAGCTCGGCCACTCCTCGTTTTCGGCGTTCCTGCACTCTCCGCGCCGCCCGGTGCGGAAGGAAGCGTTCCATGCCTATTACGCCCAGTACGCCGCTCACCAGAACACGATCGCCGCTTCGCTGAACGCTTCGGTGCAGCGCGACGTTTACTTCGCCCGTGCCCGCGGCTACCCCAACGCCCGCGAGGCCTCGCTGTTTCACGACAACGTGCCAGTCTCGGTCTACGACAACCTGATCGAATCGGTCCGCCATCACCTGCCGGCGGTCCACCGCTACTACGACCTGCGCCGCCGCAAGATGAAGCTTCCCGACATCCACCAATACGACACCTACGTGCCGATCTTGAGCGATCTGGATAAGCGGCACACCTGGGACCAGGCGGTGAAGCTGGTGGTGGACTCCCTGGAGCCGCTCGGCAGCGAGTACGGGCGCGAGCTGCACCGCGGCATGACCAGCGGCCGCTGGTGCGATCGTTACCCGAACCAGGGAAAGCAGAGCGGCGCGTTCAGCAGCGGCAGCTACGACGGCCAACCTTACATCCTGATGAACTATCAGCCGGAGGTGCTCGATCACGCCTTCACGCTCGCGCATGAGGCGGGCCATTCGATGCACAGCTATTACTCGGCCAGGCACCAGCCGTACCAGTATTACAACTACACGATCTTCGTGGCGGAGGTGGCGAGCACGTTCAACGAACAACTCCTCGCGGGGCACCTGATGAAACGGGCGAAGAGCCCCAAGGAACGCGCCTACCTGATCAACCGGATGATCGACGGCATCCGCGGAACGATCATCCGCCAGACGATGTTCGCCGAATTCGAGCGGATCATTCACGCGTTGGTGGAGGCTGGCGAGCCGCTGACGGTGGACCGCCTGCGGACCGAATATCGCAAGCTGCTGGAAGCGTACTTCGGACCACAGTTCGTCATCGACAAGGAACTGGAACTCGAGTGCCTGCGCATCCCGCACTTTTACCGTGCGTTCTACGTCTACAAGTATGCCACGGGGCTGTCAGCGGCGATCGCGCTGGCGCAGCGCGTCACGGGCGGCGGCGCGCCGGAACTCAACGACTATCTCGGCTTTCTCCAGGGCGGGAGTTCGAAATGGCCGCTCGACCTGCTCCGCGGCGCAGGCGTCGACATGGAACGACCGGAGCCGGTGAACACCGCGCTGGATTATTTTGGCGCGCTCGTCACCGAGCTGGACGAATTGCTCTAAGCATGTGCATCAAGCCGTAGCGCGTTCGTTATATGCAGGAATGGTCGCTGGAATATTACGAGGTGCCGGCGGGCTGCGATTGGGGTGGATGGCTGCGCATCCAGGCGATGGCGGAGGGGCTGGCGCAGATCCGATCATCGGTGGCCCCCAGCCGGAGCATCCCAGCCGCGACGAGCGAGTCGAGCACGCCAGCGACTACGGCGGGATCGACCGTAGAGTGGTGGGCCACCTCGCCGCGACGCACGTGAACGCCGGGGCGTCCGCCCGCCAGATAAAGGACAATCCGCATCATCGCCTCGGCGTAGGGTTCATCGAAGATCATCACCTCAGCTATCGGCCTCTACCCCGGCCCATTTCCAGAAAAAGTAAATCAATTGTTGAGCGGCCCATCTACATCAAACGGCGGGGCCGTTGGCCGCTATAGAGCGTTATGAACGATTCCATCCGCAATCGCTTGATTCTGGGTGCCATCACGTCCGCGGCTGCCCTGTTTGCGTCGGCGTCGCTTGCCGTCGAGGGCGCTGGTGCGGCGCCGGCTGCCACCGATGCCCGGCCCGGCCTGTCGGTCTTCGACCTGTCGGACATCGCGAAGAAGGCGGAAGCGTGCAGCGCCTCGCCCGCCGAACGGAAATTCGACCAGATTGGCTGGGCGACGCGGATCCTCGACGCGGAGAAGATTGCCCGGGAGCACAACCGCCCGGTCTTCCTTTTCACGCACGATGGGCGCATCGCCACCGGACGCTGCTGAGGGGGCGCATTTGGGATGAGAGCGGGTCCGCTCTCCGACCACAAAGTGATTGCCCTGCTGAACGCGTATTACGTTCCCGTTTACACCTCCAACGAAGATTACGAGGCCAAGTCCACCGCCGTGTCCGCCGAGGAAAAAGCGGAGAAGCAGCGGATTTTCGTCGAGTTTGCCGAGGCCCACATGGGCACCGGCGACGTTCACGTCTACATCCTCAAGCCTGATGGCCACGCGCTGGGCGGCCTGGACATCGGCAGCGCACTGGACGTGAAGAAATTGACGTCGCTACTTGAGAAGAGCGCCGCGGCGCTCGACACCCCGCGCGGTGATCCGGTCATCGCTCCCAAAGTTACGTCGGTCGCGCCGCCGCACGGGGCGGATGATCTGGCGTTGCACCTGATCTCTCGTGGCGATCACACGGGTACACCGCATTGGTCGTGGCGTGAATTCCCGGCCGAGAACTGGTTCATCCTCGAGCTCGCCGAATGGTCAAAGCTCCTTCCGCCGAAGGACCTCCCGATCGCACCCGGCGCAGCCTGGGAGTTGGACAAGGAGGTCATGGCGATCCCGTTGCACCGCTTCTACCCGCAGACGGAAGAGACGACCGATGACGCGCGCACCCAGATCGAGCGCCAATCGGTCCGCGCCAAGGTTCTATCAGTGGAGGCGGGTGTGGCGACGGCTCGGTTGGATGGAATGGTTGCGCTGCGTCGGACCAACACCAACGGCAAGCCCGACCCCAACCTCATTGAGGCAACATTGGTCGGCTCAATCCAGTGGGAAGGCGCGACCGCCAAAGGGCCGGCCAGGATTCGCCTGCTGCAATTGGTGACGGCGTCGGCGCATCACGGCGCCGAGCCGTTCGAAGTCGCGGTGAAGTCGGTTAAGTGAGCTCTTCGAGGAGCAGCCCGTCCGCCGTCATAGTGGCGCGAAGGAATGCGCTGCGTCGAACCCTCGTCGGTTCGAACAGCCCGTCCCCAAACCACCAGTTGCACCGATAACGGTCCGCAAAGACCCGCGCGCAGCGCACCACATCGCCAGTCTCTCGCTTCACCGATTGGACGATTAGTTTGGAGAGGTCGTCCGCCGGCTGAGCGGGGGAAATGACGGGGCGTTCAGCGGTCTGCATCTTGGTCATCGTCGGACCTTTCGTGAAGGGGCCGAGCGCCCGGTGCGCTGGCGAGAACGGACCATTGTAGGAGGGATGTTTGCAAGCGGCGCGCCAGGAGGCGTTATCGTCGACAAACACTGGTGCGGGCGAAGGGTGTGGCGGGGCTGAGAGGGGTAAGCGCGGTTCGCAATGATTTGGGCGCGTGATATACCCGCATCATCGGCAAGCACCCACCGGGACTTTGCGTGGAAATGAGGATCGCTCAGCAGTTGGCACGCCGCGACGGCGTGTCGTCGTTCAGTGTTTGTTGTCCGCCAGCTCCTTGGCCGTGGCGCTGATGACGGCCTTTGCATCGCCGAAAAGCATGAGGGTGTGGTCGAGCGTGTACAGCTCGTTCTCGATCCCCGCGAAGCCCGGGTTCATCGAGCGCTTGATGGCGATAACGGTCTTGGCCTTGTCGGCGTTGAGGATCGGCATGCCGTAGATCGGCGAGCCCTTGTCGTGACGGGCCGCGGGGTTGACGACATCGTTGGCGCCGATCACCAGGGCCACGTCGGCCTGCGGGAAATCCGGGTTGATCTCATCCATCTCCACCAGCTTGTCGTAGGGGATCTCCGCCTCCGCGAGCAGCACGTTCATGTGACCGGGCATCCGGCCTGCCACCGGGTGGATCGCGAACCGCACGCCGACGCCCCGGCGCGTGAGCTGATCGTACAGCTCGCGCACCTTGTGCTGTGCCTGGGCGACCGCCATCCCGTAGCCGGGGATGATGATCACGTTCTGAGCACCCTCGAGGATCTGCGCCACTTCTTCGGGGGCGGCGGAACGCACCGGGCGCTTCTCGCCGACAGCGGCCGTCGAGGGCTGGATCTGTCCGAACGCGCCGAAGAGCACGTTCGTGAAGCTCCGGTTCATCGCGCGGCACATGATGATGCTGAGGATGAACCCGCTGGCGCCGTCGAGTGCGCCGGCGATGATGAGCAGTTTGCTGTTGAGCACGAACCCCATCATGCTCGCGGACAAACCCGCGTAGCTGTTGAGCAGGGCGATGACGGTGGGCATATCCGCCCCGCCGATCGGGAGGATCAGCAAGACGCCGAACGCCAGCGACAGCAGCAGCAGAATCGGGAACAGCAAAGACCATTGGGGATGGACGGTCAGCGCCACGCCGCACGCCGCCGCCAAAGCGAGCAGCACGAGGTTGTAGACGTTCTGGTTCTTGTAGATCATCGGGCGCGTCGGCAGCAGTTCCTGGAGCTTGCCGAACGCCATGAGGCTCCCGGTGAACGTCAGTCCGCCGAGCAGCACCTCCAGGCACAGGAACCCCATCTCCAGCGACGTTGGCGGCGCCGCGTGCAGGTCGAAGAGGTAATAGTGCGCCGTGCCCACCAGCGCCGCTGCCAGCGCGCCGAACGCATGGGAGAGGGCGGTCCGCTGCGGGACGGCGGTCATCGGCATCCAGATTGCCATCGGCGCGCCGATCAGCGCGCCGGCCAGGAAGCCGACGATGATCCACTGGTAGCTGACGACGTCGTGATGGAGCAGCGCGCCGATGATCGCCAGCGCCATCCCCACTTCGCCCGCGATGTTGCCGCGACGCGCCGTCTGGGCAGCGCTGAGCCACTTGAGCGCCAGCACGAACAACGCCGACGCAGTGATGAAGAACGTCGTCGCCAGCACGTCGTTGAGTGTGGCCCGCTCGGATTCGCGCGTGATAGCCAGCAGGAAGAAGCTCACCGCTTCACCTCGCGCTTCTTGAACATCCGCAGCATCCGGTCGGTGATGAGGAACCCGCCGACGATGTTCGTCGAGGCGGCGGCGACCGCCAGCGTGCCCAGCACCGTCGCCAGCGTCGTCCGCCGGGCGCCGGCCAGCTCGATCGCCGCGATCACGCTGATCGCGGAGATCGCGTTAGTGAGGGACATCAACGGCGTGTGTAGCAGGGGGCTGACGCGCCGGATCACCTCCAACCCGAGAAAGGCGGCGAGGAGGAATACGTATAGGTCGGAACTGAAATCAGGCATGGGCGAACAACTCCTTGATGCGTGGGTGCACCACCTCGCCGGCGTGAGTGAGGAGCACGCCGGTGATGACCTCGTCGGTCGTATCGATCTTCAGCTCACCCTCCTTGCTTATCATCAGCTTGAGCAGGTTGAAGAGGTTGTTGGCGTAGACCTGGCTGGCGTGAAACGGCACGGTGGAGGGTATGTCGGCGATGCCGACGAGCGTGACGCCGTGGCGCTCGACTACCTTGCCCGCCTCGGTCAGCTCGCAGTTGCCGCCGGATTCGGCGGCGAGGTCGACGATGACCGCGCCCGGCTGCATTCGCGCGACGACGTCCGCGGGAATCAGCCGAGGGGCCGGCTTACCGGGAATGGCCGCGGTGGTAATGACGACGTCCGAGTCGATCACCGCCTGCGCCATCAGCTCGCGCTGCTTCTGCTGCTGTGCGGGCGTCAGCTCTTTGGCGTAGCCGCCGGAGTCCTGCGCGCCCGTCGTTTCCAGGGGGAGCTCGAGGAACTTGGCGCCGACGCTCTGCACCTGCTCTTTAACGGCCGGCCGAACGTCATACGCGGTCACGATTGCCCCCAGCCGACGCGCGGTTGCGATCGCCTGCAACCCGGCCACGCCCGCGCCGATCACGAAGACCTTCGCGGCGCTCAGTGTGCCGGCGGCGGTCATCAGCATGGGGAAGATTTTTGGGCTATGCTCGGCGGCGAGGATCACCGCCTTGTAGCCGGCAATGTTCGCCTGCGAGCTGAGGACGTCCATCGCCTGCGCCCGGGAGATGCGCGGCAGGTATTCCATCGACATCGCCGACACTTTGCGGGCCGCCAGCGCGTCGATCAGTTCCCGGTTCTGTTGCGGCGCGAGCAGGCCGATCAACACCGCACCCTCCTGCATGGCCCGGACCTGTTCGGGCGCCGGAGCGCGGACGACGAGGACGATATCTCCCTGTTCCCACCCCTCGCCCCCTACGATCGCCGCTCCGGCAGTGCGATACGCTTCATCACGATGCGATGAGTTGAGCCCCGCACCCGTTTCGACCAGGACCTGAACGTTGGCCGACAGCAGCTTCCTTGCAACGGCGGGAACGATCGCCACGCGTGTTTCGCCGGTTCCGGTCTGATTGGGTACGAAGAGTTTCATCCGAACGTGTCCCGCCGACTGCTTGAAGCTTGCGCCAGCTTCCGACCGCCTCGCAACACCGCAGTAGGGCGAACAGTGTAAGTTTTCCCGTCGCGTTCGCCACTCTGCTGATCGTTGAAGATGATCTCTGAACCCCCACTAACGCGGTTCCGTACAGGTTTGATCGTCAGTCTGCGGGCAGCGCGAGGCTTAATTCGGTCATTGATGCGATAACTGTGGGTCTTGTCACGATGTTGGACGTCGGGCAGACTGAGAATGGCGTTGGACGAACGTTAGTTGTTTGGCATAATAAGGCGGTTCTAAAGGCTCCCGGTACCGGGTGTCGATCCTGCATAAGTCAGGGCAGGGCCCCAATTGGGGCCACGCCCTGTCGTTCGACAAGCGGTTTATGGGCAGCGGCAGGGGCGCCGTGCGGTCCGTAGGCTGATTCGGACCGTCTTTTAGACGGGGTTTCGGCAATTTCGCAACGGCAACGTCTCAAGAGGATGTTACGAGCATGCAGATGAACTGGACCCACCGCGGCGCTGCCGCGATCGCCCTTTGTGCCGCATCGACCGCGTGGACCGCGCGCCCCGCGGCTGCCGCCGCGTCCGATAAATCGGTCCATCAGGGAATCACCAAGCCGTCGGAGCAGCGCGACCTGGTCTTCAGCGGACCGGGCATCGTCGTCGAGGAATCGGTCAAAGAGGGAGATGCGGTCAAGAAGGGCCAGGTTCTGGCGGTCCAGGACACGACGGTCGAAGAGGCGGAGAAAATGAAGCTCGAGCTGGAGGCCAACTCGGCACTCCAGGTCGAAGCCGCCAAGGCGGACTATGACTCCAAGGTCGTCGAATTCAAACGCAAGCAGCGCATGTTCGACGAAAAGGTCCTCGGTGAAAGCGAGCTGGAAGAGGCTAAGCTGGCGGCGGTGATCGGAGAGATCCGCATTCGCCTCGCCGCCCAGGAACAGGCAAAGGCGAAAGCCGAGCTCGTTGCCGAAGAGGCGAAGATCAAGCTGAAACGGCTCGTCAGCCAGACCGATGGGGTCGTAAAGAAGATCAACACGCACGTCGGCGAGGCCCCGTCGAGCGATGGCGCCAAGCCCTCGATGACCGTCGTGAAGAACGATCCGGTCTGGATCGAGGTCAATCTGCCCAAGCCCGAAGTGATGAGCCTGCGGAGGCAGCAGCCGTTGCAAGTGCGTTATGCCGAGGCCGATGGTTGGTCTACAGCGGACGTGATCTTCATCGATCCCGTGGCCGACGCGCGGAGCGGTACGCAGCTCGTGCGGCTGCAAATGGCAAACCCGTCGGGCCGTCAGCCAGGCGAACAGATTCAGGTGAAGTCCCCGGAGAACGTGGCGGACGCGCGATAGAGGGAATCATAACCGCGGCTCAGTCGTGGCGGCGCGTGACCGATCAGGTGTCACGCCCGTTTGCGTGTGGGTCGAGAGTCTTAAGTGAGGTTGCACCGTGGCATCAGGCATCGTTGAGCCGTCTTCGCAGGGTTCGGAACAGAACACCAGCACCCAGGGCATCGTGCAGGGCCAGCAGGCCGGCGCGCGGTCGCAGATCGCGCAGCGCCTGATCGATGCCCCCAACCTCCCCGCGTTCATCTCCGAGCTGATCACCGCCCAGGCGACCACCGTTGCCGGCACGGAAGCGACCGGGTTCCTCATCGAGCGCGGCCAGGACAAAGTTGGGCTCCGAGTCCTCGCCCATATCCGCAACGACGAAAGCGACGAGCAGACGCGCAGCGCCGCCGTCACCGCGTTCCAGGAACTCGTGCGCCCCTGCATCCAGCAGGCGAAGGACGGGGCGATCGATCTAGGGATGACCGCCGGCGACTCGATCGAATCGCAGTTCTGCCTGATCACGCTGCTGCGTAACGAAGGGGAGATCGTGGCGGTATCGGCCGTCATCGCCCGCTGCCGCGACGTGGAACGCGCCAAGCAACGACTCAATTCCATGCAGCTTGTCGCGGGGTATTTTGAGCTGTTCACGCTTCGCCGTTCCTCCGAGCAGGCCCGGCTGATCGCCCAAAGCCACCAGCACGTCCTTCAGCTCTCGACCTCGGTGGCGACCGCGGAAGGATTCGCTTCGGCGACGATGGGCCTTTGTAACGAGCTGGCGACTCGCGCCCACGCGTCGCGCGTCTCGCTCGGCTGGCTCAAGGGCCGCAACATCCGCGTCAAGGCCCTGTCTCACACCGAGGAGTTCGACAAGAAACAGGAATTGATCGTCCAGCTCGAGCGCGTGATGGAAGAGTGCGCCGACCAGGACGACCTGGTACAGTTCGATCCCAACGGCGAACGCACCGACAACGTCACCCGCGATGCGGCCGCACTCTCGCGTGTTCAGGGCGGTAACGCCGTCCTGTCGCTCCCGCTGCGGCGTCGCGACGAGGTGATTGGCGTCGTCACGCTGGAATTTCCCACCGGCAAACTCGGGCCCAACGTCGCCAGTGCGCTGGCCGTTGCGGTCGATCTGCTCGCGCCGCAGCTATACGACCGCTACCAGAACGACCGCTGGCTGATCACCAAGGTGGGGCTGAGCACGCGCGAGGCCGCGAAGATGCTCATTGGCCCGCGCCACATGCTCGGCAAGCTGGTCGGCGTGCTGGTGGCGGTCGCGATCGTGCTATTGTTCGTCATCCGCCCGATGTACCACGTGAGCGCGCCGTTCCAATTTGCGCCGCAATCCAAGTTTGCCCTGTGTGCCCCGTACGACGGCCGCATCGTCGCGATCGGCACGCTGCCCAACGGCGAGCGCGTCCGCCCCGGCGACAAGGTTCGTAAGGGGACCGTCCTGCTCGAGCTGGATTCGTACGACAAGAAGATCGAGCTGGCCAAGGCGATGGCTCAGGCCAATGCCAAGGCCAAGGAAGCCGCCAAGTATCGCGCCGAAGACAAGACCGCCGAAGAGAAGATGGCCCTCGACGAGCGCGACGAAGCCCAGGCCGAGGCCGACTACCTCCAGTACCAGATCGACCATGCGAAGATCGTCGCCCCGCAGGACCTGGAAGTCCTCAAGGGTGACTTCGAAGACAAGCAGAACGCGACCGTCAAGACCGGCGATGTCCTCTTCGAGCTGGGCGACCCCGACGACCTCCGCGCCGAGCTGAGCGTCGCCGACCGCGATGTGCAGGACATCCGGGTCGGCAGTGAAGGCCGCCTCGCAACCAACGCGCTGCCCGACGACAAATACGACCTGGTTGTCCAGCGCATCGTGCCGCTCCCCGACCCCAAGGAAGGGGCCAATTCCTTCCGTGTTTATGGGACCGTGAAGGCCAGGCATCCCGGCACCTGGCGTCCCGGCATGTCCGGCGAGGCCCGCGTCAACGTCGCCAAAAAGCCCCTGGCCTGGATCTGGACGCACCGCCTCATCGACTTCTTGAAACTGAAATTGTGGATATAGCGGAGGGTTCAGGGTTCGGGGTTCAGGAGGAAACGAAACATCCACTCTGCCTCAAGGCCCCTCTTTACTGAACCCTGAACCCTGAACCCTGAACCCTAAACTCCGAACCCTGAATGACTCTTCAACTTCGCCCCACATTTTCCGAGTCCTGGTATCGGGTGAAGAACCTGCGAGTCAAGCTGCGCGCGGGGGCGCAGATCTCGCGGCAGTTTTACCGCGGGGACCGCTGGTACGTCGTTCGCGATCCGGCGGGGAACCAGTTCCATCGCCTTAGCGATCCGGCCTACCGATTCATTGGCCTGCTCGATGGCTCGCGAACCGTGGAGGAGGCGTGGGACCTGGTGGGCGGGACGCTGGAAGATGATGCGCCGACGCAGCCGGAAGTCATCCAGATTCTATCGCACCTGTATTCGGCCAACCTGATCGACGCCGACGTCACGCCCGACGCGACCGTCCTGCTCCGCCGGCACAAGCAGCTCAGCAAGCGCAAGATGCAGGGCCGTCTGATGAACGTTCTGTTCCCCCGGCTCCCATTGTGGGATCCGGACCGCTTCCTTCAGCGCTGGATGCCGCTGGTGCGGGTGCTCTTCAGCAAGATCGGGGCGCTGGTCTGGCTCGTGGTTGTTGCAGCCGCGATCATCGCCCTCGTTCCGCACTGGGACGATCCGCATCACAGCCTCAAGAAGGCCGCGGTTCACGCGGTCGATATCCGCGGGAACACGATCAACCTGATGTGGCTCTGGGGCGCCTTCGTCTTCATCAAGCTCATCCACGAGCTGGGGCACGCCTTCGGTTGCCGGCGCTTTGGCGGCGAGTGTCACGAGCTGGGGATCATGTTCCTGGTCTTCGTGCCGACGCCGTACGTCGACGCGTCCACGGCCTGGTCCTTCCCCAGCAAGTGGCAGCGCGTCTTCGTGGGCGCGGCGGGCATGATTGTCGAGCTGTTCTTCGCGGCGCTGATGGCCTTCATCTGGATCAACACCAGCACGTCGCACCTGATCAACCAGCTCGCCTTCAACGCGATGCTCGTGGCGTCGGTCACGACCGTCATCTTCAACGCTAATCCGCTGCTTCGTTACGATGGCTACTACATTCTGGCTGACTTTCTGGAGATCCCCAACCTCCGCCAGAAGAGCACCGAATACACCCTGGGCTTGATCAAGCGGCATGTGTTTGGCGTGAAGTTGCAGCAGCCGCTGCCGCCGCCACTCCAGCGTTTCTGGCTTTTCAGCTACTCGATCACGTCGTCGATCTACCGCACCTTTATCGGCGTGGTGATCATCCTGCTCGTCGCCTACCAGATCCCGGTGCTCGGCATGCTGATGGCGCTGGGCGGCGTCGTGACCTGGCTGTTGATGCCGGTGTTCCAAATCTTCAAGTACCTCACGATCGACCCGGAACTTCACCGCAAGCGCGGCCGGGCGACTGCGTTCTGCCTGGCGGTGGCGACGGCCGCGGTTGTGCTGATCGGGCTCGTGCGGTTCCCGCTCAATATCGACCAGGTCGGCATTACCCAGGCCGCCGCCCACGATGTCGTTCGTGCGGGACAAAAGGGATTCATCGAGTCGATCGTCGCGAAGGACGGCCAGTCGGTTGCCGTTGGAGACGTGATCCTCGTCTGCCGCGACCCGGAACTGGACCGGGACATCGCCCAGACGCAGGCTCGGCTGGACGAATACCAGCTTCGCCTGACCGCGGCTCGCGCTGACGATCCGGCCCAGGCCCGCATCGAGGAAGACACGCTCGCCGCCATCACCGAGCACCTGGCGACACTGACGAAAAAGCACGATGAGCTGACGGTCCGTGCCACGTTGGCCGGGCACCTGGTTTCTCCGAATCTCAACGAGTACCTCGGTCGTCACATGCAGGTCGGCGAGCAGATTGGCGAGATCGAACGCAGCGATGCCCTGACCGTCCGCGTCCTGCTCGAGCAGAACGAATCCCAGCTCGTGAACCCGCAAAGCGTCAACCAGACACTGGTCCGTTTTGCCGGCGACCTGGGGACCGTGGTGTCCGCCGCGGGCAAGCCGCGTGAAATGGGAGCGGCCACGCGCGACCTGCCCAGTCCCGCCGTTGCCCAGCCGGGCGGCGAAGAGGAGCCGGTCGATCCGCGCGACCCGACCAAGTCGCAGGCCGAGCAGTTCATCCTGGAAGTGCCGGTGAATAATCCTGACCAGAAATACGTGGCTGGCCAGCGCGCCTATGTCCGCTTCAAGCTCGACCACAAGCCCTTGCTCTGGCAGTGGGGCCGCAAGTTCTACCAACTGATCCAGACCCGAAACAGCCCGTGGATCTAGGTAGGGTGGGCTCGGCCCACCAATGACCGAAATGGGTGGCCGAGCCCACCCTACTGATGACGACCCTGAACAACGAGCTTTGGTCGATTTTCGACGCCCGCCGGGTGAAGGCGCCCGAGCTGCGCGGGATGGATGCGTTCGCCAACGGCGTCGTCGGGTGGGTCAAGAACCGCCGTCCAACCCTCCGCGCCCTGCGGGCGCAGGCGGCACGGATCGGAAAGCTCGAGCCACAGGTCCACGACCTGGGCACCACGCAGTTCCGGGAAAAGATCGCCGAGCTCCGCGACCTGGCACGGCTCTCGCGCCTCGAGGGCGAAGCACTGGACATGGCCCTCGCCTGTGCCCGCGAGGCGGCGCTGCGGGCGGTGGGGATGCGACCGTTCGACGTGCAGGTCATGGGGGCGCTCGCCATGATTCGCGGCGCGATCGCGGAGATGGCAACCGGCGAAGGCAAGACGCTCACCGCGTCGCTCGCCGCTTCGATCCTCGCCTGGTCGGGAAGGCCGGTTCACGTCATCACCGTCAACGACTACCTGGTTCAGCGCGACGCTGAGGAGATGGGGCCCGTCTATCGCATGCTGGGACTCGAGGCCGGGCACATCGTGCACGAAGCATCGCCGAACGATCGCATCGATCATTACCGCCGTGACGTCATCTACTGCACCAGCAAGGAGCTGGTCGCCGACTTCCTCCGCGATCAGATTCAGCTCGGCACGATGCGCAACAGCACGCAGACCTCCATCGGCCAGCTCGTCGGCAGCAGCTACGCCGGCCGGCTCATGGTCCCGGGGCTCTTTCGGGCGCTTGTGGACGAGGCGGACAGCCTGCTGATCGACGAAGCGGTAACCCCGCTGATTATCTCCAACAGCCCCGATGACGAGGCCAATGCCACGCATTACCGGGCGGCCCACGAGCTGGCCCAGGAGCTTGATTTCGGCCGCGATTTCACGCTCGATCGAACCGTTCGCTCCGTCGAGCTGACGTCGCGCGGACAGGATCAGCTCGAGCATCTCTCCAGTGAATCCGGTTTCTGGAAGGGAAAACGCCGTCGCGAGGAGCTGGTCACGCAGGCGCTGGTGGCGCTGCACTGCTTCGTCCGCGACGAGCAATACCTGATCGGCGAAGACCAGAAGGTGCAGATCATCGACGAGTTTACCGGCCGCGTCATGGCCGACCGAAGCTGGCGCCACGGACTCCACCAGGCGATCGAAGTGAAGGAAGCCGTGACGGTCACCGCCGACAAGGAAAACTTGGCGCGTCTCAGCTTCCAGCGATTCTTCCGCCAATATCCGAGCATGGCGGGCATGACCGGAACGGCGTGGGAAGCGGCAGGGGAGCTGTGGCAGATCTACCAGCGGCCGGTCATCCGCATCCCCACCAACCGTCCCTGCATTCGCAAGCAGCTTCCCATCCGCATGTTCGACAAGATGGAGCAGAAGTGGGAGGCGGTCGTCGAGCGGGTTGCCGAGCTTCACGAGAAGGGACTGCCCGTCCTCGTCGGTACGCGCAGCGTACTGGCATCGGAAGAAGTGAGCCGTCGGCTCACGGCGAAGAACCTGATGCACCGCGTGCTCAACGCGTCGCAGACCGCCCAGGAGGCGACGATCGTCGCTGAGGCAGGGCAGCGCGGGCAGGTTACCGTCGCCACCAACATGGCCGGCCGCGGCACCGACATCAAACTCTCGCGCGGCGTCGCCGTGCTGGGGGGACTTCACGTGATCTCGACCGAGCCGCACGGCTCCGGGCGCGTCGACCGCCAGCTCTTCGGCCGTGCCGCCCGCCAGGGCGATCCCGGCTCGGCGCAGATGTTCACCAGCGCCGAGGACGACCTTTTCCTCCGCCACGCCCCGAAGTCGCGCAAGATGTGGCGAACCATCGGCGCCAGCCGCCTGATCAAGACCGCCCAGGCCCGCGCCGAACGGCTTGCCCGCTTCAACCGCAAGCAGGTCCTCAAAGCCGACGACTGGATGGACCAGAGTTTGCCGTTCTAATCTTTCGATTGGAAGTTGGACTTGCTCTTCTTGCCGAAGAGCGCGCCGTCGACGCTGATGCCGCCCGGGCCAGTGAGGAAGGTGACCAGCATCAGGCCGATGAAGATCAGGTTCGGGTCGAACGGCTTGGGCTCGCGCCAGCCGGTGATCGCGATCGTGAAGCTGGCGATCATCAGGGCTCCGACCAATCCCGCCACGCGCGACAGCAGGCCGAAGATCAGCATCGCGCCCACTGCCACCTCCATATAAGGGATCGCGCGAAGGTATTGGTGGCCCAAGTCCTGCGGCGCCCAGCTTGGAATCTTGCTGGCGTTGGCGCTGGCAAATGCCGCGGCCCCGCCCTGAAGCTTGAAGACGCCGGCCAGCAGTATGAACAGGCCCATCGGCAGACGGCCCAGCAGCAGGCCCAGATTGGTCGATCGGTCGGTTTTCAGCGGATTTTTCATAGATTTCTCCTCGGGAACAGGCTCAGCGAGCTCAAAACGCGAGCCCAGACACGTCCCATATATCGGCCAGACCGCCGTCATTGCCCGAGTTCTTTGCTCCGACGAGCGGCGGCTTTGACCGCCTCTCGCAGAGCGCTCCCCACCTCCCGCGACTCCATCAGCGTGATCGCCGCATGGGTTGTGCCGTTGGGGCTGGTCACCCGCCGACGAAGTTCCTGCGGCGAATCAGGGAGGTTCGCAAGCATGCGACCGGCTCCCAGCGCAGTCTGGGCCGCGAGCCGGCGCGCATCCTCCGGCATCAGGCCCAGGTCGATTCCCGCTTGGATCATCTGCTCGGCCAGGTAGAAGAAGTAGGCCGGCCCCGAGCCGCTGACCGCGGTCACGGCGTCCATCAGCGTCTCGGGCAGCTCGATGATCTGCCCGCCGGACTGGCTCGCGGCATCGTCCTCCTTGCCGTTCTTCGCGGGCGCCGATTCGCCGAAGAGCGATCGCGCCGCGACGACGTCCTCGTCGCTCGCGTGTCGTCCGCGGGCCAGCGCGACCATTCCCTCTCCCACCAACAACGGCGTGTTGGGCATCGCCCGCACCACCCGCCACTCCTTTCCCGCGGCCAGCGCATTTTCGATGAACGAGTTGCTGATCCCCGCCGCAATGGAAATGACAAGGGTCCGCGGCGACATCACGCGCCCCAGGCCGCCCAGCACGTCCGCCATCTGCTGCGGCTTGACGCTGAGCAGGATGATCCGAGCGTCCGTCGCCGCCTCAACATTCTCTGCGACCGCGCGCACTCGAAGCTGCGACCGGAACAGCTCGCGCCGGGCCGGAACGACATCCGCGGCGACGACATCCGCCGGCGCGAATCGCCCCGCACGAATCGCTCCCCGAACGATCGCCTCCGCCATGTTCCCCGCGCCGATAATTCCCAGTTCGTGAGCCATCCCCGAATTGTCAGCGTCCCGGCGTTAGCGGTCAATTTCAGCCGACTTCACTCCGCGGAAGAGGGGAGAGGATGGAAGATGGAGGATGGAGAATAGACCTACGCGCCATCCTCTATCTTCCATCTTCCATCCTCTCCTCTCCGTGAATCAGACTTGGCCGAAGTCGATGTCCGCGATGCGGTGACGCGTCAGGCCCATGAGGTAGAACTCGCCGGCGGGCTGGCGGCCGTCCCAGCTGTTCCAGACGATCACGCGCTGGCGGTCGGATGAGACGGCGGCGACCGCGGTCGCCGAGCCGCTCACCATGCGCAGGCGGCGATACGCGCTGAGGTACTCGGTGACGATGCCGTCTTCCAGGCCAATACATTGCAGCGGACCGGCGTCCGTTGCGAGCAGCAGCCGGGCACCCTCGAGCCAGGGCAATAGAGCGGCGGCGCGGACGCGCACACCGCGGCGGAGCGTCGATTGAACCTTGTCCGGCGAACCGCGGTCGCTCACCTGCACCGTTCCATCTTCCAGGACCACCCCGAGCGATTGGGCATCGATCGGGAGAATCGCGACCACATCGTGTGGGAACCGTGTCCCGACAGACCGTGGCGTCACGCCGTCCCAGCGGAACAATGCGCCGCCGACGCTGAACAGCACTGAGCCATCGCCGAGCGCAAACAGGTTGCGCGGTCCGCCTGGCGAAGCGCTGGCGCTACCGATGATGCTCGCGCTGCTGTCGCTGGGCGAACTCATGACGATCGTCGCAGCTCCTTGTGCTCGGGGCGCAGCCGAGCCGGCGAGCATGCCAAGTTGCGCGGGAGGAAGCGTGGCGCGCGGAGCCGTCTGGTCGGTGCGATCCCAGAGCACCACGCCCGCTTCGGCGTGGGAGGCGCAGATTTGTTGTGTCACCTCGAGAAAGACAACCTGGTTGAAGCCGAGCCGCGACTGGAGACCCGGCACGTGAAAGAGCTGCGGCTCCGATGTCTCGCCGGGGCGGACGCACATCACGCCGCCCTGCGCGCCGATCAGCAGTACCGACCCTCCATCGATTGTCGCCGATTGCACGCTGCGCAACGGGCCGAGCGTCGGCGGGAGGGGCAACAGCTCTGGCCGGATGGACCCGTCCGGCGAATCGATTCGCACGAGGTACGGCCCGGCCACTGCCCATAGCCGTGGCGGCGCGGCCTGCTGCGCGCCGGCCAGAAGGAGCGAGCGCAGCATCGAGCCGCGGTCCGCCGGACCGACGTGCGCCAGCACCGCCCCGGCGGAAAGCCCTGGCATCGATTGCCGCAGCGCCTGGAATTCGCGCAGCAGGTGACCCGCACGCTGCACTTGTTCGATCTCTCCAGCCGCCTGCTTTTCGACGATCGCCTGCTGAACGGCCCGCAGTCGTTCCTGCTGGTGGGCGAGGCTTTGGAATTCAGTCTCGAATGGGGCGAGCAGCTCGACGCCGCTGGCGAACGCGACCGGCTTGGCCGCGCCGGCCAGTGCATCGACCATGGCCGCACGGGTCGCTTCGTCCCCTTCGGTCCATGCCGAAGCCGCGAAGCGCGAGGCGGCCTTCGCTGCCGCCGCGGCGAGCGGCGCGGAAAAATGCGCCCGGACATCATCGGCGCTGATCGCATCGCGGCCGGCGAGCAACACCTCAGCGAGCATTCGTCGATCGAGCGGATCGGGAACGGCGCGGACGCTGGCTACGAAGGTGCAGCGCAGGTCGCGCCCGTCAGCCGTGCTGAGTCCGCCCAGATCCCAGCGAACGCGAAGTGGACGGGCGCGCAGCGCGACCGTGCCCCCCTCACGGCGTGCCAGTTCGTTCTCCTGTAACGGCATGGTGCGTCGGCTCCCTGCCCGGATCATATCCCTCGGCATGATGCACGGGAATATAAAAGAACGTGATCGCCAGAATCGCGTAGACCGCCAGGAGCAGCACCCCCTCAAACCAGTTCGTCTCCCCGTTGATACCGATGATCACTACGATCCCCACCGTCAGCAGCACCACCGCCACCTCCATCGGCGTGAAGATCAGATCCATCCGCGCCACGCGACCGTGGTCGGAAACCGGCAACACCATGCTGATCAGCACCAGCACCGGCGTCGCGAACAACGCGATCTGAATGCTGCTCTGGTAGGTGATCGCCATGGCGGTATCCATATCGTTTCGGATCGCCAGCATGAGCGCCGTGGAGTGTTCGGCGGCATTGCCGACGATCGCCAGCACGATCACGCCGACGAATATCTGGTTCCACCCCAGCGTATGCGCCATCAGCTCCACGCTACCGGCGAGCAGCTCCGCCAGCATCGCAACGCCCACGGATGCCACCAGCAGGGCAACGACGCTCCGCCGTACCGACCACCGACCCGATGCGCTGATCCCCGGCGGATGCTCGTCGGTGAGCGCCGGCGCCGGCGAGAAAATGTGCGCGTGCGTCTTGAGCGTGAAAAGCAACCCGGCGCCATAGGCGATCAGCAGGATCACGCTCGTCCCGATCGAGACGCCGATCTCGTGTTCCACGATTTGCGAATCGCGCCCGCTGTAGCTGAGGTGGAAGATCGCCGGGAAGAGCATCGCCGTCACCGCGACGGCCAGCAGCCCCGCACTCGCTTCGGCGCCGGCCCGTGAAAAGCGCTGCCGCTCGCGCTTCCATCCGCCGGCCACCATCGCGGCCCCGGCCACCAGTAGGAGATTGCCAAGGATTGAACCGGTCAACGACGCCTTGACGATGTCAGTCAGGCCCTTGGTCAGTGCGACGATCCCGATGATCAGCTCGGCGGCGTTGCCGAACGAGGCGTTAAGCAGGCCGCCCCACGTCGGTCCCGTCCGTTCGGCGAGCTGTTCGGTCGCCACGCCCATCAGTTGTGCGAGCGGAATCACGCCTATCGCCGCCAGCACGAACGTCGCGATCGGTTCCCACGGCTTGCGTTCGCTGTTGCTCGTACGGCCAATCCAGAAATGCATCGCCAGGGCCAGTGGAATCGCCAGAAAGATCGCCCTGCGGATCCATCGCATCGCGCGGATTGTGGGCAAGGTCGGAACTCCCGTCAAACCGAGAAACGCGATCCGCTCGCTCTGGCACGCGGTTTGTTGCCTAACATATTACGAACTTATGTGTGTGCTTGCCTGGCCCGTTCGGGACGAAGTCGGAAACGAAGGGCGAGCGTGAAGTCGTGACGAAAACGCAATGAATGGGGCTCAAACCTTCGCGCTTTTACACAATTTTCGCGCTGAACCCCCAAACCCCGACCCGTGAATCCTGAATTCTGATTGAACCCTCCTCTTCCCTAAACTGCGAACTCTAAACTCCAAACTCTCTTCTGAATTTATGTTGAACCGGCGCGGGCGAAAAAATTATCCTGCCGGACATGACACAAACATCAAAACCCGTCGGTTGGCCGCCGTCGCCTGCGAATCGTTACATCGCGGCCGTGGAAGCGGGGAAATTGGGGCCGGAGCCGGAGCTGCAGATGCCGGATTACGTGACGGCTCCGCAGAAGAAGGCGATCCGGGCGATCGTGTCGGGGTGGGGGATGCGGACGGCGGCGGAGGTGGCGGGCGTGCACCGTGGGACGCTGCACGCTGGATCCGCTTCGATCAAAAATTCCAATCGGCCATGCAGTGGGCCCAGGATCGGGCGCGCATCGCGGCACGGCGGCGGATGATCACGAGCCTGTCGGACGCCGCCTGCGTGGTTCGCAACGCCATCCAGTGCGGGGATGCGAACATGGCGTGAAGCGGAGAACGATGAAGGGAGAACGATGAACGATGAATGGGGAGGTTGAGCGCGGGACGTTGGAAGTTGGATGCGAACATCGAACGTCGAACATCGAACGTCCAAACCTAAACCCTGAACCCTGAACCCCGAACCCTGAACCCTTCCCCTCTACAACGACCGCGCCAGGAACCCCATCACTTCCCCGCGCATCTCCGGCGTTTCGCCGTGGCCGGTGTTGTAGCGCTTGAGCTGCCAGCGGTCGGGGACGCCGGCGTCGGTGTAGATCTCTTTGAGCTCGCCGTCGATGCGGTCGAGACCTTGGGGCGGGGTCAGGGCGTCCTGGGTGCCTTGCAACGAGAGGTGGGCGCGGGGGGCGATGAGAGTGTTGATTTGCGCGGTCGTGAAACTCTTGAGGAGGGAGGGGACGTAGTAGTAGACGCCGTGGCCGTCGAGGTTGTTGGTTTCGATGAGGGCCTGGAAATCGGTGAGGCAGCAGAGGTCGATGCAGACTTTGACGCGACCATCCAGAGCGGCGCACCACCAGGCCATCGTACTCCCCATCGAGAGGCCGAGCGTGCCGATGCGCTCGGCGTCCACGTCGCCGCGCGTCGTCAGCCAGTCGATGGCGCGGAGGCTGTCGTGAACCATCATGCCCCACATCACGCGACCTTCCCAGAGCATCTGCTTGAAGATGGCGGACTCCGTGCGGGTGGCACGGCCGCCGAACGACCAGGCGTCGAAGCAGAGAGCGGCGTAGCCGTGCGCGGTCAGCTCCTTCGCGTAGGGAGGATTCTGGAGGCTGTCACGGCCGAGGAGCAGCTCGTCTTTGCCGAGGGCGTAGTCGCCGCCGTGCGCGTGGTTGTAGAGGATGGTGGGGAGAGGGCCTTTGGCGCTGGTGGGGCGGACGAAGCAGGCGGGGACGGGCTCCAGGCCATTGAGGTCGAGCGTCCACTTTTCGAGCGTGTAGCCGTCGTGTTCCTCGCGGCCGGTCTGGGTGGCGTCGACGGGTTTGTCGCGGGAGGGCAGGTCGCCCAGCAAGCGGTAGAGTTCCTGCCGACGGAAGGAGACGTTGCTCATCGCCATCGCGGTACTTTACGTTCAGAGTAAGATCGGACGCCATGGAGCGCGACACATTTACTGCTGTTGGCCAAGCGGCCGCCGTCCTGTTGAGGGCGCTGGTGCTGGTCTTCTGCTTGACGGCGGGGTGCGGCGCCGAGGTGGCGGAGGGCGAACGCCCGCCGGCAACCCAGCCCGCCGAACGGCTCGACCTGCTGGCCATGGCGGACTGGGGCGAGGCCGTGCCGGCGCAGCAGGCGGTGGCGACGGCGCTGGCGGATTATGTCCGGGCGCGGAAGGTTCCGTTCGGCGGGATGCTCCTGTGCGGCGACAATTTTTACATGCGTCTCTCCGGCAGGGATGACCCGCTGTGGCGAACGCTCTTCGAGCAGATGTACGACCCGAAGGTGCTCGACATGCCGTTTTATGCCTGCCTGGGGAATCACGATTACGACGACGGGAAAGACGCGATCGAGATGGATTACGGACGGCTCAACCCCACCTCGCGCTGGAAGATGCCGGCGCGGTGGTATCGGGTGGACTTGCCCGCCGGGCCCAAGCCGATGGTGACGGTGCTGATGCTGGACAGCAACCGGCCGAAGTTGAGCGACGAGCAGTGGCGCTCGCAGATCAAGTGGCTCGATACGCAGCTCGCCGGCCGGCGTGGGACCTGGACGATCTGCTGCGCCCATCATCCGCTCTTCAGCAACGGCATCGCCGCGGGTAACGGAATTTTGCAGCGCGACTGGGGAAGCCTGTTCAAGACGTATCACGTCGATTTCTACCTGTGCGGTCACGAGCACAACCTCCAGCACCTGGACGTCCCGGGCTGGTTCACCGATTTCGTCATGGCCGGCGGCGGCGGAGCCCACTCCCACCCGTTGCTCCGCGATAACCTCCGCCCCTTCTCGCGCAGCGTTTACGGCTTCGTCCATTTCGAGCTGGAGCCGGACCGGGCGGTGGTGAGCTATGTCGGGACGGACGGGAAGCCGTTGCACGTGTACGAGCGGTCGAAGGCCGGGGTGACGAAAGTGATCATGACGACTCAGTCAGATCCGCCGGCGACGAAGCCGTTGGAGATCATTCAAGGGCTGTACGATCGGATTCACGGACCGGCGACGCAGCCGACGACGGCTCCGCCGTCGCCGTAAAAGTGCTGAGTGCTGAGTGCTGGGTTCTGAGAGGGGGGAAGCAAAGTCGAACATCGAACATCGAACATCGAACGTCCAACCCTGAACTCTAAACTCCGAACTCTAAACTCTAACCTGAACCCTAAACCCTGAACCCCGAACCCTGGGATTGCCGATAACCCAGTGCGCTGCGGGCGCTTGTGTGTCTTCCTCGGCGTTGGCCTCAAGGAACTGAATGCCGTTGGTTGTTTTTCATACGCGCCGCGTGCGCGAGGCGCTCAAGTCACCGGCGAAGCTGGGGCCGGAGCTGCTGTTCCTGGCGGCGGTCGCGACGTTCGTCGGGCTGCTGATGATGCTCTCGCAGCGCGCCTGGTCCCCGTTCACCGAAAAAGTCGCGATCAGCCTCTCGTACTGGGCGCTGCCCAAGTACACGATGCTGAGCCTGAGCCGGGGGTTTGCGGCGTACGTGCTGTCGCTGATCTTCACGCTCGTCTACGGCACCGTCGCGGCCCACAACCATCGGGCTGAAAAACTGATGCTGCCGGCGCTGGACGTGCTCCAGGCGATCCCGGTGCTCGGCTTTCTCCCCACCCTGGTGCTGGCAATGGTCCACCTGTTCCCGACGCGGGAGATGGGACTGGAGATCGCCTGCATCGTCATGATCTTCACCGCGCAGGCGTGGAACATGACCTTCAGCTTCCACGGCAGCCTCCGCGCCATCCCCAGCGCCCTGCGCGAGGTCGCCGCGATTCAGCGATTGAGCGGCTTTCAGATCTTCCGATTGCTCGAAGTGCCGGCGGCCATGATCGGGCTGGTCTGGAACTCGATGATGTCGATGGCCGGGGGATGGTTCTTCCTGACCGTCAACGAAGCGTTCAAGCTCGGCGAGCATGACTACCGCCTCCCCGGCATCGGCTCGTACATGAACGAGGCGCTGACGGCGGGGGACCACGTGCACTTTGGCCCGGTCATCGCGGCGATCATCGCGATGGTCATCATGATCGTGCTGGTCGATCAGATCTGCTGGCGGCCGATCGTCGTCTGGAGCCAGCGCTTCAAGATGGAAGACCAGGCGCAGGCTGATGCGCCGCAGTCCTGGGTACTGAATATTCTCCAACAGTCACGGATCTACAAGGCGCTGGGGCGCATCGTGCGAAAGATGCGACGGCCGCGCCATGCTGACAGGCCGAGCGCGACGGTTGCCGCCGGGGCGGTACCTTCGGCGCCCGCGGCCATGTCGAACGGGCCGGCGCCGCTGGCGGGTGGTACGGTTGCCTTCGATCCGGTCGCCCCGCCGCGGATGAGCGCGATGGAGCTCGTCGGCAAGGTTGGAAAGTGGCTGATGATCGGGCTGCTCGCCGTGGGGTCTATCTGGGGCGGGGTGGAGCTGGTCCGGCTGCTGACGGCGCTGCCGATTCACGGCGCGGCGGATCATGCCGATTGGATCGGCGTGCTGCTGGCGCTGCTCGCCTCCTTCCTGCGCACCAGTGCCGCGGTGTTGCTCGGCGCGGCTTGGGCGCTGCCGGCTGGAATCATGATCGGGCTCTCGCCGCGCTGGTCGGAACGACTCCAGCCGGTCATCCAGGTCGTGGCGAGCTTTCCCGCGCCGATGGTCTTTCCACTGGTGACGCTGTTCCTGGTGGTGCTGCACGTGCCGTTCACGATCGGGTGCGTGGCCCTGATGCTGCTGGGCGCGCAGTGGTACATCCTCTTCAACGTGATCGCGGGCGCCTCGGCGATCCCACAGGACCTGAAGGAAGTCTCCAACGTGTATCCGATGAGCCGTCTCGAGCGCTGGCGACGGCTCTACCTCCCGTGTGTCTTTCCCTACCTGGTGACGGGACTGATCACCGCGGCGGGGGGCGCGTGGAACGCGACCATCGTTTCGGAATATGTGCAGACCGGCAGCAAGCCGTTCATGGCGTTCGGCCTGGGCTCGATGATCAGCTCTGCGACGGAGAAGGCGAACTACCCGCTGCTGGCGGCGGCGGTGGTCACGATGGCGGTCTTCGTCGTGATGCTCAACCGGTTCTTCTGGAAACGTCTGTACCGGCTCGCCGAGGAACGGTTCAGCTTGAACATGTGAGGCCGACGTTTATGCCCGACCCGACATTCCCCATCTGCGAGGCCCGAAACGTCAGCGTGTCGTTCGGCGCCGATGAACGGCTCGTCCTCGAAGACGTGTCGCTGGCCGTGAACTCCGGAGAAGTCATTGCGATCCTCGGTCCCAGCGGCTGCGGAAAGAGCACGCTGCTGCGCGCCCTCGTCGGATTGATCAAGCCGACGAAGGGTGAGATTCGCGCCCACGGCAAACCGTTGAATGGGATCCACCCGGGCATCTCGATCGTCTTTCAGAACTTCGCGCTCTATCCCTGGCTCACCGTTCGCGAAAACGTCCGCGTCGCACTCAATGGCCTCGGATTCGACGCCGCCACCGGCGTGGCCCGCGTCTCGCGATGCATCGACATGGTGGGCCTCGAAGGGTTCGAGGAGGCGTATCCCAAGGAACTGTCGGGCGGGATGAAGCAGCGCGTCGGCATCGCGCGGGCGCTGGCCCGCGGGCCGGAATTGCTCTGCATGGATGAGCCGTTCAGCGCCCTGGACGTCTTCACTGCCGAAAGCTTGCGGAGCGAAGTCTACCGGCTCTGGACGGGAGATCAGGGGGGCCTCGGATCGGTCGGGACGGTGAAGAGCATCATGATGATCACGCACATCATCGAGGAGGCGGTCTTCCTCGCCGACCGCATCGTCGTGATGGGGACGCGGCCGGGGCATATCCGGCAGATCATCCAGAACACGATTCCGCACCCGCGGACGTATCAATCGCCGGCCTTTCTGGGGCTGGTGCAGCGGCTCCATGACGTAATCGTGTCGGAGCACCTGCCGGAGACGGCCGCGATCAGTTCGGTGGCGACGCCGGAAGGATTCGTCGCCCTCGAGCCGTTGCCGCGCGTGAACCTCGGCGAGGTGTTTGGGCTGATGGAGATCGTGCGCGACAACGGCGGGCAGATGGACGTATTCCGGCTCGATCTCCTGACCGATTACGACTTTGGCCACACGCTGGCAGTCATCAAGGCGGGGGAGATGCTCGACTTTATCGACACGCCCAAGAACCGCGTGAGTCTCACGCCAACCGGAAGCAAGTTCCTCGATGCCGACATCAACGGCCGTAAGAAACTCTTCCGCCAGCAGCTTCAAACGCTGAGTGTGTTCCGGTTCCTCGAGCAGATCCTGAAGGAAGCGAAGGACCAGAAACTGCCCGGCGAAATTGTTCAGGAAGAGCTGGTCGTGCGGCTGCCGACCGAAGACCTGGACACGCTGATCAAAACGATCATTCACTGGGGCCGTTTTGGCGAACTGATCGGGTACTCGCCGGAGACCGATACCTTCTTCCTCGATCATCCGACGGCCGAACCGGCGGCTGAGCGCGTCGCTGGTGCACCTGCGGCGTGAGCGTCGTTCGTAGCACGGGCGCCTAGCCCGTGGCTTGGAAGACAACACGAGCGGCGTGCCCGTGCTACGGGAAACGCAATACATCTCGTGCATGCGGCGCAGATTTTGCGCGGCGGACGAACATGCCTACTTCGCAAGCGGACCGACCCTCCGACGACACCAGGACTGACCCGAGTGAACCGACCGGAATCTACGGCTTCTGCAAACGGCTCGGCCCGGGCCTGGTCACCGGCGCATCGGACGACGATCCCAGCGGCATCGCGACCTATTCGCAGGCGGGGGCGCAATTCCAATTTGGGCTGCTCTGGGCGATTCCGTTTTCATTGCCGTTGATGGCCGCGGTGCAGGAGATCAGCGCGCGGATCGGCCGGGTGACCGGGCGCGGCATCGCCGGCAACGTGCGGAAATATTATTCCGGCTGGCTGCTCTACCCGGTCGTGTTCCTGCTGTTGGTGACGAACACAATCAACCTTGGCGCGGATATCGGCGCAATGGGCGCGGCGCTCAAGCTCGTCGTGGGCGGGCCGGCCCACCTGTACTCTGTCGCGTTCGCGGTCCTTTGTGTCGTGCTCCAGGTGTTCCTTGCTTACAAACGGCTGGCGGGAATTCTGAAATGGATGGCGCTCGTGCTGCTCGCGTACATCGCGACCGGATTCATCGTCCACATCCCGTGGGGCACGGCGATCTTTCATACATTCGTGCCGCACGTGCAGTGGTCGGGTGCTTATTTTGCGGCGTTCGTGGCGGTGCTGGGGACGACGATCAGCCCGTACCTGTTCTTCTGGCAGGCGTCGATGGAGACCGAAGAAATTCGGGAGAAGGCGGAAGACCAACCGCTGAAATTCAGCGCGACCCCGCGCGAGGCGCGCTTTCAATTCATGCGCATTCGCTGGGACACCTGGGCGGGGATGACCGTGTCCAACCTGGTCGCGTACTTTATCATCCTCACCGCCGCGGCGACGCTGCACGGCCATGTCAACGACATCACCAGCTCAGAGCAGGCAGCGGCGGCGCTGCGGCCGGTGGCGGGGCGCGCGGCATCGCTCGTGTTTGCCCTGGGGATCATCGGCACAGGGCTGCTGGCCGTGCCGGTGCTGGCTGGCTCCGCGGCCTATGCGGTCGGCGAGGCGATGAAATGGCCGACCGGACTGAATCAGACGTGCAGCAAAGCCGCGGGCTTTTACGGCGTACTGGCCGCCGCCACGATCCTGGGACTGGCCATCAACTTCACGCCGATCGACCCGATCAAAGCACTCTTCTGGTCGGCGGTCCTGAATGGTATCGTGGCGGTTCCGATCCTGATCGTGATGATGTTGATGCTCTCCAGCCGTAAGGTGATGGGGAAGTACGCCCGCATTTCGCCGGGGCTGAAGTTCATGGGTTGGCTGACGACAGCCGTCATGGCGGCAACGGCGGCCGGAATGTTCATCACGTGGCGGTCGTGATTCGCGCATCATATGGAAGAATCAGGCGGAGAAGATCAAGGGGTACCAGGTCGAGGAATGGATGCGAGTACGCATTCATGCGGAAGATCGCGCTCACCATGGTGGGCGGCTAAACGGCGCGGCGCGGTGATCAGAGTGAATTGGGAAGTTTCTGTTTCATTGTGAGGACCGTTTCGAAGAGATCTCCCTTCTTTGCGATGCGGCGCAGGACGTCGTCCGCCTCGAAGGTCGCGAGGGGGAGGTCTTGCTTCTTCAGCACCGTCTGGAGTTCGCGCCAGGTCATGGGTGTGGAGACGGTGGGATGCTCGCGGGCGCGAAGCGAGTAGACGCAGACGGTGGTCTTGTGATCGTCGTTCTGGCTCCAGTCGACGAAGACCTTGCCGCCGCGCAGGTCCTTGCGCATGACCGACGTGACGTGTTGCGGGTCACTTCGCTCGAGGAGCAGGGCGACGGCATGCGCGAACTCCTTCGTGCGGTCGAAACTCGTCGGCGTGTTCAGCGGCACCCAGAGGTGCAGTCCCTTGCTCCCTGAAGTCTTGGCAAAACATTCCAGGCCGAGCTTTGCGAGCATGTCGCGCATCGTCAGGCCGACGCGGATGCAATCCAGGAAGTTCGCCGGTGCGCCAGGGTCGAGGTCGAAGACCATCGTGGTCGGCGTCGAGGGGTCCTTCGCGCGGCTCAGGAGCGTGTGCAGTTCCAGCGAGGCCAAGTTGGCGATCCAGATCAGCGAAGCGGCGTCCTGCACCATGCAGAAGTTGATGCGCGCGTCGCTCTTGCCGCTCTTGATGTCCGCCGTCTGCATCCATTTGGGGCGGAAGTCCGGGCAGCGCTTCTCGTAGAAGAAGGGGGCGTTGACACCGTTCGGGTAGCGCTTCAGCGTCAGCGGCCGATCGCGCAAGTGGGGGAGGATGACCGGGGCGACTCTCGTGTAGTAATCGATGACGTCGCGCTTGGTGAAGCCGACGGCTGGGTAGAGCACCTTGTCGGGATTGGAGATCGTTACGCTGGTGCGGCCGAACTTCAGCGTTGTGGCACCGGCGGTGGCCATCGCAATCAAGATCCCTTCGTTTCAGTTCGCGCAGCGCATGCGGCGGCACCGCCCCATCACCTTAGGCGCTCTTGCGACGGCTGGGGCGTTTGTGGCCGTTACCATGGCTATTGCCGTTACGGTGGCCGTTGCCGTTCCCATTGCCGCGGGTGCTGCCGCGAGCTTCGGCGAGGCTGGCCTCCAGCGCCGCCATCAGGTCGCGAGCGTGGGCGGGCTTCTTCTCGACGGCGGGCGGGCTGACGATCTTATCGCCGTGCGCCTTGCGCTCGATCATCTTCAGGACGCACTCCTTGTAGTCGTCGTGGTATCGCTCGGGCTTGAAGTCGGTGGCGAGTGAAGCGATCAACTGCTCGGCGACCTTCAGCTCGCGCTCGCTCACCTTGTGGTCGGCCGGCACGTAGCCGGTGTGCTCGGCGGGGACGACCTCCTTGCCGAAGTGCATCGTGTGCAGGCAGATCATCCCTTCGACGGGCCGCAGGGCGGCCAGATATTCCTTGTCGTGCATCACGAACTTGGAAATGCCCACCTTCTTGGTGCGGGTCATCGCCTCGACGAGCAGCCGGTATGACTTGACCGCCGCCGCCTGGGGGAGGACGTAGTAGGGGCGATCGTAGTAAATGGGATCGATGTCCTTCAGGTCTACGAAGTCGGTGATCTCGATCGCCTTGGTCGCCTCCGGCGCGCAGGACTCCAGGTCTTCGGGCCGCACGATCACATACTGGTCCTTGTGGATCTCGTACCCTTTGACGATGTGCTCGGGATGAACCTCCTTGTTATCCTCGGGGCAGACCAGCTTGCGCCGTAGCCTTACGTTGTCCTGGTCGTGAAGCATGTGAAACGCGACGCGTTCCTCGCGGACGGCCGTGAAAAGTCGAATCGGTATATTGACCAGGCCGAAGGTAATCGTGCCGGTCCAGATGGGTCTTGCTGCTGCTGCCATGTCGTCACCTCAATCGTTGTTGCTAAGTCGGGCAATCGGCATGGTCTTCCTTGACCACTTGGCGCGGGTCCTTGTCGCCGCGCAGTCCCTTGAACGCCGCCTGGTGGATGGAGCCGCCAGTAGGCCATCGGCGGAACTCGACCTCCGCGATCAGCTTCGGGCGGACGAAGCGGGCCTGGCGCTTGGGAACTGGATCGGCAAATGGGTTCCGAGTCACTTCTAACTGCCGAAGCTGTCGGGTGAGCAGGGCGTGTGTTGCGTCGGTGAAACCCGTGCCGACGCCGCCGGCCAGGCGCAGCCGGGGTGTCTGGCCGCGGCGCGGGCAGTCGTAATAGCCGACGAGCAATGACCCAACGCGGTCCGTCGCGCTCTCGCCCCGAATTCCCGCTTCGGGGACCCATCCGCCAATCACAAATTCCTGGGCGTGAATCACCTTGAGCTTGAGCCACGATGGCGAGCGCCGTCCCGGCTCGTACACGCTGTCGAGACGCTTGGCGATGATCCCTTCCAGCCCGTTGCGCCGCGCCGTATCGAGCATCGCGTGTCCGCCGCCCTCCTGGGCCGGCGTGGTCTGCCAGGCGGGGCCGGCGATCGTGAGCTTTTCGAGCAGTTCGCGTCGCGCGCGGTAAGGGAGATCGAGCGTCCGGCGTCCGTCGGCATAGAGGACATCGAAGAGGACGTAGAAGACCGGAACCTCGCGAACCACGTTCGTCGCGAGCGGGTCGTCAACGTGCATGCGCTGCTGAAGCCGTGAGAAGCTGGGACGGCCAGCGTCGTTGAGCGCGACGATTTCGCCATCCGCCACCACCGCCTGCCGCCCCAGGGCATCTCCGAGGCTCCACAGCTCCGGGTAGCGCCGCGTGATGTCGAGCATGTTACGGCTCAGGAAGCGCGGCTTGCCGCGACCCTCCCAGTAACAGATGGCGCGGACGCCGTCCCATTTGAATTCGTATGAATAGTCCGAGTCGGCGGTAGGGAGCTGATGAGCGCTCACCGCGAGCATCGGCAGGATGGAGGTGGGAATCGGCTCGGCGCGCGGCACCTGCCTGCGCCGACGTGAAATGCCTGGCGTGGACGAACGCGTCATCACCCTTGACCGACCCGTCGTCCCTGACCGAAAAGTCGCATCCTTCAACCACTCGCGTCACGGCGCACCAACGTCGAACCGCTGTGCGGCGGCCGCGCGCGAGGAAATATAAAATGTTCTTCCTGAACGACGGTGTGCACTAGCCCTAGTGCGAACTGGGGAAAGCAAGGGGCGCGCCAGCAATGGGTTATGGGAACTGCCGCGGCAGAAATCCCCCGGAGCCGCGCCGATTCCATGAATTACACCCTTCGCCTTGCCGAACTTCTCGCGAACGGGAGGCAAAGCGCAGACGACACAATGGCAGCGATGTCGCCTGGCTTCGGTTGTCCCGCTGGCAGTGGCGGTCAGTTCCGTTTCGCGCGTGCGATGGATTGCCGCTGCAGGGCCGGCTGGCGCTGAGACTCTCCGAACAATTGCAGGCCGCAGCAGAGGGCGATCGCCAGTGCATCGGCGACGTCAGGCGGCTCCGGCGGCGCGGGCAGTTTCCACTGCGCCTGAATCGCCCGCTGAATCTGGACCTTGCTGGCGTGACCCGCTCCCGTCACCGATTGCTTCACACGATTGGCCGCGAACTGTTCCACCCGCACGCCCGCTCGCCGTGCCACCAGCAGAATGACCCCGCGTGCGTGGCCCATCAGGATCGCGGTCCGCGGATGGGCGTAGTGGGAATAAAGCTGTTCGACGGCGCAAATTTCCGGCTTGTGTTCCTCAAGCAATGACCGCAGTTCCGTCTCCAGCTCGAGAAGTCGGTCGGCGATCGGGGTCTTCAGAGTGAGGCGGATGACACCGCCATCGACCAGCTTCGGTCGCATCGGCTCGTAATCGACAACGCCGTAACCGGTGATCTGCAGGCCAGGGTCTACGCCGATGATCCGCATTTGATGCCGCAAATTTCAGTCAATCATGAGGCTTTCGCCTCGCCCTGTGCGGATGAAAACCGCGCGGCCGAGCTGAACCGTAGCGAGCCGCGACCGTGAGGGAGCGATCATCGCGGACGTTAACAGCACCTCCCGCCTTCTCGCTGAACTCCAACCCTCGCGACCGCTTCCTTGCAGGGGCGGCAGCCATGGTTTATCCGCGTCGCCAGATCGTTCCATCAGGCCGGTCTTCGAGGGTGATGCCGATGTCGGTGAGCCGTTTGCGGATCGCATCGGAGAGCGCGAAGTTCTTCTCCTGGCGGGCCTGCTTGCGAAGGTCGATGAAGAGGGCCATCAACTTCTCGGTCAGGTCATCGGTCGATGGCTTGACGGCCGATTCGGTGAACAGGCCGATGATCCCGCCCAAGCTTCGCAGCGTGCGGAGCGCCGCTGAAGCGGCGAACGTGGCGGTCGGCGCCTTCGTCCGTTCCAGCTCCTTCCGCTCGATCAGCGCGTTGACCTCACCCGCCAATTCATGCAGCACCGCGATGGCCCCGGCGGTGTTGAAGTCGTCGTCCATCATTTCCAGGAATTTGAGCTTCAGGGCCAGGACGGCCTTTGCGAAATCCGCGTACTCGCCCTGGAGGAGCGAGGGCGCCGCGGCGTCCATGTCAGGCGCATCCGGCGCGAGCGGGCGGCCCGTAAGCCGTTCGATCCGCTCGCCGAGGCGCTGGAATACCGCCATGCCCTTACGGCTGGCGGTCAGCACGTCTTCCGTGAATTCGATCGGCCGTCGGTAATGAGTGCTGAGCAGCACGTAACGCAGCAGGGGGGCGCCATACGTGTCAATCAGGTCGCGGGCGCGCACGGTTGCGGCATTTCCGCTGCTCTCGTGGATGTCGTCGGTCTTCCACTCGCCTCCGGCCGCCTTGGTGCGCGTGCGGGTCAGGCCGTTGTGCATCCAGTATTTGACGAAGGGCTTTCCGCTGGCGCTCTCGGACTGCGCCAGCTCGTTCTCGTGATGGGGGAACATGAGGTCCATGCCGCCACCGTGGATGTCTAGGCTCTCGCCGAGGTACTTGACGCTCATCGCCGAGCACTCGATGTGCCACCCCGGCCGGCCCGCGCCCCAGGGAGAGTCCCAGCTCACCTCGCCCGTCTTTGCGGCCTTCCAGAGGGCGAAGTCAGCCCGGTTGCGCTTGCCGGATCCTTCCAGGTCGCGCGCCCCGGCTTCCTGCTCCTCGATGTTTCGATGGGAGAGCTTGCCGTAGTCGGGGTCTCGGGTGACGTCGAACCAGACGTTGCCGCCGGCCGCGTAGGCGAACCCCTGGTCGATCAGCTTCTGGCACATCGCGATGATCTCGGCGATGTGCTCGGAGGCCCGGGGGAAGCGGTCGATCGTGCGGATGGAAAAGGCCTCGAGGCAGTCGAAGTATTCCTTCGTGTGTTGCTCGGCAAGCGCCTGCACGCTGATGCCCTGCTCGTTGGCCCGGTTGATCAGCTTGTCATCGACGTCGGTGATGTTGACCACCCACGTGACCTGGTATCCCTTGAACTGGAGGTAACGCTTGACGGCATCAAAGATCACCGGGCCCACCATGTGACCGACGTGCGGCGACTTGTAGACCGTCGGCCCGCACAGGTACATCCGGACCTTGCCCGGCTCGACCGGCTCGAACAATTCTTTTTGACGGGTCAGTGTGTTGTAGACACGCAAGCTCATAGGGGGCGTATCTTAGGCGCTGCCAACGCGGATGGAAGCGTGCCATGTGTGTGCGCATTCCCCAATCGCGATCCAATCTTTAGGATGGGCCGCATGCCTCACCTTCCCAATCAGACGCTGGAAGTCATCGTGTACGCCGTCGCCGGCGTCGTGCTGCTGTTTCTCGGTTACCGCTTCGGGCGCTGGCTGGGCGCGGTGACGGCGTCGCGGGCGCTGGCGCAGAAGGAGCAGGACCTGTTCACCGCCCAGAAGGGGTTCAAGAACCTCTACGAGCAGGAACTGGCTAACGCCAAAATGGAAAACGCCCAGCTCGCCGAGCAGGTTCAGACCCTGACGCAGCGCGTCGAAGAATATCGCAAGAAGGCCGCGGGGTTCGGCGGTCTGTTCGGCGCGGGCGGCAAACGCGCCGACGCCATGTATTCGCTTCTGCTGGAAAACGAGGCCCTGGAAGAGGCGCTCTATGCGCAGAACGAAAAGCTCAAGGAGGAGCGGACCGATTCATTGCGCGAGCAGATGCGCTCCACTGGCTACCGGCGGGTGCTGATGAGCCAACTGCTCAACGATGAGCGGATCAAGAGCTACGTCGCCGAGATCCTGGCTGATGAAAAGCGATTGCCGGATCGATCTGGCGCTCAGTTGCTGCCGGCCCTTCCGGAACACTCCGAATCTCAAACCTGAATCCCCACGCGGATTCAAGCGAACGCATAGCGCGGAAAAACGCGAAGCAATTGAGAAGACGACTCGACGAGCGTCTTGCACAATTGCTTCGCGTTTTTTTTAACCACTGATCAGTAGATGATCAGCCGGTAATGTGCTGGCGGATCAGCTCTCGACCTTCGTCGCGGTGATCCACTTCTGGCCATCGACCTCGCTGACGGTGCCGGTAATGGTGACGCCGTCTTTCGGGGCCTTGCAGACTTCCTTATGGAGGGCGGCGCCTTCCTTGCCCTTGACGTAGTAGACGACCTCTTTGCCGTCCTGCGTCACGACCAGGGCGGCCTGGCACTTCTCGGTCTTGCCCAGATCGCACTTGGCGCATGTGGCCTTACCCTTGAGCGTGACCTCGGTCTTCTCGTCGGCGGCCGACGTGAAGGCGGTCATCAGGGCAACGCACATCATCGAAAACAACGCGAGCGATACGATCTTCATGCGAACTCCTCACCCGAAAAGGGTTGTAAATTGGGAGAGATTCTTAAACTTTGATGCACAACCTTATCAGCGGGCGATTTGCCTAACCAGCCGTCCGCTTCCACTTACCGGCCTTCGTTCCTACCTCACTATTAGCTTATATGCAGCGCCGGAAATCTTGTTGCCGCACACGCTCAGTTCGGCACTAGGTCGAACGTCACGCTCACCTGCGCCCGCACCCCGATTTGGCCCAGGGGCAGGTCTTCCGGCTCATCGGCGGCGCCACCGCCTCCAGGCGCGAATTGTACGGAGTTCTGCGCCATCTGCTGAAATTGCATGCCCCAGCGGTTGTACCCGCCGTAGTAGGAGACGGACCCTTCGTTGATCGTCCGCGGCTTGCCCACCGCGCACTGAAGTCCGCCGGCCAGATCGTTGGCCTTCTCCCTGGCGGCCTTGATGGCGGCGGCCCGCGCCTGATCGCGATACTTGCGCAATTCGGTGGTACGGAACTCGAAGCCCATCAGTTGGTTCGCGCCGTTCTTCAGTCCCGTGTCGATCAGGGCATCGAACTGCTTGATGTCTTTGAGCGTGACCGAGTAGGCGCGCCGGGCGAAATATCCGCGGATGCCTTCCCACGCGTGGCCCGAGGGGTATTCGATCGCAATCTGAAGCGTGTCGGTCTGGATCTTGCGCGGTTCCACGCCGATCGCCTTGATCGCCTTTACGAGCCGGGTGCCCGCCTCGTCGTTGGCGGCCTTGGCTTTGTCGAGGTTTTCGTTGAACGTTTCGATGCCGAACGAGACGACCGCCTGGTCGGGGACGACGTACACGACTGACTCACCAGACACGTTGATGAGCCGGGGGTTAGCACCCGCGGCCTCGTCGGCGAACGACCGGGATACGAAGATCGACGATAACACCATGATCGCAACGGCGGTTGGGCGCATAAGAGGTTCCCTTTGGGTTTGTGTTCGAATTACCGTGTGAGGACACGCGCACGATCGGCGATAGTTTCGCTCGAATTCTCGCGTTGTGGAGACTGACCGCCTACAATCGCGGACCAAGTTCGAAGGAACGATTCAATCGATTGGAGGAACCATGTCTTCGCGTAGCTTTGCTCGAATTGTAACACTGGCCGCGATCGCGCTCGGCAGTGGTGTCCTCCTGGCCGAAGACGCCCCGGACGTAAAGTTCGTCGCTCCGCCTGCAACTCAGCCGGCCGCGACGGAGAAGCCCGCCGCAACCGCCAAGGTCAGCGCCGACGCCAGGCAGCTCCTCGACCAGGTGAACGAGGCGTACGGGAAATTGAAGAGCCTTGGCCTGGCCGGCACGTTGTCCAGCGACATCGAGGCCGCGGGGCAGAAGCAGCAGCAGAGCACCACCTTCACGGCCAGCTACCAGGCGCCCAACAAGTTCCGTCACACCCTGAAGGACGAAAAGGACGAGATGACCTGGGGCTCGACCGGGGAAAAGGCCTACTCGTACCTCAAGAGCCGCAACATTTATACGTCGAGCGATGCCGCCAGGGAGCGGACCGCAACCAGGGAACTCCCCCAGCCGCTCTCGGACGTGATCCCGACGCAGAACCCGTCGCTTCAGTTGGCGGTCGCGAAGGACGCCGTCGCGGAGCTCACCACCGGCGCCACGGAACTTTCCAAGGGCGAGGACACGAAGCTCGGCGACAACAACTACGCGACCTTGAACGTGGACATGAAGGACAAGCGACGGCTCACGCTCCTTGTCGACCCGCAGTCCCACCTGGTGCGCCAGGCGCGCACGGACGTGAAGCCGTTGCTGGAAAGCCGTGGCACACCCGATGTGAAGCACGCGATGATCACGGTGGACTACACGACCGTGACGCCCGATGCCACGGTCCAGGACCAGCAGTTTGCCTGGAAACCGCCGCAAGGAGCCCGCGATCTCGCCGCGGGCGGCGGTGGCGGTGAGGAACAGAGCCCGGCGACTGCCCTTCAGGGCAAGCCCGCGCCGGACTTCAAGCTGACTGGCCTGGACGGCAAGTCCGTCGCCCTGGCCGACCTGAAAGGAAGCGTGGTGATCGTCGATTTCTGGGCGACGTGGTGTGGTCCGTGCCGTCAGTCGCTTCCGCACCTCAACAAGCTGTACGATGAGAAGAAGGCCGCCGGGTTGAAGGTCTTCGCGGTGAACCTTCAGGAGGAAAAGGACGAGGTGCGGAAATTCGTGGATAGCACGAAGCTGACCGTTCCCGTGCTGTTGGACACCGACGGCGCCACCGCCAAGAACTACGCCGCTCAGGCTATTCCAGAGACTGTGATTATTGGCAAGGATGGCATCGTCAAGAAGGTGTTCGTTGGTTTCGGTCCCGGCACCGAGGCGGAGATGCACAAGACGGTAGCGGCGCTGCTTGAGGAAAAATAATTTGCCTGTTTGGGCATCTGACGATCTCGATTCATGAACCAGCCCCGCTTCGGCGGGGATTTTCTTTACTGAAAATTGCTAAAATTGGGACGCCCCGACTCTCGGGCGGATCAGGGAAATCGCGCTGGCACGCAAGGTTATGCAACGCCCTGTCGATAATGGGTGACGGGCATGTCATGTATACGGTTGGCCCGGCCTGAACGCCTTGCGCGGAGCTCGCCTGAATGAATGAACAACTGGCCAATCGAATCAAGCAGTGCCCCAACCTGCCCTCGCTCCCGTCGGTGGCCATGCAGGTGATCGACCTGGCGCAGAAGGCGGACGTCGACATCGCCGAGATCGCGCGGATCATCTCGCGGGACCCGGCCCTCTCCACCAAGATCCTTCGCACCGTCAACTCCAGCTTCTATGCCCGCAGCCAGCACGTCGGGACGATCAGCCACGCGCTGGTCATCCTTGGCCTCCAGTCGGTCAAGACGCTGGTGCTCGGCTTCTCGCTGGTCAGCAACCTGACCAAGACCAAGGGACGCGGGTTCAAGCATCTGGATTACTGGAAGCGCAGCATCTTCGCCGCCACCGCGGCGCGCACGCTCGCCATCAAGCTCAACGTCGTGCAGCAGGAAGAAGCGTTCCTGGCGGCGTTGCTGATGGACATCGGCATGCTGGTCCTCGACCAGGTGCTGGGCGAGGAGTACGGGGAGATCAACGCCCGCGCCGCATCTCACGCCGAGCTGGCCGCGATCGAACGGCAGGTGCTGGGCAGCGACCACGCCGAGGTCGGCGGCATGCTCGCGACGCAATGGAAGCTGCCCCCGCTGCTCACGACACCGATCGGATTTCATCACGCGCCCGAGAACGTCGCTGACGTGAGCCTCCGGAAGCTGACCGAGCTGGTCAGCCTGGCCGGCCGATGCGCCGACGTATTCGTCGATGAGATGCCGGCGGCCGCGATCGCCGCCGTGCGCACGATGTGCAAGACGCAGTACCAGATGAACGAGACCGACTGCGACGCGCTGCTCGACGAGATCGGTCAGCGCACCAAGGAAGTCGCATCACTCTTCGAGATCAACATCGGCTCCGCCGCCAACTACGAGGCGGTCCTCAAGAAGGCGAACGAGGCGCTGGTGGAGATCACGCTCCAGTCGCAGCAGCACGCCAACGTCCTCCAGCAGCAGGCGAGCAACCTGGCCGAGCAGAACGAGGCGCTCCAGAAACAGGCAATTACCGACGGGCTCACGGGCCTTTCGAATCGGGCTCGATTCGATCAGTTCCTAGCGGCCAAATTTGCTGAAGCCAATCGCCTCGGCAAGCCGCTCTCACTCCTGATGCTCGACCTGGATAAGTTCAAATCCGTCAACGACACCCATGGCCACCAGACCGGCGACGACGTCCTCCGCTCGCTCGGCAAGCTGCTCCTCACCGCCGCGCGCACCGACGACCTCGCGGCCCGTTACGGGGGCGAGGAAATGGTCCTTGTGCTTCCAGGGACGGGCCGGCAGACCGCCTCGGCGATCGCCGAGAGCATCCGCCGTGCGATCGCCGCCAAGCCAGTCCCCTGCACGAACGTGACGTTGCCGGTGACCGCAAGCATCGGCGTCGCCAGCTTCGAGATCGGCGGGCCCTTCACCGAGCCGGCGCAGCTCCTCAAGGCAGCCGACATGGCCGTCTATGCCGCCAAGCGTGCCGGCCGCAACTGCGTCCGCGTCTTCAGCCTTCGCAAGCCCGCCGCCAAGCCGGCAGCCTGATCTAGAGTTTAGGTTCAGAGTCGAGCGTCAAGCGTTTGATGTGGGACGTTGGACGTTGGACGTTGAACGTTGGACGTTCGCATTCAACATTCAACATTCAACTTCCAAAGCTCAACGACCCGATTCATCGCTCATCGTTCGCCCTTCATCGTTCCCTCGTTCGGACTCTTACGCGCGATCGAAGAACCCACCCCACACCGGCCATCGCGCCGATCACCCCGCCCACATACGCGCCCAGGTGGATTCCATACACGCACAGGAACCGCTGTGGACGGAACAGTCCATCGTGCACCAGCATTCGCAAGTCCGCCGAAGTCCAGGTGAGCGCGCCGTGATACCCGAGTATCCCCAGGGCGACGGACGCCGCCACGCAGCACGCGAGGGCGCCCACGAGTGGCCTGCTCAACCGTCCGTATGAAAGTTGCGGCAGATTCCGGCGCGGGTTGTTGGCGAGCAACAGCACCACGCCGATCACCAGCCCGGCCGATCCGGCCGACTTCATGATTAAGATTAAGTTTAAGACAGAACTTCACTCTCACGCGATGATTTCGCGCACCACGTTCCCCGAAACATCCGTCAATCGGAAGTCCCGGCCGGCGTGGCGGTAGGTGAGCTTCTCGTGGTTGAGGCCTAGCAGGGCGAGGATCGTCGCGTGGAAGTCGTGCACGTGGACGGGATTCTCGGCGGGGGCGATGCCGTATTCGTCGCTCTTACCGAAAGTCATCCCCGGCTTCACGCCGCCGCCCGCCAGCCACGAGCTGAAGCAGCTGGCGTGGTGCTCTCGGCCGGCATGGCCCGGCTGGGAGACGAAGGGGGTGCGGCCGAATTCCGTCGTCCAGACGACCAGCGTGTCTTCCAGCATGCCGCGGAGCTTGAGGTCCTTGATCAGGGCGGCGGCCGGCTTGTCGACGTTCTTCGCGAGTGGCGCGTGCGTGTTCATGTCGCCATGCGCGTCCCAGTTGTCGCTGGAGCCGACGTCGATCAACTCGATGAAGCGCACCCCACGTTCGGCGAGCCGTCGCGCGACCAGGCATTGCCAGGCGAATCCCTGCGTGGACCCGCGCGGCAGGCCGTAAAGGGCCAGCGTCGCGTCGCTTTCGCCCGAGAGGTCAAACGCCTCCGGCGCTGCCTGCTGCATGCCGGCGGCAGTCTCGAACGACTTGATGCGGCCGGCCAGCAACAGGTCGTTCTCGCGCCGCAGTGCGTGACGCCGATTCATCGAACGGAGCAGCCCCAGCTCCATCTGCTGAAGCTCGGCGGTCGCCGCCCGGCGGCTCATGTCGGGGATCGGATCATTGCCGGGGATCACCCGCACTCCCTGATGGCAGGCGGGCAGGAAGTCTGAACCCCACACCTGGCCGCCGGCGTACGGCAACTTCGGTACGAGCGCGACGAACGAGGGGAGGTTCTGGTTCATCGTCCCCAGCCCATAACTCACCCAGCTCCCCATGCTCGGCCGCGCGAAGGTGACCGAGCCCGTGTGGATGCCCAGCGTCGCCTCAAAGTGATTGTTGTGGTCTCCCTTGAGCGAGTTCACGACGCACAGCTCGTCGGCGACCGACGCCATGTGCGGGAACAGCTCGCTCACGTACGTGCCCGACTGGCCGCGTGGCTTGAATTGCCAGTTGGGGCGCTTGAGGAACTTTCCCTCCTTCACCGCCTTATCGTGATCGGAGATCAGCTTCGGCTTGTAATCGAACGAATCGACGTGCGAGCACCCACCGCTCATGTACAGAAAGATCACTCGCTTGGCCTTGGCGGGGAAATGGGCGGCGCGGGGCAGGAGCGGATCCACGGCGCCCGCCATGCTGGGCAAAGCAGATGCCATCGCCGATCCCGCGGACAGCAGCTCCGAAAGGATCCCCGGCAACAGCAGCGAGCCGCCGACCAGCGAGCGCATCATGGCCCGCCGCGTGGAAACGTTGGGCGTGAAGGAATCAGTCGATCGCATGGAAAACTTCCCGGAAACGCGCTTCGTCCTTTTACTTCTACTCGACGAACAGGAATTCATTGCTGCTGAAGATCGATCGCAGATGGCTCGCCAGCGCCGCCGTCTCCCGCTTGCCGGCGGGGATGTTCGTCGCCGCCAGCTTCTGCACATATTGAGCGAGGTACGCGCGGGCCTCTGAATATTCATCGGCCTCCGGCGGGCGGCCGTAGGCCAATTCGTACGCCAGCTCGATCTGTCCGTCCTGCGTGTCGCGGGCGGTGCGGAGGCGGCCGGCGAATGCCATCGATTCTTCTTCGACGAACGGATCGTTCATCATGAAGAGTGCCTGGAGCGGCGTGACGCTGACCGACCGCTCCGCGGTGCTCAGGTTCGGATCAGCGCCGTCGAAAAGGACGAAGAACGGATGCCGCTTGATGCGCTGCTGCATCACGTAGACGCCGCGATGCATCGACGGATAGATCGCCGCAAAGGCCGCGTGCTGCGTAAAGTGCCAACCGTCGCGCGGCGGAAAGGGATGCGGACCGGGCCGCGACAGGTCGAGGTTGCCGCTCACCGCCAGGATCGCATCGCGGATCTCCTCGGCATCAAGCCGTTGCCGGCGGAATTGCCAGAGGAAATCATCTGCCGCATCAGCCTGTGTGTTGGCCGCATCGTCGGTAGCCGATAGCTGGTAAGCCTGCGAGGTCATCACCAGCCGGTGCATCGCCTTGATCGACCAGCCACTATCAACGAACCGCTTTGCCAGGAAGTCCAGTAGTTCCGGATGAGTGGGGGGCTTGCCGCGGTTGCCGAAGTCGCTCGGCGTCTGAACGATCCCCTTGCCAAAATGGTACTGCCAGATGCGGTTGACCATGACTCGCGCAAACAGCGGGTTGGCCGGGTCGGTCAGCCAGTTCGAGAGAGGAAGGCGTCCACTCCCGTGCTCGTCGGGCGGCAGACGCTGCCCGCCAAGCACTTCCGGAAATCCGCGGGCAATCGAGTCGCCCGGGTCGCCCGGCTCACCGCGCTTCTGGATGCAGGCGTCGTGGGGCGTTCCCTCGGAGACGCCGTACGCTGCTTCGATGACCGGCGCATGATGCGACACGTCATTGCGGTGATTCTTCGCTCGCTCCCATTCGCCGGTGAGTCGCTGATACGTCGGAGCATCTGTGGCCTTGGCGCGGGCATCGAACGTGCGCCGCACGTCCGCTTCCGCCGCCGCCAGCGACGCCTCGTATGGCTTAAGCACTTCCGAGGCCTTGGCCGGATCGATCAGCGGCGCGAACCCGATCTGGAACGGCCGCTCTTCAGATCCGGGGAAGGCGTAGTTCGTGCTCTCGAAGATTCCGTAGAGCGCGTAGTAATCGCGCATCGAGAACGGGTCGAACTTGTGGTCGTGGCAGCGGGCGCAGCCTAGCGTGGCGCCCAGCACCGAGCGGCCCAGGGTGTCGATCGTGTCGGCGATCGTCAACTGCATCTCGTGCTCAGGCGCGACCCCGAACCGGCGCGACATCGCCAGGTAACCCGTGGCGATGATCTTCTGACGGCGGTCCGCCTCATCGCGCGCCGGCATCAGGTCACCGACGATCTGCTCCTTCACGAACTGCTCGTACGGCTTGTCCTGGTTGAAGGCATCGATCACCCAATCGCGATAGCGCGCCGCCTCGGGAATCGGGAAATCCGCATCTTCGCCCGCGGTGTCGGAGTAATGGGCGACGTCCAGCCAGTGGCGACCCCATCGCTCGCCATAGCGCGGTGAGGCCAGCAGCCGGTCGATCACGTGGGCGAACGCATCGGGCGAGGTATCGGCCAGGAACGCGATGATCTCCTCCGGCGTGGGCGGCAGGCCAGTCAGGTCAAACGTCGCCCGGCGCAGGAGCGTCCGCTTATCGGCGGCGGCCACCGGGTGAACGCCCTTCTCCTGCATTTTCGCGAGCACGAATCGGTCGATCGGATTCTGCGACCACGCCGGCAGATGAACCGCCGGCAGCGGTTGCTCCTGGACCGGCCGCAATGACCAGAACTTCCGCGCCGCGGAGAGATCCGGGTGCGGCACAGGCGCGCCGGAGGGAGCCAGGTTGTCGTCGGGCGTGATCGCGTCGCGGCGCACCCACGTCTCGATGTCAACAAGCTGGTCGGCCGTGAGCCGGTGAGCCGGCAGAGCGTTAACATCCTCGATTCCGTGGCGCAGCAGGATCACGATCTCGCTCTTGTCCGGATCTCCCGGGACGATGAGGGCCGGTTTCCCGGCTCCGCGCGCGGCAAGCAGCACCGCGCGCGTATCGAGCCGTAAGTTTCCCCGTGGCGGCTGCGCGGTTGGACCGTGACAGGAAAAGCAGCGGCCGATCAGCGTCGGGCGGACGTGCAGTTCAAAGAACGCGATGGCAACCGCGCGCTCTTCGGCGGATCCCCGTGCAACCGGCGTGATGAGCGCGCACGAACAGAGTGCCATCGCCAGCAGCCGGAAAAAGTTCCCCGCCCGATCGCGTCGCATCCGAAGTCCGTCCATCATCGCGGTGTCCGCGCACCAAAAGGCATTGTCGCAAGAATATCTGCCGCGGCACGGGCGCCTCGCCCGTGCAGACCTGTTGAACACGGGCGAGCCGCCGGTACTACGTGCAGCCGTCGCGCCCGCCGCTTCGATCACAACACAGTATACAGCCGATACCGCCCTCCGGTTGCACGCGTTTGAGGCTCACCGGCTGGGGGCAATAAAGCGCGAGGGCGCGCGTTTGATTACTTGGCGTGAGACGGCGGTGTTCGCCGGCTCAAACCTGACGCCCGCCGGCAAATACCGGTGATCGAACCCGTTTAGATTGTTCGGCTGTATGCCGGCACACGAGGAAAATATGAAGCGTTGGATGACATTGGCGGCCCTGTTGGCCGTTTTCGGTCTGGTCAGCGTCTCGGAAGCCAAGGAAAAGGGTACGCACGCCCCGCACGGCAAGATCGTCAGCGTATCGCCCGATTCGGCTGATCCGACGACGATGAGCATCGTTGTGTCGGTCGGCGGGAAGAAGAACCCGCACGATGTGACCGTCACCGCCAACAAGACCACCGTGGTCACGGTGGACGGGCAGGCGGCACAACTCAGCGACCTCAAGGCCGGTGAGTTCGTCATGCTCGCCTCGGAGAGCGGTCTCCAGGACAAGCTTGATGTGTCCACCAAGCCGCACCACGCCAAGGCGAAGAAGGACGGCGATTCAACCGCCAAGTCCGCCGCCCCGGCCGCCAAGTAAGTACGATGACGTTGAGGGTGGCGAGCCGCGACAATCGCGTCCGGCTCGCCACCCTCTCGCATTTGCGGTTGTCAAATCGGCCGCCGCAAAAGGTTATTTGCTCGGCGCCGCCCAGTCCCATGCCTTCTCGCCGGGCGGTACTGGAATCTGATCGTATTTCCGGGCGAGCGGTTTTCCGAAGAACAGGTGATCGGCAAAGTCCACCAGCGCCTCGAAGTCTTCCGCGTTCTGGTCGTGCCCACCTTCTCGGAAATGAAGTCCGATTTTGTCGCCCGCTCCCAGGTAATCGAAGACAACCTTCGCCGCCTGGTACGTCTGCTCAGTGCCAGTCGGATTGGCCCAAACGTCCCCCAGCGCATCGGTCGAAAGCAATGCGCGCGGCGCGACCAGCGCCTTGAGCTCATGGTGATCGAAGGGGAGCCGATCCACCTGTCCCAAAAACTCCCTGAAGCGCGGCGTGAACCAGTTGGGAAAGTGATCGGTGATGATCGCCAGCGTTTCCGTCTTCGGCGGGTTCACTCGGTAGCAACCCGCTCCGCCGCAGCCTGAGCCGTTGGGGACGGTGAGGGCAACGCGATCGTCCATCGCGCCCGCCAGCAGCGCGGCCTTGCCGCCGCGCGAGTGGCCGGTGACGACGATCTTTTTCGCATCAATGTCACTGCGCGTCACCAGGTAGTCGATCACCCGTGAGAACCCCCAGGCCCAGGCCGAGAGGTCGCCGGCTTCGGAATCCGGATAAAGGGGGAAGATTCCCTTCCCGCGGTCCTTGGAGTCGGGGGCGAATTGCGTTCGATCAAATTCGGCCAGCGCGTACTCGTGTTTTACTATGTACCCAGCGATCCCGCCTGGCACGCGTCCCCAGCACAGGTCACCTTTCACGATGACCGGAAACGGCCCGTTGCCCTCGGGCAGTGTCAGGTAAATCTGGACCTGTAACTTTGAATCAGGACCCATCGTGATCTGGACGTCTCTCTCGATCCCCTTCGCCTGGAGCGGTGTTCGTTCGACGCCTTTTACGTTTCCGGGAGCGGCGGGCATCGCGCCAAATTCGTAAAAGAGCAACTGGCGGCGAATCTCTTCGCGCCGCTTCTTCCAGTCCCCGGCAGATTTCACCCGCGACCCATCGGAACAAAGGAACGGATCCGGCAACTGCTTGATTTCCGGTAATTGTGCCGGCGGCGGCAGCGCCTCTTCCGCTCGTGCGCCAGTGGCGGACATCACCCCAAGCCATGCGATAAACAGTAGAGGAATATGTTGGTTCATGTCTTCGAGTCTAACCGGGCGCAGAAGGATTGAACCTCTATGATCCCACGACGAAGGCAGGTGCGCATCATTGCTTTGTGGCACGGGCGCCTCGTCCGTGTGTTTGCCAGGAAGCACGGGCGAGGCGCCCCTGCCACGATAGGGAAGGGGGATGCTTGGCGTCTCGGCGCCTTGGCGGTTCAATCTTCCTCTGGACCGATTCGCTGCGCGCAAATACGCTGCGCTCGTTAGGCGAGCCAACGGAAGGAGTGCTGGACATGGAGACTCGGCAACTCGGCAAGTTATCGATCCGCGTGACCCCCGTCATCTTCGGCGCCTGGGCGATCGGCGGATGGATGTGGGGCGGCACGGAGGAGCAGGAATCGATCGACGCGATTCATGCCAGCATCGACGAAGGCGTGAACACGATCGACACCGCCGCCATCTACGGAATGGGGTACAGCGAGGAGCTGGTGGGAAAGGCCATCAAGGGCCGGCGCGATCAGGTCGTAATCGCGACCAAGTGCGGCATGCGATGGGATTCGGAAGAAGGGACAGAGCCCTGGAAGCAGAAGGACAACCAGGGCCGCGACGTGGTCATTCGCAAGAATGCCAAGCCTTCGAGCATCGCCTTCGAATGCGAGCAGAGCCTCAAGCGCCTCGGCGTCGATGTCATCGACCTGTATCAGATTCACTGGCCCGATACCTCCACGCCGGTCGAAGAGTCGATGTATGCGATGGAGAAGCTGCGCGCCGCCGGCAAGATTCGCGCGATCGGCGTCAGCAATTACGACGTCAACTGGCTGCGCGGAGCGGCGTTGGCAGCCCCGCTCGCCAGCCTCCAGCCCCCGTACAGCCTCGTGCAGCGCAAGATCGAGGAGGAGATCGTCCCGTTCTGCAAGGCCAACCAGATCGGGGTTATCGTCTACTCGCCACTCGAGCGCGGATTGCTCACTGGGAAAGTCCCGCCGGAGCGCATCTTCGCGCCCGGCGACCATCGCGCCGAACACCGCTACTTCAGTGTTGAGAATCGCCGGCGGGTGCTTGCGGCGCTGAATGCGATTCGCCCGATCGCCGAGCGCCACGGCGCCAGCCTCGCGCAGGTCGCGATCAACTGGACGGTCCACCAGCGGGGAATCACCGCCGCACTCGTCGGCGCCCGCAATGCCGAGCAGGCCCGGCAGAACGCGCAGTCACTGCGATTTACCCTGAGCCACGAAGAGCTTGCCTCCATCCGAACGGCGTTCGACGAACCGGCGCGGGCGATGAATCAGCGCTAACACGCCTCGGCGCAGACTGCTAAACTCGCACGCCGGCCCGGGAGCGACCACGCGCAGGGAAAAGGATTCAACGATGAAGCGTGACGAACGCGTGGCGATGGAGCATGGCCACTCTCGTGGCACGGGCGCCTCGCCCGTTCAAGCTTCAAGGAACACGGGCGAGGCGCCCGTGCTACGCAGTCGCTGCGCAATAGCTGTGATCCTGACGGGTTTGATCGCCACGCTGCCAATGGTCGCACACGGCGAGGATGTCGAACCGACGACGCAACCCACGACCCTTCCCGCGTCCGAGCCAACGACCCAGCCTACCTCGCGACCGGCGCGGATCCCCGTTCCCAAAGACGAGAAGCCGCTCGACGCAATCCGGCGCGGTGCGAAGGTGTATGACCAGCTCGACCTCGAATATGCCATGGAGCTGTTCGAGTATTCGACGCCGGAGGAGAAACAGTTCGTCAAAGCGCAGTGTCAATATTCACTGGCCCTCACGGCCGTCGAGCACGCGATGCGCGACCAGTTCGGCAAGGCGGCTTCCGATGCCATGATTCACGCGGTGGGGGAGCACACCGCCGAAGATTTCGACAAGGCCACGATCGACGTTGACGATGACACCGCGACCGTCGAGCTCAAGGGAGACGACGACGCGACGTTTACGATGACCCAGGTCGACGGCGTCTGGAAACTCTCCGCCAAAGATGCAATGGCCGACTTGGATGCCGAGACGATCAAAGGCCTCAACGAATCGGAGCAGGACCTGGCCGCCGCACTGCCTGGCCTGGAGAAGGAGATCCGCGACGGCAAGTACAAGACGGCGGAGGAAGCAAAAGCCGCAGCCAAAGCCCTGATCGATCCCGAACCACCTCCGGCAGCGCCCGAAGTGCCAACCCAAAAGGCCTAGCACGCGCCGGCACGACCGTCGCGTCCCTGACATCCCACTGGACTAAACAACGGAGCCACCATGGCGGAACACATTGCATTCTTCGGTCTGGGCCGCATGGGCCTGCCGATGGCGTTGAACTTATTGAAGGCGGGCTTCGACGTGACCGCCTGGAACCGCACGCCGGACAACGCCAAACCCTTGGTCAAGCAGGGCGGGAAGCTGGCTCGTTCGCCGGTCGAGGCAGTGAAGCGGGGCGGGATCGCGCTCTCGATGGTCGCCGACGATGCGGCGCTCGAGGCGATCGCCACCGAGGAATGGATGAAGGCGCTGGGCCCCGGCGGCCTGCACATTTCCATGAGCACGGTCCTGCCCACGACCAACCAGCGCCTCGCCGAGCGGCACGAGAAGCATGGCGTCGCGCTGCTGGCCGCGCCCGTCTTCGGACGACCCGAGGCCGCGGCCGCCGGCAAGCTCTGGGTCTGCGCTTCCGGACCTGCCGAGGCCAAGGCACGCGGCAAAGTGGTCTTCGACGGGCTGAGTCAGGGCGTCTTCGATTTCGGCGAAGCGATCGGCGCGGCCAACGTTGTGAAACTCTCCGGCAATTTTCTCATCCTCGCCGCCGTCGAAGCGCTGGCCGAGGCTTCGGCGCTCGTCGAGAAGAATGGCATTCCCCGAGCAGCGTTCATGAACATGTTCACCCAGACCCTCTTCGCCTGCCCGATCTACCAGAACTATTCGAAGCAACTGATCGAGGCCAATTTCGGCAAAGTGGGATTCGCGCTACGGCTTGCGTTCAAGGACATGAACCTGGCGTCGCAGACCGCCACGGCCAGCAGCGTCCCCATGCCGACGCTGAGCCTGTTGCGCGATCGCTATCTCGCGTCGATCGCCAAGGGTCGCGGCGAGATGGACGCAACCGCGTTCGCGCTCGAGGCGGCGGAGTCAGCGGGATTGAAGTGGTGATCAGGAAGAGGTCGCGGTCCGGTCGATCACTTCAAACGCGCGCGGCGGAGCAGGTGGCGGCGGAGAATAGAACCGTTTCTCCGGGTTCACGAAGAGCCACATCGATCCGGCCACCAGGTAAGCCCCGCCGTACATCGCGAATAACACGTTCCAGCCGAAGTGGTTGAAGATCATCGCGCCGATGACCGGCTGGATGGAATTCCCCATGTTGCCGATCATGTTCACGAAACCGGCGGCGGTGCCGGCGTAAGCGCCGCCGATGTCCACGATACTGGCCCAGTTGGCGGCCTGCCCGAAGTCGTACGCCGCCGCCGCGACGCACATCAGCGCCGCCGCCTGCTGCGGCGTGTGGACGAAGCGCACGCCGATCATCGCCGCCGCCGCCGTCGTGCAGCCGGCGATCGGAAAGATCGCGCGGGCAAGCCGTCGGCGTCCGGTCCAGCGCACCGCCGCATCCGACAACCAGCCTCCCAGCAAACAGGAGATCCCGCCAAAGAAGAGGGGCAACCCGCTCATGATCTCTGATTTCTCGAACTTGACGTGATGCACTTCCAGGAAGAATCGCGAGATCCAACTCACGAAAAACGACCAGCCAAAGCTCCCGAAAAAATAAAGCAGCGCCAGCGCCCACAGGCTCCGGCAGGAAAAGAGCGCCGGCCAGACATCCGGGTCATGCTCGCGTTCGCCCGCTTTGCCCGTCTCCGCGCCGCCGGACCGGATCAGGTCCAGCTCCGCGTCGTTCACGGATCGCATCTCCGCCGGCTCATCTCGAAACCAGGGGACGAACGCCAGCACCCAGACGAGCCCGACCAATCCAGATATCCAAAATCCGATCCGCCAGGCCGGCGTATGCGCCAGCACGCGCAGAACCGGCACATGAGCGACCGATTCGCGCCAGGCGTTCGAGCCCAATCCGCTGAGCAGCGCGCCGAACAGGAGCGGCGAGAACGCGCCACCCCATCGCGCCAGCAGCCACAGCCATCCGCCCCAGCTTCCCCGCGAGCGCACCGGCAGCCAGCGCGACTGCACGCGCGCCATGTTCGGGTACGCGCCCGCCTCTCCGGCGCCAAAACAAGTCCGGTAGGCCAGCAGCGAAAGAAAGCCAGTCGCAGCTCCCGACAACGCGCTGAAGATCGACCAGGCGAGCACGATACGGCCAAGCGTGCGCCGCGCACCAGTCCGATCTCCCAACCATCCGCCCGGAATCTCCAGCAATCCGTAGGCAAGCCAGAATGCGCCCAGCACCATTCCCATCTGGTTGTCGGTGATATGCAGATCGCTCTGAATATCACGCTGCGCGCGCACGATGCAGACGCGGTCGAAATAAGTCAGGAACGACAACGCGCACAGGAAGGCCATCACCACAAATCGAACCCGCGTCGGCCGGCGCGACCGTAAGACAACGGAGGCCGGCCCGGACGGAATGGATTGGGGAGCGGGAGCCATGTGTTGCGAGCCGGAGTCTATCGCACACCCTCCGAGTGACCCAAATCGCGATACCCCGCGTTCCGCCCGTGGCACGATTCGCCCCCGCCCGTGAGCCGCGCTGCGCCCAATGTGGCACGGGGCGCCTCGCCCGTGACCTGCGGTACGCCGCAGCCATCGGCGGTACGCCGCCGATTCAGCAGGAGCGCAGCGACTCAATTCAGTCTAAAGAGAAGATCGCTGCGCGCTTGCTGATCTCGTCGAGTACGCCCGAGCCGGCGTGTGTACACGCCTGAATCGGCGAGGGCGCCCATGCCACAGCAGAGATTCACGCAACATTTACTCCGCGCCCGCGTCAGAGCCTTAGACGAATGAATCGCGAGTCGTTGGGCATCTTCTGCTTGTTCGTCGCCGTCGGCGGCTGCGACCGCCATCGCCCGGCACAGCAGGTCGCCACGACCACCACGCAACCCGCCACCACGCCCGCCGAACCGCAAACGCAACCCGCCGAGCCGGGGAAGATCACCGAGGCCCAGCTCCTGTCGTTCGTCGCCGCATCGAAAGACACCGTTGCCAAGACAACGGCTCGCTCGCTGCCGTCGCCCAACCCCTCACCCGAGGGATTTGCCGAGTTCACCCGCCAGCTTTCGGCGCTGCCGGATTGGGCGGACACATTGCGCGCTCGCGCCATGACCCCAGCGGATTGGCAAAACATCGGGACGGCGGCGTGGTCGGCCTGGAGCGTGGCGCAGGTGGACTACAACGCCGAAGCCCCGCTCCGCGCTGCCGCGCAGCGCGAGGCGGATGCACAACGTGCCCTGGCAACGGCTCAGCAGACGAAGCAGGGTGGTCGACGCGTCTTGTCCGCTGACGAACGCGCCGCCCGCATCGAGAAAGCGAAAGACGAGCAGGCCGCCGCCGAACAGCGCGCCGACAACTGGGCCCGGCGCGCGGCCGATCTCCAGCGTCAGATCACGGACGCCGAAGCCGCGCGCCATCCGGCGGGGCAGAACGGTCCTCCCGCGCAGCCCGAGCCCTTCGGCCCACCTGGCGCTGGCGGCCCGCCGCCTTTTCCCGCCGGCCCCAACGGACCGCCGGCACCGCCCGGGGGCGTCATTGCCTTTACAGAACAGCGCCGACACGAGCTTCAAGTGGTTCGGCAGCACGAGGCCGACGAGCGCGAGCAAGCACATCGCGCTGCGGCGGTCGTCGCCGATCCGGTCATTCCCGCCACGCCGGCCGAGACGGCCGCGCTGCTGGAAGAAGCGGAGCGATCCACTCGCGCCGCAAAGGAGACAATCGACGCGGCCCGGCGCGAGCGAATGCAAATCGCCGCGCGCCTCGAAGACCAGCGCCGCTCAGATCGCGCCGAGCGCCGCAAGGCCGCTTCCGAAGCTGACGTCGCGCTCCTTCAGAAACATCTCAAGTCGTTCGACGAAGCCTGGGGAATGTCGATCGACGGCTCTCCCGCGCCACACTCGGATCAGTAGAATACGCAGCCCTTTTCGTGGCACGGGCGCCTCGCCCGTGTTCTTCTGAAGTAAGCCACGGTCGAGGCGCTCGTGCCATGTGAAGCACTTCAAATCCGAGAAGCGGCTCCATCGGTTGTGACCCGCGCGCGCGGTGGCTATAGTCATTCGTTCCGTTTTGAGGAGACGATGGCGCCGCTGGTCGTTGAGAATGTTGCCAAGCAGTTCCGGCAGGGGGATCGCGCCGTCCCCGCTCTCGCGGGCGTCAGCCTCGAGGTCAACCAGGGCCTGTTTCTGGCCGTCATGGGCGCCAGCGGCTCGGGAAAGAGCACGCTGCTGCACCTGATGGCCGGCCTCACCCAGCCGGATTCCGGGCGCGTCATCGTCAACGGCACCGAAATCAGCCGACTCAGCGACAAAGAGCTCACCCTCTTCCGCCGTCGGCACATCGGCCTGGTTTTTCAATCCTTCAACCTGATCCCGACTCTGACGGCGGCCGAGAACATCGCGCTGCCGCTGATGCTCGAGGGACGCAACGGGTCCGCCGCCGCCAGCAAGGCGCGGGTGGACGAGCTACTCGACAACCTTGGCCTGACCTCGCGCCGCGAACATCGCCCCGACGCGATGAGCGGCGGCGAGCAGCAGCGCGTCGCGATCGGCCGGGCCCTCGTCACTGATCCCGCGGTCATCCTCGCCGACGAACCCACCGGCAACCTCGATTCGGCGAACAGCAAGGCCGTCTGCGAACTGCTGCGCGACCTCTCCCTCGTCCACAACAAAACGATCGTCATGGTCACCCACGAGCCCTCCGTCGCCGCCTTTGCCCAGGAGGTAGCGGTCATCAAAGACGGCCGTCTCGTCCAACGCTTCCCCATCGAATCCGCCGCCACCAGCCAGGAACTGGCGGCTCGGTATCAGGAAAGCCTCAGATAGAATAGTGCTGAGTGCTGCCTGCCCTGAGCGAAGTCGAAGGGAGTGCTGAGTGCTGAGAGAGAAGGCGAACATCGAACATCCAACATCGAACGCCGAACATCGAACGCTGAACTCCGGCTCCGACTAAACTCCAAACTCTCCTCTGAACCCTGAACCCATGTTTGTCCCCAAGCTCGCGTTTTCGAACTTCATGGCCCGCAAGATGAGAGCGGCGTTGACCGTTGCTGCCATCAGTCTCTCGGTCAGCCTTGTCGTCGCGGTCACGAGTGGGTACTCGTCGGTTTCGGCGGCCGCCTACAAGTTCCTGACGAAGTACATGGGGTCGGTCGATGCGACAATCACCCGTCAGAACGATCCGCACGGCGGAGTGCCGGAAGGCCTGATCGAACGCCTTCGCACTGACCCCGCCGTCCGCAATGCCATCGGCCGGATTGAGGTGCAGAATGGGCTGGTCGATCAGAGCAGTGGTGAATCCGAGCCGGGCAAGATGGCATCGGTCATCGGCATCTGCCGTCCCCAGGACATGCTTGTCTCTAATCTCCAGGTCACCGCCGGCCAATGGTTCGAGGGTGCCGAGGGGGACGTGGCCGTCATCGACCAGGCCGTCGCCACCAACCTCAAGCTTTCGCCCGGCGACACACTGCTCATGCCGGGCGCGGACAAGCCGGCCAAGCTGACCGTTGCGGCAATCGTCCACAAGCCGGCCATCATGGCCGAGCATCATCAGACCGTTTACGTCCCGCTTCATACGCTCCAGCGATTGACCGGCTTTCAGGGACAAGTTTCGCGGATCCTCATCGAGCTGAAGGAAAGCAAGGAGGCCGGCGCATTCGCCGCCCGCTGGTCGAAGGTTCTGGCGGCCGAGGCGCCGACACTGAAGATCAGCACGATCGGCGAGGCGCGCGAGAAGCTGGGCAGCCAGCTCCAGGTCGTTCATCTCCTCAGCTACATGGGGACGATGGTCTCCATGATCGCCGCCACGTTCATCGTCTTTTCGGCGCTGAGCATGGGCGTCGCTGAGCGGCAGCGCACGCTGGCGATGTTGCGCGCGGTCGGTGCACGCCGGTCGCAGATCGCGGCGCTGGTGATTGTCGAAGGCACGCTCCTGTCGCTGACCGGCATCCTCGTCGGCTTTCCACTCGGGTGGCTCTGGATCCACATCCTCGGCTGGTGGTTCCCCGACCAGTTCATCGCCGGCGTCGTCATGAGCCCGGGCGGCGTGCTCTTCGGCGCGGGCGGCTCCCTGCTGGCGGCGCTGGCGGCGAGCATCCTGCCAGCCTGGAGCGCGTCGCGCGTGAGCCCCCTGGAAGCCATGTCGCCGCAATCCGAGCCGGCTTCGTCACGGCTGCCGATCCTGTGCGCGATCGTCGGACTGTTGCTGATCGCGATCGACCCGCTCCTCTTCTTCAGTCCCATTGGCCGGATAATCGCGGCGGTCGTCATGCCCAGCGCGCCCGATGGCCCGCGCGTTATTCAGTTTTACCTGCACTTCGCATTGGGCCTGCCGTCGGTGATGATCGGGTTCTTCCTGATCTCGCCCCTGTGCGTCGGGTTGATCGAGCGGACGATCGGCCCGCTCGTCGCCGCGGTCCTGGGCATTCGCTTTGCCATGCTTCGCCAGCAGCTCAGCGGCAACCTCTGGCGCTCCGCGGGAACCGCGACGGCGTTGATGGTCGGCCTGGCCGCGCTCGTCGTCCTCCAGGTGCAGGGACACACTTCGCTGAAAGGGTGGCGGCTGCCGGATAAGTTCCCCGACATTTTCATCGCCACGCCGTTCGGCGGCATCAAGCCTGACGAAGCGGCCAAGGTCGCGGCCATCCCGGGCATTCGCGACAAGCAGGTGACGCCGATCGCCCTGGCCTCCCCCGGCTTGCCCGCCAACTTTTTCGGCCTGGCCCAGGCGATGATCATGCCCAACGCGACGATGTTCTTCGGCATCGATCCGGATCAGGCGTTCAAGTTGATGGAGCTGGAATTCGAGGAAGGCAATCCCACCGACGCCGCCGCCATGCTCAAGCTCGGCCGCCACGTGATCATCACCAACGAGTTCCGCGAGCTGCGGGGTCTGCACCTGGGGGGAACTCTCCCGCTCCAGACGATCCACGGCATGCAGGATTACAAAGTGGCCGGCGTGGTCTGGTCGCCCGGCATCGACGTGATCGTCAGCGCCTACGACATGGGCCGCCAGATGGACCAGCGAACCGCCGCCAGCGTCTTCGGCAGCCTCGAAGATGCCCGCCGTGATTTCGGGGTCGAGCGCTATTACCTCTTCGCCGCCAACCTCGAAGGATCGGTGGACAAGAACCAGGTGCTCAAGGACGTTCAGCGAGCGCTGAAGCTCCAGGGAATGCGGGCCGGCGACGTACGCGAACTGAAGTACCAGATCGTTTCGATGTTCTACCGGATCGTCCTGCTCATCAGCACCGTCGCCTTCGCGGCCATGGCGGTGGCGTCGCTGGGAGTGACCAACACGATCATGGCCAGCATCCGCTCGCGACGCTGGCAGTTCGGCATTCTCCGCAGCATCGGCGTGACCCGCGCGCTCCTGCTCCGACTCGTCATGGCCGAGGCGCTGCTCCTGGGATTTGTCGGCTGCGGACTGGGACTGACGGCGGGGGGGATCATGAGCCTCGACGCCCATAAGCTTTCGATCGCCATAACCGGATACAATCCACCGATCGCCGTGCCGTGGTCGATGATCGGCGTCGGCGCGCTGATCGTGATGGCGGTCTCCTTGCTCGCCAGCATCGGGCCTGCGATCAGCGTGGCGCGGGATGAGCCGCTGACGCTGCTTCAGGCGGGGCGGTCGTCTTCGTGAAAGGAATGGGCACGGGTACGTGTCCATGCGGCGGCCACGCTCACCATGGTGAGCGGCTAAACGTGGTGTCGATGCGTATCGGACCGTTCCATTTCGCCTTGCCTTTCTGTCAGGCCGGCCTGGCCGGATACAGCGACCGCGCAATGCGCGCGGTGGCCCGGCGGCGCGGCTGCCCCTACGCGGTGACCGAGGCGCTGCTCGACGTGATCCTCCTCCAAGGGGGCCAGGGGCTGCGGCGATCGATCGATGTGAACGACGAAGACCATCCCGTCGCCGGCCAGATCATGGGGAGCGATCCGGACACGATGGCCGGCTCGGCGCGGATCGTTCACGAAGCCGGTTACGACGTGATCGACCTGAACTTCGCCTGCCCGGTCAAGAAGATCAAAAACAAGGCGCGCGGCGGCCACATGCTCAGTGACGTCGATCGGGCGATCTCGATCGTGCGCGCGGTGCGGGATGCGCTGCCGTCTGAGGTTCCCGCCACCGTCAAACTGCGGCGCGGGTTCGACGATTCAGCCGAATCCGAAGATCGATTTTTCCAGATTCTCGAAGCGGTCTGGGATGCGGGCTATGCCGCAGTCTGCGTGCATGGACGGACCGTCGAGCAGAAGTACGTTGGCCCCAGCCGTTGGTCATTCCTGGCGGACCTGAAATCGCGATACCCACAGCGCACCATCCTCGGCAGCGGAGACATCTTCACCGCCGCCGACGCGATCCGCATCCTCCGCGAGACCGGCGTCGATGGCGCATGGATCGCCCGCGGAGCGATCGGCAACCCCTGGATCTTCCGCGACGCCGCCCGGCTCTTCGGCGCTGGCGATGATGCGACCGAGCTCGCTCCGCCCACGATCGACGAGCAGCGCGAAGCGCTGTCGGAGCATTTTCAGATCGCGATGCAGATCCACGGCGAGCAGCTGGCCGGCCGGCGCATGCGCAAGATGGGAATCAAGTACAGCCGGTTTCACCCGCTCGCGGCGGAGGTGAAGCGCGAGTTCATCAACGTTCACAGCCTTCGCGACTGGACCAACGTGCTCGAACGCTGGTACTCGATCAGCGGCCCCGGCGTCTGGCCCGACGCCCAGTCCGCCGATGAGGTCAACGGCCCGACCGACCTCCAGAGCTGCGACGCCGCCTAATCGCAGGCGAAGGAAATTTCACCGCCCGCGTCATGCATTCACGCACCCCACCCCGCAACCGCCTCGCCAAGATCCTGCCTGAAGAATGGCGCAAGCTCCTCGTAGCCGAAGGAGCGCCCCGGCGCAAGTACACCGCCGTCTGCCGCGCCACGCTGGCCGGCGGGCGCGTCATCGAGCAATTGATCATCGAAGAAGGGTGGATCATCGCCCTCGACCGCGCCGGCCTCGCCGGCAAGTTCGAGCAGCGCATCGATTTCGACCCCCGCACGATCGCCGACCTGCGCGTGATCCAAGTGGTATGACGTGGCACGATCCGCCCGGCCCGTGGGCTGCGGTACGCCGCGCGGCCCTCAATTCTTATCCGTCTTCATCGGCCTTCCATCCGTGGCGATCCATGCATTTCAGACTTTCGCCACGGATGCAGACCGATGAAGGCGGATGAATTCAATTCGATCTTTAGATTGATGGATCACACGGCCGGAACTGATGTGAGCAAATTCATGCATGGGCGAGGCGCCTCGGCCGTGTTCTTCAGATAAAGCCACGGGCGGGGCGCCGGGGCGCCCGTGCCGCGCAAATCCAAATCATCCCCCGCCGGTCCGCCGCGGCACGCCAGTCCGGTTCACGTCCGCTCCAAACGTCTGGTTGTGCCTCACCTGGTTTCCACCGCCGAACGGCGACGAAGACTTCTTCGCCGGCGCGGTCGATTGGATGAAGCTGGCCGCGCCCTGACCGGCCGGCTTGTTCAGGCTTTCCTTGAGTTGGCGGAACGATGCGCTCTCCGTCCTGGCCGGGCCCGAGCCCCCGGCGGACTTATCGCCGCCGAGCTTGTGCCCGATCATCTTGGCCGCGGCCGCGGCCGCCGATGAGGTGTCGATCATCGGCATGCCTGCCGACGCCGCCGCGGCAGCGGCTGGCTTCTTCGCCTTCTTGTCTGTCGGCTTTGCCGGGCCGGTGACCTTCGCCGCCGGTGCCTTGCCGGACTTGGCTGCTGCGGGTTTCGTCGATTTCTTTGCATCTGCCATATGGGTTCTCCAGGAGGAAAATCTAATTGAAGTGTGCGCCGCGATCAAAGTTCGGCCAGGCGCTGCTGCTTGTCCAGCTCCAGCAGGGCGTCGATCAACGGCCCCAGTTGGCCCTGCATGATCTGATCGAGGTTGAAGTTCTTTTCCCCGCCACCCTCGCCGCCCAGGCGGTGATCGGTGCAGCGGTTCTGGGGGAAATTATAGGTGCGAATCCGCTCCGAGCGGTCGCCGCTCCCCATCATTGTCCGCCGTGCCGATGTGACGGCGGCGTGCTGCTTGGCGCGCTCGCGCTCGTACAGCGTCGCGCGAAGCAACGCCCAGGCGCGTTCCTTGTTCTGCGTCTGGCTCTTGTGCTCGGTCATCTTGAACTGAAGTCCGCTCGGCTTGTGGAGGATGCGCCACCCGGTCTCCACCTTATTCACGTTCTGGCCGCCGGGCCCGCCGCCCCGGCAGCCGAATTCCTCGACGTCTTTCGGGTTGATCTCGATCTTCACGTCCGCCAGTTCGGGCAGCACGGCCACCGTCGCCGCGCTGGTGTGGATGCGTCCCTGCGCCTCCGTCTCCGGCACGCGCTGCACCCGGTGTCCGCCACCTTCGAATCGCAGGTAGCGATAGGCCTCGCGCGACTTGATGTTCACGATCACTTCCTTGAACCCGCCGCGCTCGCTGGTTGAGAAGTCGTTCACGTCAAAGCGCCACCCCTTGGTTTCACTGTAACGCCGGTACATCTCGAAGAGATTGCGCGTGAAGAGCGCCGCCTCCTCGCCGCCGGTCCCCGCCCGCAGCTCCAGGAAGAACGACTCGACCGGCTCCTCCTCCGCTGCCAGGAACTCATCCTTGAGCGCTTCCAGCATCGCATCCGCCTTGGCCGTCGCGTCGGGCAGATCGGCCGCCGCCATCTCCGCCATCTCCGCATCCGCCTTGTTGGCCGCCATCTCCCGCAGATCGATCACTGCCTGCTGCGCCTGCTGATACTCTCGATACCGCCCGACGACCGGCCCCAGCTGCCCGGCCTCCTTGCTGATCGCGATGACCCGCTGCGGATTGGTCAGCACCGCCGGATCGCTGAGCTGTTCGTTCAGCTCGCCATGGCGGCGCAACATCTCATCCAGCTTGCGCATCAGCCCGGGCGGGGCAGCATTTTGGGTGGAGGTGGACATGGGTCGCCTGAACGAAAAATCAATGAAACGAAAAACGAGACGCCGGACGGAAATGCTGCGGCGCTAACGGCGAGTCATCAATTCAAGGCGGGCAACCATGATTTTATTTTAGCGGTGAACGGCGAGCAAACCAATAGGCGGGGAAACCAATAAACGCTTACGAGACGTATCGATTTCGGGTCTAACGCAGCTCGGTGTTGCCGGCGGACGGGCTTGCCCCGAGGTGGCGATAGACGAAGCCGCCGAACAAATATTTTGAAGCCTCGGCCCCGAGGACCATGACGGTCTGCCCCTCGCGCAGGCGCCCGCTGGCGCGCAGGCGCTGAAGCGCGACCCAGATCGAAGCCGAACCCAGGTTGCCGACGGCGTCGCAATCGATAACGAAGCGTTCCGGATCGACGCGGAGGAGCGGGGCCAGCAACCCCGGAATGCCGCTGCTGGCCTGATGCGTCAGGATCCAATCGACATCGCGCGGGTGAACTCCAACTTGCCGCAACGCGTCAATTCCAGCCATCAGCAGATCGAGTCCTCCTTCGCGCACGCGCTGAAAATTATGCCGGAACTCGCTGACCGAGCCGGTGATGGCGCATTGCGACGAACTGCCGCCGTCGAGGCTGAACGATTTCCTTGATCGGCTTGCCATCCAGCAGGCTGTCTTCGGGAAGTCCCATGACGTAGCGGATCGTCGCGCAGGTGTCTTCGGTATCGATCACGAGTTTCGGATAGGTCGTCAAATCCAGGTCCTTGCGAATTCCCGGGCCGAACGCGATCCAGGGAATATGCCGCGCCCGCGCATCGTCCGGCAGATGCGTACGCCCGGCCCCGCCGTGATCGGCCGTGACCAGGATGAAGGTGGAGGAAGACACCTTCGCGTCGTCGAGTGCGGCGAGGATCTGGCCGACGGCATTATCCGCCGTCGCCACCGCCTCCCGCTGCTCGTGGCTTCCCCAACCTTTGGCGTGCCCGACGTTATCCACGCCGGGCAGATGGACGAACAGGAACTGCGGCTGATGCTCGCGGATGATCCGCACGGCGTGGCTCGCCACCTCGCTGTCCTCAACCTTCTCCGTTTTGGGCACAAAGCTCCAATCGAGCGGGCCCGGCCGAGCGAGGATTTCGAACTTGGATTTGCCCGCGCACATCGCCGTCGAGTATCCCGCGCGGTGGAGCGACTCCATGACCGTCGGAAATTTCGGATAAACCGGCCGAGACAGCGGCAGGTCCGTATTCCACTCGATCTCGTGCCGGCGTGGGATCACGCCGGTCACCATGCTCGTGTGCGACGGGAGCGTGATCGCGTGCGGAATCGTCCGCGCCCAGAACGTGAACGTCCCATTAATGAACAGCCGGTGCAGGTTCGGCGTGTCTGATCGCAGCAGCATGTCAGGCCGTAACCCATCCACGCTGATCAGCAGCGCCCGATCGATCCCCTCGACCGGCCGATGCAGCACCGGATGATCGAACGGATCCTCCTCCTCCCGCGTCGCCTGCGTCGCCGGCACGTGCCGCGCCTCCGGCCCCGTCGTCACCTGCGCGCTCGGAAGTTCCCGCGAAGCGGAGGCCGGCGATTTGCTCGCCGAATTGGATGGCGCTCGGCCACCCGCCGCGCACCCGCCAACCGCCCACATTGCGATCATCAGTGCTATGCATAACCAACGCATGAACGTTCCTCCGCACGGGTTGAGTTTACCCGTCCGGCGTCCAGCGATGATTCAGGTCTGATGAAGGATGGGGCCGCTCTGCTTCGTCGATCGCGCCGCATTCAGGGCATCGGCGTCTTCTGCCCCACGCTCCATCGCAATCGCCATGGTGAAACGGGCACGAAATGCTCGAACATCAGCCTGCCGTGGCGCGACTCCCAAATCTCCGACCCATCGGCGCGTTCAAGGGTGTCGGTAATCCAATAACTGCGGGCCCAAAGCCCCAACATGGCCACGCAGGCGACAAGCATCAGCGCTGCCAGGCAATTGAAGAGGCGATGCATTACGTCCGCGCCGCCTTCGGAATCGTCCCACATTCAGGACATCGCCCCGGCGTAGCGCGAAGATCGTAGCCGCATCGGGCGCATCGCGAATGATCCACACGTCTGAGCATTCGCCATGGACGTCGTCGCACCAGCCAAAGCGCCGGCAATGCGATGAATAGGCCGAGCGAAGGGAATCGAAGCGTGAGAATCCAAAAGGGCCGGTGGAAAACGTCAAATGCAATATAAAAGGCATCACAATTGTATTCGAAACTCCGCACCTCGATCGCCAGCGGACTTCCTCTCAGCTCCACTGCGCCCTGCGCGAATAACATCGCGACCATCAAGCTCACGCACAGGATTAGCGACACGGCCGACGAGATAGCGAACAGCCGACCACGCATCGATGGAATTGTACCAACGTTGCCGATTCGCGACCGCCATCAACCGCATCCAAAACGCCGCTTGTCGTGACCTCGCTGATCGTGCCGTCGTCACCGTTCGCAATGAACAGGAACGCCTCCCAACTCAATTCGTCGTACTTCGATGGGGGAAAAAAAGCCCCCGGCGATGACGCCGAGGGCTGCAAAATCTGATGCAAAGGCTTGCTCAGGCCCGACGACGGCGGCCCAGAAGGGCGATGTCGCTCAGGCCAGGCAGTCCGAGCGGAAACGGCGATGCCCCGTGCCGCGGTCCGATAAAGCGTGTCAGGCGGCCCGGTTCAGGGGAATCGGAGAGGCGAACTTCGACGTGCGAAGCCGATCTTCAACTTCCGCCAGCGTAACGGCCAACGTGCTGCGCAGTTCGGGGCGCGGGATTTCGGAATCGATCAAATCCTGAAGACGCGCCCGGCGATGCTCTAAAATCTCCCGCGCGTCCTGAAGTGTCTTTCCAACCATCACGCTTGCTCCCGATGAAGTGCTAAGTTGACATCCATCAGATCGGTTGCTTTTCGAGCAGGCTTTACCTCGCGACAAATCCAACTGACGCATCGGTACCGCCGAACGCTCCGAACGCTCGGGACACGTTCCGGGGTAACGCGGATCATCGGCCATCGCCATCGTCTTTTTTCTCGCTTCGTTCAGCGGCGTCTTTCTCCATCTTCAGTATCTTCTCATCGGCACCCAGCCCGGATTCGCGCGACTTTTCGATTTCCCCGACGAACGCCGTCACCGAGGTCGGCATCGCCATCTCCTTTAATTCGTTTTCGCTGAGCCCGTCCCGAATCCCGGATTGACGGCATAGCGCGCTGAGCATCTGCACGGTCTTCGTGACTTCCTGCTCGGTGAGCATGCTCAGTTGCAGGTGAAGGTGCGACCACTGTTCCTCACGCCGGATCTGGTGTTTTTGATTTAAGAGCACGAAGGTCGTCAGCAGGATGAATTCGATCCCGACGATCAGCGAGAGGAACGCGAACGGATATGGATCAAACGTCTTAATCCCTTTGAATCCTCCGGTATTGATGATGATCCAGAAGGTGAAGAAGAAGACGTGAGCGGCGATGAACAGCAGGCTGCCGAAGAACCGGGCGACGGCCTGCCCCATCCGCTCCGCCGGGCTGCGCCGGCGGAGCAACGTCTGTTCGACCTCGGCGATGGTCGCGATGTTGCGTCGAGCCGTAGCCGGCAACGACGATGCTTGCTTGCGCTCCATTGCGGTCCCTGCTTTCGTCTGCGGCTCATTGAGTCGCTTCACCCGTAGGTCATACCTTCCTTCAGTGGCTTTCTGCCGTCGCGGGTTTCAGATTTCGATGTTCCCAGACGAACAGATTGACGTGCGCAATCATGCCGTTCGGAAGGATGTCTTCCCGTTTTCGGAACCGGTCTGGAATAGGCGTCCTTCAGGCGCAAATCCCCAGTCGCCTTCGTAGTTGCGCGCCCCAACGCTCCAGTAGGCGACACCCGCGATTCCCATTTCTCGTGCGCCAACCCTAACCCTTGCCCTTCCGCGGTCGTCAGTTACTGCGTGAACCTGCGCAGGATTCCAGAGATGAACGTCGTCTCCGTGCCAAATACGCACATCTGCGTCTGGGACCGGCTTTCCCGTCTCGGCGTCCACGACAAAAACCTCTACCGGTTTATAAGAGTAGATGGTGACGCACCCGGGCAATACGATCAGGAACATCGCCAGAAGCGGTATTCGTCGTACGGTGAAATGCAAAGGCGTCATCGTGTGCTGGGCAAGCCGGTGAGGCGCAGTGAATGAAAGTTTCATGCGACCAAAGGCGAGCGAGCGACGTCGGCCCTAAGTTATGCGGCGGCGATCGTAATGTCGTCGTCGAAGCGTTAACAGAGGGACACGCCTTAGAGGGACTAAAGAGCCGGTCATAAGCGTTTACGGCGGACGTTCTTCTTTGGCCGGCCGATGGGCCGGATCGAGCTTTCCGCGCCCAGGCGCTTCGCCGTCGTCGCGGTCCATCGTTCGTCCCCGTACGGCCGCCCGCGATCGCGGGACCGATGCAACGCCGCCAATTCCGCCTCCGTCTGCGGCTCATTCAGCCACGTCACCCAGTTCCGAGACCGCTCCACCGGCCACGCGGCCAGTTGCGCCCCGATTGCGGATTTGCGGTCCCCGCGCACCCAGGCCGAGCACCACCGCCAGCGTTCGGCCCGCTTCACGAGACTGGCGCGCAACGCGTTTCGCTCTACGTAACGACACACGTTCAGAAAATGATCGTCCTGCTGGACCGCGAAGCTGCGGAACCGGCTCTGGTACAGGTGACCGCGCCCGCCGGTATGCCGATGGGCGTGCCAGCGTGCGGCGTGGGTCATGCTCAGCCATTGCATGAAGCGCGACAACTGCCCATCACGCTTCGGCCACAAGACCAGGTGAAAGTGGTTGGGCATCAGGCAATAGGCGCACAGGCGCATCCTCGGCTCGCGCTTCAACGCCTCGAGCAGCACCTTCTCGAAGGCCTCGTAATCGCCGGCGTCCTGGAAGAGCTCGAGGTTCGGACCGACGCGGTTCATCACGTGATACGCCAGGCCGCCGGGAGAGAAGCGGGGTTTGCGCGCCATCGCCGAATGATAGCAGACAGCTCAACATTGTAAAAGGCTTATGACCCCTTTTCCGGACACATTGTAAAAGGCTTATGACCCCTTTTCCGGACCCTTTTCCGGACCGACCCCTTTTCCGGACCGCCCCTTTTCCGGACCGGATCATTCAGGTGACGGAAAAAATCCAAAGTTGCCCTCGGCTACGGTGGGGCTTTCACTAAAATGAGTGTGCGCGAACCCACGCACACGCCCGAATCGACGCTGCCCTTCGGGACAGCGTTGGCGTCGAAGCAGCACGACGGCGCCGACCAGGATCAAAGCGATGCCCTGCGGTTCTGGCAGCAGCCCGAAAGCCAAATCTCCGATCCCCACTTGCGTGACCGTGGTGGGATGGACTGAATCCCAGAACAGATATTTGGACGGATCGGCGGCGACGACCTTTCCCTTTCCGGCATAGTCGGTATCGCCGGTGTAGGCGGCGTCGGTGACGTTGGTCAACCCGTATGCCTTTGGATTCTTGATCACGCTGTTGAACTGATCGTACAAGTCGAGCCGGTAGAGATTGAGCCCGGCATCTTTCTTGACCAGCGCATCGAGGTCGTTGGTCAAAGCGGTATTAAAATCGGCCGTTAACTTCGTGGCCTGCGCCTGCTTGGCCGTCTTCAGGTAGCGCGGGATGAGGCCCAGATCGGGCAGGTTGCCGATGATCACATTGCGCGCTTTATCATCGTAAAGCGCCTGGATGCTATCGCGGAGATTGTCGGCGACACTCTGGGCCGTCACCTTCGAGGACCCGTCGATTACCGCGAAAAAGTCGTTACCGCCGCCGAGCAGTGTGAACAACTGAGAATTCGTGGCGGTGTTGTCCTTGGCCCAATTCGTGACCTGCGTTTCAATATTGGGCGCCCGGATCTTGATGAACCCGTTGGGATTCAGGACGGTCGAACCGGTTCCGGTCGTTACCCCGCCGTAAGCGTAATCATTTCCTTTGCTGGCACTGGGCTTCGGGGCGGCGAGATTGAGCCGCTTGGCAAGTTGATCGACCCAGATCGGCCCGTTGGAGAAGCGTCCCTGGTAATAGCCGGGCGCGCCGGGCGCGCTGCCGAAGGTGATCGAGAGGTCATTTCCGATGTCGCTCAGGCTGTCGCCGAAGTCGATCAGGGTATCGAATTTCGCCGCCCGCGCGGTTGTCGCCGCCGCGAGCACAATAACGGCAAGGCAGAGTGAAATGATTCTCATCGATTCTCCACTTCCCGAATTGGCTTCCCCGTGACTCGATTATTCAAAAAGGGGCATGAATTTCAAGCGATGCGGATCATTGGGAATAGAGGGACAGGATGGCCGAATGTTGCGCGACATCGTAAGAATTCGCCTTTCGCTTCGTTTCGAAGAAACTCGTGCGAGAAGCAATGTCTTCGAGAGCCGGCGCCCCAAGGGGTGCCAAATTGAAAACGTGGCGTTCAGGTCTGTCGATTCGCTGGATCCTCCCGGTGGCGGTGGTGGCACCGATGCTTGCGCTGGCGTCGGTGCTTACTGCGCGGGCCTACACCACCGGACGCCGCACGGCCAATGAATTCGCCAGCGAAAACACCCGGCAGATTCACCAGCGGATCGAAGACCACCTCGATCGGCTGATGGACCTTCCGCCGGCGATCAACCAGCTGAACCTGTCGCGCCTTCGCTGCGGTCGAAAGGATCTGGACGATCCGGCGCGCAGCCGCCTGCCGGCGTTTCAAACCTTGGGGAGATCAACGGGGACGCAGCTAGATTATTGAAAAATAGCTGCGTCCCTGTTGAATTCCCCCGAATGCTTCACCATGACTTTGATCTCGTAAAAGCGTCCGCCGACGGCGACGTAGAATCTATGCGCTATTGAACATCGCCCGATTCGTCCATGACAGTCTTTTCCGGACTCAACATTATAAAAGGCTTATGACCCCTTTCCTTTTCCCCCTTTCCTTTTCCGGACCTGACCCCTTTTGCGGACCGTCAGTCGCGCGGGTGCTGGGAGAAGACGAACGTCCAACATCCTGAATTCGATGTCTTACCCTGAACCCCGAACCCCGAACCCCGAACCCCGAACCCTGAACTCTAATAAACTCCAAATTCTTGACTTGCGGAGGTGACGCCTTAGCATCGCCGGCTTGGTTGAAATGTGGATGTTGACCTTGAAATATGGGTTTTAATGGAAGAATCCGATGGCAAAGAAAAGCGTGAACGAATTGGATGTGCGGGGCAAGCGGGTGCTGATGCGCGTGGACTTTAACGTGCCGCTCGAAAGAGGGCGGATCACGGATGATCGGCGGATCGCGCAGGCGCTGCCGACGATCAAGAGCGTGCTGGATCGGGGCGGACGGCTCATCCTCATGTCCCACCTGGGACGGCCCAAGGGTGGGCCGGAGCCGAAATATTCGCTGGGGCCGGCGGCGGATCGGTTGTCGAAGTTGCTCGGGAAGCCGGTCGCGTTCGCCCAGGCGAGCATCGGACCGGCGGTGGAGCAGATGGCGCATCAACTCAAGGATGGCGATGTGCTCCTCCTCGAGAACCTCCGCTTCCATAAGGAAGAAGAGAAGAACGAACCGAACTTCTGCGCTCAGCTCGCCAAACTCGGCGAGGTTTACATCAACGATGCCTTCGGCACCGCCCACCGCGAGCATGCCAGCACGTTCGGCGTGCCGCAGGCGCTCCAGGGCAAGCCGCGGGCGATCGGGATGCTCATCGAGAAGGAACTCAAGTTCCTCGGCGAGGCGATCACCCATCCGGCTCGTCCGTTCATCGCGATCCTCGGCGGCGCCAAGGTCTCCGACAAGATCAACGTGATCGAACAACTTCTCACCAAGGCCGACGAACTGCTGATCGGCGGGGCGATGGCCTACACGTTCTTCCTCGCCCAGGGGAAACAGGTGGGCAAGAGCCTCGTCGAACGCGACAAGGTAGACCTCGCCCGCCAGTTGCTCGCGCGGGCGGGCGGCAAGATCAAGCTGCCGGTCGATAACGTCGTCGCCAGTGAGATGACCGACACGGCTCAGACCCAGATCGTGGAAGGGGATATCCCCGCCGACCTGGAAGGGTTCGACATCGGGCCGAAGACGCGAGCGATATACGCCGACCGCATTGCCAGCGCGAAGACGATCATCTGGAATGGACCGATGGGCGTGTTCGAGAAGAAGCCGTTCGCGGAGGGGACACGGGCCGTGGCGCGAGCCGTGGCGGAGGCGACGCGGAAGCACGGCGCGATCAGCATCATCGGCGGCGGGGACAGCGCGGCGGCGATCGAGCAGATGGGACTCGCCGACCAGGTCAGCCATGTCAGTACGGGCGGCGGGGCGTCGCTGGAGTTTTTGGAGAGCGGGCATTTTTCCACGTTGGATATCCTGGATTGATGTCAGTGGTCAGTGGTCAAGTGTCCGTTGTTAGATTCGAGTAGCCAGTAGCCATTAGACAGTAGTCAGTATCCAGTAAGCAGTAGCCGGTGGCTCGTAGGCGGAAGACCAGTTCATGATCGCGAATCCGTTTGACACGTCCGTGCCGCTGATTGCTGCTTCGATTTTGTCGGCGGATTTTTCTCGGTTAGGGGCGGAGATTGAGGATGTGTTACGCGCGGGGGCGGATTTTCTGCACCTGGATGTGATGGACGGGCACTTCGTGCCGAACATCAGCTTCGGGCCGCATGTCATCGAGGGGGCGCGGAAGGTGACGGATGCGTTTTTCGATGCGCACCTGATGATCTCCGAGCCGTTGCGGTATGGGCCGCCGATCGTGAAGGCCGGGGCGCAGAACCTGACGTTTCACATCGAGGAAACGGCGGATCCGGTGGGCGTGTTGCGCGAGCTGCGGAAGACCGGGAGCCGGGTGGGGGTGACGCTGCGGCCGGCGACGCCGGTGGAGGCGATCTGGCCGGTGATCGAAGCGGTGGACCTGGTGCTGGTAATGAGCGTGGTGCCGGGATTCTCGGGGCAGAAGTTTATGCCGGAGTCGCTGCCCAAGGCACGGGCGATCAAGAAACGGCTCAGGGCGGATCAACGGCTTCAGATCGATGGGGGAATCAATCACGAGACGATCGGGGCAGCGCGGGATGCGGGGGTGGATTGGTTTGTGGTGGCGAGTGCTATTTTCGATCGATCCGATCGCGCGGCGGCGATTGCGGAGTTGCGGGAGAAGCTTTGATAGCGGAGTATCCGCCCATGGCCGAGCAAACTTCCAATGAGCCGGTGAAGCTTCACAAAGAGGGGGTACCTGAAGGGCTGTGGCTGCGCTGCCCGGATTGCGGGGACATGCTGTTCCGCAAGGTGGTCGAAGAGGCGCTGCACGTCTGTCCGGGTTGCCAGTATCACTTTCGCGTGAGCGCGCGGACGCGCATCGAGCTGATCGTCGATCCGGGGAGCTTTGAAGAGCGGCACGATGATTTGGAGCCGGTCGATCCGCTCAAGTTTATGGACAAGAAGGCGTACAAGGATCGGCTGCGCGACGAGCGCAAGCGCACCGGAAACGCGGATGCGGTTGTCTGCGGGAAGGGGTTCATCAAGGGCCGTCCGATGATGATGGCGGTAATGGACCCGACCTTCATGATGGGCTCGATGGGGAGCGTGGTGGGGGAGAAGATCACGCGCACGATCGAGGAAGCGGCGGATGAAAAGCTTCCGCTCCTGATCGTGAGCTGCTCCGGCGGCGCGCGGATGCAGGAGTCGGCACTGTCGCTGATGCAGATGGCGAAGACGAGCGCGGCGCTGGCACGGCTGGATGACGCCGGGGGATTGTTCATCAGCCTGCTGGCGGACCCGACGACGGGTGGCGTGACGGCAAGTTTTGCGATGCTGGGAGACTTCATCATCGCCGAGCCCAAGGCCCTGGTCGGCTTCGCGGGGCCGCGGACGATCTGGAACACGATCAAGGTGGAGCTGCCGGAGGGATTTCAGCGATCGGAGTTTCTGGAGGAACATGGGTTCGTGGACTTCGTCGTGCATCGCAAGGATTTGCGGAGCGAGATCGCACGACTGGTCGATTTCTGTGGGAAGTAAGTTGTCTGGTGCGGGGGCGATGAATTGGGGGAGTGGGCGAGGGGGCGTTTTCGGATTTGCGGCTGTTCTCCTATACTCGTGTGCGTGTCGCAAGCTGCGCTGGAGAAGGCTCTCCGGGATTTGCCCCGGATCGGTACGCTCGTGAAGGATCGCGGGTACCGGCAGGTCTGGCGCTTCGAACACGACGGGCGGGCTTATTACCTGAAGTTTTATCCCAAGGGCGGATTTCGAGACGGGTTCCGGCGACTCACGCGCGGCAGCCCGGCGATGTGGGAATTCACCCGGCTCCAGTGGCTTCAGAAGGCTTCGATTCCCGCTCCGCGCGCCGTGGCGGCGCTGCTGGGATTTCGGCTGAAGGATCAGGTGGGTGACGCGGTGATCCTGGAGGCGATCGAACCTTCGGTGCAGCTGGATCAGGTGCTCAACGACCTGGAGCTGCGCGGCGATCCGATCCCGGATCATCTCAAGCTTGCCGCCGAGGTGCGCTCGATCGTGAAGCAATTGGCGCTGACGAACCTCGGCCACGAAGACCTGCACCTGGGGAACTTCCTCGTTCACGATGGCCGGCTCTATTTGCTCGATGCGTATGCGGTGCAGAAAGACGGGCTACGGTTGGAACACCTGCTACTCCTCGGTCACAGCGTCGGCCGTTACGCAACGCGGACTGATCTGTTGCGCGGCTGGTACGAGTTGGGGCCGGGCGGTCCGCCGCCACGGCGCAACCCGGTGACCCGCCGGCTGGCGCGCGGGCTGGTGGAGCGGGCGACGGGGGAGAACCGTTATTTCGGCCGGCTCGAGGTCAATGGATGGACGGGCGCGTTCTTCAAGCAGGAGAAGCACCCACGGCGCTGGTCGGCGGCGAGCGCGATCCAGTTCGAAGAGCGCGACTGGACGGCGGCGATCCCCGATCTGCTGATGCGCATCGAGGCGGATCACCTCACGGTGATCAAGCGCAGCCCCAGCGGCGACGTGTTGCGCGGTGAGATTGTGCTGGGAGGTCGGCCGCTAGAAGTGGTTGTGAAGCGGCCCCGGCGTCGCTACTGGTATCGCTACCTCAACGAGATCGGCCGCGGGGCGCGGGCACGGCGGGCGTGGTACAAGGCGTGGAAGCTGGTGGGCCGTAACCTGCCCACCGCCTGGCCGCTGCTGCTCCTGGAGAAGCGGGTGCTGGGGTACGTGGCGGACAACCTGGTGATCTTCGAATGCGTGCCGGGTACGACGCTGCGTCGCGCGAACCTGGACGGGATGGAGCAATCGCAGCGCGATTTGCTCTTCCGTCGCGTTGGGCGACTGCTGCGGAAGATCGACGAGTTTGGCTTTGCCCACTTCGACGCCAAGGCGAGCAACTGGATCGTCCGACCGGATGATAAACGCGGGCCGGATCCGGTGTTGATCGATGTGGATGGGGTGCGGCAGCGGCGCTGGAGGGCGCTGGGGATTCGACGGCTGCTGCGGAGCATGCAGGAGCACGAGCAGTATTCGGTCGCGGACTCATTGGCGCTTTGCCAGGGGTATGCGCCGTACGCGCCGCTGGTGCGCGAGAAGCTCGAGAAGGGGTCGGGCAAGCAGCAGAAGACGACGACGTCAATGGCGGAGTCAGCGCCATGACGCCGATCACGTTTGACCATCCGCCGGAGCGCATCCTGATCATCAAGCCCAGCGCGATCGGGGACATCGTGCACGCGCTGCCGGTGCTGAACCTGATCCGACGTCGCTGGCCCGCGGCGCGGATCACGTGGGTGGTGACGCCGGCGTGCGCGGGGATGGTGGAGCGTCATCCGCTGATCGACGAAGTGCTCTACTTCCAGCGCGACCTGTTCAGCCGTTTCTGGCGAAGCCCTTCAACGCTGTTGGCGATGAGGCTATTTTTCCGCGGCCTGCGCGAGCGGGGGTTTGACCTGGTGGTTGACCTCCAGGGTTTGTTTCGAAGCGCGTGGGTGACTCGTCAGAGCCGCGCGCCGCTTCGGGTGGGGTTTGCCAATGCGCGCGAGTTCGCGCCGCGCTTCTATACGCATCGCGTGGAGTCGTCGTGGGAGGATCATGCGGTCGAGCGATACCTGTGCGTGGCGGATGCGCTGGGATGCGGGAAGGGGCCGGTCGAGTTCCCGTTCGCGGTGGATGATTCGGATCGAGCGTCCGTGGCGGAACTGCTCGCGACGGATCAGCCGTTTGCCGTCCTTCTGCCCGGCGCCAACTGGGAGACGAAGCAATGGCCCGCGGAGCGATTCGGCGGACTGGTGCGGCCGATGCGGGAACAATTTGGCCTGGCGAGCGTTGTGGCGGGAGGACGCGGCGACCGCGTGCTGGCGGAGAAGATTGCCGGCGCGGTCGATCTCACCGGCCGTACGAATCTGCGTCAGCTCGTCGCGCTGCTGGAGCGCGCGGCGCTGGTGATCGCGGGTGACACGGGGCCGATGCATATTGCGGCAGCGCTGGGCCGGCCGCTCGTGACGGTGTACGGACCGACGGACGCGGTGATGACGGGGCCGTTTGGCCGGCTCGACAGCGTCGTGCAGTTGGGAATCCCTTGCCGCCCCTGCTTCTCGCGGCGCTGTTCGCATCGCAGTTGCCTGGCGTGGCTGGAGGAAACGGAGGTGTTGAAGGTGGCGGAAATACAGATGGGGCAGGGGACGCCGATCCAAGTCGGCAATCCATCGACAGCCCAGACTCCGACAGTTTCGTAAAAGCGTCAGCGCATGGGATTATTCGGCGGGAGCCTTCGGTCCGATTTCGTATTTGCCTTCGAGGATCGCGCCGGACCCCACTGCGATCGCGGGCGCCGTGACGTCGCCGCGGATTTCCGCCTCGGGGCCGACCAGAACGGGCCCACGGCTGTGAATGGTGCCCTTCACCTTGCCGCGGACGATAAGACCGCCGCAGTTGATGCGATCGGTGATCGCGTTCCCCTTCTTCTCGATGGTGACGACGCCGCAGGTATCGATGACCCGGCGGGCCTCGTACGCCTTGACGCGGACGTCTTCCAGCTTGAGGGATTTGCTGCAAAAGCGGCAGGTGACGGAGAGGGCCTTACGGCCGACTTCCTGCGCCTTGTTGCAGTAAAGGCAGACGATCGTCGTGCGATCGTCGGGGGTTGGGACGTTGTATTCCGACGCGGCCATGGCGAGTCGCTGATCTTTGGCGGGGATGGCGCAAACGTCGGCCCACTACTACGTCTGGATAGACCTTAAAATTCGATGGTCAACTTTGATGCGCCTATCGTGCTCCCTGCGGTTGCGCGGCTGGCGCGGGAACGGGCGACGGACGCGGCGCGTTCATCTGCCCGGGTGCTGGCGCGGGGCGAGTCTTGACGGCATCAGGGCCGACGCTGACGTGGCCGGTGAAAACCGCGCCTTCGTCAACGACCAGCTTGCTGGCGCGCAGGTCGCCCTCATAGCGAGCCGTCTGCTTCAGTTCGATGCGGTCGCTGGCCGACAGGTTGCCTTTCGCTTCGCCTTCGATGATCACCGCGCCGGCCTCCACATCGGCCTGCATCTTCGCCTCACGGGCGATATGCAGCCGGCCCGGGGTGTTGATCTTGCCTTCGAAACGGCCCATCAGCCGCAACCCCTTCTCGAAGCTAAGCTCGCCCTTGAAGGACGCATCGGGCCCCAGAACGGTGGGAAATTCCGCGTTGCCGGCTTCTGCCATGGGACACTCCGTTAAAGCTGGTGGGGCGCGCGTTTACGAACATGCCACGCCATCGTGGTGCGGATTATACGGAACCGGGCAGGGCGGGCAATCGCCGGAGGGTGTTTGCGGCGGCAATTCCGTGTGAAGCGTGGGTATAATAAGTCGACGTTCAATTCGGACGGCCAACTTCGAGGGAGACGCGTTTGTCAGAGTTGAAGCGAACGGAGCTGTCGGTCCGGCAGGAGCGGGCGATATTGGTGGGGGTGATTCTTCCCGGATCGACCGCCGATCCGCGCGATCCGCTGGGCGAGCTTGCCTCGCTGGCGAAGACGGCGGGCGCCAAGGTGGTGGGGCAGGTCCTGCAGCGGCGGCACAAGATCGACGCCGGGATGTACGTCGGAAGTGGCAAAGCGATCGAGATCGCGCATCTCGCCCAGCGCGAGCGGGCCGACGTCATCATCTTCGACAACGACCTCTCGCCCGGACAGATCGGCGGCCTGGAAAAGACCATTAACGAGGAGACCGGCGCCCAGCGCGGAGAGGGGATCAAGGTCCTCGACCGCTCGGAGCTGATCCTCGACATCTTCGCGACTCGCGCCCAGACGCGCGAAGCAAAGTTGCAGGTCGAGCTGGCGCAGATGGAATACACCTATCCGCGGCTGACGCGCATGTGGGGCCACCTCGAGCGGATCGCCGGCGGGGCACCGGCGGGTATTGGCACGCGCGGCCCGGGCGAGCAGCAACTCGAGATCGACCGCCGTCTGGTGCGAAAGCGCATCGCGGACTTGAAGGCGCAGATCGCCCATGTGCAGGCGCGCAAATCGCGCCTGGTCGAGCAGCGCAACCTTGAGCATTTCACGGTCTGCATCGTCGGCTACACCAACGCCGGAAAGAGCACGCTCTTCAACACGCTGACTGCCGCCGGCGCGTATGCCGACGACAAGCTCTTTGCCACGCTCGACACCAAGACGCGCGCCTGGCGGATCGAGCGGGGAACCGAAGTGCTGCTCTCCGACACTGTCGGCTTCGTCCGCGACTTGCCGCACAACCTCGTCGCCAGCTTCCGGGCAACGCTCGAGGAGGCGGTTCACGCCGATCTGCTCCTGCACGTGCTGGACGTCGGCCACCCCCACGCCGAACAGCAGTACAACACGGTTCACGCGGTCCTGAAGGAGATCGGCGCGGTCGACAAGGCCGAGCTCCTGCTGCTCAACAAGATTGACACCGACGAAGGGGAGGCCGCATTTCCGTTCTGGCGCACGCTTCATGCCGGGTCCATTCCGGTCAGCGCCCGCAACGGGATGGGGCTCGGGCAGCTCGCCGAGGCGGTGTATCAGGCGGTCCGTGGCCAACAGGTTGACGTGACGCTGGAGGCGGATGTCGGGAACGGCCGGCTGATCTCGTTCATCGAATCACATTCCCGCGTGCACGAGCGGACGTTCACCGATGGCCGGATCCAGCTCCGGGCGGTGATGGGAAAGCGCACGCTGGCGGACCTGTCCCGGAACGATCAGGTTGAGGTAAAGGCGGTGGACGCGGTCGATGGCGTCAGCACGCCGCGGCCTGCCTGACGCACGCGAGGGCGTGCCTGCCTGAGGGCGCTTCTCTACTGGTTCGGATTCCAGTGCGCGGGATCCTGGATGTAGAGCTGGTCGACGAATTCGACGTGACCATCGGCCATCGCCACGTTGCCGCGTCCGCGCAGGTTTGATTGGATGTGGCGGTCGTGTCGTGTGCTGAGGTAGACTAAATTCGAGGCGTTGGGCCTTGAGCGGGCGGCGGGACGTGAGTTGCCGCAGTGACGACGGGGAATGCCGGGTCGGGGGAAAGGTCAACGTTGTTGGCCTGTTCCGTATCGCGCTCCAGGTATCGAGCGCCCCACAGCCAGACCAGGCCTCCGAGCACCATCATCGCCGACACCAGCCCAAACGCCTGTTTGAACTCCCCGTGATTGCGATCGCGGATCCAGCCGATGATCGGCGGCGACGTGACGTCTCCGAACAGGTGAATGACGAAAATGTTGAGCGCGAACGCGGTGGCACGAATGGAGGAGGGTGTCACATTGGCGAGGATCGCATTACTCGGCCCGGTGTTGAAGAACAGGAAGAAGACGGCGAGGAAAAGAAACACCCACGCCAGCGGGAAGGGCGTCACGAGTATCAAGAGGAAGAACGGAAAGCCCATCAGCATTCCCGCGCCCGAAACGACGAAGTACGACCCTTTTACGCGCGAGCGCAGCGCGTCACCCACCCAGCCGCCGGCCAATGTGGCCGCCAGGCCGGCGACGACCACGATGCCGCCGAACGCGTTGCCGACGAGTTGCTCGCTGAGGTGCCGCTCCTCGATCAGGTAAAAGGGCATCCATACCGCGATCCCGCCAATGGCGAAGGTCATCGCGGTTGCGCCGATCGTGTCGATGACGTACGAAGGAATCCGCAGGAGTTTGAAGTAATCAGCGATCCGCGCGTGGGGGTTGCCCGCCCTCGAGCGACCACGCGGCGGTTCGGGCATGAAGAAACAGAGGAGCCCAAGCAGAATTCCCGGCGGCACGACGAGGAAGAACGCCCAGCGCCACCCGAGCCGGCTCGCCGCCAGGTTCAACCCCAGGACGTAACCGAGGGCCGAGCCAACCGGAATAGCGGCGTAGAACAACGAGAGGACCTTGCCGCGCGAGGCAACGGGATACAGGTCTGAGATGATGGTTGGGGCGACCGGGCCATACGCCGCTTCGCCGATGCCGACGAAGACGCGCGTGAGCAGCATCATCATGTAGAAGCCGGCCAATCCGGATGCCCCGCTGGCGAGACTCCAGATGATCACGCCGATGCCGATCAGGCGCCAGCGCGGCGCACGGTCCCCCAACCAGCCAAAGAGGGGGCTGACGCACATGTACGACACGAGGAACGCGCTGGTGAGGTAGCCGAGCTTCGTGTTGGCGGTCGGGTCGGTCGGGTTGAAAAACTCGCCGCCGATCCGGTGCAGCACCGCCCCGAGCACGTAACGATCGATGTAGTTGAAGAGGTTGATCGCCAGCAGCAATGCCAGCGCGATCCAAGCCCCCCGCGACGGGACGGTGCGCCCGTAATTCGCTAGGGGGCTTTCAGCGTCATCGGCGGTGGTATCAGCGGCGTCGATCGCCATGGCGCGGCATCTTGCGGAGCGCCGCCTGCAAATGCAAACGCGGATCGCGAATCAGTTGCACGATGCCACGCGCGCCGCGTCGAGGCGCCTGCACCGCTGGCCCACCTGCACGGCCTTTGCTTTGTCGGAGATGACCGAAGCGATGCTGAAATGATCCTCTACCTCGGTCACGCGTACGTGGGCGATCGCGGTGGCGGACTCGCGTCCGATCGAGTCGCCGGTGTCGGGGTCGATGATCGCCGGCCCGGGCTCGATCACCTCCAGCTCGACGCCAGGCCGCAGCTCGCGGTCGCGGCCGCCGTTGAGGATCAGGGCGCCGTCGCCGCGAAGCTTGGCTACGCGCGGTTCCCAGCGTTGCGAGGCGATGACATTGGTGACGCGGACGACGGCCTTATCCATCACCCTGGCGGTCGCTTCACCCAGGGGCGTGCGATAGAAGACGCTGCCGCCGAAGGCGACGTTCTTGTAGATGGCCGCGACGTTCAAGTCTGCTGCATGGACGGTCTCCTGAATGCTCTCGGACGAGATGATCTCGCCGCTCTGCACGTCGACGACGTACATCGTCATTCCCATGACGGCCTGGTTGTCCCCGCCCGCGCCGCCGGCGATGCCGCCGAAGTTGAGGAAGCCATGCTCGGAGGAGACGTGGGTGAAGACTAGAATCTCACGGGCGAGGCGCCCGTGCTACAAAAAATCGCGACGCTTTACCGGACGTCCGCGAAAGTTCGCGGCAATGTTGCCTCGGGGATTTCACACCTCATTCTTGCCGGCGACGACCTGCGCGTGGTTCAACGCCGCGACCAACGTGACGCCGCCGAGGATGTTTCCCATCAAAGTGGGGATGATGAAGTGAGTCAACGCGGCCGACCATTGCGTTCCGCCACCCCATGCCAGGGAGAAGACGTCGACCGAGCCGGCGATGATGTGGTTGAAGTTCCCCAGTGCCACCACGTACGTGATGATGATGATCACCAGCACGCGGCCGCTCTCGGCAAAAGGGAGGAGCCAGACCATCATCGCGAGCAGCCAGCCGGCGAACACGCCACGAAGCACGTGCGTGCCGAAGCCGTGGTTCATCGCCTCGATCCCGATCTCGGCAAATGCACGGCGGATCGGGAGATCAAAAGCTTCGGTACGGCTGATGACGAAGGCGACAATCAGTGCGCCGAGCAAATTTGCCATCAGAACGATGGCCCACAGGCGCAGCACGTTGAGCAATGTCCGCACGGTCTTTTCCTTCAGCAGCGGCAGGATGGGCGTGAGCGTGTTTTCAGTGAACAGTTGCTGGCGACCGAGCACGACGATGAGAAACCCGATGCTGTACCCGAACTTTGCGATGAGCGGTCGCCAGGGTCGATCCGGCATTCCGGCGCGGAGCAATCCTTCGGTGATCAGCGAGAACCCCATCGAAAGGCCCGCGGCCAGCCCGGACCAGAAGAGCGCCGACGACGGCCGATCCAGCTCCGTTTCGCCTTCGCTCAGGATGGCCTGGTAAACGATCTTGCCGTGTGGCGCGGTGCGCTCGGCGACCTCTCGCGCTTCGGACTTGACATCAGTCTGCGGTTCCCGCTCTGACATGTTCGCCCTCCGGTGGAAGGACGGGCGAGGCGTCGCCGCCGAGGAGTTCGAGCCGATGGTAACCCAGCGTACGGTAGCCGATGGTGGATGCAGCCCAACTGAGGAGGAAGATTGCTACGATCGTGAAGCCGACCGCCCCGAAGTGATTGCCCAGGGAGGCGACGCCGTCCCAGAACACTCCGTGGAAATTGAGCTGATCGCCGATGACGCCGAGCAGTTCGATCCCGCCCACGACGACTGCGATCAGCACCGAGATCGCGGTGATCGTCATGTTGTAATAAAGCTTTCGCACCGGGTGAACATAGGCCCATCCGTACGCGCCGAGCATCAGGATGCCGTCGGCGGTATCGACGAGGCACATCCCTGCTGTAAAGAGGGCGGGAAAGAGGAGGATCGACCAGACCGGCAATCCCTGCGTGGCCGCGGCCGCGGAGATGCCCAGCAGGCCGATCTCGGTGGCGGTGTCAAACCCCAGGCCGAAGAGGAAGCCGACGCCGTACATCTTCCAGCTCCGGTCGACCATGCGCAGCACCGGGCGGAAGACGCGCCCCATGATGCCGAGCTGGCCCATGGCGGCATCGAGGCTTTGCTCGTTGTACGGCTCACCCCGGCGGACGCGCCGGAACGCATCGACCACGCCGCGCAGCACCAGCAGGTTGATGGTGGCGATCACGAGCAGGAAGAGCGCCGAGACCGAGGTTCCGATCAGTCCACCCACGCGATGCAGGTCCCCGAAGCGCGACTGGAGGTGCGCGGTCGTCAGGGCGATCAACACCGACAGCAGGACGACGATCGTCGAGTGGCCCAATGAAAAGAAAAACCCGACGCCCAGCGGGCGCTGGCCGTCCTGCATCAACTTTCGCGTGACGTTGTCGATCGCGGAGATGTGGTCGGCGTCGAGCGCATGACGAAGTCCGAAGGTGTAGGCGAGCGACGCGGTCCCGAGGAGCACGGCAAATCGGTGAAAGGTGATCAGCGCCACCGCCCAGACGATGACGTTTACCAGCGCAAGCGATCCGAGCACGATCATCGCTCGAGTCTTCACGCGCGTGCGGGCGTTGACAGGAGTCATGCAAGATCCGCCGGTGGACTGAGATGGTCATTATAGATTTGGAGTGGGCATTCGTGTGAAGCGCGAAATTGCAAATTTTTTAATCCGATATTTTCGTTGCTTTCGCTGACGGTGCTACTTAGCGTTCATCCCATCCATCGCTCGCGCGCAGATTGGATGGCGGTACGCACGGCACGCGCGGCGCGTCATCTCGGCAGTGTCACATGGAACGGCGAGCAATTGCCATTCGGGGTACCGTTCAGGGCGTTGGGTTCCGCCCTTTCGTCTTCGGCTTGGCCTCCCGGTTAAAACTTCACGGGTTCGTTCGGAACAGCACGGACGGCGTGCGCATCGAAGTTGAGGGTGAGGCGAACCGCCTCGATCAATTTCTCGCTGACCTGAAGACCGAGCCGCCGCCACTGGCGCGCATTGACGATTTAATCTGGGAGCCGCGCCCATCTCGAGGCGACGGCGAGTTCCGCATCGAAGAGAGCACGATTGACACGGGGGGCCCAATCGTTATTTCGCCCGATGCGGCCACGTGCGACGCCTGCCTGGCTGAGCTGTTTGATTCTTCCGACCGTCGATATCGCTACCCGTTCCTGAACTGCACCCACTGTGGCCCAAGGCTCACGATCGTGCTCGGCGCCCCATACGATCGCGAGCGCACGACCATGGTGGGTTTCGTCATGTGCGCGGCCTGTCGGGCGGAGTACGAAGATCCCGCCGACCGACGGTTTCATGCTCAGCCCATCGCCTGCCCGGCTTGTGGTCCGTGCCTGACGTCGCGCGATGGCAAGGGTCGTCCGGTTCAGGCCGCCGATCCGGTGCGATGGTTTGCCGAGGCGATCCGCGACGGACGCATCGGGGCCATGAAAGGGCTGGGCGGCTATCACCTCGTCTGCGACGCTTACAACCCGGTCGCGGTCGCCGAATTGCGTCGCCGAAAACATCGCGAGGAGAAGGCTTTCGCATTAATGGTGCGGGATCTGCCGGCCGCGGAGGAATTGTGCGAAATCTCCGCAGCGGAGCAGAAGTTGTTAACCAGTCGGACCCGCCCGATTGTCCTGCTCGCGCGTCGAGCATCACATGCGGTCGACGGGGTCGCCCCGGGAAATCCGCTGCTGGGCCTGATGCTCCCATACACGCCGTTACACCATCTGCTGTTGAGCGAACTGGACGGCTTGCCGCTGGTGATGAGCAGCGGCAACCGATCGGATGAACCGATCGCGTTCGAGGAGCCGGACGTATTCGAACGGTTGAACGGAATCGCTGACGTTTTCCTCACGCACGACCGTCCGATTCACTTGCGCTGTGACGACTCGGTCACACGGGTGATCGGCGGGTTCGAATCGCCCCTTCGTCGCTCGCGCGGATACGCGCCGCAGCCCATCCGGCTCACGGTCGAATGCCCAGAGGTGATCCTCGCAGTGGGGGGCCAGCTCAAGGGAACGTTTGGCTTCGGTCGCGGGAAGCAGGCCATCCTCAGCCACCACCTCGGCGACCTGGACCATTTCGAGGCATTCCGCGCGTTCGAGAAGGACGTGGCGCTGTATGAGCGGCTGTTCAAACTTCGACCGCGCTGGATCGCCCACGACCTGCACCCTGACTATACCTCGACGGCATATGCCCGGTCGCGTGCCGCGGCGGAAGGGATTTCGCTCCTGCCCATCCAGCACCATCAGGCCCACGTGGCGAGCTGCATGACCGAGCACGGACTGGATGGACCAGTCATCGGCGTCAGCTTCGACGGGACCGGATATGGCACCGATGGAAGAATCTGGGGCGGGGAATTTTTTGTCGGGGATATGAGTTCGTTTCAGAGAATGGCACATCTGCGGTACGTGCAACTTCCCGGAGGCGACCGCGCGGTCCGCGAGCCTTGGCGAATGGCTCTTGCCCACCTTGCAGACGCCGGGGCATCCTGTGCAGAGTTCCGGCGCCGTCTCGATACGGTGGCGATGCGGGTGGTGGAGCGGATGCTGGAGCGTCGGTTCAACGCTCCTCTCACGTCGAGCGCCGGCCGGCTGTTCGACGCCGTCGCATCGCTAATGGGCGTGCGGGACGTTGTGAGCTTCGAGGGTCAGGCCGCCATACAACTCGAATGGCTCGCCTCTCAAGCCACCGACGAGCACGGGGAATATCCCTTTGAATTTGAACCTCAATCGCCTGAGACGTCGGATCCCCTTTTGATCGATACCCGTCCGCTCATCCGAGCCATTGCACGAGATGTCACTGAGGGCATTGCGCCGCCCACCATCGCACGCCGTTTCCACAATACCGTGGCGGCGATCGTCGTTGCCGTCTGCTGCCGAATCGGAGAGGCGATGGGCGTGCGCAACGTGGTTTTGAGCGGCGGCGTGTTTATGAATGCGCTGCTCGGGACTGAGGTGGAGCGGCGGCTTAAAATTGCAAAATATTCCGTATTCCGCCAGAAGCTGGTCCCGTGCAATGATGGCGGGATCAGCCTGGGGCAACTGGCTATGGCGGCACGGCATATCAATTCAGTTCATCCGATCCAGGAGGTCTCATGTGCCTGGGAATTCCTGGCAAGGTGATCAAGACCTACCAAGAGCATGACGTGCTCATGGGAAAGGTGGACTTCGGCGGCGTGTCGAAGCAGGTCTGCCTCGAGCACGTGCCGGACGTTCAGATCGGCCAATACGTGCTCGTGCACGTTGGCTTTGCCCTTTCCAAGATTGATGAAGACGAGGCGCAGCGTGTCTTCACGTTCCTCGAAGGGATGAATCAACTCGAGGAGCTGGCAACACCAGGAATAGAGACGGCGGGATACGACGCGCTCCCACCGCCACAGCGGCCTGAGGCGAAGGCGGGGTCGCCATGAAATACCTTGATGAATATCGCGACGGCGCAATCGCTTCGAAACTCGCTGAGGCGATCGCGCGCACCGTGACCCGGCCGTGGGTCATCATGGAAGTGTGCGGCGGACAGACGCACAGCATCGTGAAGTATGGGATCGACCGCGTTCTCCCCGAACAAGTGGAACTGGTCCACGGCCCGGGCTGCCCGGTCTGCGTCACCTGCCTGGAGATGATCGACCGCGCCCACGCGATCGCGTCGCGGCCTGGCGTCATCTTCTGCTCGTTCGGCGACATGCTCCGCGTGCCCGGATCGCGCGGCGACCTCCTTCAGCTCAAGAGCCAGGGGTGCGACATCCGCATCGTCTATTCTCCGCTCGACGCGGTGAACCTCGCGGCCGCAAATCCGACGCGCCAGGTCGTCTTCTTCGCGATCGGGTTCGAAACGACCGCGCCGCCCAACGCGATGGCTGTGTGGCTGGCGCACAAACGGAAGCTGAAGAACTTCAGCGTGCTGGTGTCGCACGTGGTCGTTCCCCCTTCGATGACCGCGATCCTCCAGGCGGCAGGCAATCGCGTGCAGGGATTCCTGGGGCCGGGCCACGTCTGCACCGTCATGGGGTTTACCGAGTACGAGCCGATCGCGCGGCACTATCGCGTGCCGATCGTGATCACCGGGTTCGAGCCCGTCGACCTGCTGGAAGGCGTGCTCCTGACCGTGCGGCAGTTGGAAGCCGGCGAAGCACGGGTCGAGAACCAATACAGCCGTACGGTTTGCCGTGACGGCAACCTCGAGTCGAAGAAGTTGATCGACGAGGTTTTCGAGATCTGCGACCGCAAGTGGCGCGGCGTCGGGATCATTCCCAAGAGCGGATACAAGCTGCGCTACGAATATCGCGACCATGATGCCGAGCGCCTTTTCGAGGTCGAGGACATTCGCACGCAGGAGTCGAGCATTTGCATCAGCGGGGAGATCCTCAGGGGTCTTAAGAAGCCGCACCAGTGCCCCGCGTTCGGGAAGGCCTGCACGCCGCAGAACCCGCTCGGCGCGACCATGGTCTCCAGCGAGGGGGCCTGCGCCGCCTACCACGCCTACGGCCGACATCTCGAAGCCACGCGCGGCAGCAGCGGACGTGCGCGGGAAAACGAGAGTGAACTGGTTCAGATCGGAGGCGTCTTGTGAGCCGTGTGGTTGCTCCACCACCCGAGGTTGTCTTCGCACCTGGTGAGTTGGCCGGGAAGGTGATGCGGCAATGCCGCGAGGTGATCGACACCAAACAGCAGTTCTTCAGCGAGAACGCGGAGCGGATCTCCGAGTGCTGCATCGCCATGGCGAAGGCGTTCGACCGGCGAGGCAAGCTGCTGGTGTTCGGCAATGGCGGCAGCTCGTGCGACGCCGCGCATATGGCCGTCGAGTGCATGCACCCGATCATCCAGAAACGGCCCGCGCTGCCCGCGATTTCCCTGACGACGGACACGGCGATGCTGACGGCGATCGGCAACGACGAGGATTTTTCCTTCGCCTTCGTCGAGCAACTTCGCCTGCTCGGCGGGCCGGGCGATATCGCGATGGGAATCTCCACCAGTGGGAAGTCGGCGAACGTAAACCGCGCCCTCCAGGCGGCGCGGGAAATCGGGATGCTCACGATCGGCTATGCCGGACGGGACGGCGGACGAATGCCCGCGACGTGTGACTACTGCTTCGTCATCCCCAGTTTCAGCATTCCACGGATTCAGGAAACGCAGGAGACTTTGCTGCACATTATGTGGGACCTCATCCACGTGATCCGGGGCGAAGAGGACGTCTTGTGAAGCGCGTGATGTAGTTGGCGCGAGCACGAACAGAGGATGGCCGTGCACCAAACAGCAGCCAAGCCCGTCGCGATCGATGTAGCGGCGCTGGGCACCTGCCCGCTCCCCCAGTCGCGATACGAGCAGATCCTGCTCGGACACGGCAGCGGCGGGGGGCTGACCAACGAACTGATCCGCAATGTCTTCCTTCCCGCCTTTGCCAACAAGACCCTTGCCGCCCTCGAAGACCAGGCCACCCTTGACCTGAACGGTGCGGTCGCCACGGGCGAGCGCGTCGCCTTTACGACCGATTCGTTTGTCATCCGCCCGATCTTCTTCCCCGGCGGTGATATCGGCAGCCTCTCGGTCCACGGCACCGTCAACGACCTCGCGGTCGGCGGCGCCACGCCGATGTTCCTTTCGGCCGCATTCATCCTTGAAGAAGGCCTGCCGCTGCAAGACCTCAAGCGGATCGTGGCGTCGATGCGGCGCGCTTGCGACGAGGCGGGCGTTGCTCTCGTTACAGGCGACACCAAGGTCGTCGATCGCGGAAAGGGAGATCAGATCTTCATCACGACCACCGGCATCGGCGTCACGCCGCCCGGTCGGCGACTTTCCATCCGCCACGCCCGTCCCGGCGACCGCGTGATCGTCTCCGGGACGATCGGCGATCATGGCATCGCCATCATGTCGGTCCGTGAAGGGATCGAGTTCGAGACCGTCCTCGAGAGCGATTCGGCGTCGCTCGCGGAGCTTTGCCGCACGATGCTCGATGCCTGCCCGGCCATCCGCTGCATGCGCGATCCGACCCGCGGCGGAATCTCCAGCGCGCTCAACGAGCTGGCCGACGCCTCGAACGTCGGCGTGCGGCTCGTCGAGTCGTCATTGCCGTTGCGTCCGGAGGTCAAGGCGGCCTGCGAGATGCTCGGGCTCGATCCGCTTTACGTTGCCAACGAAGGGAAATTGATCGTCGTCGTCCCATCCGACGACGCCGAACGACTGCTTGCGGTCATGCGAACGCATCCGCTCGGCCGCAACGCCGTCATGATCGGCGAGATCGTCGACGATCATCACGGCATGGTCATCATGAAATCGCTAGTCGGAGGTGAGCGTGTCGTCACCATGCTTGCCGGGGAGCAGTTGCCCAGGATCTGCTGAGATTTATAACTCACTGGAGGAACGTCCATGGCCGACGCAACACATCCATCCGCGCAAGCGGGATCGGCGCCTTACGGGCGCAAAACCCAACGACCGTCGCCCGTCAAAGAGGTGCACATCCTCTGGATCACGGCGGGATTGAGCTGCGACGGGGACTCGGTCTCCGTGACCGCGGCCACTCAGCCGAGCATCGAGGACGTCTTGCTCGGCGCGATCCCCGGCCTGCCGAAGGTGCACCTGCATAACCCAGTGCTGGCCTACGAGAACGGCGATGAGTTCATGAAGTTCTGGTACATGGCGGAGGAGGGCCTGCTCGATCCGTTCGTCCTGGTGATCGAGGGCTCCATCCCCAACGAGACGATCAAGGAAGAGGGCTACTGGGCCGCCCTCGGCACCGATAAGAAGACCGGCCAGCCGATCACCACGTGCGAGTGGATCGACCGGCTCGCCCCCAAGGCGCTGGCGGTCGTGGCCTGCGGGACTTGCGCGGCGTACGGCGGCATCCACGCGATGGAAGGCAATCCCACCGGCGCCATGGGCCTCGCCGACTACCTCGGCTGGGGCTGGAAGAGCAAGGCCGGGCTGCCGATCGTCAACGTGCCGGGATGCCCCGTGCAGCCTGACAACTTCATGGAGACGCTGCTCTATCTGCTCTATCAGGTAGCCGGGCTCGCGCCGATGATTCCGCTCGACGACCAGCTCCGGCCCAAGTGGCTCTTCGGCATCACCGTTCACGAAGGGTGCGATCGTGCCGGGTACTACGAGCAGGGCGATTTCACCGAAGAGTACGGCTCCCCCAAGTGCCTGGTGAAGATCGGCTGCTGGGGCCCGGTCGTGAACTGCAACGTCACCAAGCGCGGCTGGATGGCCGGCATCGGCGGCTGCCCCAACGTCGGCGGCATCTGCATCGGATGCACGATGCCTGGCTTCCCCGACAAATTCATGCCCTTCATGGATGAGCCGCCCGGGGCGAAGATTTCCACCCGGGCGATCGGCGTCTATGGGCGAACCATTCGCGCGCTGCGCGGGTTCACCAACTCGACGGTTAACAAGGAACCGAAGTGGCGCCACCCTGGCGCGCAACTGACCACCGGATACCGACCGACAACCTATTAATCGCGATAAACGCACTCTTACGCACGCCACCTCACCGCCGTAGCGAAAGGACCCGCGCCATGACCACAACCATCGCCCCGCAAAAAGCGCCCTCCACCGAGAAACGGAACCTCGTTGAGATGTCCTGGGACCCGATCACGCGCATCGTCGGCAGCCTGGGCATCTACACGAAGATCGACTTCGCCAACAAGCAGGTCGCCGAATGCCACAGCACCTCGTCGATCTTCCGCGGCTACAGCATCTTCATGAAAGGAAAGGACCCGCGCGACGCTCACTTCATCACCAGCCGCATCTGCGGCATCTGCGGCGACAACCACGCGACCTGCGCGTGTTACGCCCAGAACATGGCCTTCGGCGTGCGGCCGCCCGACATGGCCGAGTGGATCACCAACCTCGGCGAAGCCGCCGAATACATGTTCGACCACAACATCTTCCAGGACAACCTGGTCGGCGTCGATTTCTGCGAACAGATGGTGAAGGAGACGAATCCTTCCGTCTGGGCCAAGGCGCAGAAGACCGCGGCGCCCCATTCCAACGACCACCACTTCCGGACGATTGGCGACATCATGACCGCGCTGAACCCCTTCACCGGGGAGTTCTACCGCGAGGCGCTGTCGATGAGCCGGATGACACGCGAGATGTTCTGCCTGATGGAAGGACGGCACGTCCATCCCTCGACGCTCTACCCGGGCGGTGTGGGAACCGTGCCGACGGTCCAGCTCTTCACCGATTATCTCGTGCGGCTGATGAAGTACGTGGAGTTCATGAAGAAGGTCGTGCCCCTGCACAACGACCTCTTCGACTTCTTCTACGAAGCCTTGCCGGGGTATGAGAAGGTGGGACAGCGCCGCGTCCTGCTTGGCTGCTGGGGCTCATTTAACGATCCCAGTGTTTGCGATTACACCTACAAGAACATGACCCAGTGGGGCCGTGCAATGTTCGTGACGCCGGGCGTCGTCGTTGACGGCAAGCTGGTTACTACCGACCTGGTCGACATCAATCTCAACATCCGCATCCTCCTGGGCCACTCCTACTACGATGACTGGACCGACCAGGAGATGTTCGTGAAGAACGACCCGCTGGGCAACCCGGTCGATCGGCGTCATCCCTGGAACCAGACCACGCTTCCGCGTCCGCAGAAGCGCGACTTCAACGACAAGTACAGCTGGGTGATGTGCCCGCGCTGGCTCGACCAGCGCACGGGAGACCACCTCTCACTGGATACGGGCGGCGGGCCGCTGGCGCGCCTCTGGTCGACGGCACTCGCGGGCATCGTCGATATCGGATACCTCAAATCGACGGGGCAGAGCGTGAAGATCTACCTGCCCAAAACCATGTCGCTCCCCGAGGTCGAGTTCGAGTGGAAGATCCCCAAGTGGAGCAACACCATCGAGCGCGACCGCGCCCGCACCTACTTCCAGGCCTATGTGGCGGCGGCGGCCCTGCACTTCGTCGAAAAGGCGTTGGGAGAGCTTCACGCCGGCAAGACCCGCACCTGGAACGAGTTCAAGGTGCCGGACAACGCGATCGGCTGCGGCTTCCATGAAGCGGTGCGCGGCGTGCTCTCGCACCACGTCGTCATCCGCGACGGCAAAATCGCCAATTACCACCCGTACCCACCGACACCGTGGAACGCGACGCCGCGCGACAGCTACGGCACCCCCGGGGCCTACGAGGACGCGGTCCAGAATACGCCCCTCTTCGAGGAGAACGGCCCGGACAAGTTCAAGGGCATCGACATCATGCGGACGGTCCGCAGCTTCGATCCGTGCCTCCCGTGCGGCGTGCACATGTACCTTGGCAACGGCAAGACCGTCGAGACCCGGCACGTCCCGATGTTCGGCGTGCAGAAGTAACCACCAGCAGGACCCACACAGCAGAGCGCACGCACAGGAGACCCTGATGCCCGGTTCCGAAGATCGCCAGTCGCGCGAACGTATCCATCGGCTCGAAACGCTCCTCCAGGAGGTCGATCAGTTCAAGGATCCGCGCGCCCGGGACAAGACGCGCCAGATCGTGCAGGCCCTGATGGACCTGCACAGTGCCGCGCTGGAGGCGATCCTCACCCGCGTCGCCGCAACGGGCGACGCGGGCGTGGCCCTCATCGATGAGATGGGGAACGACGAGCTGGTGTCAGGGCTCCTTCTGCTTTACGGCCTGCATCCCCTCGACCTCAACGCGCGGGTGGGCCAGGCCCTTGAGTCGGTGCGGCCCTATCTCCACTCGCATGGCGGTAACGTCGAGCTGCTCGGTGTGGCGGACGGGATCGTGCGCATCCGGCTGGAGGGAAGCTGCCATGGTTGCCCGTCCTCTGCCCTGACCCTCAAGAGCACGATCGAGGAGGCGATCTACGAAAAGGCGCCGGACATCACCGCCATCGAAGTGGAAGGCGCCAACGGCCACAGCGCCGCTCCCGCCGAAGTGAATGGCACAGCCCCTGCCGCCGGACACCGCCGCTTCGCGTTGCCGGTGGTTGGATGATGGCGGCGCAACCACGACGTGTGTGAACGTGTTCGACTCCCATACCCACGGGATGCCTATGCTGCCGTCATCGTTAACCAGTTCCGCGACTCGCCCCTTCTCCGTCCTTCGTCAGTTCGCGCGTGCCGAAGCGCCGCTCGAGCGTTGCGAACTGTGTGGGCTCGCGCTCGCGCCCCATCACGCGCACCTGCTCGAGCCGGCCACGCGGCGCATGTTGTGCAGTTGCGAGCCGTGCTCGATCCTCTTCGATGGCCGTACGCCCAACGCCCGTTATCGCCGCATCCCGCGGCGCATCCGCATGCTCCCTGATTTTCGGATGTCCGAAGAGGAGTGGGAAGCGCTGCGACTTCCGATCAACCTCGCGTTTTTCTATCACCATTCACCTTCAGCGAAGATGGTCGCGATGTACCCCAGTCCGGCCGGCGCCACCGAATCGCTCCTGTCCCTGGAAGCCTGGAACGATCTCGTGGGCGTGAACCCGGTCCTGAGCAAGATGACGGCGGACGTCGAGGCGCTGCTCGTCAACCGCACCGGACCGATCCACACGTATTGCCTCGTGCCGATCGACGAATGTTTCAAGCTTGTCGGCCTGATCCGCACTCACTGGCGCGGGCTCTCGGGCGGGACCGAGGTGTGGAAGCACATCACCGCGTTCTTCAAGAGCGTCGATGAACGGTCCGAGCGCCGAGCGGGGGCCCTGCATGCCTGACCTGAACTTCAAGGTTGAAAAGGCCGAGCCGGTGCGCCATGCGGCGGCGCCGATGCTTAATTTCTCGTTGCGCGTGACCGATGGCGCCGCGAACGGCGAGAATGATGCGGACGCGCCGTTCATTCACACCGTTGCACTGCGCTGTCAGGTTCGCATCGAGCCGACGCGCCGGCATTACGCTCCCGCGGAACAGGGACGGCTGTTGGACCTCTTCGGTGAGCCCGCGCGCTGGGGGCAGACGCTGCGCAGCATGCTCTGGACGCATGCGAGCACGATCGTCACGCCGTTTCAGGGCAGCACCACGGTTGAGCTGCCGGTGCCCTGTTCGTATGACTTCAACCTTGCCGCCTCAAAGTTCTTCTATGCGCTCGAGGACGGGGAAGTGCCACTTTGCCTCCTGTTCAGCGGGACCGTCTTTTACGCGGGTGACGACGGCGCTATGCAGGTCGAACAGATCTCCTGGGAGAAGGAGACGAACTTCCGCCTGCCCGTGTCGGTGTGGAAGCAGATGATGGATCTGTACTATCCGAACTCTGCCTGGCTCTGCCTGCGCAAGGATGCCTTCGACCGTCTGTATCAGTTCAAGAGCCGTAACGGAATTCCCACCTGGGAAGCGGCGATCGAACGGCTGCTGGCCGCGGAGGCCCAGGACAAGGTGCCAACGTGAACCGCGCGATCGTCGACAAGCTCGCCCGCGCCCTGCTTTACGAAGGGTACATTCTGTACCCATACCGGCCTTCGGTGAAGAACCGTCAGCGCTGGACGTTCGGCGGCCTCTACCCGGCCGCCTGGAGCGAGGCGCAGGGAGGCGCGGAGCCGTCGAGCCTTCAGGCGGAGGTGCTGGTCGAAGGAAACAAGGACGCGCGCCTCCAGGTGATGGCTCGCTTTCTGCATCTCGTGGACCGAACCGTTGGAGAACTCATCACGCCGGCCGCATCGCTCCCCTCGACTGGCGAACCTGAATACCGAATTGTCCCGGTGCTGGAGGTGGGTGGCCAGCTCTATCAGCCTTGGCAGGAGGCGGTGGATCGAGACGTGGACCTGGGCGAGTTCTCTCTTCGCGAGCTTACCGAGCGGCCGCTTTGCCGGTTGTTTTCGTTTCCCGCCAGCCGCCGGTTGGAAGGGCTCAAGGATGGGAGCGGTCAGGTGGTGGGGGTGCTGGTGCGTTCGCAACAGGCGATCGCGGGCGAGGTGGAAGTCTCGGTATCGGATGCCGGCGACGGCCTCCGTCGAATCACGATTCGCCTGCTCAACCGAACGAGCATGGAAGGTGCGTCAACAGCCGGGCGTGATGATGCGTTAATGGGCGCGCTGGTATCGACACACGTGGTCCTCGGTGTGACCGACGGCGGCTTCGTCTCGCTGCTCGATCCGCCGGAGCGCTGCCGCGCGGCCGTCGCGGGCTGCAAAAACATCGGCGTCTGGCCGGTCCTCGTCGGCGAAGAGTCGCAGCGCGACACAATGCTCGCCTCGCCGATCATCCTCTACGACCATCCGCAGGTCGCGCCCGAAAGCCCCGGCGACCTTTTCGACTCCTGTGAGATTGACGAGATCCTCACGCTTCGAATCCTCACGCTCACCGACGAGGAGAAGCGTGCCGCAGCCGGCGTCGACGAACGCTCGCGGGAACTTCTGGCCCGGACCGAGTCGCTCGCCCGCGAGCAGTTGATGGGCCTGCACGGCACCGTTCGCGGCTTGCGGCCCGTCCCCCCGCAGCAGGAGCAGCACCATGGATGATTGGGACCCGTTTCGGATGGACTTGGAAGGACGGCCGCGCGTGGAGTCGGTCACGGTTGCGGGGACGCAACTGCGCGCCGGCGACCGCGTCCGTCTATGGCCGCTAGGCCGAGCCGACATCATGGATATTGCGCTGGAGGGAAAAACCGCGACCATCGCGGCGATCGAGCAGGACTACGAGGATCGAATTCACTTGGCCGTTACCGTCGATGACGACCCGGGGAAGGACTTTGGCGTCGAAGGAAAACCGGGACACCGCTTTTTCTTCGGCATTGACGAGGTCGAGCCGCTCGGCGACGCATCGACGACGCATTAACGAGTTGTGCGCGAGTCACTTTAAGGAGACACGCATGAGCATGATTCAATCCAGCGCTGAGCAGCCCGACGACCGGACAAACGGACAGGACGCAACCGAAGCGCGCGATATTCTCTGCCTGTCGGGTGGAGCGGCGCTGATGATCCTGGGGGGCGGCCTGGCCATGACGCACCCGGCCATTCGCCGCAGCGCCAAGGCCGCGATCTCCGCGCTGATGCCCGAGTTCCAGGAACCGCTCAAGGCCGGCATCCGCGGCGTGCTGCCGGACTTGGAGCGTTACCTTCGCCTTAAATCAATGTGATCAGTGACGCTACGATGATCATCCGATACGTCGTCGACCCCGAGCACAGCCGCTTGACGGTTCAGGCATTCGCCGCCGGCATGCTCGCGGGGTTTGCGCATAACCCGGTCTTCGCCGCGGAGGACTTCCACGGCGAGCTGCGCTTCGCTCCCGATTCACCTGATGCGTCCAACTTTGAGCTGACGGTCCGCGCCGATTCGCTGCGCCTGACGGATTCCGTCAAAGAGCAGGACCGCAAGGACATATCGGCCGCCATGCGGAACGATGTCCTGGAGGTCTCGAAATTTTTGGAGATCGCCTTTGCTAGCACGAGCGTTGCTTCCATGAAGATCTCCGACAATTGGTTTCGCTTGAAAATCGAAGGCAATATGCGTTTGCACGGTGTGGCTCGGCTTTTGCCGGTAGATGCCCAGCTCCGGCTGACGGAAAATGACATGCGCATGAGCGGCGAGTTTGCACTTTCCATGGCTGCATTTCGCCTCAAGCGAGTCTCTGCTCTCGGAGGAATGATCGAGCTGAAAGATGAGCTGAAATTCACGTTTGATCTGGTCGGCCATCCGCAACAGGAGACTCAGCCATGACGCCTCCACGCATACTGATCGCTGGCATCGGCAACATCTTTCTGGGTGACGATGCGTTCGGCGTCGAGGTGGCCGCCAAGCTCGCACAGCGTCCGCTGCCCGAAGGCGTCCGCGTCGTCGATTTCGGCATCCGCGGGCTGGACCTCACCTACGCGCTGCTGGATGGGTGCGATGTCGCGATCCTCGTCGATGCTGCGCCGCGCGGTTCGGCGCCGGGGACGCTGTACGTGATCAAGCCAGAGCCGCTGTCCGCCGAAGTCGAGCTGCAGCCGGGCGAATTGCTGATCGAGACGCACGGGATGGAGCCGGCCAAGGTACTGCGCCTGGTGGGAGCCATGGGGGGGCGATTGCAGAAACTCCTGGTCGTGGCTTGTGAGCCGACGCCGCTCGATTCCGAAAATGACATGCAGATGGGGATCAGCCCGGCGGTGCAGGCGGCGGTGCAGGAAGCGGTCCCGCTCATCGAATCATTGATCGCGCAAATCCGCGAAGGGCGCTATCCGCCGTTCGCGAACGATCCTCTTCCCGAACCGAAAGGAGCTTCTGGATATGACAACCCTTACCCGATCCAACAGGCCGTTGCGTCGAATGGCTAATGCCACCGGCGTGTCGAATCACCCCGTGATGGGTGTCCTGGGGCTGATCATCGTGGCCCTCGGAATCGTCGGCATCGTCTCGATCCTGCCCGACGTGATGCGCTACCTCCGCCTCCGTAACATGTGAGCGACAGGCGCTTCGCCAGGCCCAGATACGGATAAACTCAATCGAGCGCGCGCCAAGTAGGAATCAGGCCGGCACATGCACGAGCTTTCGATCGCCCTTAGCCTCCTCGATCTCGCCGAAGAAGAGGCCGAGCGACGTGGAGGCGTGCAGGTGGCAGCCATTCACGTTAAGCTCGGACCGCTGTCCGGCGTGGTCGCCGAGGCGCTGCTTTCGGCATATGACCTGGCGCGCGAGAATACGCGCTTCGAGCGCTGTGACCTCGTGATCGAGCAGGTCCCGATCGTCGCCTACTGTCCCAACTGCCGAGGCGAGCGAGCCGTAATATCTGTTCAGGAAATCTGTTGTGCCGAATGTGGCACGCCCACGCCCGACATCCGAACCGGCCGTGAGCTGGAATTATCCGCACTGGAGATCATCGATGGCCCCGCAGACGCGACTTGTGGAAGTCCGGCAGAAAGTGCTTAAGCAGAACGACGTCGTCGCCCGTGCGTTGCGGCAGCAGTTTCATGATCAGGGCGTTTACGTCGTCAGCCTCGTCTCCAGCCCCGGCGCCGGCAAGACCGCCTTCCTGGAACGGGTGCTGACGGACGTGGGCCGCGAGCGGCGCGTCGCCGCCCTGGTCGGCGACCTGGCCACCGACAACGACGCCCATCGCCTGGCGCGCAGCGGCGCGCCGGTCCGGCAGATCACTACCGGCACCATCTGCCATCTCGAGGCGGAGATGGTGAAGACGGCCCTCGACGGGTGGCAGCCGCAGTCGCTCGATTATCTCTTCATCGAAAACGTCGGCAACCTTGTGTGCCCGGCCAGCTACGACCTGGGCGAGGACCTGCGACTGGTGCTCTTTTCGGTGACCGAAGGGGAGGACAAGCCGCTCAAGTATCCGACGATCTTCAACACCGCCGATGTCGCGATTATCACCAAGATGGATCTGGCGTCTGCGGTCGGGTTCGATCGGGAGGCGGCGTACCGCAACATCGACGCGGTCCGTCCCGGCATGCGGATCATGGAAGTGTCTGCCCGGTCGGGGGTGGGAATGGATGAGTTTGTGCAGTTCCTTGAGGCGCGGGCTGCAGAGGCTCGGTTGCCTGCTCAGGTTTGAACAACTCCATCCCGGGACAAGTCGCCGGGCTCTCTCAGCTGCGCGCTCCTCACGGCCCATCAAATTTGTAATTCCCCGACCCACACACGGGCCGGGGCTCGGTAGGATGAAAAGGCAACGCGCTGGCGGCGCGTTGGGAGTCGCAACGGATGATCCATCGTGTTAAATGGCCGGTCAACGCGGTGCTGATTGCCATCGCTATCGCGCCGCCGACTCTGCCGGGCGGCCCGGCTCCCGAATCCAACCGCGCGGGGCGCGACGGGTGGTCGTTGCAACCGCTGGTGCCGCCAAAGGTTCCGGGCAATGCACCGGGGACGAGCCCAATCGATGCATTCATCCTGGATCGGCTCAAGGCAGGGGGATTAAATCCCCCGTCTCCGGCTAACCGCCAAACGCTCATCCGGCGCCTCTCCTTCGATCTACTGGGCCTCCCCCCAACGCCAAAGCAGACAGCCGACTTTATCGCCGATCTACGTCCCGACGCTTACGAGCGACTGGTTGACGCAATGCTCGCCTCGCCTCATTACGGCGAGCGCTGGGCGCGTCATTGGATGGACGTGGCCCGCTATGGAGAGAGCGATGGATTTGAGCGCGATGGTTTTCGACCCAATGCCTGGCGCTACCGTGACTGGCTGATCGACGCCTTCAACGCCGACATGCCCTACGACGAGTTCGCCCGCATGCAGATCGCCGGGGACGTTCTCCGGCCCGGCGACGCGCAGGGTGTGATCGCCACGGGATTTCTTGTCTGCGGCGCCTATGACGAGGTGGGCCAGAAGCAGCAGAGCGCGGCGATGCGCGCCGTCGTGCGGCAGGACGAGATGGAAGACCTGGTCGGCACGACCACGCAGACCTTCCTCGCCCTCACCGCCAACTGCGCGCGGTGCCACGACCACAAGTTCGATCCGATCCCTCAGGCGGAATATTACCGGCTCGTCTCCAGCCTCGCGGGCGTGCAGCATGGCGACCGCGACATCACCGGGGAACCGTTGAAGCATGCCGCGGAGGATCGCGCCGCCGCAATTCAGGTTCGTATCGACCTCCTCACGCAACAGGTCGCAGCCGTGGCGGTGCTCAATCCCGTCGCGAAGGCCGAGATCGAGCAGCTCAACATCGAGATCGGGCAGATCCGTTCGCAGCAGGGCCGCGCGCGGGCGACACGGACCTATGCCGTCGTCCCGGGGCCGGTTGGCCCGACGCACGTACTGCGCCGGGGAAATCCGGCGCAGGAGGCGGAGCGGGTCACGCCGGGCGGCGTCGCCGCGGTGCCGGGTGTCGCCGCCGATTTTGGATTGAGCGATAGCGCGAGCGACCGCGACCGCCGTATGAAGCTGGCCAAGTGGCTCAGCGATGAACGAAATCCGCTCTTCGCCCGCGTCATCGTCAACCGGCTCTGGCAATACCACTTTGGCAGGGGCATCGTCGAGACTGCCAACGACTTCGGCTTCAACGGCGGTCGCCCCTCCCACCCGGAACTGCTCGACTGGCTCGCGACCGAGCTGATCGCGCGGCACTGGAGCCTCAAGCAGATCCAACGGCTCATCGTCTGCTCCGCCACGTACCGGCAATCATCGGAGCTGAACGCGGAAGCCGCCCGAATCGATCCCGACAATCGCCTGCTGTGGCGGCAATCTCCGCGTCGGCTCGAAGCCGAATCGCTTCGTGATACCATGCTGTCCGTCGCGGGAGAACTCGACCCGCGGATCGGCGGGCCCGGATACGAGGACTTTCACACCTTCACGCACAATACACAGTTCTACGAGCCGCGCGATTTCGTCGGCGGCACGTTCAACCGCCGTAGCGTTTATCGCACCTGGGTGCGCTCGGGACGCAACCCGCTGCTCGACGTTTTCGATTGCCCCGATCCCTCGACCCGCGCGCCGCGTCGCGCGCTGACGATCACGCCCTTGCAGGCACTGGCCCTGATGAACGACTCGTTCGTCCTGCGGATGAGCGATCGGTTCGCCCAGCGACTCCAGCGCGAGGCCGGGCCGGAGCTAGATCGCCAGGTCACGCTCGCGTACCAGTTGGCGTTCGCTCGCGCGCCCGACGCAGAGGAAGTGGCCGCCAGCCAGCGAATCGTCGGTCGCGATGGACTGCCGGCGTTGTGCCGGGTCCTATTTAACTGCAACGAGTTCGCCTATGTCGATTGATCGAGCGTCCATCATGACTGACAGCCAGAGTACCGCAGTGGACCGTCGCGGCTTTCTGAAATGGTCCGCGCGCGGTCTGGGCGCGGTCGCCCTGGCATCGCTGCTTCATCGCGACGCTCTTGCTGAGACCGACGACCGGGGAGCGCTCCCGACGTTGCCACACTTTGCTCCGCGGGCGACGCGCGCGATTCAGATCGTCGCGTGCGGCGGGTTGAGCCAGGTCGATTCTTTCGACTACAAGCCGGAGTTGATCCAGCGGCACGGGCAGTCGTTGGGCGGCGGCGCCAAACCGGACGTATTTTTCGGGCAGGTGGGGTTGCTGCGCCGCAGCGACTGGGCATTCAAGCCGCGCGGCCAGAGCGGGACGTGGATCTCCGATCTGTTCCCCAACATCGCCGGATCAGCCGACGAGTTGACGCTGATCCGCTCGATGGTCGCCGATACCAGCAATCACACGCCCGCCACGTTCCAGCAGAACTCGGGCTTCCGCCTCAACGGCTTCCCGGTGCTGGGTTCGTGGCTCAGTTACGGGCTCGGCAGCGAAAGCGAGAACCTTCCCGCATTCGTCGTCATTCCCGATGCGCGCGAGCTTCCGCCCGGCGGGTCGATCAACTGGACGAGCGGCTTCCTGCCTGCCCGGCACCAGGGCGTCACGTTCCGCGCCAGCGGACGCGCGATCGACAACCTCGTTCCCGCGCAAGCCATCCCCGTTCAGGCCGAGTTAGATGCGCGCGAGCTGCTCGGCGTGCTGAATCGCCGGCACTTGCTGCGCCATCATGAGGAAGACGCGCTGGCGGCCCGGGTACGGAGTTACGAACTGGCGGCGCGGATGCAGTTGGCGGTTCCTGAGGTGACCGACCTGGAAGGCGAGAGCGAGGCGACGCGAGAGGCGTACGGCATCGGCCAGGCGCCCACCCATGATTTCGGCCGCGGCTGCCTGCTCGCCCGCCGGCTGCTCGAGCGCGGCGTGCGGTTTGTGCAGCTCTTCTCCGGCGGCGCGCTGGGCTCACCGCGGATCAACTGGGACGGGCACGAAGACGTGAAGGCGAACCACGGCCAGGAAGCCGCGCGGATCGATCAGCCGATCGCGGCGTTGCTGCGCGACCTGCGCCAGCGTGGGATGCTGGACGACACGCTCATCCTCTTCACGACCGAGTTCGGTCGCACGCCGTTCACGCAATCCGGGGCCAACACCGTCGGAGCCGGCCGCGATCACAACCAGTACGGCTTCACCAACTGGATGGCTGGCGCAGGCCTGCGGCACGGCTTCTCATATGGGCAGACCGACGAGGTTGGATGGAAGTCGGCGGTCGATCCCGTCACTTGGCCCGACTTCCACGCCACCGTCCTGAACCTGCTGGGCCTCGATCACAAGCGCCTCACCTTCTACCACAGCGGCATCCGTCGCCGCATCACCAACGTCAGCGGCCAGGTGATCGGGCCGATCCTGGCCTAAGCCATGGTTGCTACAGGCGTGCTATGATCGCTGGTCGAATGCAGGAAGGCCGCTGAAAAGGAGTCGCCAAATGGCTACAGTAACAATCGCACTGAGCGACGAACAAATGGCGCTCGCGAAAGCGCAGGCAACGGAACGCGGATTTGCCAGGCTGGAGCTGTACCTTCAGAGTCTCGTTTCGGAGCAACTGCGCGGCGATGACGTTGAAGAGGATTGTGGAGCGCCTAAACACCTGCGAGTCTCATCGCTTGAACAGATGAAGACGCTCGTTGAGGAGGGTTTGCGAAGTCCGGCTCGAGAGATGACTCACGAGGATTTCCAGCAGATGCGCCAGGCAGTCGTTGACCGACACAACGCCTCCAAGGCCGACTGATGCCTCAGTACGTGACTCGCGAGAAGGCACGGGAGGACGTTGTCGCGATCACCAGCCGTATCGCACGCGACAACCTGAGCGCGGCACTGCGTGTGAACGTCCAAATCGAGAACGCGTTCGAACTTCTCGCAGAGATGCCTCGTGCGGGGCCAGTCTGCGGTTTTTCCGAAGCCGAACTCAGCGACTTGCGGTTTTGGCCGATCAAGAGGTTCCGTCACTACCTTGTCATTTACCGGCCGACTGATAATGGGGTTGAGATCGTCCGCGTCATTCACGCGGCGCGTGACTTCCGTCGCGTCCTTCGAGGTTGAGGGCCCAACCGCTTGCTATCGTTTCTTCGACTTCGTGGCCGCAGGCTTGGCTTCCGCTCGTTTTTCCTCTGCCAGCTTTTCAACCCAGGCGGAATAGTTGCCGCCGAAATCCTTGATCGTGGGGGGCGAGATGACCCAGAGGCGATCGACCACGCGGTCCAGGAAATAGCGGTCGTGGCTGACGCAGAGAATCGTTCCCTCGAACTGCTCGAGCGCGGCTTCCAGGGCTTCGCGCGAGGCGATGTCGAGGTGGTTGGTCGGCTCGTCCAGCACCAGCACGTTGGGGCGGTCGAGCAGGAGCTGGGCGAGGCGGACACGCGCTTTTTCGCCGCCGCTCAGGAGCTCGATCGTCTTGGGGAGATCATCGTTGCCGAAGAGCATCAGCGCAAGCGCTTCCCGCGCTGACTTGTCGGTCATGCGACGGCCTTCCTGGATTGCCTCGATCAGCGTGTGATGCGGCTTGAGCATGTCCAGCCGCTGGTCGTAATAGCCGATGCTCAGGTTCGCGCCCCATTTCACTTCGCCGGCATCCGACGGCTCAACGCCCATCAGCGCCTTGAGGAGCGTCGTCTTGCCGGATCCGTTGGGGCCGATGACGCCGACGCGCTCGCCCCGGCTCACGTCGAGCGTCACCTCGTCCCAGAGCGGGCTCTGTGCGTACGCCTTGCTGAGCTCGCGCACCTGAAGAACGCGGTCGCCGGCGCGTTGACTGGTGTTCAGCGAGACGTTGATGCGCTGCTGCGTTCCGACGCGCTGGACGACGTCGTCGCTCTCCAACAGCCGTTCGAGGCGTTTCTCGCGGCCTTTGGCTTCCTTGCTGCGCTGTCCGGCCTTGAAGCGGCGGATGAACTCCTGCTGCTTCTCGATGTCCTTGCGCTGAAGCTCATACGCCCGCTGCTGCGTGGTCTCGTGCAGCTCGCGCTGTTCGACGTAAGCGGAGTAGTTACCGGGGTAACTGTCGATGTGGGCGCGGTTGAGCCAGACGATCCGCGTTGCCAGGCGGTCGAGCAGGAATCGGTCGTGCGAGATGATCACCACCGCGCCGGCGAAGTCGGCGAGGTAGTTCTCCAGCCACTCGATCGCCGCCAGGTCCAGGTGGTTCGTCGGCTCGTCGAGGAGGAGCAGGTCCGGCTCCGAGAGCAGCAACTGGGTCAGCGCCAGGCGTGACCGCTGGCCGCCGGACAGCTCGCCCACCTTCTGCTCCCACGTTTCGCGGCCGAGTCCGACGCCCAGCAGCGCCGCCTCGGTCTTATGTTGCCACGCATATCCGCCGGCGATGTCAAACTCATGCTGCACCGTCTGATAGCGCTCGAGGACTTTTTCCAGCGCATCGCCGGTCGTTTCGGCCATGCGGTGCTCGAGGTCGCGCAGGTCGTGGGCGAGGGCGTGGAGTTTCTCGATGCCGCGCTCTGCTTCGTCCAGGACCGTGTTCTCCAGGTCGAACTTCGGATTCTGGACCAGGTAGCCGACGCGGGTTCCTTTGCTCACGGTCACGAGGCCGTCATCCGGCTGGACTTCTCCGGCGAGCATCTTGAAGAGCGTGGACTTCCCCGAGCCATTCGCGCCGATGAAGCCGACGCGCTCGCCGTCGAAGATCGCCAGGTCCGTTTTCTCGAAGAGGACCTGACGGCCGTAATGCTTTTCCACGTTGCTCAAAGCGGCCATTGCCATCGCGTTACTCACCAATCAAAGAAGGGACAAACAGCTACGGGGGTGCGGGAATGCTGGGTCGATGATTACAGCTGCATGTCGGCCGGCTTCATCCCTTTTTTCCAGGGCTTGGGCGGGTCGACGAGCGTTACGTCTGCCTTCTCGGGAATCCTGGTTTCCAAGCCGGTTGCCCAGTAGCTCGCATTCACGAGCAGCCGACGGAGCGTTTCGCTTTGAAGGTCTTCGGCGCTCCCCATCGTGGTTGTGAGGACACGGCCGGACTTACCGGGGGTGATCTCATAGGTGCGCTTCCACGCGACCGGCATCATCGGGTCGTTCAGTTTGCCAAAATCGGGCGAGTCGGTGGGCTTGGGCCCGTCGATAACCTGGCCCAGCAGCAGCGTCGTGCAGTTGGCCAGGAGTGGCAGGCGTACGCCGTACGCGCCGGTCGTGCCCCAGATCTCCCCGTCGTGTATGCCTCGAAGCAGTGGATCGCCCGCCGCGCCGGGCGCGAAGAGGGCGCGCGTGCTGGTTCGTCCGTTGGGCGCATGATGCGCGATCCACGTCTCACCGAGCACCTGCCGCCCGAAGCCGCCCTCGAAGCTCGGGTCGCGGTTGTCCCAGCGATATTTGAAATAGGGGCTCTTGCTGTCGCCCGGATAGGCGAAGCAGTGAGTGGCGGTCCGCAGCCCAATCACCGGTCGGCCTGATTCGACGTAATCGACCACATGCTTCATCTGCTCGTCGGGCAGAGTGCGAAAACGGGCGCAGATGATCAGCAGGTCGGCGCGGTCGAGCGCCTCGAGGCCGGGGATGTTATTAATGACGTTCGGGTCGATCGCGCCTTGAGCATCGACCGTGAAGTGGACGGTGCAGTCAAAGCCGTGGTGCGTTGAAAGAACCCGTCCGAGCATCGGCAGCCCTGTCTCCGGCCCATATTCGTTAGAGCCCGCAACCAGGACAACGTGCTTACCCTTGCCCGCTCCGTCGGCGCCCCCCGTGAGGTCGAGCCATTGTCGCTCGGCGGTCGCCTCGGCCGCCGAGAGCGGACGCGCGGTCAGCACGCTTCCGACGAACACGCCGCACGAAAGCAGCAAAATCAGGACGCGGCGCCGGAAGATCATTCGTTTTTCCCTTATCCCACAACAAAACCACGCCCGACAGCAGTCCGCCGGCGTTTCCGTATCAAATGTTACAACTGGCGCGAATGAGATGCGAGCCGGTGCATCGCGTGCGAAGTTCAAGCCTCCCCGGTGACTTTACCACCCAGTTACGGACTCGAGGCGGGCAAGGTCAGGATTGTTTGGCGTGTAGGCAAAGAAATTATTGATCGCGAGGGTCTGCGGGTTGGACCAGTGCCAGTACTCGACGTGCCCGTCAGCGAACGGCGCCTCGCGTTACACATTCATCGTAAGCATCCCGACAACAATACGCTATGCGAACGATCCGCGTTCGTAAATGTCGTTGGCCGAGTCCACCTTACGGGCGCCAGCCGAATTGGCGGATCACTTGCGGGTGTACGGGCGCTGCCACTGCGGCGGCGAACGCGGGGCCAACGTCCAGAACGTGAAGCCACCAGGGTTGCTCTGCCTGCCCTGGCACGTGGACCGTGGCGTCGCCTGCCAATGGGGCGGCGGGGATCACTTCAAAGGTATCGGGTTCCGCGGCGAGGCCGACACCGCGGGCCTTGAGGTACGCTTCCTTGCACGTCCAGCAGGCATAGAAGGCAGCACATCGTTGCGCCTCGGGAAGCGACGCGATGAATTCCCATTCGTGAGGGTGGAAGCACTGCCGCGCCGTCGACTCCATGTCGCCGCGATCGTGAATCGCTTCGACGTCAACTCCGACCGCCTGTTCCCGGCTGAATGCAAAGAGGCACAGGCCCATAGTATGCGAGATGTTGAAGTGCAGATCCGGCGCGCCGGCCAGCGCTGGCTTGCCGTGCGCGCCATAGTCGAACACGACCGATTCAGGGGGACGGCGGAGGTACCGCCCCAGCAGCGTGCGGAGGATGCCGCGGCAGAGGACAAATCGATCGCGGTCCGGCGCTCGGTAAAATGCCGCGGCCCGAGCCATCTCATCAGGGCTGAGGATCGCGCCAAGCTTTTCGAGTTGCCCGGCGGGAGCCGAGGCTGCCGCGCGCCACAGATGCACGCTCTGCGCGGGGAGCGTCAGGCCCGCCGTCGGTGGCGCGAGCCACCCGCCGAACTCGATGTCCGAAGGGACGGCGAGGGTGCAGGGGCAAGGAGCGAGGGCGGTCGGCAGCACGTTTATCCCCTGGCGTAAGCTTTGACTGGCGATGTTCGGAATTCGATCGTACGAGTGACTGTGGACCCCACATCGTAGCGAAGCTCGCGCCCGCGCGAGTCGGCATCGCAGGCGGCGATCGACGCGTTGAGCCGCCCGGCGACGTCCGCGACAGTTGGTTCCTTGAGCAAGCCATCGTGAATGCCCGGGAAGTACTCGTTATGTCCGGCCGGCGCGTACTTCCGCCACTCCAGACGGGTGTCTTCGGCGGCGCTCGGCCAGGGAACCTCGGCGAGGTAAAGGTCCAGCGCATTCGGGTAGGGCATCGGGCGATAACGATGAATCGCCTCGCGGTGGGCAACGGTCGCAAGCTGTTCAGGCCGTGCCGCTCGGAAGCCGGGCAGACGCAGGACGTTGGGAAGGAACTTGCCACGGCCGGCGATGTAGCCAACGGCGCCGCGCGGGCCACGGGCGCGTGCGGCGCGGGCGTGGGCGGCGACGCGCGACCAGAAGTAACCGATGCGCCCCAGCCGGGCGCCGCTGTGCCGCGGCGGGCAGGGTGCGTCAACCATGGCGACGAGGCCCGGCGTGCGCCCGCGCTCGATCAGCCGCTGCGCCAGCTCATAGGCGACGATGCCGGCGGCACAGAATCCAAAGAGATGGAAGGGCCCGGACGGACAGAGGCGTTCCAGCTCCGTGATATACCCCTGCGCAATTTGCTCGATCGTGATCCCCGGCGTTGAAAACCGGATCGGGAACGACATGCCGTAGATCGGCCGATCCGGCTCGATCTTCCGGGCCAGGGACGCAAACTGAAAGAGATGGCCGGGCGTGAGCAGGAACAGGGGCGGACGCGAACCGCCCGGACGAATGGTCGAGACCAGGCGTTCGGGTTCATCGACAGCGTCATCGGCGGTGATCGCGGCGGCAAGCTCGCCGATCGTCGGCTTCTCGAACAGGATTGCGGGGGAAGGGCGAACGCCCAACATCAGCTCGATCTGCTCGAACAGCTCGATCGCCATGATCGACCCGCCCCCCAGCTCGAAAAAGTTGTCGGTGATGCCGACGTGCGGTGTCCCGAGGATCTGCCGCCACATCTGAACCAGGGCGCTTTCGACGTCGGTCTGCGGCGGCACGATCTGCCGCGACGAGGGAACCGCGGAGGGCGCCGCCGCAATGATCGATGGCGCAGGCAGATCCGCCGCAACGGTCGGGAACTTCAGCGGGGGCACCGCGAAGAGAACCCTGCCATTTACCCAGTGTCGTTGCCGCTGGAACGGATAGGTGGGAAGCGAGCCGGTCCGGCGCAACTCGGGGCGAGCAGCATGTACCGCTGTCCAGTCGATCGGTGCCCCCTGCACGAAACGAAGGGCAATGGCGTCGGTTTCGAGCGAGGCGGGGCCGGCGGCTTTCGCGGTCGCGCGAGTGGCGACGCCGGTGAAGAGCCCGGACGCCGGCTGGTCGTTGGTAAAGGCGGTCAGCGCGGCCGACAATTCAGCGGCGGAGGCGCCAACGGCTACGAGGCGGTGCGAGAACGCCGTACGGCCGGTGTTGGTGGTGAAGCAGAGGTCAGCGATGCGTTCCGCTGGCTCTCGCTCCAGGCGGGCAAGATAGCGGGATGCCAGTTCCTTCAGAGCCGGCGCGCACCGGGCGGAAAGGGTGAGCAGCAGTCTTGTGCGTTCGCCGCCCCCGGCTTCAGCATCGGATGACGCGCATTGCGGTTGCGACGACGGGGCCGCCTCGAGCACCGCGTGCACGTTGACGCCGCCGAACCCCGAGCTGCCGACCCCGGCCAGCGCCCGCGCATCGGACGCGGGCCAGGGCTCCAGTTCCTGCTGGACGCGCAGCGGCAGGTCCGCGTACGGCGCCTGCGGGTTGGGCGTCTTGAAGTGCAGCGAGGGAGGCAGGGCCCGGTGTCGCAACATCAACGCCACCTTGATCAGCCCCGCGATTCCCGCGGCCGCCTCCAGGTGCCCGATGTTCGTCTTGACGGATCCGATCGCGCACTTGTCATGGTCGGGTCGATCAACCTTCAGCACAGTGCCCAGTGCGTTCAGTTCCGTCGCATCGCCGATCGGTGATGCGGAGCTGTGCGCCTCGACGTAGCGGAGCAGGCCCGGCGAGACGCCGGCCCGGCGGCACGCTTCCAGGATGACGGCTTCCTGTGCCCATCGGCTCGGCGCCATCAGGCCGTTGGTGCGCCCTCCCTGCTGAACCGCAGTGCCGCGAATGATCGCGCAGATCGGATCTCCGTCCGCCAGGGCGCGGGAGAGGGGTTTGAGCACTATGGCGCCCGCCCCTTCACCGCGCACGAAACCGTTGGCTCCGGCATCGAAGACGCGGCAGCGGCCGTCCGGTGACAGGATGCGCGACTTGGTCAATCCGACGCTCGGTCCGGGCGAGAGGATTACGTTGACCCCGCCGGCGACCGCGAGCGTTGATTCCCCAGTCCAGAGGCTCTGGCAGGCCATGTGCACGGCGACGAGCGACGAGGAGCAGGCGGTATCCACCGCCATGCTCGGACCACGCAGGTCCAGGCAATACGACACGCGGTTGGAGACGATGCACTGGCTGCTGCCGCTGTTGCTGAGGGCGGAGATCTCCGACGGGTCGTGGTAGAGCAGCGTCGCGTAATTGTTGCTCGAGACCCCGACGAACACCCCGGTGCTCGTGCCCGCGAGCGTCGCGGGATCGATAGCGGCGTCCTCGAGCGCTTCCCACGCTACTTCCAGCAGCAGTCGTTGCTGTGGGTCCATCAGCTCCGCCTCGCGCGGCGCGATCCCGAAGAACTCGGGATCAAACTGGTCGATCTCGCTCAAGAATCCACCGGAGCGGGATGTCATCTTCCCGGGAGCGGCAGGGTCCGGGTCATACCATGCATCGGCGTCCCAGCGGTCGGCGGGGACGGTGCCGATCGCGTCAACGCCATCGCACAACAGCCGCCAGTAAGCGGATGGACTAGCCGCTCCTGGAAAGCGGCAGCCGATGCCGACGATCGCAATCGGCTCCAATTCAATTCTCCCAACCTTTTGGTTACTCATGATCGGCGAGCCTCCCATCATTTCACGGTGGCTTCGAAGGTGAGCGGCAACGAATTCAACCCACGCAGGAGCAGACTTGGTTCGCGCCGGATGCCGGCGGTATCGATGCGAACGTCCTGCAGCCGGCGGAGCATCGCGGCAAATGCGATCTGCCCTTCCAGCCGCGCCAGCGGCGCTCCAATGCAGTAGTGAATGCCATAGGCAAACGAAAGCTGTTTGCTTGCATCACGTCCGACGTCGAACCGATCGGGATCAGCGAACATCGCGGGGTCCCGGTTGGCCGCGGCGATCGAGAGAAACACCATCTGCTTCGGCGGGATGACGCGATCCCCGATCGTCACCTCAGCATTGGTGGTCCGGTAAAGGATCTGCAACGGCGTCTCGTAGCGCAGCAGTTCCTCGACGGTGTTGGCGAGCAGGGCGGGGTCGCGGCGAAGACGCTCGAGCTGTTCCGGGTTTTCCAGCAGCGTCAGCATTCCCTTGCCGATGAGCTGCGCGGTCGTCGCGTGGCCCGCGAAGGCGAGGAAAACGCACGTCGCCAGTACCTCCTCCTCGCTGAGCTTCTCACCCTGTTCGCTAGCGGCGAGCAGGGCGCTCAGCAGGTCTTCCTTTGGCTCACGGCGGCGCTGGCCGGCCAGCTCGCGGAAGTATTCGCGATATTCGACGATCACCTCGTTGACCTGCTGCAGCCCCGCGGCGGAAATTGCCGGGCTCAGCGAGGGGAGCAGCGCGGCGGTCCAGGCGTGGATCTTCTCGAAGTCGGCGCGGGGCACGCCGAGCATGTCGCAGATCACCAGGATCGGCAGCGGGAACGCGAACTGGGACATGACCTCGATGCGGCCCGTCCTGACCACTCGGTCGAGCAGGTCGTCGACGATGCGGGTGATGCGCGGGCGCATCGAATCCACAACCCGCGGCGTGAATGCCTTGTTGACCAGCCCGCGCAGGCGGGTGTGGTCGGGCGGGTCGAGCTGGATCATCCACTTGTTGTACATCTCCGCCATCGGAGAGGTGCGCGACCCGCCGCGAAGGAAAAATTTCTCGTAGTGTTCCCAGTTGCCGGACTTCGAGCCGAAGCGCGAGTCGCGCAACGCGGCATGGACGTCGGCGTAACGCGTCAGGACGTAAACGCCCAGCGTCTTGCTGAAGTGGACCGGATCCTCGACCCGAAGGCTGTGGTACTGCGGGTGAGGGTTCACCACGAACTCCGGCAAGAGCGGGTTGAATGCGATCGGGCCCGGCGGCCGGTGCGGCGCGGGCGCGAGGGCGGGGCGGCCATGGGCGGACGTTTCCTGCATGTGCGAAATACTCCTTAGCCGGCCGTCGGGGCGAGGGCCGGGGGCTCATCCGTGAGGTGTCGAGCGAGGTCGCTGACGCTCGGGTGATCGTAGAAGGCAGTGGCTGCCAGCGGCCACCCCAGTGCCAATTCCAGCTCGCCGGCCAGCCCGGTGGCGCCGGCCGAATCCAACCCGTATCGCGCGAATGGTTCCGCGGGATCGATCTGGTCCGCCGGCAGCGACAGCAGGGCGGCGAACTTCTCGATGATCAGGTCTTCGAGTTGTTCGTACGACAGGGGCGCGGCGGGTGTCGACGATGTCTCGGGTTCGTCCGCCGCCGCCTCGGCGGCTTCGACCGGCTGTACCCACCATGCCAGAGATTCGAATTCCTTGCTCAGGTACGCGGCGCGACAGGCGCGGCGGCGCACCTTGCCGCTGGAGGTCTTGAGGATCTGGCCCGGCTTGAGGAGCACGATCCCGGCCACCTGCAATTCGTGATGGCGGGCGACGTGTTCCCGGATGGCGTCGATGACGATTTGCGGCTCGACGTTCCGCTGCGTGCGCTCCAGCTCCTGCACGATCACTAGTCGTTCGGGACCCTCTCCATTGACGGAGAAGGCGGCGCCGGCGCCGGGCTGCAGCGCGGCGTGGCTCGCCTGCGCCACCTGCTCGATATCCTGTGGATAATGGTTGCGCCCGCGGATGATGATCAGGTCCTTGAGCCGGCCGGTGATGAACAGCTCTCCCTGGTCGAAGTAGCCCAGGTCTCCGGTGCGGAGGAACGGGCCCTCGCCCGTGTCGGCCAGGCGTGCGCCGAACACCTCGTCGTTCTCCGTCGGCTTCTGCCAATAGCCGCGCGCCACGGCTCCGCCCCGGACCCAGATTTCGCCGATGGCGCCGACATCGCAGGTGAGGCAAGATTCCGGATGGACGATCAGCACCGCGCCCGTCGGACGCGGCCGCCCGCAGCTCGCCAGTTCCTTTCCGCCATCACCACCTGGCGGGACAGGCTGGACGCGGTGTTGGTTGAGGGCGATGGCGTCGAAGCGGCGCACTAAAGGCGGCGCGGCCCGTTCGCCGCCGGAGACGAGCAGCGTGGCCTCGGCCAGTCCGTAACAGGGGTAGAAGGCTTCGCGGCGGAAACCGCAGGAGGCAAAGGCCCGGGCAAAGCGTTCCATCGTGTGCGGGTCGATCGGCTCCGCGCCGTTGAAGGCGACCTCCCAGCTGCTCAGGTCCAGCGCCCGCTTGTCCTGTTCACGCACGCTCCGGGCACACAGCTCGTAAGCGAAATTGGGCCCACCGCTGGTGGTCGCGCGGTCACGGGTGATGGCGCTCAGCCACCGCAGCGGGCGTTGAAGGAACGCCGCGGGCGCCATCAGCGTGACCGGGAAGCCGGCATAGAGCGGCTGAAGGATACCGCCGATCAGGCCCATATCGTGATACGGGGGAAGCCAGATGACGCCACGGCTGGCGCGGGAGTGGCCGAAGCAATCGCGGATGACCTCCGAGCCAAACATCAGGTTCGCGTGCGTGAGCATCACGCCCTTTGGCATGGAGGTGGAGCCCGACGTGTACTGGAGGCAAGCGACGGTCTGTGCGTTCACCGCCGGCTCGTTCCACCGGTCGAATCGGGAGATCAGGTCAGCATCGTCGGTGGCGATCAGCGGGACGGCGCCGAGCAGCGGCAGTTGCGCGGCAGACGCCTTCAGCGTTGGAAGCAGACGAGAAACGGTGAGGACGACCGTCGGATGCGCATCTTCGGCGATCGCGCGAAGGGTGGCGAACGCCGCGGGGTGCTGCGCGGAACGCGGTGGGTAGACGGGCACGGCGGTGACGCCGGCATACCAGCAGCCGAACAGGCCGGCGATGAATTCCAACCCAGGCGGGTAGAGCAGAAGTGCGCGGCCGCCGGCGGCGCCGGCATCCTGAAGTGTGGACGCAATCGCACGGGCCTGGCGATCGAGCTGCGCGTAGGAGATCGCGAGCTCCTGCTCGTCTCCATCAGCGAGAAAAATGAAGCCGACGTCCTGCCCCAACGCAGTGGCCCGGTCGCGCAGAAGCTCGACCCAGGTCGCGCACGGGCGGCCGGCTTCGGCCGCAATCACATCCATAGACGTATCCCCGGACGCAGCAGACCCACGCAGACGGGTTAGCGAAACTATATCGAGGTCCGAAGAGACTGGCGATAAAGTTTCCGAGAGTTCATGAGGCATTAATCATCTCGCTTTCATGATCGGTCACTAGCCAGCGCCACTGAAAATGCCTGAATTCCACCCCGACTGACCAACGCGTCATCGGCAGGAAAGGATGGGCAGTTTGGGGCGGCTGCGCCGGCTGTAATGGTTGAGATGATTATCGGTCGTTCAGGTAGATGGGTGCACGGTCGCATCTTCAATGAGATCCGCGGCGCGTTGGACGCCACCTGCACGGCTGATCCCATCGCACATCCGCGCGGCGGCCATGCGGTAGCGTGGCTCGTGCAGCACGGTCAACACGAGCCGGCGAAGTCGCCGCGCGCTGAGGCGCGACGGGCGCAGCATTTCTCCGCAGCCGGACCAGGCGATGCGTGCGGCGACGCCCGCTGCATCGTTCACCATTGGGATCGCGACCATCGGTACGCCCGCCGCGAGGCACTCGAGGGTCGTATTCAAGCCGGCATGCGTGATGCACAGCGCCGCACGACGAAGGATGTCCAACTGCGGCGCGAGCGAAACCACGAGCGGTGCGCCCGGGAGCGGGCCCAGGTCCTCGGGCAATCCGCTGCCACCGAGGGAGATCACGAGCTGTGCGCCCACGTCGACACACGCGCGAGCGATCGTGCGGAAGACGTGCGTCTTTCGTCCCAGCACCGTGCCGAGCGACGCGTAGATCAACGGACGGCCATCGAGCCGATCGAACGGGAAATCGACGGCCTCCCGTACGCTTGCATCGGTCAGCGGGCCGACGAAGTGGAGCTGGGGCGGCAGGTGACGGCGCGGATATTCAAACCCGGCTGGCTCCTGGCTGATCCACACGACCGGCCGACCGAAGCGCGTGGTCGAGGGGTCAAGGCCAAGGCCCAGGGCCGCACGACGTTCGATGAGCTCCCTGACGACCGGCCGCATCATCCCGCCGAGGCACTTGTACGCGAGCCGGTTTCGCAAAATGCCCCATGCGTCGGTGCGGTAGCGCCACGACGTGCAGTAGGGTGGAACGAGGATGTCCCCCTCGAGCAGCAGCGCGATGCTGAGCGTGACGTGCGGCACTGCCGCCAGTTCCGCGAGCGTACTGCCCACTGCGAGGACCTCGTCGACCAGCAGGACATCGACTCCGTCGGCACGCAACTTCGGCGGCACCTGCTGGAGGCAGACGCCAACGGTGCGGCGTACCAGGTCCATCATGGATCGAAATCCGCGCAGCCCGCCCATAGCGCCGAGGCGATGCGCGAAGGCGCGGGATGAATCCGCGGGAAACTCCGCCTCGCCGTACGTGCGGCAGGCAAACCCCGCCGACTCCAGCTTCCGGCGAAATAAGGGAAACTGGTAAAATGTAATGCGGTGGCCGCGGCGCATGAGCTCGCGGGCCAGGGACATCACGGGATTCAGGTGTCCGCCCGTTTCGGGGCACATCACGCCAAAATGAGCCATCTCCATTCCCCATGTCCGCATGCCCGCCGATCGCGATCCGCGCGGTTACCGGACGTGACCGGCGTAAGCAAAGTGTTGTATGTTTCGATTGATGCTCGGCCCACGTGTCGCACAATTTGTTCGCCGTCAGTTGACCCGCACCCGCGTTGCGCTTCAAGACCCTGCCATATTTAGGACCCGTCGTCGTCTCCTGGCGCGGCGTCGTCTGCTCCTGCGCGGCGACAGCAGCATCGCCACCGTTGCGCTGACGTTCGACGACGGTCCCAACTCGGTATTCACGCCTATTATTCTCGATTTCTTGCACGAGGCGGGCATTCGCGCTACGTTCTTCTGGGTGGGTACGGAGATCGCCAAATTTCCGGAGATCGTCCGCCGTGCCCTGCGGGAAGGACACGCCGTGGGAAACCATACTTACAGCCACCCGGACCTGGCGAAGATCCCGCGGCACGCCGTGGACCGTGAGATCGCGAGCACGTCGGAGTTACTGGAACAAATCACGGGCGAGCGCACCACCCTCTTCCGTCCGCCCTACGGAAGCGTGCGCAGCCGGGTGCTTCGGCAGGTAGATGAACGGGGACTGATCTGCGTCGGGTGGAGCGCCTGCGGTTTGGATTGGGATCAGGCTAACGCCCAGCAGATCGCGCAGCGCATCCTCGCCGACGCCGGCAACGGCGCCGTCTTCCTGCTTCACGACGGTGGCGGTGATCGATCGCAGACCATCGCGGCGCTTCCGCTTATCGTTGACGCATTGCGGTCGAGAGGAATGGCGTTCGTCACGATCCCGCAAATGCTCGCGGGTCCTGGCGACGGCAATCAGGCGATAGCGAGCTGACGACGAACGGGGGGAGGGACTATTAGACGATGCCATTGATTTCGGTCGTTCTTCCGACCTTCAACCGATCAAAACTGCTGGCAAAGGCGATCGCGTCGTTGCATGCGCAGACTTTCGGTGACTTTGAGGTGATCGTAGTCGACGACGGGTCAACCGACGACACCCCCGCGGTCGTTGCCCAATGCGCGCGCACCTGGCCAGAGGGTGCCCTGCGCGCGTTGCGACAGGCAAATGCTGGACAGGGCACTGCGCGCAATCTCGGGATCGATCACGCCCGTGGTGAATATTGCGTCTTCCTGGACAGCGATGACCTGCTGTTTCCCTGGTCGCTTGAAACGATCGCCAACGCGATCGCCGGCGCCAATTCGCCGCCGCTGTTGCTTGGGACGGAATCGCGGTTTCGTGACGAAGCGGAATTCGCCGCGGTGCGGCCCAGGCCGCTTGGTTTCACGGTCTGGCCGGACCTTTACGCGTTTTGGCGCCACCAGATTATTCGAGGCGCCGGCGAGACGATCGCGCGCACGTCGTTGCTCCGCGAAGCGGGCGGGTTCCTCACGGAACGAGTGGTGGGGGAGGATACGGATCTGCTGTTGCGCCTTGGCGTCGTTCCCGGGATGGTGAAGATCGATGCGCCCGTGACCTACGGCTATCGAATGCATGGCGAGATGTTCACCGCCGGTTCCACCGCTGCTTACCGGGGAATGTGCACGCTGATCCGTCGTTGCCGACAGGGCGCTTATCCTGGCGCCCCGGCGCGGACCCGTGAATTGCAGACGCTGATCGCGCGCCTGGCGGCGTTTCAGAGCATGCGCTATCTGATGGCGGGCGTGCGGCGCGAATCGGTGCTGCTCTGTGCGAAGACGTTATCCTGGCAATTCGCCGCAGGTCATTACGGCTACCTCTGGCGCTTTCCGCATCGCGTGATCCTCAGCGCCCTGGGCGTGTGGCCGTTACGGCGCATCCATCGTCGCCCGCTCGGCGCGGAAGGCTAAGGCAACAATACGAGAGGCTTCCCGTGGGGGAAGCCTCTCGTGAAAAAGTCAAAGCTGAGGGGTAGCTTAGTAGCGGTTTCCTCGACCGCCGCCACCGCCACCACCACCACCGTAGCCACCTCCGCCGCCGCCGCGGCCACCACCACCGCCGCCGCTGCCGCCGTAGCCGCCGCGGCCACCCCCGCCTCCACCACCACCGCCACGGGGACGTTCCTCGCGGGGCTTGGCTTCGTTGACGGTGAGGGCGCGGCCCTCGTGCTCCTGGCCGTTCAGGGCGGCAATGGCCGCCTGGGCCTCCGCGTCAGATCCCATCTGTACGAACCCGAACCCTTTGCTGCGACCGGTGTCGCGGTCGTTGATGATCTCCGCGCTCTGCACGGTGCCGTGCGGAGAAAACAACTGTTCGAGGGTCGAGCTATCGACGCTATAGCTCAGGTTCCCGACATACAACTTGCTGCCCATGGTAACTCCAATCGGTTGTGGGCGACGGCCGTTCTTTTACTTTCCGGTCCGTGGAGAAAGAGGCCAGCGTTTCAGCCTGGAAAGGTGTGGGCGAGAGAAGCCAACCGGTACGGGTGAACAACACGATCCCGACGAGCCGAGAGGTTCCAGTCGTCTACTTACCGCCGATACGGTAAATCCCCGGTTCGGGAAAATCCAGTGTCAAACTCTCCAAATATTCCCTTCGGCGCCACGACTCTGTGGCAGCCGGACTCTTGCCGCCCGGGCCAGGGCAAATGCGAGTGTTGGACTCAATGTTTCCAGATTTGGCGAAACGCAGCGCCCAGATCGCGTGCGAACCCCTCGCAATCCATCAAGGACGACTTGGCCAGCCGGCTGCGCATCTCCGAGCGGAGGGCCGTGAGCCGAGACAAATCCGCGGCGAGCGATACGGCGAGTTGGTGATAGTCCTCCATGTCGCGAGCGATCAGGTCATCGAGGCCCAGGTTCGTCAGAAGCATCAGTCCCTGACGGGCCATGTAGCTGTTTCCCGCCAGGGTCACGTGCGGCACGCCCATCCACAGGCCATCGCAGGTGGTCACGCCCCCGTTGTAGGGGAAGGGGTCCAGGGCAATGTCGATCTGTTTGAAGAGTTCGAGGAACGCGTAGCGCGGCCGCAGACCGACGAAGGTAAGCCGGCGATCGTCAATCCCGTGATCGGCGAAGCGCGAACGCACGTGCCGGCTCTCCCGGTCGCCGGTCAGGAGCATGAGCCGGGAGTTCTCGACGGAGCGGAGGATTCGCGACCAGAGCGCGACCGCGGGCCGCGTCACTTTCAGGGGCTTGTTGAGACAGCCGAACGTGACGAAAACATTCGCAGTGGCCGGCAATGGGCCGACCGGCGGCGTCGGGTCGCCGGGGTCGTAGCACCAGGCACAATGCGGCAGGCGCATCAGGCGTTCGGTGGAGAAGCGATCCGCGCCGGACCCGGTCGGCTCCGAAAGCTCATCGGTGATGCGCCAGTCCATCGCGGTCATCCCCGTCGTGTCCGGGTAGTTGAAGTGGGTGAACTGCACGGGGGCTGGCTTGCGGGCGAAGGTGAGCAGGCGGTTGCCCCCCATGTGGCCGCCGAGGTCCACCAGGACGTCTATACCGTCTTGGCGCACCAGATTTGCGAGGGCGGCGTCGGTGAGGTTGGCGGTCTCGCGCCAGCCGTCGGAAAGCTTTCGCAACTCGGACGTCGTCTCCTCCGGTTTGGCGACGTCGCTGTAGCAAAAGATCTCGAATCGGCTTCGATCCAGGAATCGCAGGATCGGCAGCATGAGCCGCGCGACAGGGTGCTCGCGCAGATCCGCCGAAACAAACCCGATCCGCAGCCGTCGGTCAGGCGAGCGATCATTCCCAGGCGGCTGAACCTCTCCCCGCAACGGCTCGGCATGTTTCTGTGCCCACTGCTTCGCCTCGCAAAGCAATGCCTCCGCCGTCAAAGCTGGGTCGTAATGCAGTAGGTGAAGCAGATCGCTGTGCGGGGCCGCGGCATTCGGATGCCGCGCCGCCGCATCACGGTAGCAGTTGGTGGTTTCTTCGATCCGACCCTGGCTTGCGTAAACCGCCGCAAGCTGGCTGTAGTTTTCGATGTCATCTGGTGCGGCTGCAATGGCCGCCCGAAGTTCCGTCTCCGCCTCATCGCCCCGTCCCAGTGTCCGGAGCAGCGTTCCCAAACTCCGCCGGGCTTGAGGCCATTTCGGCTTGAGTTGAGCCGCTTGGCGAAATGCGGCTTCCGCGTGATCGACTTGGCCCACTTGTTCGAGGGCGATCCCCAGGTTCAGGTGCGCCTCGGCATAATCCGGCCGCAGACGGATCGCCTGCCGCAAATGGACCGCGGCTTCCGCCGGCCGTTCCATGCGCCCCAGCAAAGAACCGAGATTGTTGTGAAATTGCGGAACGGAGGGATCTGCCTGAATCGCCCGCGAAAGCAGGGCGCGGGCCTCGGCCACTCGCCCGGTTCTCGAGCACAGCGCGCCCAGCAGGTGCAGCGCATCAGCGTTCTCCGGCTCATCGCTGATGACCCGCCGGTAGATTGCCT
>JBBSDP010000001.1:0-262807 GCA_038240605.1 Tepidisphaerales bacterium | reverse complement strand
CGGGTCGATATTTAATGGCTCCCCGCGAAAGCTGCTGATTCTTGTTTGCCATCGATACGATTAATAGTGGTGCGCGTTCTACAAAACGCTAAAAATCAGTTTTGACTGAAAAACAACTGTTCTAATACAATCACAAATTTATTGGCGGAACAGGAAAAAATGATGACAGAGCTGATTGGCTGGGTCAGTTCCATTATTCTACTCGCGACCATCGCCAAACAGATTCATAAACAATGGGAATCGCGGTCAAGCACAGGTGTGTCGAAGTGGCTGTTCATCGGGCAGCTTGCGGCGTCTATTGGTTTCACGATCTATAGCTGCCTTTTGCGAAACTGGATATTCGTGGCCACGAATAGCTTGATGGGATTGAGTGCGTTTCTGGGACTTCTCATCGTGTTTCGTCATCGCGGTGCGGGGATCCGAATACCGAAATCCGAGAGATAGCACAGTGGGCGTCGTGGTCGGATCTGGATCATGACCGACGGCAATCATCATTGTCGGAATGGTCCGTTCCGAGCACGATCCGTTGTCGGTCCAATCTCTGCGTTCTCGCGGCGCTCATGCCGCTGGCTTGCACGCCCGCGCTCTGCGCTCTATCTTAGCGCGCGTCGGGATTGCACCATGTCGACGTAAAGCAATTCCGCGCGGCGGGAACGGAAAATCGTCGATTCTTCAGGCCAAACATATCTCATTTGGAGACCATGATGCGATCTGTTTACATCCCTCTGCGGCTGCTGCGTGCGAGCGTGCTCTATGTTTCCCTCAACGCTCAGTTAGTTCGTGGGGACGCGGCTCCGGTGAGCGTTGAGCCGACTCGGACGATCGAACTCACTGCTGACGCAAAAGCCGTCACCTTTGGACCAGCGGGCCGCACCATCCTGGCGGCGGACAGAAATGCGATTCACATTCTGGACACGGCCTCGGGCAAGGACACAGCGACGGTCAAGACTGAGGACGCGGTCCTGTCGCTAATGCTGCCACCGGATCAAAAGTGGGTCGCCGGCGGCGGAGAAGGCAAAACATTGACTCTGCTGGATCCTTCGACGGGCAAAGGCTCGCAGACAGTTGCCCTCAACGCATATCCCTATTCTCTGGGCCTGGCGTGGTCAGCGGACGGCAAAAAACTGGCCTCCAGCGTTGGCAAGAACGTGCAGATCTGGGATCCGACTGCCGGCAAGTCGATCGCGGATTGGAAAGCTGAGCAAGGCACTAACCTGGGTGTTGCCTTCTCCCCCGATGGAACCCAGCTTCTCGGTTGCGCAAGCGGCGGAGGTGATGGTCCGTTCGATGGCATCATTTACGTCTGGGATGCCACGTCGGGGAAGGAAGTCACCCACTTCACCAAACCGGCCGCCAGCCATAAGTGGGCCTGTTTCGCCGACGCCAAGACCATCGTGGCGCCGATCAACGGCAAATCCGACGGAGCCGCGGCGTTTGACGTGGCGACCGGCAAGCCCAAGTACTTTTTCAAGGCCTCTGCGGGCGATACTTTCACCGCCGGCGCTCTCTCCCACGACCGCAAGACTCTGGTCACCGGCGATGCGGGGGCCGGCGCTCCGCCGCGGGTGCAACTCTGGGATGCCTCTACCGGCCATCAAATCGCGACGCTGACTGGTTTGAAATCAGGAAAAACGGCAACCGTAGCCTTCTCGCCCGACGATAAGCTGATCCTCGGCGCCTTGGACGGCACGACGATTTGTGTGTGGACGGCTCCTAAGCATTAATCGGCACTCGCGTATGCCGACGAATGCGAACTGTAGCGCATGAGACCCGCAAGTTGGCGAAGAATGGGGGGATCCTCCACGATTGAATCCCTACCACCCGTGGTTTTAATGGACCGCCCCCCTTCTCCTTTTCCATCCCGCCGGCATGTTTATGCCAAGGAACCGCCCGGCTAAACAGCAGGATGTGGCGGGAAGCGTGAGCTAGCCTCTCTTGAGAGGTTTGATCAAACACAACACCCCACAATGGATTTTGTGGGGTGTTTGCGCGTTGGGGGATGAAACTCAGATCTATTCATTCAAAGCGACCGCGAAGCCGCTAAGGCGCGAAGGCAAACGCGAAGAAGATTCACCGCAGATCAAATCAGATTGCTTCGCGGCATCGTGGCTTCGCGGTTTGGCTTGTCGCAGTTGGGTTGGTTTCGGCAACTGAACGCATGGGTATACTCGCCGCGCGATGAAAATCGTCCATATCATCACGCGCCTGATCGTCGGCGGCGCGCAGGAGAACACGCTGCTTTCCTGCGAGGGGCAGCGCGACCGTGGGCATGAGGTCACGCTGATGACCGGGCCATCGCCTGGGCCCGAAGGCTCGCTGATGGCGCGGGCGCATGGGTACGGCTACCGCGTGGAAGTGTTCGACTCGATGCGGCGATCTATCCTGCCGTGGCGCGACTGGCGCACCTACAGCACACTGGTGCGCCGGCTGCGCAAGTTGAAGCCGGACGTCGTCCACACCCACAGCAGCAAGGCGGGCATCATCGGCCGGTGGGCGGCGAACCTGGCGGACGTGCCGGCGGTCATTCACACCATCCATGGGCTGGCGTTCACGGCCTCTACGCATGCAATGGTGAACTTCTTCTACGAGTTCCTGGAACGCCGGACGGCGCCGATCTCGACGCGGATCGTCTGCGTCGCCGACGCGATGCGAAACCAGTCGCTGGCGGCGCGGATCGGCCGGCCCGAGCAATACGTCACGGTCTACAGCGGCATGAAGACGGCGCCATTCCTCGATCCGCCCGTCCCGCGCAAACAGGTTCGCGACGCGCTGGGCCTGTCAGACGATCACGTCGTCGTCGGGACGATCGCGCGCCTCTTTGACCTCAAGGGGCACGATGACCTGTTGGAGATCGCGCCGCGCCTGTGCGCCCGCTACCCCCACCTCCGCTGGCTCTGGATCGGCGACGGCACGCTGCGCCCGCGCTTCGAACGGCAAATCGCCGAACTGGGACTGGCCGATCGGTTCATCCTGACCGGGCTGGTCCCGCCGGAGCGAATTCCCGAGCTGAGCGGCGCGATGGACATCCTCGTTCACCCCTCGCGCCGGGAGGGACTGGCCCGCGCCCTGCCGCAGGGTGCTTTGGCGGGCAAGCCGGTCGTCACCTACGACATCGACGGCGCGGCCGAGGGCGTGCTGGACCAGGTGAGCGGGTATGTCCTTCCCCCCTTCAACCGCGAGCGCCTCTCAGCCGCCATCGAGCGCCTCGCCGACGACCCGCTCCTGCGAACGAGGATGGGCGAAGTCGGCCGGGAGTTCGCCCGCCAGCGCTTCGACGCGAAGGTGATGGTGGAGGGATTAGAGAGGGTTTATCGGGAGAGCGTAGAGGTGCGCGGCAGGAATTCTTCATCCTAATCTTAATCCTAATCCTAATCTCATTCGCCGAGCGACCCAGAAGAATGAAGCGATGCGAAAATGCCGTGTAATGAACCGTCTGCCCGCGCATCTCCACATTGCCCCGTTCAACGTCACGCCCATGCCGGCGTAACTTTGATTGCGGGGCGAAGCGGCTGAGGCGCGGGTCTTTCGCGCCCCGGGAAGCCGTTCGCATCTTCGCTTCAGGCAATCGCTTAGCGCTTTGCAATCACATTCGGAGGTCTCGGCCATGTCCGCCATTCCACAACCCGCAACCCAGATGATCTCCGAACGGATCCTCAGCCCGCTCCGCGAGGTGTCGCGTCGGCAATGGTTCGTGCTCGCGGCCAAAGGCGCGCTCCAGACGCTGGTTGTCAGCCTGGGCGTGCTCCTCGCCGCCGCGCTGCTGCTCGGATACTTCCCGATGATGCCCGCGCTCCTGCGCGTCCCGCTGGCGCTGGCGTTCTGGGCGGCCGTAATCTGGTCGGCGGTGCACTTCCTTCGGCCGGCGTTGCAGAAGTGGACGCTGAGCCGTGCCGCGGCACAAGTCGAACATTCGCTCCCGCACGTGCAGGAGCGCATCAGCAGTGCTGTCGAGTTGAGCGATGAAGTGGACCCGCGCTTCCGCGGCTCCCAGGAACTGGTGGCGCACCTCGTCCGCCAGGCCGAGGACGACGCCGCATCCGTCAACCCGCAATCGGTCGTATCGAGCAAGGGTCTCATGCGCTGGGTGGGGTATCTCGCGCCGGTCGTGCTCGCGTGGCTGTTGCTGACGATCCTCAAGCCGTTGCCGATCGAGGCGGGCCTGTACCGCATGCTCACTCCCTGGCGCAGCGCGCTGCCGCCGATGCTGTCGCGCATCGCCGTCTCCCCCGGCGACAAGACGATCGCCCAGGGCGATGACCTGGAGATCACCGCCAGCGTCTCCACCGATGTGGCCAAAACGAACGAGGAGATCGGCAAGGCGACGATGGTCAGCAAATACGCCAGCGGCCAAACCGTTGGCCGCACGCTCGCCGACGCCGGCCTCCGAAAGTTCAACACCAAGCTTGATAATGTGCAGGCCGGCTTCAAGTACATGGTGAGCACCGACAAGGGTGACTCCGAGTGGTACACGATCACTGTCAACCCACGGCCGGGCATCGCGAGTCTCGACCTCAAGTACGATTACCCCAGCTACACCGCGCTGCCGGCGCGCACGGAACTGAACCGCGACGGCACCGTCGAAGCCCTTGTCGGCACCCGGATCACGCTCACAGTCCACACGAGCGGCGGGCCGCTCTCCGACACCGCCGAGTTGAAGAACCAGATGGTCATTCAGTCCGCGACCAAGGATGCGGCGGATCATGAGCCGCTGACCGTCAAGCTCGTCAAGCAGACCGACAGCGATTACGCCGCCAGCTTCGTCGTCAGCAATAACGCGACCTACTTCATCCAACTCGCCAATTCCTTTGGCTTGAGCAACAAGGAAGCCAAGCAGCCGCACAGCATCATCGCGATCCCCGATCAGGTGCCGACAGTGGTGATCCAGTCGCCGGGCGCTTCGATCGCCGTTCGCCCGGACGATACGGTGCCGGTGCAGTACATCGCCGCCGATGATTTCGGCGTCTCGATGCTCGAGGCGCTGGTGCAGGTGGACGACAAGCCGCAGAAGTCGATCAAGCTGCGCCTTCCGACCGGCGATCGCCGGAACATCAAGGACACATGGAAGCTTTCGGTTGCCCAGACGCTCTCCAGCCAGAGCATCGCTGAGGCGACTCAGATCACCTACCAGTTGAAGGTGACCGACACGCGCGATCCGGAGCCGCAGTTCTCGTTCTCCAACAAGCAGACGCTGAAGATCGACAAGAACACGCAGAGCTACGTCGATAAGCTCACCAAGGAAGAGAAGCAGAAGCTGGAGCAGGCGATCGACAAGGCGATCGCGCAGCTCAACCAGGCCGAGCCCAAGGTTCAGCCGCTCCGTAACGCCGACCCAAATCACACGCCGACCGCTCAGGAAAAGCAGCAGGCGCATGAGAGCCAGCAGCAGCTCACCGATGCGGCCAGGGACTTGAAGGCCGCCGCCAAGGAAGAGGAGCACACGCCTTTCGCCGACGTGGCCAAGAAGGTCGAGCAGATCGCGGACAACAAGATCGAGAAGTCGGCCGAAGACGTGGCTAAGGCGGAGCTTAATGCCGACAACCCGAAGGAGCGCGCCGAGCAGGCGACGCAGGCGCAGCAGGAACTGGCCGATGCCCGTCAGCAGTTGCAGAACCTGAAGAACGACGTGCAGCAGGCGGAGCAGAAGGCGGAAGCCGCCCAGGCGCTCGAGCAGGCGGCGCGCGAGCAGGCGCAGGTCGCCAAGGACATCGCCGAGCACCCGGAGAACAAGGCCCAGAACGATCAGAAACAGCGCGAGGCGATCCAGAAGCTTCAGGAAGCGCTCCAGAAGAACGCGGCCTTGCAGGACGCGCAGGCCCAGCAGGTCGCCCAGAAGCTGGCGGAGCTGGCGAACAAGGTACAGGAACTGCAAAAGCAGGAAACTGCCCAGCAGGACCAGACTGCCAAGCAGGAACAGCAGCAGCAGGCGCAGCAGGCCGCCAATGCCCTGGCCCAGGAGCAGCAGAAGCTCAACGATCAGATCAACAACTTTGCCCAGCAGGACAAGAACGCCCTCCAGGCGGCCAACGCGCAGCCGCCCAGCAAAGACCAGGAGAACGCGATCGTCAACGCGCTGAACAAGAACGACCTGGCGCAGGCCGCCCAGCAGGCCAAGCAACAGGCACAGCAACTTCAGCAGGATGCGCAGCAGGCCCAGGCCCAGGCGAACGCCGCCAATCCCAACAAGACGCCGGACCAGCAGGCGCAGGCCCAGCAGGATCAGGCCAATCAGCAGGCCGCGCAACAGGACCAGAACGCCGCGAACCAGGCGGCCCAGGCACTCCAACAGGATGCCCAGGCCGCAGCCCAGCAGCAGAAGGCGCCGCAGGCCAACGATGCGGCCGCGCAACAGGCGCAGCAGGCCGCGCAGGCGATCGAGAAACAGGCCGACGCCACCAAGGCCGCGAACGCAGACGTCCAGAAGGGCCTCGACGCCGCCAAACAGGATGCACAGCAGGCGGCGCAGGATGCCCAGGCCGCGGCGCAGGCTGCCAACGCCCAGCAGGCGCAGCAGGACCTCCAGAAGGCCGCACAGGAACTCCAGAAGGCCGGACAGGAGTTGGCCAAAGCCGAGGCGCAGAATGCCCAGGCCGATGCCCAGGCCGCGGCCGCGCAGGACAAGGCTGATGCGCAAGCGGCGGCGGATCAGGCCAAGCAACTGGCCGATGCCCAGGCGGCGATCGCCCAGAAGGCCGATCAGCAGGCGCAGGCCCAGGCTCAGGCCCAGCAGAATGCCCAGCCCGCACAGCAAGCCGCTCAAGCGCAACAGCAGCTCGCCCAGCAGACGCAGCAGGCCGAGCAGCAGGCCGCCGCGCTACAGCAACAGGCGCAGCAGGCGAACAACGACAACGTCGCCCAGCGCGCCGATCAGGCGCAGCAGGCGCTCCAGGACGCCGCCAAGGAACAGCAGGCGGCGGCTCAAGCCCAGGCGCAGGGTCAGCCTGACCAGGCTGCGCAGCACCAGGACGCCGCTCAACAGAATCTCGCCAAGGCCGAAGCGCAGCTTCGCGGCCTGCCCGATGCACAGCAGCTCGCCCAGGCCGATGCCCAGGCGCAGGCCGCCCAGGCAGGCCAGCCCGAAGCCGGCCAGCCCGAGGCGGGCAAGCCGGAACAGGGCCAGGGCCAGCCCGAAGCTGGTAAGCCCGAACAAGGTCAAGGCCAGGGTCAGCCCGAACAGGGCCAGGGTCAGGGCCAACCGGAACAGGGACAGGGCCAAGGTCACCCGGAACAGGGTCAAGGCCAGGGCCAGCCCGCCCAAACGCCTCAGCAGGCCCAGGCCCAGGCGGCGCAGCTCGCTCAGGAAGCGGCGGCCGCTCAGCAGCAGGCGCTTCAGCCCAACCCGCAAGCGGCACAGCAAGCGGCACAGGCATTAGCCCAAGCCGCACAGGCGAACGCCGCTGCTCAGCCGGGTCAGCCCGGCCAGCCCGAAGCGGGCACGCCTGAACAGGGTCATGAACCGGGCCACGAGCCCGGCCAGGAGTCTTCGCCGACGCCTGGCGACACGCTCGTCTCCGGCCAGGGCATCTCCATCCAGCAGACGGGTGGGGCAAACGGCCGACCGGAATCGGTGGTTGCACTGGGGATCAGCGCCAGCGACTGGGCCAAGCTCCCGCCGCTCGTCCGCAAGGAGCTGATGAACGCCGCCCAGCAGAGCGGCCCGCCCGCGTACCGCGAGATGATCAAGAACTACTTCGTGAAGATTGCCCGTCAGCAGGCGATGAAGTAAACGCTTTGCCGGCTCAGTAATATTCCCGAATAGTCTGGGGAGTGGGGTCCGTGTTTGGTCAGGGGCAGGACGTCGGGACGAGGCGCAGTTTGTTATCGTGCGCCTCGTCCCTTCGTCGTTTCCGGGCCTACCATCATCCAACGAAGAAGCTGAGTGCCGGTAACCACGGGCCAATCCCAGTCACGCGTCTCCTCAGCACTCAGTACTCAGCACTACTCGAGATGTCGCTTCGGCCCCTCAACACGCCGCTCAGTGATCACGATCATGTCATCGGACCGGCGGACGCCCCGATTTCGATCGTCGAATACAGCGATTACGAGTGTCCCCACTGCGCCCGCGCAGCCGGCGTCGTGTCGGACCTGGTCGCGCAGTTCGGGGATCGGGTGCGGATCGCCTTTCGGCATTTCCCGCTGGTGAAGCTTCATCCTCATGCCCGCCTCGCCGCCGAGGCTGCCGAGGCCGCCGGGGCGCAGGGCAAGTTTCACGAGTTGCATCGCCTGCTCTTCGAACACCAGCTCGCGCTGGAGCCGGAGCACCTGCTCGAATACGCCGGCCAGCTTGGCCTGGACCTCGATCGATTCCGCGAGGACCTCAACGCCCACCGCTTCGCCCCGCGCGTTCAGGAAAACATGGCCAGTGCCCTCCGCAGCGGCGTCACCGGCACGCCGGCCTTCTTCATCAACAACGAGCGCCAGACCGGCTACGAGCGGGAGGCCCTCGTGCAGGCGATCAGCGAGCGGCTCGGTTCCACCGGATCCTGAGCTCGAATCGGCCATCGCCCGATACCTCGCTTCGTTGCGATGTCGCGCGCCGCGCACGGATGTTCGCTTCCACGCGCCCGTGCACCGACGAATTCTCAAGATGCGTGTCTGAACTTATGATGCTCTGCCGCACGAGACGTTGACGCGACTCACACGCGAGCGAGAGGGTTTGGTTCATGCCGATGATTTCCGCCGACAAGGCGCGCGACCAATACGATGTGGCGATCGTGGGCTCCGGGGCGGCGGGAGGGCAGTCGGGGTATACGCTGAGCCTCGCGGGCCTCAAATGCGTCATGCTGGAGGCGGGACGCTCCTACGACCCGATCGCCGAAACACCGATGTTCCATACGCCGCGCCAGGCGCCGCTGATGGGGGACCGCACCCCCGACAAGCCGTTCGGTTTTTATGACGCGACGGTGGGGGGCGGATGGGAGGTGCCGGGGGAGCCCTACACCACCGTTCACGACACGCCCCTCGAGGAATTCCGCTGGTGGCGGCCGCGCATGCTCGGCGGCCGCACCAATCACTGGGGCCGCATCTCCCTCCGCAACGGACCGTACGACTTCAAGCCGCGCTCGCGCGACGGCATGGGCTTCGACTGGCCGATCGGATACGACGACCTCGAGCCGTACTACACGAAGGTCGAGATGCTGATCGGCGTCTACGGCACGAACGATGGCCTGGAGAACACGCCCAACTCTCCGCCCGGCGTCCTCCTGCCGGCCCCCAAGGGCCGCGCCGCCGACCTCCTGGCGCAGAAGCACGGCCGCAGGCTGGGAATCCCGATCACATCCGCGCACCGCGCCGTCCTGACCCGCCACCTGGATTACAAGACGATCCCCGCCAAGCTGCACCCCGGCAACGAATGGGCGCGGAAGATCGTTCAACAGGCGATGGCCAACCGCTCCGCCTGTTTCTGGGCGACCGCCTGCGGCCGCGGGTGCAACGTGGCCGCCAACTACCAGTCAACCACCGTGCACCTTCCGCCCGCTCTCGCCACCGGCAACCTCGACATCATCTCAGATGCCCATGCCCGCGAGGTCACGATCGGGAAGGATGGCCGCGCCGACGGTATCCTCTTCATCGACAAGACCACCGGTCGTGAAACGCGCGTGAAGGCGAAGGCCGTCATCCTCGCCGCGGGTTCAGCGGAAACCGTCCGCATCCTCCTCAACTCGAAGAACAACGCCTTCCCCAACGGCGTCGCCAACTCCAGCGGTCTGGTCGGGAAGTACATCATGGACACGGTGGGCGCAAGTCTCGACGGGCAGGTGCCCGCCCTCGAGAACCTCCCGCCGCACAACGAGGACGGCGCCGGTGGCGATCACTTCTATTCCCCCTGGTGGCTCTACCAGGAGCAGAAGGCCGGCAAGCTCGATTTCGCGCGGGGCTACCACATCGAGATGGGAGGCACGCGCGGCATGCCCGGCGGCGCCAACCCCGTCCCCTCCGACCTCACCCGCGGAAGTTACGGCAGCAAGTTCAAGGAAGACGCCCGGCGTTACTTCGGGTCGTTCGTCCACTACGCCGCCCGAGGCGAGATGATTCCCAACGAGCAGTGTTACGCCGACCTCGATCCGACGGTGAAGGACCGCTTTGGCATCCCGGTGCTGCGCTTCCACTGGAAGTGGAGCAGCCATGAGGTCAACCAGGCGCTGCACGCCGAGCGAACCTTCACCGCGCTGATCGAAGCGATGGGCGGAACGGTGCGCGGCGCGCGCGTCGCCAAACCCGGTGACAACCTCTGGAAGCCCGGCTCCATCATCCACGAGGTCGGCGGCGCAATCATCGGCGATGACCCCAGGAAGTCAGTCTGCAACGGCTTCAGCCAGACCTGGGACGTGAAGAACCTGTTCCTCTGCGACGCCGCTCCCTTCGCCTCCAACGCCGACAAGAATCCGACGCTCACGATCATGGCACTAGCCTGGCGCGCCTGCGATCACCTCGTGGACGAAGCGAAGAAAGGGAACCTGTGAGTCCTGACCAATCGACCGTTCCGCCCGCAGTCCCCGTGCGACCGACGCGTCGTCAGACGATGCAATGGGTCATGACCGCCGTCGCCGCCTCTGCCTTGCCGGGGTCAACGGCGCGGGCCGAGCCGCGCGTCGCGCCCGGCGCCGCCGGTGTTACGCCCGCGCCTGCGGCCACCCCGCATGGCTACGGCGTGGATCCAAATCTTGTGAAGGGTTACCAGCCGGGCGACTTTTGGCCCCTGACGTTTTCCGAAGCTCAGCGGAAGTCCACCGCCGCGCTGGTTGACACGATCATCCCCAGCGATGACCTGGGCCCCGCGGCCAGCGCGGTCGGCGTCGTCGAGATGATCGATGAATGGATTTCCGCGCCCTATCCGCAGCAGCAGGGGGACCGGCCGATTATCCTCGAAGGCCTCGCGTGGATCGAGGCGGAATCCGATCGTCGGTTCAAGAAGCCGTTCGCCGAGCTATCGGGTGAACAGCGTCGCGCGATCTGCGACGACATCTGCCTGGTCAGCGCCGCCAGGCCGCCGTTGGCTATCGCCGCGAAATTCTTCGCCCATTTCCGCGACCTGTGCGCCAGCGCCTACTACGCGACGCCCGAAGGATGGAAGGCGATCGGCTACGTTGGCAACGTCCCCCTCGATCACTTCGACGGCCCGCCCCCCGAGGTCCTTGAAAAGCTTGGCGTGACGCAGACGGTGCAGTGATCATCTCCATGGATTGAGCCGCCGCGCTCTTGCTGAATCGGCGGAGTACCGCCGATGGCTGTGGGGTACCACAGCCCACCGGCGAGGGTGCCCGTGCCACAAGAGAATACCCCAGCCCACGGCGAGGGCGCCCGTGCCACCGGAGACTGAACGGCACTAATTGCCGGCGTTCGCGTTCGGATCCTGCGACTGCGGCGGCTTGCGCTTGTCTTTGGCGCGGGCCGCTGCCGCGGCCGCCGCTCGCTTGTCCTTCGCCGCCTTTTGTGCGGCGACGCGCCGGTCGCGGGCCGCGGCCTCGTCCGTATCACGCTGCCGCTTTTCGGTCATTTGCTTCTCTTGGGCCGCCTCATGTTTCTCCTCCGTGGCCTGAGCCGCGGCGGCCTGCTTCTCATGTTTTGCCTCCACGTTGGCGGCGTGCTCCTGTTCGCGCTTGTCCTGAGCCGTATCCTTCGCGGCCAGGTGCTCGGCGTGCTCTTCCACATGCTTCTCGTGCGCGACCTCATGCTCCGCCACGTGCTTCGCATGCGCCTCGTCCCATTCGGCGGCCCGGCGATCGCGCGCCAGGTCGTGCGCCAGCTCGCGGTCGTGAACGGTGCGGACCCTTTCCAATGTCGTGACGGTGCGGACGTTCACGGTCTCGACGCGCCGGCCTGAGTACATTTCCACCTCGCGCGTGGAGACGCCGTGGCTGACGACCCGGCTGTTCACGATCGTGATGTTCGTGATGTTCGTCGTGCGATTGATGATCGTCACGTTCCGTGACGCGGGGACGTAGTGCTCGCGGAGGTGCGGCCCGCCGACGTAGCGCGATTCGCAGAAGACGAAACGGCTCGCGGGAATGTCATCGGAGTCACGCGAGGTGAAGACCACGACCTCCACGCCCCGGCGTGGCGGCAGCGGCGCCCAGCCGCAGTACCCGTCACCGGAGCGCCAGGCCACCCACGCCGGTCCCCACGTTCGTCCCGGCACCCAGACCCATCCGTATCGCTCGCTCTGGTGCCAGCGGCCGTAGTGGTAAGTCGCGTAACCCCAGCGTTCCTCGCTCACCCAGGTCCAGCCGTAGCGCGTGTGGACCCAGTACCCGACGCTGTAAGGCTGCCAGCCCGGCTCGACCGCGTTCGGTACCCAGCAGTCGCCGTAGTCTTCGACCTGAACCCAGCGTCCGTAGGGGCTGAGCTGCTCGTGGAACTCGGCGGGTTCGACCTCCGGACCGGCGACCACTTCCACTGACGCCGCGGCGGCTGGCGCGTCAGGAGCATCCTCGACGACCGTCACGGCGGGTTGGCTGTATACCGGCCGCGGAGGTGGCGGCGCCACATAAACGACGCGCTCTTCCACGTAATGCCGGCGTGGCGGCTCCGCGCATCCGACCGCGACCATCGAAACCGTAACGAGAGCCAGCGGCAACAACCTGCGCATCAATATGTTCCCTTCGTGAATAGCCCGACCGAGTCCCATCGGAGCAGGGCTCGCGACGCTTTAGAAAGCCAGTCGGGCACTGAGCACCTGGAGGCAGACAACAGAAGGTTCTTATCGGCGGATTTCATCCCCAGACCGCAGGACCCGCAGACATCGTCCCGCCCCCCCCGCTGAATGGCGGTCGGACACCGCAGATTCCACATTGGCTGCCGCGCGACTAGATTTTGCAGGAATGGATTGCCCATCCCGTTCCAATCGCCTCGCCAGCTGCGCGGCCGGCCTGATGCTCGTTGGCCTCGCAACGTCTCTCATCGCTGCCGAGATCCCCATCTCCGGAGACGCGGAGCCGCACCTGGCGGCATTCGACCGATTCATGCTCGCGTTCATGAAGGAGCACGAGGTGCCCGGTGCGGCCCTGGCGATCGCGCGGAACGGCCGCATCGTCTATGCCCGCGGCTTTGGTTATGCGGACGTGGAGAAGCATGAGCCGGTCGAGCCCAATGCGCTCTTCCGCATCGCCAGCATCTCCAAGCCGTTCACGGCTGCCGCGATCGTCCAGCTCCAGGAGCACGGCAAGCTTCGACTCGACGATCACCCGTTCGAGATGCTCGGGCTCTCTCCGATCCTCGAGGAGAAGGGGGCGCGGATGGACCCGCGTCTGGCCCACATCACGATTCGCCAGTTGCTGCATCACACCGCCGGCTTTGACCGCGATGCCTCGTTTGACCCGATGTTCCGTCCGATCGAGATCGCCAAAGCAGCGGGCCACGCGCCGCCGGCCATGCCAAACGACATCATCGCCTACATGATGGGCCGTCCCCTCGACTTTGATCCCGGTACGCGCGAGGCGTATTCCAACTTCGGCTACTGCGTGCTGGGACGGGTGATCGAACGGACATCGAAGCAGTCGTATGAGCAATATGTGACCAGCCACATCCTGCGTCCACTTGAGATCACCCGCATGCGGCTGGGGCGAACGCCGGAGGCCGGCCGCGCGGCGGGCGAGGTTCGCTACTATCCACGCGGTGATGCGCGCGTGCAGAGCGTCGTCGAGGTTGGCCGGGGAAAGGTCCCGGTGGCTTACGGCGGATGGTGCATCGAGGCGATGGATGCGCACGGCGGGTGGATCGCCTCGGCCGCGGAGCTCGTCCGCTTCTCTAGTTCCTTCGACGATCCGGCGCGGTGTCCGATCCTCAGTGAAGAATCGATCGCTGAAATGTTTCGCCGTCCGCGCGACACCGGGTTTGAGCTGGATGGGAAGCCGAAGGCCGCCTACTACGCCTGCGGATGGGAGGTGCGTCCCGTCGCCGGCGGAAAGGCGAACACGTGGCACACGGGCCTTCTTGACGGCTCCGGTTCGCTGCTTGTCCGCCGTCATGATGGACTCACCTGGGCCGTCCTCTTCAATTCGGATTACGACCCGAATCACAAGTTCCTGATCGAGTTGATCGACCCGCTCCTGCACCCGGTCGCCGACGGCATCACGCAATGGCCGGACGGCCGGGAATTCGAGCAGGGGCTTTAAGGGCCGGGCGAGAGGACCTGAATCGTGGCGGACGCACTGTGCCCCGCGGAATCCACGACGCGGATTTCGTGGGATCCCGGCGTCGGTTGCCACCAGGTGCGGTCGCCATCGTTCGGGGTTGCCACCAGGGGCTGGCCATCAACGAACCACCACAATGAACGCGCATCGGACTTCCGCACCGAGTCCGAGCCGGCGACGCCGTGAAGCAGCACGCGCTGGCGTGCGGAGGGAAGAGTCGGGTCGAGGATGAATGACTGCCCGGAGGTTGGGGAAACCAGCGTCACCCCAGGCGCGGCGGCACTCAGGGCATGCACGGCGGTCGGCGCTTCCGCGATCGGTTGCGGCGGAGCAACCCGTGTCCACGGCAGATTTCCGTCCGGCTCCAATGCGGCAATCAAGCGCAGGGCGATCGGGGCGGCGGCTTCAGCGCCCACGAGCGCCGGCGATCCTTCCCCAGCCGGATTGCCGACCCAGACGACGACGGTGTGGCGCGGTGTGACCGCGGCACACCACGCATCGCGATGGCCGCTGCTCGTCCCCGTCTTCCACGCCGCACGGGTCGGCGCCGCTTCGCGGCAAACCCGCGACGTTCGCTCCGGATCGCTCAGCGCCCCCAGTACCTGCCAGCAAGCGGAGGGAGGAAGAAAGTGGACGGGACGTTCTTGCGCCGCGGACGTACCTGCCGGCGGCAGAAAAATGATTGCCTCGGCGCATCGGCCGCCGCGGGCCAGCGCGGCATAGGCGGTCGCGATCTCGAGCGGCGTCGCTTCAGCGCCGCCGATCGCCAGCGATAAACCATACCGATCGGGCGTCCGCCCCAGCTTTTGCAGCCCGGCCGTCTCCAGCAAACCCACCGTCGGCTCCACTCCGACGCGCGACAGCAACACCATCGCCGGCACGTTACGGCTCTCCGCCAGCGCCTCCGCCGCAGGCAGCGGGCCGCGGAAACGCCGGTCGTAATCGGCGGGGAGGTAGCCGGGCCAGGCGGTCGGCGAATCATCCAGGAGCGTGGCCGGCGTGCAGATGCCGGCGTCGAACGCCGCCGCGTAAATGAACGGCTTCAGCACCGAGCCGGTGGATCGCGCGCTCCGCGTGAGATCAATCGCGTCTGCGCCGCGCCCCGTGACCGACGATGTCAGGCTGACCAGCGCCTCACATCGCGAATGCGCCGTGTCGAGGACGACGACCGCGGCTGCGGTGACGCCATCGCCGTGCAGCGGTTCCATGGCATCCGATGCGATTCGGCAGGCGGTACGTTGAACGTTGGCGTCGAGTGTCGTGCGCAGCGTCCCGCCGTCCCGGGCAGTGTGGGTGGCGAGAAGCGTCAGAGTGGGGAGACCGCCATCGGCGGGCGCATCGCCGCGGCTTGGCCTGTCCTGCGGGAGCGGCCGCCAGAGGGCGTTGACCGGTTCCGCCGCCGCTTCATCGTGTTGCCGGCTGGTGATGGCGCCGAGGGCGAGCATGCGGTCCAGGACGTGGTTCCGCCGGGTCATCGCCCGCTGCGGGAACCGATCCGCACGGAGTCGGGCAGGCGCTTGCGGGATGCCGGCCAGCAGAGCGGCTTCGCCGAGACTGAGCGCTGCGCACGGCTTGCCGAAATAACGACGGCTCGCCGCCCCGGCTCCAGCGAGGTTGCCGCCGAACGGAGCACCGTTGACGTATTCCAGCAGGATGGCCCGCTTGGATTGGCGTTGCTCGAGCTGTTCCGCCCGGATGGCCTGATCGAATTTATTCCAGAACGTGCGCGGCCTCGGATCGCGGAGCCGTTGCACCTGCATCGTCAGCGTGCTGGCGCCGCGCCGAACGGATAATCCGCGCACGTCCTCCCATGCCGCGCCGGTGACGGAGCGCCAATCGACCCCGCCGTGCTGGTAGAAGCGAGCATCTTCCACCGCGACGATCGCCTTCAGCAGGTGCGGGCTGACCTGCTCGATCTTCAACGGCTCGCGCCATTGCTCATCCCGCGCCGCAAAGGCGGCAAGCGGCCGCCCACTCACATCGAGGACGAGCGTATCAGCCGGCTGCACAACCTCGATCCCGGCGGGATAAGGCCACCATGCGACCGCGGCGCGAAAAATGCAGAACGGGAGAAGCGGGGTAAGGAGCAGTGCCTTGGCAATTCGGCGGAGCCATCGAAGGCGCGCGGGAGGGGACGCCGACGTTTCGCGTGAGGCTCGATGAGTTGACGTTGGCACTGTCATTCAGATTTCTTCAGTAGGGCAGATCATTCCTGTCTGCCGCGGGCCGGGGAGCGGAGACGTACTCGTCTCCCGAGCCGGCACGCACTCGTCGTGCTTGCGCGAGGAGAACGCATTCGTTCGGCGGGCGGGTACGCCCGCACTCGCGACCGCGTGGCAGACACGAATGTCTGCCCTACTGAGAGGCAGAACACGACCGCCTGCCTAATCCCTTCCCGTATCCACGACGCGGGCCGAGTCGATCGCCAGCACCTTCAACGTTCCGCCGCCGCCAAAGAGGCTGGAGGTTCCGATGTCGTACATGCACTCGGCCCGGACCGCGGGTGTCACGAAAATGCCCGGCGCGACGGCGCGGGCGGTGTACAGGTACGTGCCCGGTGCGGACGAGTCGAGGTGGCCGACGACGATCAAACGGTCGTCGCGAATGTCCAGCCGGCTATCCTGGAAAATGCGATGGCTGTCGTCCTGAGGATGGCCCTTCGCTTTGGCCTGCTCGGCTGAGGTGAGCAGGCGCGGGTTCTCGATCTCCAGTCCCGCGGGGAGCAGGTCTTCGATTACCACGTGCTCGAGTGGAGCGGCGGATTCGACCGAAAGCTCGACCAGCACCAGGTCACCGCTGCGCACGACGTTGTCACGCAGCGGGTTGCCCTGTGCATTGAGGTAGCGGCGCCGCACCTTCAGCCCGTTGTCGGCGTCGGCGGGCGGTTTGGGCGCGACGCCGGTCTGCGTCCAGGCGACGTGCGCGATGGCATCTGGTGCCCCGGTGATGCGCATTTCCAGCTTGTCCGGGACGGACGTTAGATCCGGCGGCGCCTCCCACACGAGCGGCTGACCTTCCTCAGCCTTCGCAACAGATCGTCCGTCGAGCAGGAGTTCCGCCGTGGCGTAAGGCACGGTTGAACGAGCCGTGCGCAGGTAACGGCCGATCGCCATGACGGCGAAGGCGGTGTCCTGTGTGCTGCGCCAACGTCCCTCGCGACTGGCGCTGGCGAGTTGCCGGGCCAGCTCAGGCAGCGCGGGATGATCCGGCTGGACGGCCAGCAGCGTGCTCAACAGAACCGCTCGCTCCCGGATCGGCGATGCGAGATTGCCGGTGAGCCGGCGGTCCGCCCGCGCAGGCGGCGGGGTTTGGGGAATCAGCCAGGTTGCCAGGTCACGGCGACCCGCGGCGAGCCAGGCGGCCGCGAGGTGAAAACGTGCTTCATTGTTGATTCCATCGCCAACCGTTCCCGCTGCGGCGAGCCGTTCGCCGAGGCGGCTCATCGCCGCACGTTCCGGCTTGCCCGCCAGCGCCAGCACGTAGCACGCGTAGGTTTGCGTCTCGATGTTCTCGGGTCCATCGGCTGCCTGGGTGAGCAACGTGCGGACGTAGCGCAGCAGGTGCTCGCGGAACTCATCGGGCACTTCGTAACCCGCCGCCTTGGCCTCGACGAGGAAGTGTGCGGCGTAGACGCTCGCCCAGGGCCATGGCTCGCGCTCGCCGGGCCACATGGCCAGGCCGCCGTCGGCGGTCTGCATGCCGATCAGGCGAGTGATCCCGACCTGCACCTTGTTGGCGACGCGATCCTTGTCAAACAAGCCGGGTGCAATCTGACGTCCGATGTCGGGGAGGTAGACGAGCGGGAAGAGGGTGCTGGTCGTCTGTTCGGCACAGCCATATGGATAGTGATCGAGGTATTCCAAGCCCTGCGGCAGCTCCAGCACCGGCCACGGGGAAATGCGCACGGTGTATCGCGCGGTGCCTTCCACCATGCCGCCTGGCATGGAAACTTTGCATGGTTTGTCGGGCGCGGCGGACGCGTAGCCGCCCAGTAAGATCGAGGGGCTTGCGGGGCGAACCGGAAGTTCCAGCGTCTCCTCGTAGTGCTCGCCATCGAGGTCGGCGATGAGCCGGGCGCGGGCGACGCCGATCCGGTCCGCGACGGTGACGTCAACGGAGGCCGTCGCCTGCCCGCCTGCACGGACGGGCAGCGGCGCCAGATCGATCCGTCGTTCGCGTGTCGATGTAAAGCCGATCGGTCCCGGCTTGTCTCCGTCATCGATCCACTGGAGGGCGACCTTCGCTTCACCCGCGTTCGTCGTGTTATTGAAAATCAACAGCGGCACCGTGAACCGGTCGCCCGGCGCGGCGAAGCGCGGCCAACTGCTCTGCACGAGCAATGGCGAGCGCACGAAGACAGATTGATCCGAAGAACCCGATGCGCTCTGCGCCGAGGCAACCGCCATCACGCGCAGCAAGCCCGTGAACGGCGGGACCGGGAAATCGGCGGAACCTAGTCCTTGCCCATCGGTGTGGATCACGCCGCTGTAGAGCGCCACCGGCCGTACCCGCGCCGCGGAGACGGGGGAGCGGTGGCGGGCATCGCCCAGCGCATCGCCGCCGTCACCACCCACGGTTCCGTTCTTCTGCGGTCGCGCGGTCTCGGGCATCAGTTGGCTGTAGAGGTCCGCTGAATGCACGCCCAAAGCGCGGGCGGCGGAGAAGTAGGCGAAGGGGTCGGGCGTCGCGAAGCCGGTGAGCTGGCAGATGCCCTCGTCGACCGCGGCAACCGTGATGGCCGCGTTGGCGACGGGACGGCCCGCGGCATCGCGAACGCGCAGCCGCACCGGCAGCGATTGCATCGGCCGGACCTCGGTCGGCAGGGCGATCTCGACGCCGAGCCGGCGCGCGCTCTCATCGCTGTTCAATCGCGCGACGCCGACGGCGCGGTGCGTGCGCCAGGCGGCATTGGGTTCGACGGGTCGGATCACCGTTGCGGTCACGTAGGCGTTGGGGCGACATCCATCGGGGAGGACGATCGGGATGACCATGTGTGACGCCGGCATCTCGATCACGCGCGTGGCGATGACGTCGTCGGTTTCGACGGAGAGGAGGAGCCGGCCGGCGAAGGGGCTGCGGACGATCACCCGCGCCGCATCGCGCCGCGGGCGGATCGCCTCCAGCCATCCGCGCGCTGCCGTCCAGGGGATGTTCGACGCCCAGGCGTTGACCGCGGCGCGCAGTTCGGCGGGGACGAGCGGCTCGACGACCAGCTCGAGCTTTTCGGGGTTCTCCCGGCTGATCGTGTCTTCCCAATATCCTTCCCCTGCGTAGAAGGAGCATGTGGTGATGCACCCGGTCGCAGGATCCTTCACGCGCAGGACGAACGACCCGCTCGCCGGTGGCGTGATCGGGCAGACGCCCCGGCCGCCCGCAAGCGCCACCTTCACCGGCCCGGCGGACGATGCGGGCTCCAGCAATCGCGTGGACTGGTAGCGGTAACGCCCCTCTTCGAACACGACTGAATCGTTCCACGATTCGCGGAACAGCTCCGCTTCCACGGTGGCCGCTTCCGGCGCGACCGAACCATCCGGCTTCACCAGGGCAATCTCAAAATCACTTTGGACACCCGGGCGTATACCCGTCTGACGTGCGCGCACCGCCACGTAGCAGGGGACCAGGTCCACCTCGACTTGGCGGGTTGCGCTCACGGCGCGGCCGCCCGTCTCCGTCACCGAGCCGGCCAGCGTGAGCCGCCACGGTCCGGGATACGATGCGGCACTCGCCTTGGAATCAGTCGCCATAGAGGCGACAGCGCCCGCAGCGCGGCGTCGCACGCCGTGGCGCCGCGGACGTTGTGGTGCGTCCGAGGCGGTCTGTCCGTTCTCGATCAGATCGATGAGATCGACCTCCCATTTCGCGTGCCCCTGGTCATCGAGCAGCGCGGCCGGTAGCTCGCTGCGACGGCCGATCGGCTTGCCTTCGGCGGAGTTGACGATCGAGGAATCGTTAATCGAATCATCGCCGATCGACCACCCGCGCCACTGCGGCGGCGCAAAGGGGACCGCGTCAACGCGCGCCACGAGCGCGGCGGGCCTCTCCGTCACCGGACGGCCGAACAGGTAATCAGCGTGAATCTGGGCAACGAGCGGGTGATCGACCGCCGACAGGCGCATCGCGGTTGGCGCCTGCCCTTCGATGTCCAGTGCCACTTTCATCCGGTTCGGCATGAACTCTTCAACCTGAAAGCTGACGTTGCCGAAAAAACGCGGCGCGGGGCCGTCATCCGGCAAGCCGACATGCGCGCTCCACCGCCCGGTCGGCAGGTCGGCCGGCAGCACGAGATCGAAGGAGGCAGCGCCGTCGGCATCAATCTGCGCCCGCTGCGCCTTCCAGTTGCGCAGGTCGGGCCGGCGGATCTGCCAGCGCACCGGCAGCTCGGCCGGCGGCACCGCCCCATCAACGCCACGCACGATCGCCCGCAGATGGACCGTCTCCCCCGGCCGATAGACGCCGCGATCTGTGTAGATGAAGGCCTCGTAGCCGCTGCGCAGGTAAGGCCGACCGCCGACCTCGGCGTCGCCGAAACCAATCGCGCCGGAGCTGAGATCGAGCCAGGTAAGTCCACGTCCAGGACGGGTGGTGTCGGCGGCCGCGGACCCCACTCCGGCGACGGCCTCGGTGGCGGGCGGGGAGTACTCGGCGAGCAGGACGCTTGGCCGTTCGCCCGGGCCGGCGCTTGCCGTGGTGATGCGGGCCAGGCCATCGAGGTCGCTGACCGCTTCGCCCATCGGCTGGTTCTTGTTCGAGTAGAGTCGGACGCGCACGTGTTCGAGGGGAGTGGCGTTGCGCAGCGAGGTTGCCCAGACCGTCACGCCGTCGCGCCCCTGCTTGGCAGAAAGGCCGATATCCGAGAGCGTGACCACCGCCGAAGCGTCGCTCTCCATCCGCGACCAGCGCGATTCATCAGGGTCGGCGTCGTCACGCTGGCGGGAATCGTCATGCTGCCGGGCAGCCAGCGAGATGCGGTAGACGCCGTCGCGCTGCGCGTCCGCCGGCAACAGCTCGTCCAGCGACAGCGTCACGTTCTGCTGTGCATTCTTTTCCAGCGGAAGATGCAGGTCCCGGTTTGCCAGCGGACGGCTGTACGCCTCCGCGTCGCGCCAGCCGCGCCGCGAGCCGGCGTTGCGCCAGGCGACCACGTTATTTTCATAAACGTGCGTGACCGACACCCGCAGGTCCTGGAGGTTCACCGCGTGGGCCTTGACCGTCCGGTTTCCCGCGGCGGATAGATAGCCTTCCGTGTGCTCGAACCAGACGCCGGGAGTCCGGTCGGGCACGAAGACGCTCAGCGTGGTCGGCTCGGGGAATTGTTTGGAGCCGGCATGGGGCGGGGCCTTGGCGATCTTGATCGCATATCGCGTGCCCGGCCGCAGGCCGCCGCGCAGTGATGCGCTTTCATACTGCGGAGTTACCGAGACCGCCGCCGGTGGATCGAGTGAGATGACCTGTCGCAGCGAATCGGCGTCCACGGGGTTGTTGAAGCGCACCGTGATCGTCGGCTCCCCCTGCGCGGGCGCATAGGCGTACGCTTCGGCGGCGCGCAGGTCGGCGCTGATCTGGAGCCGTTGCTCGTATGTGTCGGCCAGCCCGAGCGGGCCCGATGTGCCCGCGAGGCCGGCGGAGATCCGGACCGTAACACTGGCATCGGCATGCGAGGCCAGTGTGCCCAGTGGATCGGTCATGACGCGCACGGTCTGGCCGGCGGCCTCGCCGTGGAGGTGAAACTTGACGGGTTTGCCGTCGGGGCCCGTGAGAGTGAGGTGCTGGAGCGCGTCGGCGGGACGGACCGTATCGCTGAACTGCATCGCCACGACGAGCCGGTCGGCGTCGTCGAACGCCGACTGCATGGCCGAGCGGACCGCCAGCGGCGCCGTTCGCCAAGTGCAGACGAAGGGACGGGCCAGGGCAAATCCGTCGGGCGTACGCAGGCGATCCGCCGCCAGCGTCAGCGTGAAGGGCGTGGCCGGCGGAAGATCGGCGTCGGGCTCGAAGCTGAGCGTGCGCGCGTCCTTCCACTGCCAGCGTCCCGAGACGGGAGGCGAGACCGTGCCGGGCGCGGCGGCGTTGTCCGCCGTCGGCGGCGCTACGTTCAGATTGAACGACCAGGTCAGTGTCGGCCGCGGCGCGACCGTCGCCCCTTCGCCCGGCTGAAACTGCACGACCTCCAGCAGATGATGCCGCCCTGGCTGGATCAGGCGGTCGTACACCACCCAGGCGGCGGCGTTCGCGATCGCGAAACAAAGGACGGACACCCAAAACCGCCGGCTTCCTGCCGGCATGCGGGGGGGCTTGGACATGTGGCTACTCCTCCTTGAGTAGTTGGCGAGCGGGGGGTTATTCTAACAGGTGAGAAGTTGGATTGCGCGGTGAGGAAGCGCAAAAAGAAATCCGCCCTTGCGCGCCAAGCGCAGGGAGCGGATCTCTTTGGATCTTCGTGATCAATCTCTCGATCTACTTCGCGTCCTTCGCCTCGGCGGCGCTCGTCGCCTCGATGGACTTGGCGACGCCCTTGTTCGGCGTCACGACGACGTCTTCCCCGGCCTTCAGTTCGGCCAGGGTGGCTTCCTTGCCATCGAGGGTGACCTTGGTCTTCGCATCCGTGCGAACCGTGTGATTCTTCTTGTCGGCGTCAACCAGGATGATCGTCTTGGCGGTCACCTTGGTAATCTTGCCGGTCAGGGTTGCGGTGTCGGCCGCTTCCTTTGCGTGCACCGCGCCGACAAAGCTCATCATGACCAACACTGCCAAAATCCGGCTCGCGTACCTCATCTCGTATCTCCTCGCCGCCTCATTCGTTAGCGGCCGTAATGACGTGAAGCCGCGCCTCGCCGCCACGACCTTCGGGGCAATGCAGTGCGCCGCCATCGGCAATTACGCTATTGATACCTGATTTGTTGCGAAGGCAAAGTAAGCAAACGCGCCGCGCAAGGGCCGAGCCGTATCATTCGAAGTGAAGCGATAGTACCCAGGCGTGCCACTCGGCCTCAAAAGTGCTTAATTCCCGGGGTGCAATGAGAGTCTTGAGCGTCTCCAAGCCGTTGTTGTCTTTTTCGTAATGATCACGGAACTCGCGGTAGTATTGAGTGAGAAGCTGCTTTTCCTGAAGGTAAAACATCAGGTATCGGGCTTGTGCGTAGTTGATGCCGACGAGGTCCAAACCGTAGAAGTTGGGATCGTTGATCATCGACTCCAGCGACCGTAACGACTTGTCTCGAATCGCTTTTTGAAGTGATGGCAGCCGCCAGTTCTCGTGGCCGGTGATCGTACGCGGTCCGAGCGTCGATTGCTCGTAGAGGCTGGCCAGCCCCTCGTTGAACCAGGCGGGGACCCCGGGGAAATCGGGGTGTATTAGCGCGTGGGTGAGCTCGTGTACGAGCGTTCCGGTGCCGGTTGCCACGTTCATCACCATGGCGTGGGATTTGGGCTGGTAGTAACCGAAATGGGGTGCGTGCTTCTCGCCGAACCACTTTCGTGAAACCCGTTCATAGGGACCGGCGGATTCGAAAAGCAAGATCAGGATCGGTTCCGACGGCTCGGTCTTGAAGTACATCGCCCGCAAAGATTGAGCGGCGGCGAGCACGGTTCGGTCGCGGTACTGGGCGAGTTTTTCCTTCCCGCCGTCACCCGCGATGACGAATGGCGCGGCCAGGACGTACTGGAGTCCCTCTCCCTGGAGTCGGTCTTTCCAGGCATCCGCCAGCGAACGGGTCTGCTCGTCGATTGACGGGCGCGTCGTCGGCTCGGCTGCCTTCGACCTCGATGCCAGCAGCGTTCCCGCCAATAGCACGATCGATCCAACAGTTCGCGCAAGTGGATTCATCTCGAACCAACCTTGCAGCCGCGGATCTCACGCCCCCAATTGTCCCGACTCATGATACGCCGCAATCCCTCGCGCCAGATCGAAGCGCGGCGTATATCCCAGCACCCGGCGTGATTCGGAGACGTCGGCTTCGGTCCAGGTCTGGAAGAAGTCGTACGGGTTCTCAAAGTATTCGGGCTGCAGGTCGGTCTTCAGCACCCGGTTCAACTGCTGCACCACCTGGTTGAAGCTGGATGCGGCGCCGCTGCCGACGTTGAAGACGCCGCCCGACTTGGCGCGAATGCCAGCGAGGTTCGCCTCGAGGACATCGTCGATGTAGACGAAGTCGCGCTTCTGCTCCCCATCAGTGAAGATGCGCGGACGTTTGCCGGCGCGCATCTGGCGGGCGAGCTGGCCGATCATGCTGGCGAACTTCCCTTTGTGGTTCTCACCCGCTCCATAGACGTTGAAGTAACGCAGGCCGACGGTCGGATGCGGAAGCTTCTTTTCGTAACGCCGGGCCAGATGTTCCATCGCCAGCTTCGAGTAGCCGTAGACGTTCAACGGCTCGGCACGTTGCGATTCCTTGTTCGGTGACGGCCCGCGCCCATACGTCGCCGCGCTGCTGGCCCAGACGACCCGGCTTCCCCATTCCACGGCCAGGTCGAGCAGATTCCGAAACGCCTCGACGTTGTTTCGCATCATTTTGCGCGAGTCCAGGACGGTCGTGTCGGTGATCGAGGCCTGGTGGGAAATGATGTCGAAGGGCCCGAGGGGGACCAGCGGAGCGACATCTTCGGAAACGTCGAGCGTCACCACTTCGCCGGTGAAGGGGATCAGGTTTCGCCAGTCGCCCGATGAGAAATCATCCGCGATCGTGACATTGTGGCCCTCACTGATGAGCCGTCTAGCGAGGTTGGAGCCCACGAATCCTGCCCCGCCCGTCACGAGAATCTTCAATTGCCACCTCGGTGAAGAAACGTGGTTTATATGAGGATCCGTACGTCAATTCCATGCGTAGCAGTTGTAATTGAGTCAACACATGTGGCTCGACAAGGTGCGACAACAATGCCATGTTGTCGCATTCGGCTGAATCCGCTTCATCTACAAAATTCGACCTTGGATTTACCTAAAGCACTGATTCCAATCATCTTCTGTTATCGGACGTGGAGCCGTTCCGAAGTCTCGCGGACGGCTGGTACGCGCGTTGTGTAATGTGACTCGTCTGCGTCACCTTTTTGGACGGTTAAACGACGGGTGGTGCGAACGCTTTTACAACTTAGCCCATTCTTCCCCCCGATGTGAAGAGTTCTTTCCTCCCACAACCCGAGGAACTCTTCAACAGCCCCATTCGAAGCCGTCCTTGCCCGGGACGGCTTTTTTACGCGCCGGTTTTTCATCGCGTATGCGACGCTCCGTGCCTTTTGTTTGCGAATCCATCGAAGGGATTCACCGCCGGGCCGCGTGAGCGGCGGGCGCGCTGATCAATGTCCTTCGGCGGGCTCCCCGAGCATCCCTTTTAGTTCTTTGAGCTTTTCGTCCCGCAGGGCGACGGACTCGGCCTCGAGGTTCAGCCGCAGGAGCGGTTCGGTGTTGCTCTTGCGCACGTTGAACCACCAACTGCCCAGGTCGATCGTGATCCCGTCGAGGTAGTCGATCCGCGCTTTCTTGTAGGCGTCGGCCAGCTCGCGGATCTTTCCTTCCTTGTCCTCGACCTGGAAGTTGATCTCGCCGCTCTGGCTGTAACGCGTGAGGGGCGACACCAGCGCGCTGATCGGCTTGTCCTGCGCCGAGAGCACCGAGAGGAGCCGTGCGAAGGCGATCGCGCCGGAGTCGGCGAAAAAGTTATCGCGAAAGTAGAAGTGGCCCGACAGTTCACCGCCGAACACCGCCTTGGTTTCCGCCATCGTCTTCTTGATGAACGCATGGCCGACGCGCTCACGGCGGGGTTCCCCGCCGGCCGCCTTCACCTCGTCCGCTACGACATGGCTGGAGCGCAGGTCGTAGACGATCGTCGCCCCCTTGTTCCGCGGCTGCTCGAGAAAATCGCGGGCGAGAATGGCGGTGACCATGTCGCAGCCAATCGTCGTTCCCTTCTCATCGACGAAGAAGCAGCGGTCGGCGTCGCCATCGAAGCAGACGCCCAGGTCCGGCCTGGTTTCGCGGATCTTGTCCTGGAGCATACGCAGGTTGGATTCGACGAGCGGGTTGGGTTCGTGGACGAAACTGCCGGTGATCTCGAAGAGCAGGGGGATGATCTCGAGGTTCGGTACGTTGTCGAAGACCTTGGGCACCATCCGGCCGGCCATCCCATTGCTGGCATCGATCGCAACGCGGAGCGGCCGGCCGAGCTTCAGGAACTGAAGCACGTGCTTGCGGTATTCCCCCCACAGGTCCATGTGCTCGACCGAACCCTTCAATCCCGTCTGGCCGACGCGAAGGGTCGTTGCGATCCGCTTGATGTCGTCGAGGCCACTGGCGGCGCCGATCGGCTTCGCCCTGGGGCCGCTGATCTTGAAGCCGTTGTACTGGACCGGGTTGTGCGACGCCGTCACCTGGATGCCGCCCACCGCGTCGAGGTGGTTGATCGCGAAGTAGATGAACGACGTATCGATCATCCCCACGTCGATCACGTTCATTCCCGTGGAGGTGATTCCGTCGGTCAGGGCGCGGGTCAGCTCCGGAGAACTGGGGCGCATGTCGTATCCCACGACCATCGTGTTCTCGCGCTTCACCTTTTGATCGTCGCCGGCGTTCTGCCGACTGCGCTTGAGAAACTGCCCCGTCGCATGGCCCACCTTCCACGCCGCCTCTTCGTTGAGGGGGTTGGGGTAGGTGGCGCGGACGTCGTAGGCTTTGAAGATCCGATCGATCATGGCGAAATCCCTTTCAACTTGATCCTGGCGGCTGGGTGGAGCGATCGCGCGCGGTAGTGTAGCGGAAGATCGAAAAAGTTAAACGCCTGGATCAACGTTCGCAGCGTCACTGGCGAAATGAAACGCGCGCCCATGCATTCGGGAACTATTTTCTTGATGTTGCCGCGCTGCGAGGGGATAACAGGCGATCAGCCCATCGCGAGCCCGCGATGAACTCACGTCGACTTTCGACAAGTCGCCACGGTGTCCGGAAAACTCAAGAGAAGGAGAACCGATGCGTCAGCTTCGCACCCGCCGTTCCATAATGTGCCGTCACCTTATCGAAAGGCTCGAGGAACGGCGTCTGCTGACGGGGGTGCTGGAGATCGATGCCACCACGCACGCGCTGAGCTACCACGCGCAGGCCGGATTCTCCAACCAGATCACGGTCCAGGTGATCCCAGGCACGACGCCGATGCTCCAGGTGAGCGACGCCGCCGGCGACGACATCGCCCTCGGCGCCAACGCGACTGCCGCGGGTTGGACGACGTCGCTCGACGCGCACACGCTGACCGGCCCCCAGTCCTCCGTCTCCTCGTTCCTGATCGACACCAACGACAGCGCGGACCAGGTCTTCCTCGTCTCCGCGAACGTGCCGGTCACCGTCAGTCCGACCAACGGCGGGTCCGACACGGTCGTGATCGGTGGCCAGTTTGGCGACATGGGACACAGCGAAGCCGTCACCGGCCAGGTCACGATTCAAAACGCGAACGGCACCACGCAGGTCGTCGTCAACAATTCGGGCGACTCGGTCGCGCGACAAGTGGAGGTGACCGACGGCGGCGTCGGCGGGCTCACGCCGCAGCCGATCATCTACGACGCGACCGCGAACGTGGTGCAGGTGAGCACGGGCAATACCGCGAGCACGGTCGATTTCGTGAACGCGGCCGCCATCAAGACGTGGATCCTGGAATCCAGCGCGGATGACACGGTGAACATTCGCGCCACCACGGCTGGCAGCACGCTGCTGGTCGGCGGGGTGAGTGGAGGGCACCCGAGCGTCAACATCACCCAGAACGGATCGCTTCAGTCGATCCAGGGCCGGATCACGTTCGATACGAACAACGAGTTCCCCACGACGACGATCGACGGATCTGCCGACTCGACGCCGATGAACGTCGCCATCAACGACAACGGACAGATCACCGGCCTGGCCCCGGCCACCATCGACCTTCAGTCGCAATCCACGGTGAAGGACCTCACGATCAAGGCGGGAAGTGGCGGCAATACCATCGCGTTCCAGCGGGTCGCCGACAGCCTGGATCCACCCACCGTCGTCAACATCAATTCCGGGTCGGGCAACGATATCGTGAAGGTCCCATCTAACCCGAGCACGAACTCGCTCCACGTCGATACCCAGGCGGGCACCGATCAGGTTCAACTCGGATTCCTCCCGGGCGGCGGCGGTGGAGACGCGCGAGTCGTGAAGGGCTCGGTCAGCATCGCCAGCACCGGCGGCAGCGTCGACGTGAGCATGGATGCCTCGACAAACCGGACCGTTCTCGGCGTCGGGCTCTCCGATACGGCGTTGAGCGGTCTGTCCCCCGCGACGATCGCGCTCAATCACCCGCATAGCCTCAGCGTGTTGGGCTCGATGGACCTCAACAGCCCGATCGATCACATCGGCGACAACTTCACCGTCACACCCAGTACGACCACCGCGTTCAACGTCGATGGCGGCCCGTCGCCGCAGCCAGGTCCTTTCGACACGTTGACGGTCGCAACGGCCGGCCTGACGCCGACGGTCGCGCAGACGGTCACATCCACCGGGCTCCAGGGCTCGTTTTCGTTTCCCAATCGCCAGACGATCGCGTTTACGCGAATCGGCTCGTTGCTCGGGACTGTATCGGGCCAGGCTTTCAGCAAGCTGACCGGCGTCCCGATTCCCGCGGCAGGTCTTTTTCTCGATCAGAACGGGAACATGACACTTGATGCCGGCGAGCCCACCACCACGACCGACGCCGCGGGTAATTATTCGTTCCGCGGCATTGCGCCGGGGAGCTACCTGGTCATCCAGCAGGCGATTGCGAATCAGGTAGCGAGCAATACCGTGCCGGTGACTGTGACCCCGGGCGCCCTCGTGGTGGCGCCGTCGATCACCGATGCGCCGCCGGCCCTCCCCAATGGCCCGGACCTCACGGGGAGCCTGGTCTTGTCCCCTCCACTGTCCGTCGTCGGTGGCGCCAAGGGAAAGTTGAAGCTGAAGATCAGCAACAGCGGCACGACGAGTGCCACCGGCGCGCCGCAGATTGCGCTCTTCGCATCGACCGACGGCACGCTCGATCCAACGGATACCGCGATCGGCACGGTCTCCGCCGGCAATCTCAAGATCGCCAATGGCGGATCCAAGATCGTCACGTTGTCATTCACCTATCCGAAGACGTTGGCGAACGGCGGATACTTCGTGCTCGCCGCGGTGGACTCGACGAACGTCATCGCCGAGAGCAACGAGGGGAACAACGTCGCCGCCAGCAGTGGCACGATACAGATCGCGGCGCCTGTTGTTGACCTGGCCGGGAAGTTCGGCAATCTCAAATCGCTCAAGGCCGGCAAACCGGTGTCGCTGCCGCTCACGATTCAGAACCTCGGCAACATCCCGGCGACGGGGACGATCACCGTCGATCTTTTCTCTTCCCTGGACGCGACCCCCGATGGATCGGACCCCGTACTGGCCAGCAACATCCCGGTCAGGATCAACATCAAGGGAGGCAAGTCGCAGACGGTGAGTCTGCGCGTGCCGGCGGGCGCGACCCACGCCGGCAGCGCGTTCCTGATCGCGAAGATCAATTCGACGCAGTCGATCACCGAGTCGACCCTCGGCAACAACGACGTGGTCAGCAGTGCCGTCGTCCCGGTGGTTTAAGCGGTTGCGGTCGGCGCGGTAGATTTCAGGAGGATCGGGCCATGAGATTCGGGCTGTCCCGCGGAACCGGCCGTCGCGGCCGATTGGCAAGTTCTCGGCGCTATGCTGTGGAAACCCTCGAAAGCCGGACGCTGCTCAGCGGGGTCTTCACGTACGACGGACAGACGCTCTCGTTCACCGCGGCGGCCGGCGTCCAGAACCGCGTGACGATCTCCACCGGCCCGGGGGCGGGCCATTACACGATCCAGGATTCCGCCGACACGATCGTGTTCAGCGCCGGGATGAACCTGTTGAGCTGGACGATCTCCCCCGATGGGCACACCGCGAGCGGCTCCGAGATCGGGATCCACGACGTTTACGTCAACACCAGCGACACACTCGACATCGTTGACGTTCAGAGCTCTGACCTGCCCCTGAAGGTTCAGCCCGTCGGTTCAGACGAGTTGCTGCGTATCGACTCGCTGGGCGCGCCATTCGGCGCCCAGCGCATCACGGCCCCGATCTTCTTCGATGGCCAGTTCGCGCGCCGGACGGAGCTTACCGTGGACGATACGGGCGACCCGATGCAGCGCGATGTGACCGTCACCGACGCCGGGATTTTCGGACTGACGCCCAGCAACATCACCTTCACGCACGCAACGAACGGTTCTCCGCTCGATCTCGTCGCGATGAACATCACGCTCGACAGCGCCAGCGGCGGCGACGTGACGGTCGTCGCCCAGTCACCCGATGCGCCCTTCGTCGGCGACAACATCTTCCTCAATGCCAACGGCCACGACCGCGTCTTCGTCGAGCAGCTCACCTCAAAGAGCCAGGTCATCGTCGACGAGCTGGCTGTCGGCGCCACCGATGACGTAACGCTCGGCGCCTCGTCGTCGTTGTTCGGCGTTTCCGGTCATGTGTCGGTCAACGGGGGCGCGGGACTCGCCACGCTCTCGATCGACGGGTCGGCCGATACGAATTCGGGAAATCTCGTGATCGGCTTGGACAACCTCGGCAACGGCGTGATCGGTCCCGATATCGCGTCACGAAGGATCACCTTTGTGCCAGCCAGCCTGCAAAGCTTGACGCTGAAGACCAGCACCGGCGGAAACCACGTCACCTACGACCTGCCCTCCGGAACGCCCGCCGCCTTTACCGCACGCCTTGAGACGGGATCGGGTAATGACGTTGTCGATATCCTGTCCAACCCGGCCAACGCGATCCTTCAGATCGAAGGTGTCGCCGGGAACGACCAGGTCCACCTCGGCGCCGCCGGTTCGAGCGATGCCAGCGCGCTCCAGGGGCAGATCGCCATCGGCAATTCCGGCGGCGCCGACACGCTCTCCGTGGACGGTTCGGGTGTGACGGCGCCGCGCGTCGTCGCCGTTAGCGATTCGACGATCGCGGGGCTGATCGCCGCTTCCCTCTCCTATGCCAACCTGTCGAGCCTCAGTGTGACGGGAGGCGTTGGCGTCGAGGCGTTCAACGTGGTCCCCAGCTCGACCGTCCCGATCACCATCGACGGCGGGCCATTCGCCCCGCTGGTCGCGCCCGTGGACATGCTGAACGTGAACACGAGCGGCACCACAGCGGCGGCGCTCCAGCTTTCGAACGACACGGCGGGAAATCACGGCGCCTTCACCTTTGCCGATCGAATGCCAGTCGCGTTCAGCCGCGTGGGCGCGGTGACGCCGATGATCATCGCGCCGCCCGCTCTGGCCACGATCGCCGGGTCGGTCTACAGCGCGCAGACGGCCGCCGCGCTCGCGGGCGTCACCGTGTTCCTGGACGAGAACGGGAATGGCGGGCTTGATCCGTCCGAGCCGTCAGCAATTACGGATGCCTCCGGCGCCTTCCAGTTCGCCGGTCTGGCCGCGGGAACCTATTCGGTCGCGCTGGTCCCCGGCACATTCGTGGCGGCGGGATCGTCGCCCTCAGTCTCCGTGGCTGCGGGACAGTCGTTTGGCGGCGTGACGCTCGCCGCCATCCCTGCCCCGGTTGGGGCAGGCCCGGATCTGTCGGCAGGCGTTTCGGTCCTGTCGCCCGCTTCGGTCATTGGCGGCTCCAAGGGAAAGCTGAAGTTGAGGATCACCAACGCCGGGCCCGCGGCAGTTTCTGGTCCAGTCGGGGTTGAGCTGTTCGCCTCGAAGGATCGGACGCTGGACCCATCGGATGCGGCGTTCACGACCCTTTCGGCCGGAACGCTCAGGCTGAAAAAGGGAGCATCGAAGACGCTCATCCTGCCATTCGTTTTTCCCTCCTCACTGGCGGACGGCAATTACTTCCTGCTTGCCTCGGTCGACCCGGCCAACGCCATCGGCGAGATCGATGAGAGCAACAATGTCGCGGCCAGCGCCACGGCCATTCACATCGGCCCGGCCGCCATCGACCTGGCGGGTCACTTCGGCCGTCTGCCGGGTTCCCTGAAGTCGGGGAAATCTGCGACGATTCCGCTCACGATCCAGAACCTCGGTAACGTCGCGGCGGTCGGAACGATCGACGTTGACGTCTTCGCATCCGCCGACGCGACACGCGACGGTTCCGACCTCGCCATCGCGACGGGCGTCCCGCTAAAGATCAACGTAAAGGCGGGCAAGTCTCAGAATGTGGTGATCCGGCTTCCTGTCGGCGCCAGCGTCCCCGCCGGCAGCTACTTCCTGATCGCCGACCTGAACGCGTCACGGTCGCGGAGCGAATCGACCTTCGCGAACAACGACGTCGTCAGTGCCAGCGTGTTGAACGTCGGTTGAGAGGAGTCGCACCGATCAACAACCTCATCAGTGATCCGCCTCTATTGGTATCTTGAAGAGGCTGCGGGGCTGAATAAGTATCGCAGGCCATCGATTTCGCCTTAGTTTTTGCGTTTTCGTCAGAAAAACGGTATTTTTCCGGTTCATGCGCTGCCCGTTCTGCAACGCCGAAAAGGAAAGCCTGCACGTCATCGATTCGCGTAGTTGCGACGAGGGCCGGTCGATCCGCCGTCGCCGCAAGTGTCTTAGTTGCAACAAGCGGTTCACCACATACGAGCGCATCGAGCAGCCCAACCGGCTCATGGTCGTAAAGAAGGATGGCCGGCGTGTTCCCTGGGACAAGGCCAAGCTGCTCGTCGGGCTGGAGCGCGCCTGCTTCAAACGGCCGGTTCCCGAAGGGGAATTGCTTCGTATCGCCGATGACGTCGAGGAAGAGGTGTACGGCACTTACGACCGGGAAGTGCAAACCGCGGTCGTCGGCCAACTCGTCACCGACCGGCTGCGCCGGGTCGATCAGGTCGCTTATGTGCGTTTTGCCAGCGTTTACAAGCAGTTTAAGACGGTTCAGGAGTTGATGGATGAGGCGCGGGCGGTGATCGACGCCAAGCGCTTCGAAGATCCCACGCAGGGCCGCCTCTTCCTGGAGCCGGGGGGACGCGCCCGGGCCGGCAATGGCCACGGAGCGGCGGAGCCTTCCGATTCTCATACGGACGTCGCGGCCAGCCGTCCGAAGCCGGCGAAAAAGCCCCGCGCCGGCAAGGCAAAGGGCGACGCCGTCCAGCAGCCCCCACTGCCTCCCGCCGGCCGTTCCGACTCCCCTGCGGAGACAGAATCGAACGTTCGCCCCGGCTGAACGTTGTATTTCAGCGGAGGAATGTTTCCCCCCGGAAGTGAAACAAAAGCACCCGCGCGAAGTTTGCCGTGCGGTCACCGCCACACGCCCGCTCAAGACGTTCCGCTGCTTCGTCCGATAATCTCTGGAGGCCCGCACCATGCACCGACTCCAACGTCTCCTCCTGCCCGCGCTGGCGGCCCTGCTGCTGACGCTGCCCCTTTGTCCGGGTTGCCAGCGTAAGGCGGAGGTCGCGAAGAAGGCCGAGCCCCGCTACCCCAACGTCGGCGCCAAGAAGGTGCCCGACTTCATGGTCGGCACCATCTACGAGCGCGTCGAGGTCGGCAACGTCGAGCCGTTTCCGGTCTCCGGGTGGGGTCTGGCGGTTAACCTCGATCACACCGGCAACAACGAGCTGGCCCCGACCGTCGTCAAGCAGTTCATGATCAAGGAGATGTACAAGCGCGGCTTCGGCAGCAAGCTGGTGCCGGGCTACGAGAACATGTCTCCCGAAACCGTCCTGCGCGACAACCGCGTGGCGATCGTGCAGGTGGAAGGGCTGCTGCCGCCGGGGATCCGAAAGAGCCAGACGTTTGACGTGATCGTTCGCGCGATCCGCGGCACCGCCACATCGAGCCTGGCCCATGGTCAACTCTATTTGATGGACCTGGGCGAGCGCGGCACCAGCACCGCCAACCCGTTCTCGGGGCAGGGGGTCAATACCCGCGCCGAGGCCAAGGGCTTCGTCTTCGTCAATCCCGCTTACGCGCTGCTGGCCAACCAGAGCCCCACCGGCGCCGCCAGGGCCGGGCTTCGCGCGGGCGTGATCATGGACGGCGGCCTCGCCATCATGGATCGCCCGATCCTCCTCCAGCTTCGTCAGCCGCAGACCAGCGTCGCCCGCGCAATCGAGCAGCGGATCATCAACCGCTTTGGCGATCCCAAGGTGGCCTCCGCCCACGATGAGGGCCTCGTCTCCCTCTTCGTTCCGACCTATCTCTACAACACCGATTGGCAGCACTTCGTCGGCGTCGCGCTGCACACGTATCTCAACGCCTCTCCCGAGTTTGCCGCCGCCAAGGCCCGCCAGCTTGCCGCCGCCGCCCAACAGCCCGATGCCCCGCTGATGGACATCTCGTATTGCTGGGAAGGGATTGGGCCGCCCGCGCTGCCGTTCGTCGCGCCACTGCTGGTCAGCCGTCAGCACGACGTCCAGTATGCCGCCGCCCGCGCCGCGGCCTGCATCGGCGACCCATCCGGCGCCGCCCACGCGACGCTGTTGGAGATCGCCCGCCAGTCCGACAACCCGTACCAGCTCAATGCCGTCCAGACGCTCGGCTCCCTGCCGCACTCGGCGGCCGTGGACCACATGCTCCGCGAGCTGCTCGACAGCGAGAAGGCGCTGGTTCGCATCGAGGCGTACCGCATCCTCGCCCGCGACCGGGACAACACCGTCTATTCCCAGGTGATCACCGAGCGCAAGGACAACCAGAAGTTCATCCTCGACATCGTCAAGTCGCACGGCCCGCCGCTCATTTATGCCACCCGCTCCGGCACGCCGCGCATCGGCATCATCGGCGCCACCGCGCGGATCGATACCCCGATCACCTTCACCGCGATGAATAACCGGCTGAGCATCTCATCGGGGATCAACGATACGCTCACGCTCTTTTATCGCGATCCCACGGCGCGACGTCCGGTCAAGATGCTCTCCAATCCGGACATCGGGGAGATCGTCGCCCGTCTGGGCGGGATCGCGGCGCCCGAGGAGCAGCCGATGGATTTCAGCTATTGCGAGATTGTCGCGATCCTCCAGTCGCTCAGCGAACAGCACAAGCTGACCGCGGTTCGCGACGGGCAGATCGCCGTGGCGTCGTTCGTCCTCCAGGATCCGTCACGGCTTCAGGCCGCCATTTACGGAACGCCCAGCATCGAGGGCGGACGTCCCCAGGCCGATCCGCGGCCAGCCGCCGATCACGGGCCGACGACCCGCGCGACCGCGGACACCGCCGCACCGGCCGCCAGCGATCCGGCGTTGTTCACGGGCCGCCCGCAATGACGCGTTGAGCGCAGGGTCATGCAGGGGTGGGCTCGGCCCACCGTTCAATGATTGGGGAACGGACTTCTCGCGTGCCCGAATGTGCCTAGGACTCGTTTTACGAGGGCAAAGCCTTGCAATCGCCTCGACAACCTTCAGAATCGTGAGGCGGCTCGACAACTTAAACCGGTCATGGAGGACCGCTCGCCCATGCGATTGAAAAAGCTGATTCTACACGGCTTCAAGAGCTTCGCCGACCGTACCGAGTTCCTCTTCGATTCGCCCATCATCGGAATCGTCGGACCCAACGGGTGCGGCAAGAGCAACGTCGTCGATGGATTTAAGTGGGTCCTCGGCGAGCAGTCGGCCAAGAGCCTGCGCGGCGAGGCAATGCTCGACGTGATCTTCAACGGCTCGGGGGGGCGCAAGCCCGCCGGTATGGCCGAGGTCACGCTCGTCTTCGATAATCCGAAGCGCGCTGATGGCGCACGCACGCTGAACCTCGATTTGGACGAGGTCTCCGTCGGCCGCCGTCTGTTCCGCGATGGCACAAGCGAATACCAGGTCAACAACAGCATTGCCCGGCTCAAGGACATCCGCGAGCTGTTTCTCGATACCGGGGTGGGCGTCGACGCCTACAGCGTCATCGAGCAGGGGCGCGTCGCCGCGCTGCTGGAGAGCAACCCCCAGGAACGCCGCTTGATCTTCGAAGAGGCCGCCGGCATCAGCAAGTTCAAGGCCCGAAAAAAGGAGTCGCAGCGGAAGCTGGAGCGCGTCGATCAGAACCTGCTCCGCGTCCACGACATCGTCGAAGAGGTCGAGCGAAGGCTGCGCGGCGTGAAGGTTCAGGCGGGCCGTGCCCGCACCTACCAGGAACACGCCAACCGCCTCGCCGAGCTGCGACTCACCTACGCACTCCAGGAATATCACACGCATCACACCCATGTGACCCAGCTCAGCGGGGAGCGCGACGACGCGCAGTTCCGCCTCGACGATGCGGCCGGCGACCTCGGCAGCCGTCAGGAGCAGCTCACCGCCCGTCGCGAGGAGCTCGATGCCCGCTCGCAGCGTCGCCGGCAGCTCGAATATGAGCTCGTCCAGGCCGGTGCGGCGCTACAGTCGGCGCGGCAGCGCCAGCAGTACGCCGACCAGCAGCTTCGCCAGATGGCCGAGCAGATCGAATCCTTTGCCGCCGATCGCGCGGAGCTCGAGTCCCGTCGAACGGCGCTCGATGAAGCCCTCGCCACCGAAACGCGCACTTTGGCATTGCTGACCGAAGAGCTGGAGTCCCATCGCCAGCAGATCGAACAGCAGCAGCAGGAATTTCGTGACGGCCAGGTCCGCGAAGGCGCGCTCAGCCGGGAACTCGAACAGCACAAGGCAGCGATCCTCGACCTGATGCGGAAGCTCGCCACTGTCAACAGCCGGCTCGGCGCGATCGACATCGAACGGCGGAACATCGTCGCCCAGCAGGAGCGACTCGGCGGCCGGCGTGATGCCGTGATCGCCGAGGCCGAAGGTCTCCAGTCCCAGCGCGACCAGATGCAGGTCACGCTCGATGCGACGATTGCGGAGATGATCGAGCGTCAGTCCCGCCTCGACGCCACGCGCGAGGAAGCCGCTCACCTGGGCCGGCAGATCGAGCAGCTCAGCGAACACCTCGGAGTCGCCAGGGAGCACCGCTCCGGACTGATCTCCCGACAAAAGCTGCTGGTGGATCTTGAAGCGAAGCGAGAAGGGGTCAGTGAGGGCGTGAAGGCGGTCCTCCGCCAGCGCGACCAGCGGTTTTCGTTCGTGCGCGGCCTGGTGGCCGACGTGCTCCGCGTTGACGTCGAGCACGCCCATGTGATCGAGGCCGCCCTCGATGGCCGCGACCAGCTCCTTCTCTCCGACGATTCCGCCGCTGTCCTGGCGGCGCACGATACGATCGAAGAGATCGAAGGCCGCGTGAGCATCCTCTGCCTCGACCGCCTTGTGGGAGGCATTTGTTCAGGTGGCATGGGCGCCTCGCCCATGCACGATGGCCCGATGCAAGATCATGGGCGGGGTGCCGATGCCACGAGCTCGACCGCGCCTTACAACTGGAACCAGCACCCGCAGAGCATCCGTTTTGCCGTTGATCTGGTCCGCTTCGACCGGCAGGACCTTCCCGTGGCACAGCATCTCCTCGGTCGCACGATCGTCGTCGATGCCCTGGCTGATGCCGTGGCGCTTTACCGCGACGGCCCCGCCGGCTACCGATACGTGACGCCGGGCGGCGATGTGATCGAGGCCGACGGCACCTTCCGTAGCGGCCCCTTCACCGCGGCCATGGGGCTGATCTCACGGCGTTCGGAACTGGAAGCGCTCGACCAGCAGATCGCCGACGTGGATGCGCGAATCGCGCAGCTCACCCGCCAGCTTACCGACGGCAATGCCGCCGCCCGCGCGTTGGAAGAGCAGCAGAACGCGCTGCGCAACGACGTCTACAAAGCCAACACCCAGAAGGTGGAGTTGGAGAGCCGAATCGCCCAGAACAGCGACAAGCAGTCGGCCCTTCAGCGTGAGCTGCCAGTCCTCGACCGCGAGCTTCAGTCGCTGCTCGGGCAGGCCGAGAAGCTCGTCGCCGAAGAGGCGGAACGCGCCCGCGAGCGCGATGCGATGGAGGCGGATCAGGCCGCGCGCCAGCAGAGCGTCGAGACGCTGGCCACCGAGCGGCAGCATCTGGCGGAAACGCTCCGCCACGCCGGCGAGCGCCTCACCGCCGCCCGCGTCCTGCTCGGCCAGATCCAGGAAAAGCAGCTTGCCAGCCAGCAGCAGGTGCAGCGCCAGACCGCCGCCCGGGCCGAGCTATCGCAGCAGGTCGAACGGCTCCAGCGTTCCGCCGATGCGCTCGTTTCCCGCCAGGGCGACGTGGAAGGGGAGTTGGAAGCCGCCCGCGCCGCGGAAGCATCGCTGCTCGCCCAGCAGCAGGAAGCTTCAGCTCGCGTTGAATCGCTCACCGTGGAGGTCGCTGAATCCGAGCGGGTGGTGCAGGAGCTGACCGGCCAGGTGGAAGAGCTTCGCCGTGAACATGCCGAGCTCGAACAGGTGCTGCATGGCCTTCAATTGAAGATTGGCGAGGCCGGCGTCCGACTCGAGACTCTTGTGCAGCGCACGATGGAAGAACTCCAGCTCGACCTGCCCCACAAGTACCGCGCCCTCAGCGACGACGGCGGCGCCGGCTATGACCCCGGCGAGGCCGACTGGGACGCCGTCGCCACCGAGATCAAGGAGCTGCGCGACAAGATCCATCGCCTGGGCAACGTGAACCTCGACTCGATCGGCGAGCTGGAGGAGCTGGAGCAGCGCCAGCAGTTCCTCTCCAGCCAGGTCACCGATCTGACCGCGTCCAAGCGGCAGCTCGAGGAACTCATCGACACGATCAACCGCGAGAGCGGCGAGCGCTTCGAGAAGACGTTCAACGCCGTCCGCGAGCATTTCCAGGGCATGTTCCGCAAGCTCTTCGGCGGCGGTAAGGCCGACATCTACCTCGAGACCGAGCTGGACGATGCCAGGCCCGCCGGCGAGCCGCGGCTTGGCGCCGACGGCGAGCCCTTGCCCGTCGTCGCCCGCCGCGTCGACATTCTCGACGCCGGCATCGAGATCATTGCCCGTCCCCCCGGCAAGCAGCCGGTCTCGATCAGCCAGCTCTCCGGCGGCGAGAAGACGATGACCTGCGTCGCGCTGCTGATGAGCATCTTCAAAAGCAAGCCCAGCCCCTTCTGCATCCTCGACGAAGTGGACGCCGCCCTCGACGAGGCCAACAACCAGCGCTTCAACCTGATCGTCCAGGAATTCCTGGAGCAGAGCCACTTCATCATCATCACCCACTCCAAGCGCACGATGCAGATCGCCGACATCCTGTACGGCGTCACCATGCAGGAGCAGGGCGTGAGCAAGCGCGTGGCCGTGAAGTTCGACCAAGTCGACAGCCAGGGCCGAATCAACGAACAAGCAGCGGCGTGAGGTGCGGTCTTACGAGACGTTGGGATCGGGCGGAATCGCGACGAGTATCGCTTCGACTTGCGCCTCGAGCGTTGACATATGCTGTTGGGCAACCGACCAGACGGCATCCCAATCGACCTGAAAATAATCATGAACCAGGGCGTGGCGCATGCCGGCAATGGCGCGCCACGGCACTTCGGCATGAGCATCTTTGACTGCTGGCGACAACCGCCAGGCGACTTCGCCGATGATCTGGATGTTACGGAGGACGTGAGATCGGACGAGCTTGTCTCCGTCAAACTCGACGCGCGTTGAGGGCGTTGTCGAAAGGACCTCGCCGATCGCTTCCAGCATATCGCCGAGCAGCAGCCGATCGGTCCTCAAAGCGTCACCGCCTCTTCCGCCAGATGCCTGCGCCATCGTTCGCGAATCCCTTTCTCACTTATCACGTCAACCTTTACACCCAGCAGCTCTCGCAGATCCATAAGCAGCCCCCCGTGATCCAGCAGCGAGCGTCCCGGCTCAAAGCGGACGATAAGATCGAGATCTGAATGTTCAGTGGCGTCGCCCCGCGCAACCGATCCGAAAATGCGTATGTCGGACGCCCCGTGTCGCTTAGCCAATGCGACGATTTCCTCTCGGCGCTTCAAGACATCGGCCTTCGTGACCATGAAGAAAATTGTACTCGCTGGATGCCTTTCGCTACAGCCCGACACCCGCTCCCACAAGACATCCTCTGCGTCATTGAGGTCGCGGATAGCAGCCTCGATTACGACCGCACGACCAAGCAGCGAATTTACGCCGCCGCGGGGATTCCACAGTACACCCTGATCAACCTCGTCGATCGCGGGATCGAAGTGCGGCGTGCCCCCGACTCAGCTCACGGCGCCTATACGTCAACGGAGCAGGTGAGCTCAAACGGCGCGGTGGTTTTTCAGCTTGGTGACGGCGCGGTTTTAGCCGTACCCGCGACCGATCTCCTTCCCTAACTAAGCTTGCTTGCCTGTGGCTTCGAACAGTGTGGAAGCCCTTTCCGCGCCGATGGTTGCCGCGCCGCTCAGCACCTTGGGCGGGGCGGCGGTGAGGCGGTGGGCGACTTGGGCCTTGATGGCGTTGACGAGCAGGCAGCCGCCGATGGTTGAGCCGGGGGAGACGGGAGTTACGACGGCTGACATGCAAAGGTAGTAAACAAGACCGTGGCCTTGGCGGGATGTGAACGAACACTATTTCGCAAGCGGGGGATAGGTTGTCTTGATCCACGCTTCAGCGTCCAGTTGAAACTGCTCGACGGCCGTGAGCAGATCATCGGCATCGGTGTCGCTTATGGACGCCGGCGAGTCGTATGAAAAAATGTTTCGCGTGTCGCGGGCGCTGTCGAAGTAGATCGCCACCTTTACGAACGCGCAGTCCGCCGCCTGCAAGGCTTGAAACGTGAAGTAGTGTCTCATCGCCAATCAGAAAGATCCGCTGTTTGCGCAGCACCGTCGAGAGGAAATGATGGCCGTCAGCGATCTTCGCCGCAAACTCTTTTGGTGTATACCGCGTAAAATTAACCTCGCGTCCCAACCGATCGCTCAGCGGACGCAGGGCAAAGGTCAGATCGGAATTCGGCGCGTCGCCGACGATGATCAGGTCAATATCGCTTTCCGAGCGTTCGCGTTCCTCCGCGACGGAACCGTGGATGAAGGCGACACGAATCTTGCCCGCGAATGGGGCCAACGCCTCACGCAGCGGCTCAGCGATGCCCGCCGTTTTCGTCAGGATGCCCGCAAGCTCGTTCAGGATCGGACACGCTGGATCGGGCCGGTAGTAAACGCGGTTGCCGTTGCCACGGCGGTTGAGAATGCCCGCGCGCGTCAGCTTTGCCAGCGTTCGCTGCAAGGATGACGGCCCCACCCCGAGGTGGGCGGCCAAATCGCTCAAGTACCACTCTCGCTCAGGACGCAGAACCGTCGCCCCCAAGACGCCTTGCATCGTGGGATTGAACAGCGGAGAGAGAACGGGCGAGGACTTACGCATATCGCGTAGAATCTTACGCCGTTCGCGTAGATTAAACAATGGAGACGATGACGCCTTCAAATCTTACGCGGTCACGCCAACGCGCCGGCGCCGGGGGTGATTCCGACATAGAACGGGCGCTGACCGATCAATTCGCTTCCACAGCGCACTTCCACCCAATGACGGCCAGGCACGGGAATCGGGACCTTCATAAAGGTCATCACCCCATCCAAAATGGCAAGGGGGTTGCCGAGTTCAATTCGCTGGCGGGCTTCGATCAGCGGCGGGCCGCCGCCGGAAGGGACCAGGGAGATGTCAAGCTCATAATTGCCGTGCCCGCTGGTCAGGGTGTAAACGACCGTGATCTTTGGAAAGAGGATCGGACAGCCGCTCACGCCCAGGGAGTTGAACGTGTTAACGATGATCTGATTCGCGCTGCCGGCGATGAGGTGCGCCGCCTCGCAAAGAAGAAGACTAATGCACTTGGGCGCCGGAGCGTTCGATGGAGGCGGTGGGGAGAATTCGCCCATGGCAACTAAAGCGTATCGCGCGTCCGGGACCGGCACAACTGAAAGTCGGTGAAACGAGTTGGACCGTTGGAACGGGCGTGTGGGACGATCGGCGGCCTCTCCAGTGGCACGCGTTTTCGTCGTTTTCGTTCTCGATCACCTGGTTCCGATCTTGGAATAAAGCTTCGCGAGTCTTCGCGCGTGCTCGTCGTACGCCGCTTCGAAGAGCTGGGTTGCTGCCTCCGAACCTACGATAGCCGCTCCCGTCAGGACCTTCGGTGGCGCCCCACCAGTCATCAGCCGCTGTGCGACCTCCGCTTTGATGGCGTTGACGAGCAGGCAGCCGCCGATCGTGGAGCCGGGGGATACGGGGGTGGGGAGGTTGGGAATGTGAACCATGGCGTCGCCGGGCGGGGCGCCGGTGTCGAGGGTGAGGTCGGCGAAGTCGGGGAGCTTTTTGCCGGCGGGGTGTCGCGACGCGGTCGCCTCGGAGTGGCGACGGCTGACGATCGCGACGACCTTGATCTTCCGCTGCTGGAAAATCTGCGCCATCTCGATGGGGACGACGTTGCAGCCGGAGGAGGAGATCACCAGGGCCGAATCGACGGGGGCGAGTTCGAAGTTGCGGAGGATTCGCTCGGCCAGGCCGCTGACGTTTTCCAGGAACATCGCCTGGCGCTGGCCGTTGGCGCCGACGACCTGCGTGTGGAACGTCAGCGAAAGTTCGACGATCGGGTTGAAGCCGGGGAACGAGCCGTAGCGCGGCCACATCTCCTCGACCATGATCCGGCTGTGCCCGGATCCGAAGACGTGAACCATCCGGCCGGCGAGGATGGTCGCCACAAACCAATCCGCGGCCTGCTCGATGCGGGATTGCTGCGCCGCCACGGCGTCGATCAGGCCGCGGCACTGATTGAGATAATCGAAAGCGGGGGACATGGAGGCAAGTTGTAACGTTCCATCGCGATGGAGTCGAAGCAGGGGAGGGTTCAGGGTTCGGGGTTCGGGGTTCGGGGTTCAAGGCGCCGCCATGTTCGCGCGGCAGGCGACGTCTTCCCTAAACTCTAAACTCTAAACTTTGATCTCTGAACTCTCCGTTCAGCGGCAAACCCATGCGTTGCCGCTGAGGAAGCTCCAGCGCAGGCGGTCGGGGGTGACGGCTTCGACGTGGCCGTCGGCGTACGCCTCGTTGGTCAGTTTGATCTGGCCGTTGTAGAGGTGGCCGCAATCGTCCTGGTAGAAATCCGACGGGGGGGCGTTGGCGATCACGTAGTTGGGGGAGGAGACGGGAACGTTGGGGAACAGGTAGATGTCATCGGACAAAACGGGATTCGTCGCGCTCAACGGTCCGCCGAGCTTCGAGGGGCCGTGGGTGGTGGTGGTTCCGTTGACGAGGAATGCGCCGCCGGGGTCGGGCGGGAAGAGGGCGCCGCCGGTCGAGCGGGGGACCCAGTAGCAGTAACCCATCTGCACGAAGGTGCCGTTGTTCCACCAGAAATCGACGACCAACTCCGAAATGAACGGGCAGAAGAACATCGAGTGGGGCAGTTGATACTTGGTGGTGAGCGTGTTGTAGAACTCGTAGGTCACATCGTGCGGGTTGTCTGCCCCGGTGTTGGGGCTCAGCGGGCTGGGGGAATCAAAGCGGGGGAACGAATCGTTGTTGTCGATGGCGTACGAGGTCAGTGCGGCGACGAATTGCCGCTCGTTGCTCGCGCACACGATTACGCGGGCGCGAAACCGCGCCTGGCCGATCACCGGCAGCAGGATGGAAAGCAGGACCGCGATGATCCCGACCACGATCAACAATTCGACGAGGGTAAACGCGCGGCGACGCATGATGCACATTTGATCCTAAATACCACGACCTACCATGGCCGCCTCCACCATTTGTGAGGGAAATTACCTGCTGTGCGATGTGAGGGCGGTCGGCACCGAAGCCGTGCATTGCAGATAGATCAGCCGTCGTGATGGCCTTCCGTGACGGACCAGCCGCCGTCGACGTTCAGGACCTGGCCGGTGACGAAGCGGGCGGCGTCGGAGAGGAAATAGACGACCGCGGCATCGAGATCGTCGGTGCGGCCGATGCGGCCGCCGTCGAGCGGCTGCTTGCCGCGGATGTAACGGACGATCTGCTCGTCGCCGCTGGCGCGCTGGGACATCGGCGTCTGCACCAGCGCCGGGGCAAGCAGATTGAAGCGAATGTTTCGCGGTGCGTAGTAAGCAGCGGCGGCGCGGGTGAGGCCGACGGCGGCTGCCTTCGTCGTCGCATAGGCGTGGGTGGCGAAGTGGTGCGGCGACGGGGAGAAGGCCAGGACCGAGCCCATGTTCAGCACGCAGCCGCCGGTGCCCTGCTTGAGCAGTTGCCGCGCCGCCGCTCGGTTGGAATAGAGCAGCGAGGTGAGGTTGAGCTTCAGCGTGTAATCCCACCCGTCGTCGCTGATCTCGTGCAGCGGGCCGTCGCCCGACTTACGGCCGCTTCCGCCGGCCACGTGATACAGCCCGTTGAAATGGCCAAAGGCATTCAGGGCCAGCTCGATGGCGGCGGGCGCGGTGTGCGGGTCGGAGGCATCGCCAGCCAGGGCACGGCCCTGTTCACCCATCGCTCGCTGCGCCGCATGAACGCCGGCCAGATCCCGGCCCACCACGACCACTTTGGCTCCGGCGCGGACGCAGGCGAGTGCGCCGGAGAGGCCGAGTCCCCCGGTGCCGCCGATGACGACGAAGACCTTGTCGGTTAATGCGCCGGCGGACGACATGGCAGACAATGTAGACTTCGATCCGGCGGGGGGCCAGTGGGGGGGTCGTTGAGACTTTGACTTGAAATACGTCCCGCAGATATTTCTGAGTCGATTCCCGTCGATCAATGCAAAGTCGCAGATGCATGGGGCTGGCTGCCCCCTGCAACCCCCGCTCGGGGACCACCCCGAGCGGGGTTGCAGGGGCAGCCAGCCCCTGCGCCCGCGATGGATGACTTGGATCTTCGAGGAGTTCCCGATTCGGCTCATGTTCCTGAACTGGCATCTTCCGCCGCTCGAAGGTTCAATCTTCGACATGGGTCAAAACAAACAACAGATCCTCGAGAAACTGACCGCAGTCGGATTGGTGCCCGTCGTGCGCGCCAAGTCGGCGGACCACCTGGTGGAATTGGCGCAAGCGCTGCTCGCGGGCGGTGTGCCGGTCATCGAGGTCACGATGACGACGCCGAACGCGATCGAGGGGATCGCCACCCTCCGGCGGCGTTTCGGGCAAACGATGATCATTGGAGTTGGAACGGTGCTCGACGCCGACACCGCACGGCGGGCCATCGACGTTGGAGCCGAGTTCGTCGTCTCACCGAGCTTCGACGCCGAAACCGTCGCCGCCACGCTGAAACTCGACAAGGTGAGCATCCCGGGTGCGTTCACGCCAACGGAGATCGTCCGCGCCGCGACAGCCGGTGCGGACCTGGTGAAGGTCTTCCCCTCCACGGCCCTCGGCCCCGGTTATTTCAAAGACGTCCTCGCGCCGCTCCCGTGGCTGCGACTCATGCCGACGGGCGGCGTGGAACTGAAGAACGTCGGTGACTGGATTCGAGCCGGTGCGGTCTGCCTGGGCGTCGGATCGGCGATGTTTCCCAGAGATGCGATGGCCCGAAATGACTGGCCGGCCATCTCGGCAATCGCCAAGGCGTTCGCTGAAGCCGTGATTGCGGGGCGAGAGAAATGAGTGGGTCATTGAATCCGAACATCGAACATCGAACATCGAACATCGAACATCGAACGTCGAACTCGGAACCGCCGGCGTTCAACTTCAACCCGGGTGAGATTTGACGCATGACCGTTCGCATTCAGTTCGATGTTCGACGTTCGCTTCGACTGCGCTCAGCGCAGGCAATGTTGAACGTTCCCTTCGACGGCGCTCAGGGCAGGCGAAGTTCGCATATCTTACATTCGTCGCGATCGCGATCTTCTCGTGCAAGTCGATAGCCCGGGCGGCGCCCGCGCCAACCGACGATGCCAATCCGCCTCCTTCCTATCGCGGCAAGACGCTGGCGCAGTGGTCGAATGCATTGGGAGCGTCGAACCCGGAGATCCGGGCCCGGGCGGCGGGGGCGATCGCGGAGATGGGGATCGCGGCGCGAACGGCGGTGCCGGGCCTGACGCCGCTGCTGGCCGACGCGGATCCGCGCGTGCGCTACGAAGCGGCGCGGGCGCTGGACACCCTGGGCTATGCGGCCAAACCGGCGTTGCCGATGTTGATCGCGGCGCTGCGCGATCCGGCGCCCGAGGTGCGCCGACGCGCTGCCGTCGCGATCGGACAGATCGGCGCCGAGGCACGGGAAGCAATTCCTGAGTTACAGAAGCGAGTGGAGACGGCGGATGATGGTGATGCCGCGTCAGCCGCCTTCACCGCGCTGGGACAAATCGGGCCGGCCGCGGCGCCGGCGCTCGAGCAATTGCTCGGATCGAAATCGGCGATGCATCGGGAACTGGCGGCGCGGGCCCTGGGGAGCATCGGGCCGGACGCCGTTTCAGCGGTGGGCGCGTTAGGCAGCTTGCTGGAAAAAGACCCGGAGCCGGCCGTCCGGAGCGCAGCGGTGGAGGCACTGGCCGCCATTGCGCCTCCTTCCCGCGGCCTGACGGAGAGGCTGGCGGCGGGGCTGCAAGATCGGGAGGCCCGCGTGCGCCTGGCATCGGCGCTGGCGCTGGGGCGACTGGGCCGGACGGCGGAGCCGGCATCGTCGGCGCTTCACGGGCTGCTGCGCGACCCGGATCTGGCGGTGCGAACGAATGCGGCGGGCGCGATCGGGACGATCGACGGAGCGAACGATGAGACGACCGGGGTTCTCGTCGAAGGGGCAAAGGGTTCCGATCCCGCCGTGCGTCTCGCGGCCATCGATCAACTGGGGCGATTGCGGGTGCAGAGGCCTGATGCGCTTGCGGTGCTGGCCGCGTCAGTCATCGATGTGGATTTTGGGATTCGGTCGGCGTCGATTGCGGCGCTGGGACGGATCGGCACGCCGGCGCGGGGCGCTGCATTGCAGTCGCTCCACCAGGTGTTGCGTGATCCGCGGTGGGAGATGCGGCTGATGGCGGCGCGGGCATTGTGGCGCGTGGAAGGGAACGTGGCCGAGCTATTGCCGGGCCTGATGGGGGCACTACAGGAGCGGGACTGGGCGGTGCGCGACGGGGCGGCGGTGTTGCTGGGAGAGATGGGGCGGGCAGCCGGTCCGGCGGCGGGGGCCGTTCGTGAACTGCTCAAGGACCCGATGGTCTATGCCCGTATGGACGGGGCTTTGGCGTTGTGGCGAATTGAGGGGAATGCCTCCGAGTCGCTGCCGGTGCTCAAGGGGATCGTCCGCCGTCGCGAGTACGCCGATCCCTATCCAAGGCAACTGGCCATCACTGCACTGGGGGAAATGGGGCCGGCGGGTCGCGAAGCGGTCGGGGTGTTGTCCGAAGCGTCACAGGATGAGTTCCCAATGGTCCGCGGCGCGGCTCGGGCGGCGCTGGCCAGGGTGCAACGCAGGCCGTAACGGGCGGGTTGCTGTTGGAATTGATCGAGATTGCCGCCGCTAGTCCGGGACTATAATCCAACCACGAAGGTGAGGCCGGTGTCTCAGCGATTGATTGAAAAGCAGATCGTCTATGACGGCACGAAGGTGCGCCTCGAGCTCCATCACCTGGAGAACGAGGAGACCGGAAAGCGGCATCGCCGTGAGGTTTGCGCGCACCCGGGCGCGGTGGTGGTGCTGGGCTTCCTGAACGACGGCCGGCTGGTGCTGATCCGAAATTATCGTTACGCGATCGGACAGGCGCTGCTCGAATTGCCCGCCGGAACCCTGGAGAAAAACGAAGACCCGATGAACTGTGCCGGTCGCGAGTTACTGGAAGAAACCGGCTACCTGGCAACGCGGCTCAGGCCGCTCATGCCGTTCTTCACGTCGCCGGGAATCCTCAGCGAGAAGATGTACGTCTTTGCGGCATACGATTTACATCCGGCGGAGACGGCCCGCGAGGAGGGCGAGGAGATCGAAGTGCTGCCTGTTACGTGGGCAGAAGCGATCGACATGATCCGGCATGGAGAGATCCAGGATGCCAAGACGATCGCCACGCTCCTGATGTATGACATGTTCTACCGGGAAGAGAAGCGCTAGCCATGGGATGGCAGGACCGAAGCTATTATCGCGACCGAAGCCAGCCGCTGGGCGGCGGGATATTGGGCTGGCTATCAACCGGGCGCTTACCGGTTTTTCGGTTCCGGGGCATCCATGTTTACCTCCACTCGTCGTTCATCGTTTTTGCGCTACTCGTGCTGATCTTCGGCGTGTGGCCTGGCGCTTCCTGGCAGCCGAGTGTCGAGAGCATCATCATCCTGTTCGGGATCGTGCTATTGCACGAGTTCGGGCATTGCTTTACCGCCCGTTGGGTTGGAGGAGATGCCGACGAAATCCTGATGACGCCCCTCGGCGGCCTGGCATTGGCCACTCCACCGCGCCGTCCACTGCCCACGTTTCTAACGGTGGCCGGGGGACCAGCGGTGAACGTGATCATCTGCCTGATTACCGCGCTGGCAATGTGGGGGATCCGGCATTACGTACACCAATCGCTCAAGTCGGCACTGTTCGATTTCCACAGTTGGTTCAGCCTTTACTTTCACCTGAGCTGGATCTATGTGACCAGCTTGGCGCTCCTCCTGTTCAATCTGCTGCCGATCTTTCCGCTGGACGGCGGCCAGATGCTTCAGTCGATCCTCTGGCCGAAATTCGGCTGGTACAAGTCGATGATTTTCGCCTGTGTGACCGGGATCATCGGGGCAGTGGTGATGGCGATGGTCTCCATCGCGACCCGGCAGTTTCTGATGATCGTTCTGTGGGCTGGCATGCTGATGTACTGCATCCAGATGCGCGCCTACGTCAGGGCCGCAGGCCCCGAGGAATCGGAGGACTTCAGCGCCAGTCTTTCGTACGCGCAGGAAAACAATGCCCCCCGCCGTAAGCGGCGCATTAGCCGATGGCGCAGGAGCCGCCTGCGCCGGCAGGCCCGCATGGAGGAAGAGGAGCAGGGGAAGATCGACGCCATCCTCGCCAAAGTTTCCGCGCATGGAATGCAGAGCCTCACCTGGATGGAACGGCGGGCCCTGAAACGCGCGACGGAACGCCAGCGTCAGCGCGAGCTGGAAGTTTCGCGCGAAAGGTGACCACGCCCGCTTGGGCGAAACCAGATTGGCTTCTCCCCGACTCGCTCGCGCTGGATTCACTTCTCACCGGACTTGTGTAGAGCAATGAGGTAAGCGCGGATCGTGCCATGGGACGACGTGGCATGGGCGCCCTCGCCCATGAAGGCGTATACGCACGCCGGCTCGGGCGGCTCCGGTGAGCCTGTCGAACCGTACTCGACCGAGATCAGCAAGAGCGCAGCGATCTTTTCTTTTAGAGTGAATTGAGTCGCTGCGCTCTTGCTGAATCGGCGGAGTACCGCCGTCTACGGCGATCGCGCGATGCCTTGCGCGGCCTGCGGGCGGTGTCGCAGAGTCGGCGCGTTCGAAGCACGGCCCGTCTTCCGCCCATCGCGCCTGGCACTGACTGGATCGTGACCTTCCCAACCGTTACCTTTGGCGCGTGAATGAATGACGCGGCGTACCAGCAGTGCATCAACCCCATTTGCGGGGCGACGTACGGCATCGACGAGGTGAAGGTCGCCTGCTCGCGGTGCGGCGCGCTTCTCGACGTCAGCTATGACTGGTCGCGCCTGCCGGTGCCCAAGAGCCTCAGCTTCTTCGAGGGGCGCTGGGGAACCAAGGGAACCGAATCCGCAGGCCGTGCGGATTTTTCCGGCGTGTGGCGGTTTCGCGAGCTCCTTCCTTTCTATCGAGACGAATCCGAGATCGTGACCATCGGCGAGGGACGCACCGTCCTCCAGGATGCCAGCCTGCTTGCGCGCGAGTTGGGGATGCAGCCGGGGAAGCTGCTGCTTCAGTATGAAGGACTGAATCCCAGCGGCAGCTTCAAGGACAACGGGATGACCGCCGCCTTTACCCACGCGCGGATGGTGGGGGCCCGTCGAGTGGCGTGTGCTTCGACCGGCAACACCAGCGCCAGCCTGGCGCTCTTCGCCTCACTGGCCGAGATGCAGGGGATCGTCTTCATCGGCAGCGGCAAGATCTCCGTCGGCAAGCTCTCGCAGGCGCTGGATTACGGGGCGCTCACGCTTCAGATCAAGGGTGATTTCGACGCCTGCCTCCGGCGGGTGCGGCAGATCGCGGCCGACGTGCCGCGGCTGGGCATCTACCTGATGAACAGCGTCAACCCGTTCCGCCTCGAGGGGCAGAAGAGCATCGTGTACCGCATCCTCGAGGCGCGAGACTGGGAGCCGCCCGATTGGATCATCGTGCCCGGCGGCAACCTGGGGAACTGCTCCGCCTTTGCCAAGGCTTACCTGGAGCTCAAACAGCTTGGGCTAGTGCGGAAGATCCCGCGCCTGGCAGTCATCAACGCTGCCGGGGCCAACACGCTCTACATGCTGCACGAGCAGCAGAAGGTGAGCTGGACCGACGCCTGGTACGACGCGGACGCCGTCCAGCGATATTACGCGGCGATGGATGAATGCAATTACCAGGCGCACACGGTGGCCAGCGCGATCGAGATCGGACGGCCGGTCAACCTTTCCAAGGCCCTGCGGGCGCTGGCGGCGATGGACGGCGTGGTGCGCCAGGTGAGCGATGAGGAGATCCTCGAGCACCGGGCGCGGGTGGCCCGCTTCGGATTCGGATGTGAGCCGGCCAGCGCCGCGAGCGTCGCAGGTCTTCAGAAGCTGCGCGAGGAGCAGGTGATCGCGCCGTCGGATTCGGTCGTCTGCATCCTCACCGGTCACGAGCTGAAAGACCCCAACGCGACCGTGAAGTACCACACGGGCATCGACATGAAAGCCGCGCAGGATTTGGCCCCGCGCACAGAGCCAACCGGGCGTCTGGCCAACCGGCCGTTGCAGGTAGACGACGACCTGGCGAGCATCATCCGCGCCGTCGGGGCCGATCCGGGAGGCGTGAACCCACGGTCAACGCAGCCGTTCGATCTGGAATCCCCAGCGTGAGGGACGCACTCATGTCCAGCCAGACCGTTTCAATCGCGATCGCAGGGGCCGGAGGGCGCATGGGCGCACGGCTGGTCGCGCTCGCGACGCAGGACGGCGGTTTCAAGATCGAGGGCGCGATCGAGCGGCCCGAGCACGCCGCTCAGGGGCAGGATGCCGGCGAGGCGGCTGGCATCGGCAAGATCGGCATGCCGATCTCGTATGACCTTCGCCTGACGCCGCAGGTGCTGATCGACTTCACCACCCCGTCGTCCACGCGTCACTGGCTCAAGACGTGCGGGGATCGCGGCATCGCGATGGTGGTCGGGACGACTGGGCTTGCCGCGCAGGACCATGCGGCGATCGACCGGGCCGCGGCGCGCATCCCGATCTTGCAGGCGCCGAACATGAGCCTGGGCGTGAACGTGCTGTTCCGCATCGCCGGCGAGGTCGCGAAGCTCCTGGGCGACGCTTACGACATCGAGGTCGTCGAGGCGCACCACCGTTTCAAGAAGGACGCCCCGTCCGGCACTGCCATGGGCCTGGCCGACGCGATCCTCCGCGCTACCGCGAAGGAGCGCAGCGCGTTGCGATATGATCGCCACGGCGACGAGGCCCCGCGCAAGCCAGGCGAGATCGGCATGCACGCCCTGCGCATCGGCGACGAGGTCGGCCGCCACACCGCTTACTTCGCGGCGCTGGGGGAGCGCCTGGAGCTCACCCACGTCGCGACCAGCCGTGACACGTTCGTCCACGGCGCCCTGCGCGCCGCCCGCTGGTTAGCGGGCCAGCAGCCGGGCCGATATGACATGGGACACGTGCTGGGGTTGTGAAAGATACTGAACGATGAAGTGTGAACGATGAACGATGAATGAAAGAGCGCTGAAGCACGAACGCTTAACGCCCAACGCTTAGGGAGCAAGTTGCCCTCTGCCGTTCATCCTTCATCGTTCACACTTCATCGTTTCCTTCCCCTCTCTGAAATCGTCAAAGAACCGCCGATTTTCGCACGACCGCGATCTCATTCCCGTCGTATATTACTTGGCGTCTGTCAACCTATCTTTGGACGAGGCGATCGATGTACCGGTCTTCGGTTTCCGCTGTGCGGCGCGGGCCCTTCGGATTCACGCTGGCGGAGCTGCTAGTGGTGATCGGCATCATCGCGCTGCTCGTTGCGCTATTGATGCCCGCCTGGCGGGGGCGCAGCGCAACGCGCGGCGTGTGACGTGCATGAGCAACCTCCATCACGTCGGCCTCGCCTTCGAGATGTACACCAACGACAACCGCTGGACCCTCCCGGATACCGAGGACAAGCCCAACCCGGACTCCGATGAGTGGCTGGCATGGATGCCGCCGGCCCAGGTGAAGGATTCGGCCCTCTGCCGGTACATCACCGCCGACAATTTCGCCGCGCTCCTCCAGTGCCCCGCGGACTTCGATCCGATCAACCATCCGATTACCTGGGCGGGAGTCCGTTACCCGTTCAGCTTCGCGTTCAACGCGCAGGTCTACCTCCTGCGGTTGAACCAGATCGAGCAGCCGTGGCAGAAGGCGCTGCTTGTGGACGTGGAGATTTGCGACAACTCGCGATATTACTATTGGTATAGTCCGACGGCGGGGCTCGGAGCCGTGGAGCGGCTCTCCACCCGCCACGACAAACGCTGGCGCCCGCAGGACGCGTACGACCCGACCGTGACAAACGCTGCTCGCAGCGGCAGGCTGGCGAACGTCCTCTTCTGCGATTTTCACGTCGACTCACTCGACGTGTCGCACGAGAACGATCCGGCGTACTTCAATGCCTGGAATGGTCAGCCTCCCACCTGGCGATGAATGAGAGGGGGGCCTTGCATGCCGGCGATCACCCCCGTCGCATCCCGGCCACTGGAATTGCTCTGGCTCTCCGATGTCCAGGAGAACGCCCAACCGCTGGACGCGCTCACGCCCACATGGGTACGCACTGGCGAAGTCCGCTCCGGTCCGGCCATCCCCTATCCTGAGCGCCACCCGTACTGTGAGTTCAACATCAACCTCTCCGGTGAAGGCGTGCAATACGTCGGCGGAGAGAAGGCGGTGCGCCGCGCCGGCGACGTCTTTCTCGCCGGGCCGGGGTTGCCGCACTGGCATGAGATCGTCCGCTACCCGACGCGCTTCATCACCGTCTATTTTCTCCCCGGCGTCCTGATCGAGACCGGCGGCGCCGACGGGCTGGCGCTGCTGCGTCGATTCTCCGAAGGCAACTCGATTGCCGACCGCCTGGTGCGCCCGCCGCCCGCCCTGCGCCGCCGGCTCGTGCGGCAGATTCGCGAGGTGGCCGCGGAGTCCGCAGGCCGGCGTCTGGGCCGTCAACTCCGTCTGCGGACACTGCTGGCGCAGATGGTGCTCGACCTGGTGCGATGGGAGCGTGAACGTAAAGGGGGAAGCCGCGGGAGGGGCGAACCGGCCGACCATCACGCACGGGAATCGCTGCGCGAGCAGCGCGACCAGGCGAACTGGTCGCACATCGAGTCGGCCCTGCGATACCTTCACGCGAACTATTCCCAGCCCGTTTATGCCAGCGAACTGGCCGATGCCCTCTGCGTCAGCCAGACCCGCCTGAAGGAAATTTTTCGTGAATCCCTCGGCATTCCGTGGGGGCGTTATCTCCGAGCCTACCGGATCCAGCGGGCGGCATCGCTGCTGGCGACGACGGACCGTGGCATCATCGACGTCGCTGCCGCCGTGGGATTTGAGAGCGTCAGCCACTTTGAGGCCTCGTTCCGGCAATACATGGGACGTTCTCCCAAGCACACCCGGCGATAGGTTCGCAATCCACCAAGTGTATTTGTTGTAGCTCTCATTTCACTTCTGGCGAATCTGACAACTCTTCCGTCGAGAAACGGAAGCCTCGATCCGTTTCCATCATGTATTAATGCATCGTACGCGGCAGAGCGTCAGTGGAATTCGAGGGCGATGGGTCGTCCAGCCTCTGTGGAATCGTCTTCGGTTGAAGGCGGAATTCGGACCTGCAGTCGAAAGCTCCCCCGCGTCGTCAATCGAGTGATCTATTTATTTCCCGCGAGTTCGCGGAGAGGAGATCCTGATGAGATTCCAGCGACAGGCGTTGATGGGTTTGGCCGTGGCGATGTTTGCGGGGAGTGCTTTAGCCGCCCCAATCATCGTTGATCCCGTTACGGCGGTCGATAACGGCCACTACAGCCCGGCTCCCGGGGCCGATGGCACGAAGACGATCAACGGGAGTGGCCTGAGCGACGCCGGTGCTTCGGTGACCACCGGCTCTTCCGTGCCCGTCAGCTATCCGACGACCACAGCAGGCCCGTCGGCGCCCTCTTTCTTCTCCAATTACGCAATCCTGACGCTGAATGACGACCCGAGCGGACCGGCGATTCCCACGATTATCTACACGCTGGTGAACAATCCGACTGATCCCGGATACACGTTAACCGGCGGGCATTTCTGGCAGTACAGCGGCGACCGGGAAGCAGCCGGCGAACGCAGCCTGACGTCGGCAAACGTCCTCGTCTCTTCAGACAACGTCACCTACGTTCCGGCCGGCTCGCTCATACCGCGATATGTCGAAGGGGCTTACGGATCGACCGATCCTGGCGTCGATTTTTCGCTGACCGGCGCCTTCGCCAACGTGAAATACGTGAAGTTGACGAACTTGCTCGCCCCGGGCGATCAGGACGTTCGAGTCGCCTTTAACGAAATCCGGTTCATCGCCACGCCGGAGCCGGCGTCGCTGGGCCTGTTTGGGATGAGCGCCCTGGGGCTGCTCGCCCGTCGGCGTCGCGTTTAAGACGGTTTTCAATCAAGCCCTCGTCCCGGAAAACGGGCGGGGGCTTTTTACTGCGCGGTGGGGGGTGGCAAGACGATCGAACTGCCGGCGCCGGCCGGGCGTCTTAACCACGAGACGGCCACGCCTTACCGACTTCGGCGAAGACGGACCGGATCGATGCGGACAATGACCGGGGGCGACGATGGTATAACCCTCTGGCGAAGGTAAGGAGTTTCTTGACGCAAGGTCAGCGGAGGCACATCGCGATCATCGGCTGCATTCTTGCAGCCGTCAGTCTCGTCGCGACTGCCAGAGCGGATGACGTCGAATTCTTCGAGAAGAAGATCCGTCCCTTGCTCGTCGAGCAGTGTTACAAGTGCCATAGCACCGCCGCCGGAAAGAGCAAGGGCGCACTGCTGCTGGATACGAAGCAGGACGTTCTGAAGGGGGGCGAGAACGGCCCGGTGATCGTCCCGGGCGACCCGGACAAGAGCCGGCTGATCGAGGCAGTTCGCTACACCAACCCCGACCTTCAGATGCCCCCCAAGGGCAAACGGCTCACGCCCGAGCAGGTGGCGGACGTGGTGGTGTGGGTGAAGATGGGCGCGCCCGATCCGCGCACCGCGCCGGCGGGTAATCCGCTGGCGGGGTCGTACGACTACGCCGCGGCTCGAAAGCTCTGGGCGTTTTCGCCCCCGAAAGAACCCGCGATCCCCGCCGTCGCGCGCAAGGATTGGATCAAGTTGCCGATTGACGCCTTCATCCTCTCGAAGCTGGAGGAGCGCGGGCTTGCGCCCGCGCCGCCCGCCGACAAGCGGACGCTCATTCGCCGTGCGACGTACGACCTGACCGGCCTGCCCCCCACGCCCGAGGAAGTCGAAGCGTTCGTGGCGGACGCTTCGCCCGATGCGTTTGCGAAGCTGATCGACCGATTGCTCGCATCGCCAGCGTACGGCGAGCGCTGGGCGCGGCACTGGCTCGACGTGGTTCGTTACGCCGACTCCTTTGACGCCCGGGCGGTGAATGGCGACGGGGACATGACAGCTTCGTGGCGATACCGCGACTGGGTCGTCAGCGCGTTCAACACCGATCTGCCTTACAACCAATTTGTCGCCCGACAAATAGCCGGCGACTTGCTGCCGAAAAAGTCCCCCGATGATTTTGACGGCCTCGTCGCGACCGGTGTCTACGTAATCGGTAACTGGCCAGGGGGCGACGCCGATCGGAAGAAGATGCTCACCGACATCGTGGACGACCAGGTTGACGTGACGGGCCGCGCGTTCATGGGCGTCACGCTCGCCTGCGCGCGCTGCCACGATCACAAGTTCGATCCGATTCCCACCGCCGATTATTACTCGTTGGCCGGGATCTTTTTCTCCAGCCACTTTCTCCCCGATCCAGGCTCTCCCACCGCCGGTGGTCCGTTACTGAAAATTCCGCTCATGACGGCAAGCGAGAAGGAAAAAAACAAGCATCGCGAATCGCAAATCGCCGAATTGCGGAAGCAGGTCGATCAACTCTCGCAGGAGCAATTCGCGAAGCTCACGACCGAAAACCTTCAGCAGTCAGACCGCTACGTCAGCGCCGCCTGGGAACTCACCCACGCTCCAGCAGGCATGACGGCGGACAAGCTTGCCGCCGCACGGAAGCTCAATCCCAAACTCCTGGCGCGGTGGGCGAATTACCTCCGTCCGTACGCACAACTCAGTCCCTCGCCAACCCGCACACTTCTTACGCGGGCGCTGCACCGCGTCAATGGAATTGATGGCGTGGAGGCGTGGATCGGTCCCGACGGACGTCCGTGTCCCTGCGTCACGTTCAACACGCTGCCGCGCGAGGTCGCCTACACGACGATCACGCTGCCGCCGTCATCCGTCTGCGTTCACCCTGGCCCGCGCAGCGGCGTGGCGGTGGGGTGGAAGAGTCCCATCAACGCCACGGTGTCCGTTCGAGGACGCGTCGTGGATGCCGATGCCCATGGCGGTGACGGCATCGGCTGGCGCATGAGCGTCATCACGGGCGTTTCCTCGCGCGACATCGCCGCCGGTGGCTTCGCGAACGGCGGCCTCCAGGAGTTCGCGCAGGGAGAGGGCGGCGCTGCGCTCGGCGGCGTTACGGTGCAGACGGGCCAGACGCTACAGCTGGCGGTCTATCCCAAGGCGGAATACACCTGCGATTCAACCACTGTCGAGCTGGAAATCGTCGAGCGCGACGGCGGCAAGCGCGTCTGGCAGCTTGCGAACAACCTGCTGCCCACCCCCATCGAAGAGGAGAAGGGGAACCCACACGCGGATGCTTACGGCAACGCCGATGTCTGGAGCTTCAGCGAAGTTCCCGATGTGATGGCGCAGGGGCTCATCACGGCAAACCCGGCGATGCAGGGGTTCGTTGCATCGGCCACTGCGTCGGGATCGAAGCCGGATGAGCTGCGCGTCGCCGCCGAACATTTGCGCGACGCGCTCGCTGCCACCGCCGCGGCCGCGAAGCCCGGCGCTGCGCCGTCGCCGGACCCGGAGGCGAAGCTCTACGCTGATCTGACCAACGCAAAGTCGTCGTTCTGGGCCAACCGTGACGAGAACGATCTTCCCGCCGCCGCCCGCGACGCGCTCAAGCCGTTGCGCGGTCAAATCGAGGAGCTGAATAAGCAGGCGAAGGAAGTTCCCTACTGTCACGCGATGCAGGAAGGGGGCTGCCCCAACAGCATGTACGAGGGGATCCACGACGCGAAGATCCACGTTCGCGGCCGCTACGATCGGCAGACGGAGAGCGTTCCCCGACGGTTTCCCCGGCTCTTTGCCGGCGACGCGCAGACGCCGATCGCGCAGGGGAGCGGCCGCCTCCAGCTCGCCGAGTGGATCACGCGCCCCGAGCACCCCCTGACGGCGCGGGTGATGGTCAACCGGCTCTGGCAGCATCATTTCGGCGAAGGCATCGTGCGAACGCCCAACAATTTCGGAAAGCTCGGCGTCCCGCCGACGCATCCGGAATTGCTCGATTACCTCGCGCTCCAGTTCGTCCGCTCCGGCTGGTCGATGAAGACGATGCATCGGCAGATCATGCTGAGCGCGGCTTACCAGCAATCCAGCGAGCCGGATGCCGCGAGCTATAAGGCGGACCCGGACAACCTGCTCTTCGGTCATGTGAATCGGCAGCGCCTGGAAGCTGAGGCGATACGCGATAGCCTGCTGGCCGACACCGGAACGCTCGACCTGGCGATCGGCGGTCCGTCCGTCCCCCAGCTGGACAACCCCCGGCGGACGATTTACCTGAGGACGATTCGCTCCGAGCGGTCGGACTATCGCACCCTTTTCGACGCCGCTGATCCGACTGGCATCGCCGACAAGCGGATCGATTCCACCGTCGCGCCGCAGGCCCTCTTCCTCCTCAATAATCCGTTTGTCCTGAAAAAGGCCGCCGCCCTTACCGCGCTGGTGATGAAGCAGGGGCCGGCTGACGAGCCCGGGAAGATCGACTGGCTCTACCGCCGGCTCTTTAGCCGCCCGCCGCAGGCGCAGGAAGTGGAAATTGGATCGCAGTTGCTGGACGGCACCCGGAAGGAGAACGTAACCGCTCCCAGGGATGCAGAACAGTCGGCCTGGGAAGCGTATTGCCAGGTTCTGATCTGCTCGAATGAGTTCGTGTACGTCGATTAGTTGAAGTTCGTCTGAAACAACGCCGGATTTGTCATGAACCCCAATCCATCATCGCTCAGTCGTCGTCAGGCGCTTACGACCTTCGCCAACGGGTTTGGCATGCTCGGCCTCGCGGGGCTTCTGGCCGAGAACGTCGTCGTCGCCGACAACCTCGCGCGCGGCGCAGTGGTTACCGCTGACCATCCGCTGTCCGCCCGGCTGCCGCAGTATACGGCTCGCGCCAGGCGCGTGATCTTCCTGTTCATGTCGGGCGGACCTTCGCACGTCGACCTGTTCGATCCCAAACCGATGCTCACGCGCGATTCCGGCAAGCCGCTTCCGTTCCCGATGCCGGCGCTCATGCGCACGAAGACGGGCAACCTGCTCGGCTCCCCCTGGAAGTTTCAGAAGCACGGCCAGTGCGGCACCGAGGTGAGCGAGCTGCTGCCGCACATCAGCGGCTGCGTGGACGACATCTGCGTGATCCGCTCAATGGTCGCGGACAACATCAACCACAACGGCGCCTGCCTCCAGATGAACACGGGAGAGCAGACCTTCTCGCGCCCGTCGCTCGGCTCGTGGCTGCTGTACGGCCTGGGGAGCGAGAACCAGAACCTGCCCGGCTTCGTCGTGATCAGCCCGGCCCAGCCGGCCCAGGGCGCGCCGCTCTGGAGCAGCAGCTTCCTGCCCGCCGCTTACCAGGGGACGCTGGTTGCTGACCTCAAGAACCCGATCGCCAATCTGGCCAACGCCCGCTTCAGCGCGGCGCGGCAGCGCGAACAGCTCGATACGCTTGGCCGTCTCGACGCCCTTCATCGCGCCCGCCGGGAGGAAGACAGCCGGCTCAGCGCCCGCATCGAATCTTTCGAGCTTGCCTTTCGCATGCAGCGCGAGGCGCCGGAGGCCTTTGACGTGAAGAGCGAATCGCCGGAGACGCTGAAGCTGTACGGCGTGGGCGATCCGGTCACGGACCTGTTAGGCACGCAATGCCTGATGGCCCGGCGGCTCGTCGAGCGGGGCGTGCGGATGGTGCAGGTCTATCACACCCAGACCGTCAAGCGCAGCAGTTGCCAGCTATGGGACCAGCACGGCGGCCTGCGCGCGGAGCTGACCAACAACTGCCAGGCGACCGATCGACCCGTGGCGGGACTGATCAAGGACCTCAAGGCGCGCGGCCTGCTGGAGGACACGCTGGTGATCTGGGGCGGGGAGTTCGGGCGCACGCCGACCGCCGAAAGCGCCGATGGCCGCGAGCATCATCCCTTCGGGTTCACGATGTTCATGGCCGGCGGAGGCGTCCGCGGCGGTCTTGCATATGGCGCGACCGACGACTTCGGCTGGCACGCCGTCGATAAGAAGGTCCACGTCCACGACCTGCACGCGACGGTCCTCCACCTTATGGGCATCAACCACGAGCGCCTCACCTATCGCTACAGCGGCCGCGATTACCGGCTCACCGACGTCGCCGGGAAGGTCGTTCACGACATCCTCGTGTGAATACATTTCAGAGCCGCGACCGTCAGGAAGTGGTGGGCGCGGTCCCGCGCACAGCACTCCCTGACGGCCGCGGCTCTGAAGAAGTCGCGTGCAGCGATAAATCGGCTTAGCCAGCGCATAATGGCCGGCCAGATGGCAAGCTCCCCCTCACGCATCCTGGTCCTTTCGGCGTCGGTTGGGGCGGGTCACATGCGGGCGGCGCAGGCCGTCGAGCTGGCGCTGCGGGAGACGGCTCCCGACGCGGTTGTGGAGAACATCGACCTCCTGACGCTGACCAACGCCGCCTTCCGCAAGATCTACGGATCGGCCTACCTCGACCTGGTCAACAAGGCCCCGCACGTACTGGGGTACTTCTACGATATGATGGACCGCCCGCGCTCGCCGCGCTCCAAGCGCGACCGGCTGCGCCTGGCGATCGAGAAGCTCAACCTCACGCGCTTCCGCGACCTGCTCACGGAGGGAAACTGGGACGTGGTCGTCAACACGCATTTCCTTCCCGCCGAGATCATCGCCAGTCTGCGCCGCGAGGAAAAATTGAGCGTGCCGCAGCTCATCGTCACCACCGATTTCGAGACGCACAGGCTCTGGGTGAATGAGCCGACCGAGTTGTATACGACCGCCACCGAGGAAGGCGCGGCCTATTTGCAACACTGGGGAGTGCCGAAGGAACACGTTCGCGTCACCGGCATCCCGATTCACCCAGTCTTCTCGCGGCCGAAGGAGCGCGATGCATGCCTCAAGTCGCAGGGACTGAATGGTGACCGTCCGATCCTTCTTCAGCTTGCGGGTGGGTTTGGCGTAGGCCCAATCGAGAAGTTGTTCGCCGAGGTGCTGGAGGTTCCGGTTCCGATCGAGGTCGTCGTCGTGACCGGCCGCAATGAAGCGGCCCGTGAGCGGCTCTCCCAGGTCACACCGCCCTCGCGTCATTGCGTGAAGATCATCGGCTTCACCAGCGAGATCGATGAACTGATGGCGGTGGCGGACATCGTCATGTCCAAGCCGGGTGGGCTGACCACCTCTGAAACGCTGGCGCGCGGCGCCGCGATGGCGATCATCAATCCGATCCCGGGCCAGGAGAGCCGTAACAGCGATTTCCTGCTGGAGAATGGCGCGGCGATCAAGATCAACAACATCGGGACGATGCGGATGAAGCTGACCGAGTTGCTGGAAGATCGCCCGCGTCTGGACCGGCTCCGGGCCAACGCCCGCCGTCTCGGAAAGCCGCAGGCTGCGTTTGACGTCGCCCGCCTCGCGCTCGATTGCTGCAAATCGACCGCGGCCACGCGGGAATGAGGGTGAAACGTCTCGCCGTTACTTCTTTGCCTCGTCCAGCGACCGAATGCGGATGTTGCGCAGGGCCGCGGTGGTCTGATAAGACGCGATGCTGAAGGGTTTGCCGGCGTCGATGTCCTGCCGCAGCGCGATCTTCTTCCCGGTCGTATCGACGTCCACGATCTTCTCCTGGTCCACCCACGCTTCGAGCTTGTGCGGCGTGACGCGCAGGCGGATCGTGTACCACTGGTCCCTGTTGAACTTGTGATAAGTCGTAGTGCTGTTGTGGGCGGCGTCCCGCTCGTCGAGGCTCGAGATGCCGCAGGTCCCGCCGCCCCATCCGCCAACGATCAGCGATGCAAACGTGTCATCGACCGGAAATGTCACGCCGGCAAAGAAGTCACTCCCCTGGGCGCGCCTGGCCTGAAGCTCCACTTCGTAATTCATCGTGGGGACCTTGCCGCCATAAGTGATGCCGGTGAGCGTAACGCCCATCGGTAAAACGATGTTCCCGTCCTCGACATCCGGATCGGCATGGCCCGCGAAGTCGGAGGCGGTCCAGCCGTCCAGGTCCTTGCCGTTGAAGAGCGGCTTCCAGTCGGCCGCCGCCGCCGCGGGCTGCGACGTCGAGGGGACGGTGGTGGGGGATTCCTTCGCCCAGAGAGTGAGCGACGATGCGATCGCGAGGAAACCGACGAGGGCGATGCGCCGCGGAACATCCATCATTGAAGTTGAAGATCGAATCCCGTCTTGCATGATCGGCCTCCCGCGCGTCCGCACCGTTTCGTCTTTTGTCGTTCCACAGGATACATTGCACCGTACGTCACCCGCATGCAAGAAAAGCCGGTCGCAATCTCGATAATCGTCCCCACGTTGAACGAGGCGGCCAACCTGCCGGAGCTGGCACGGCGCCTGGATGCAGTGCTTGCCGGTCGTGATTACGAAGTGCTGATCGTCGATGACGCCAGCGTCGATGACACGCCGTCCGTTTGTGCCCAGCTTGCCACCCAATATCCGCTGCGCCTGTATGTGAGACAGCATCCGAAGGATGGCCTCAGCGGCGCCGTGCTGGAAGGGATGGGACTGGCGAACGGACAAACGTTCGTCGTCATGGATGCCGATTTGCAGCACCCGCCCGAACGCGTGCCGGCGTTGTTGGAACAGCTTGATGCGGGGGCCGAATTTGCCCTCGGCTCGCGCTACGTGCAGGGGGGCAGCATGGAGCAGAAATGGGGCATGCTGCGCAAGCTCAACTCGCGCATCGCTACCGTCCTGGCCCGACCCTTTGCCGGCCGTACGAGTGATCCGATGTCCGGCTTCTTCGCCCTGCGCAGCGATACTTTCCGGCGCGGCAGGCGGCTCGCGCCGTTGGGATACAAGGTGGGGCTGGAGCTGATGTGCAAGTGCCACGTCGGCGACGTGCGCGAAGTCCCCATCCACTTCAGCACCCGCGCGCAGGGCGAGTCGAAGCTCACCCTGGTGCAGCAGTTCAAGTACCTGGAGCACCTGAGCCGGCTCTACGATTTCTTTTTCCCGCGCGCGTCGCCGATCGTAAAGTTCCTGATCGCCACCGCGTGCGGCTGGTTCGTCGGGTTCGTCGCCTACCTGCTACTGCTTCAGGCGGGGTTCAATCCGGTCGCCGCGCCAAGCATTGCCTACCTGTTCACGATCCTGACCACCGCGGTCTTCCACCTTCGCTACGTTCGGACGCAGCGGGAATTCCTGGTATCGCGACGGCCCTGGCTGGATTTCTTCATCATCGCGCTGGCCGAGTGGGTTATCTGCACCTCGGTGGCGCACTGGTGGGTGCATCGCGTGGATCGTTCCCCGGCGCTCGAGGTCTTCGTTCTCAGTTTCGGCAGCGCGACACTGATCCGCTACATCCTCCGCAAGGAATTCATGCACGATATCCGCGGCCTGCGGCAGGATTTTCGCAAGGAAGAGTGGACCGCGGAGGTGAGCCGGTCGAGGACGACGACGGTTGGCAATCCGGGTTCGCAGGACAACACATGAAGCACCTGATCACGGAGGCGTAAGAGATACATGAAACCGAAAGTCAACCAGATCGCGCGCCGCCAGTTCCTGAAAACGACGGGCGCCTGCGCGGTGGGAGCGTGGGCGGGCGGCATGCGCGCGCCTCGAGCGTTCGGCGCCGACACGCAGCCGGCATCGCCGCGCGATTTCCATGCATCATTTGCGGTGAGCGCGTTCGAGAAAGACCCGGAATTACTTGCCAGGTTGCGTGGCGCGGGCATCAACCACATCTGGCTGGTGGGCTTCTTCTATGGCTACTGGCCGTTCCCCATGGAGAAGATCCGCGACTGGCGGAAGAAGATCGAAGCCGCTGGCATATCCGTTCACGTGATCAACCTCTCCCTCGGGCATCCAGGGGATTCGCTGGGGGCGCAGGATGGTACGTTTCCGCTGACGCCGCCGAAGAATTGGAAGCCGGGGGTATCGTCCACTGGCCAGGTCTACGCGGGTACGTCCTTGCATGCGCCGGCCACCGACGAAAACTGCGCGGCGCTCCAGTTGCTGGAGCGAGAAGGTATTGACCGCGTGTTCGTCGACGATGATTTCCGCCTGGCCCGTTATCCCGGCCTGATCGGCGGCTGCTTCTGCGCCGAACATCAAAAGCGATTTCTTGAGGGTCACGGGTATGCGCCACAGCGATGGAAGGAACTGATCGACGACGCGAACGCCCGGCGTCGTACGCCACTGCTCGATGAATGGATCGAGTTCACCTGCGATGACTTGAGCGGATGCTTCGCGGCGATGCGCAAGGCCGCACCGCGCATCAGCCTGGGGTCGATGGTGATGTACCTGGGCGCGGAGAAGGCGGGGATCCGGCTGAAGGACTACGCGGGCGTCCCGATGCGCGTCGGCGAGAGTATGTTCAACGACAACGATTTCGGGACCGTGCAGGGAAAGACCAACGAGCTGTTCAGCGCGTTGTTCCACCGCCGGTTCGTGAAGCCTGAGCTGGCGTACAGCGAGACGACGGCGTATCCGTCCAATTCATTGTCGGCCGCGAACATGGCGGCCAAGCTGAACGTGTCGACGATCGCCGACGTGCATCACACGATGTTGATGTCCGGCATCGTTCCGGTGCCGCGGTCGCATTGGACTGTCATGGCGCCAACCATTCGTCGTCAGACCGAAGCGCATGCCGTGCTGGCCGGCCACGTGCCGCGTGGGCCGTTCAAACACCTCTGGACGGATGACGACCGGCGCGTCGGCGATGACAATCCGTTCAGCCTTTTCCTCGCCAGCGGCGTCCCATTTGAAGTCTGCGACGCGCCCGGCAGCGATGGCTACACGTTCCTATCCGACATTGCCGTGCGCGCCGTTGCGGCGGGTCGCGTGAAATCAGCCGGTACCCAGTTCATCTTCCGAGCCGGTTCAGGCGGGCGCGAGCCCGACGGGCGCGCGATCGCCGGCTCGCTGGAATCCATCTTCGCGCTGAAGCAGGAAGTGATGAAGCAGATGCCGATGGCGCCCGTCGTGATCGAAGCCAAGCCCGTCGTCTGCGCGTGGTTTCCCTCAGCCCGGGCCGTTTACCTGTGGAACCTCGCCGAACGGCGTGAGACGTTCACGCTCGCCTGGGGCGAAAATCGAAAAGGCGTCACCATCGATCCGCTCGATTTCGCGCTGCTAAGAATCACTTAGCATTTGGCCGTCGGTTCGCTATAAAGGTTTGCCGTCGAATTGGGAAACGAATTTCCGTTCCAGAGGATTCGTCGTCGCGAGGGATTGATATGAAAGATCTCAGAATCGGCTTGATCGGTTACGGCTTCATGGGCCGCGCCCACTCCAACGCCTACCGGCGGGTGAATAATTTTTTCAATCTCGAATACCGCACGGTCCTCAAGGCCGTCTCCGGCCGCGACAAGGAGAAGGCACAGGCCTTTGCCGATCAGTGGGAATACGAATCGATCGAGACCGACTGGCGGAAGCTGATCGAGCGCAAGGACATCGACGTCGTCGACATCTGTGCCCCCAACAACCTGCACAAGGAGATGTCACTCGCGGCGGCGAAGGCCGGCAAGATGATCCTGTGCGAGAAGCCGTTGTCGATGAACGCGGAAGAAGGGCGGGAGATGGTGAAAGCGGTGGAGGCGGCGAAGGTGCCCAACATGGTCTGGTACAATTACCGCCGTGCTCCGGCAGTCATGTTGGCCAAGAAGCTGATCGATGAAGGTCGCCTCGGCCGTATCTTCCATTACCGCGCCAAGTTTCTCCAGGACTGGACGATCAACAAGGACCTCCCGCAAGGCGGCGCCGGGCTCTGGCGGCTCGATGCGGCGGCGGCCGGCAGCGGCGTGACGGGCGACCTGCTCGCCCACTGCATCGACACCGCGGTCTGGATGAACGGCTCGATGGACACCGTGTCGGCGATGACCGAAACGTTCGTGAAGGAGCGCAAGCACACCCTCACCGGCAAGGTGGAGAAGGTTAACATCGACGATGCCTGCGCGTTCCTGGCCCGCTTCAACAACGGTTCACTGGCGACGTTCGAGAGCACCCGCTACGCCCGCGGCCACAAGGCGCTCTACACATTCGAGATCAACGGGGAGAACGCCTCGATCGCCTGGGACCTGCACGACCTGCACCGCCTCCAGTGGTTCGACTACAAGGATGAGCCGGCCCTTCGCGCCTGGCGATCGATCCACGTAAGCGAGGGAGAACACCCCTACATCAAGAACTGGTGGGTGCCGGGACTTCAGCTCGGTTATGAGCACACGTTCGTCCACCAGGTCGCGGATTTCCTGGAAGGCCTTGCCACGGGCAAGCCGGCCGGCCCCACCTTCCGCGATGCGCTGGAGACGACGATCATCTGCGACGCCGTCCTCAAGTCGGCGCAGACGGGGTGCTTCGAGAAGGTGCCGAAGAACTAGCGAGCCAAGCGAGGATTGAGGATAGAGAATTGAGGATCGAGGATTGAAAGAACCATCGTCGGCAGCCGCATGCAGACCACCCTCGCCCTCATCGCCCACGATCACCGCAAGAAGGAGATGGTGGCCTTCTGCATGAAGTACCACAAGCTGCTCGTGCGCCTCAGCCTGATCGCGACCGGAGCGACCGCCGCCCGGCTGGCGGAAGCAACCGGCCTTCCTGTCGAATGCGTCCTCCCCGGCGCGGCCGGCGGCGACCTTCAGATCGCCGCCCGCGTGGCGACGGGCGAAGTGCACGGCGTGATCTTCCTCATGGACGCCTGGAAGCAGGCCCCGCACGATCCCGATGTCCAACCCCTTATCCGCGTCTGCACGCTTCAGAATATCCCCCTGGCTCTAAACATGGCCACGGCGGAAATGCTAATCCGGCATATGACTTGAGTCGATCACTTCCCCCACTCCGGATGCTCCATGAACGCGTAGCAGAGCATGTGGCAGATCGTCATGTGGGCGTCTTCGACCCGTCCATAGTGCTCCGAGCCGATCACGATGGCTTCATCCGCCAGGTCCGCCAGCCGGCCGCGCTTGCCGCCGACGAGAGCGGCGGTGAAGACGCCTTGCGATTTCGACCACTCGATCGCCTTCACCAGATTGGGTGAATTCCCGCTCACGCTCATCACCAGGACGGCGTCGCCCGGCCGGGCGTAGTTGATCAACTGCCGTACGTACACGTCGTCGTAGTGGTAGTCATTCCCCAGTGCCGTCATCCAACTCACGTTGTCATTGAGCGACAGGACGCGGAACCGGCGGTCGAGCTTATCGGATGAGCCCTTGCCGAGATCGGTGGCGAAGTGAGAGGCGTTGGCGGCACTGCCGCCGTTGCCGAACACGAAGAGCTGGCGATCCTCCGCCAGGATGTGCCGGAGCCGTTCGACGAGTCGCTGGACGGCGTCGGTGGGGATGGAATGGGTGGTATCGATCTGCTGGGCACGGTAACGGTCGATCCAGTCGGTGAGGCCGGCGGCCGCAGCGTGGTGGTGTGGGCTCGAGGGGCGGGATTTAGTTGGCATACGTCTTCTCGTTGGCGTGGCGTCGATCACATCTGCATCGTCGCCCGCGCGACGATGGGGCCGGCCACTATACAGCGTTATCGGACACGAGACACGCGCTGTCGGCCGTCCAGAGGCGGCCGGACAGGCTCGGCCAGGGCGCGTCGTGGGCGGCGTCAGCGATCGTGGCACGTCCGATAATCTCGGCATTCTGTGAGGGTCACGCTGCCCAGGGGACGGAGCTCAAATCAGTTTGAACACGCTAAATATTTGAAATTTCCCCAGCGGGTGAAGATGATAGCAGCTCGTTGATTTAGTCCAATTCTCAATTTTTCATGGCCGAGGAGACCGCATGCCAGAATTGACGCAGAGCGCCGTGGGTTATGGGATCGATTCCCAGTCGACCGGGCGACAACAAAGATTGTTCATCGGGTGTTTTATTTCGTTGGTGGCAACAGCCTTCGGCTTCATGGTCAGGGCGCTCCTGCTCGACGACTTCGGCCACATCTTCAACCTTTCTGAAACGCAGAAGGGCGCGATCAATGGAGCGGGGCTCTTCCCGTTCGCGATCAGCATTATCCTTTTCAGCCTGTTCATCGATCGCATTGGTTACGGCGTGACGATGGTCTTTGCATTTCTCGGCCATGTCGGCGGCACCGTGCTGATGATTTTTGCCAAGAATTACGAGATGTTGTACGTCGGCACGCTTATCCTCGCGCTGGCCAACGGCGCAGTTGAGGCCGTGATCAATCCGGTGACCGCCACGCTCTTTCCGACCAAGAAGACTCACTACCTGAATATCCTCCATGCGGGATGGCCTGGCGGATTGGTGCTCGCGGGTGTGATTAGCCTGTCGATGGGCAATGTCGACTGGCACTGGAAAGTCGCACTGGTTCTGCTGCCCACTGCCGTCTATGGAATCATGCTGGCCGGGCAGAAGTTCCCCGTCCAGGAACGAGTAGCCGCAGGCGTTTCGTATGCGGACATGATGCGCGAATTCGGAGCAGCGGGCTGCCTAATCCTCACCTACTTCCTGGTTCAGGCGATCGGGACCGTACTTGGGGTGTTTTCGCTGCCAGCCCCGACGCAGGGCGTATCGCTGATTATCGCGGTCGTGGCGGCGGCCGGCTTCTTCGCCGCGTATCGAAGCATCGGGCGACCCATGTTCGTCTTTCTCCTCCTCGTCATGATCTTGCTGGCGACGACTGAGCTCGGCGTGGATAGCTGGGTTACCGCGCTGATGACTCCCGCCTTCGGACACTATGCGGGTTGGATCCTGGTCTACACCTCGGCCATCATGTTCGTCCTGCGATTCTTCGCTGGTCCGATCATCCATCGAATTTCGCCGCTCGGCCTGTTGGCGTGCTGTGCCGCGACGGCCGCGGTAGGCCTGTTCGCGATTTCCAAAGCCGGTTCGGTGGTCGGACTGGTCTTCCTCGCCGCCACGCTATACGGCATCGGAAAGACCTTCTTCTGGCCGACGACCCTGGGTGTCGTCTCAGAGCAGTTCCCGCGCGGAGGCGCCCTGACACTCAACGCGATGGGTGGGATGGGGATGATCGCCGTTGGCGTGCTGGGTGGCCCGTTCCTTGGCGCCGTGGTGGATAAGGGCCTGGACAATAATCTGGAACAGAAGAACCCCGCGTTGCATTCGATCGTCACGAAGGCGCCCGAGTCCAACTTCGGCCTGACGTATCGGCCATTGAATAACAACGTGATCGCCAAGCTTCCGCTTGACCAGCAGAACGTCATCCAGACCGTACAGGCCGAGACCAAGCAGGGAACACTCGGGTACGTGGCCTTGTTGCCGGTGACGATGTGCGTTTGCTACATTGGATTGATCCTCTTCTTCAAGGCGAAGGGCGGATACAAAGCCCTTTACCTGACCGGTGAACAGGTAACCGGCGGCGTGGAAGGACCCGTCGAGGCATAAGGCCTCTGCTGATTCCGGCGATTGTGCTGTGAATTCAAACGGACGGGCGGCCCGCATCATGGGCCGCCCGTTCTGCTCTAGTAAGGATGTTTGGGATGCCACCGGGGAAACACGTCTGCTGACTCTCCAATCACCTGACTCCTCCGCACACAGACGAAAGGATGCTCAGGATGATCATGGCTGCCGTGATGATGGCCGTAGGGTGCGCCTGGCTCACCACATCGATCGGTGGTGGGCCGAGCCCACCCTACTTGCGATCGGGAGCCCAAAGCACCCACCAACGAAAAAGCCCCGCGGTCAGACGTGACCGCGGGGCGGATGCTTGAGCAGATTGTTCAATCAACAAACTGGCCGCTTACTTATCGCCCAGCAGCTTGATCTTGATGTCCTTGAACTGCACGTCCATCACGAAGCCGGCGTGGAGCTGGAGGCCGATGACACCTTCCTTCACTTCCTTGGGGCTGTCGTCGGTGAGTTCGGTCATCAGGTGGCCGTTGATCGTGTAGGTGATGTGATTGCCCTTGGCGATGAGGATGACCTCGTTCCAGTCACCCAGCTTCACGGCCTTCTGGAGATCAGCGTTGCTCTCGGCCAGTGGGGTGTTCGTGCGTTTGTTTTCTGCGCTCCAGACGGTCTTGTCGCCGCGGTTGCTCATCGTGCCGCGTCCGCCGGCGACGCCACCTTCATCGTAAATCGTGCCGTCGTAGCCACGGCCGGCGTCGATGTCGGCCTGGTAGCCGCCGATGCGCGAGGTCTTGGCATCGAGCACCTTGGAGCGGAACTGCACGCCCGAGTTCCCGCCCGGCGTGGCGAACTTGTAGGAGTAGTGCATCTCGAAGTCGCCGAACTTCGCGGGGTCTTCCTTGGAAGACTTGAGGATCAGGAAAGTCTGCGGGGCGGCGTGCTGCTTGTCCTCGGCGCCGCTGATCACCCCGTCCTTGACCGACCAGAATCCCTCGAGGCCTTCCCAGTTGTCCAGGGTCTTGCCGTCGAAGAGGGTGATGAACCCGTCGGCGTTCGCTTTGGGGAGCTCGGTCTTGGCCTTGTCCTCCGCGCGGACGACCAGGGCACACAGGGCAACCGCCGTCAGGGCGGCGGTCAGGATGGGGCGACGAAGCATGTTGGTTCCTTTCCAGAGAGCAGGTTGCGTGAAGTCGCGTGAAACGCACAGGGCGACACGCCCCGTGCAGAGAGTGTTACGGTCCGTCCGCCGGAGCGTTGTGAGGATAGACACGCGATCCGACATGACGTGTGTCCCATGCAGAATAGTCACAGAGGGCACGGAGCAGCACAGAGATCACAGAGGTAGAACGTGATTCGCGGACTGAACCACGGTCTTTAACAATGTCCTCTCGGTGATCTCTTCTTCCTCTGTGGCCCCAGTGACCATTCCCAGGTTCCACCAAAACGGCCTGAACGATCCTTACTTCTTATCCAGGTTCCGATCGACCTTTTCCGGATCGAGTTCAACCTTGGCGCCGCCGGCGGGGACGTCCAGTTTCGCGCTCCAGAGGATCGCGTTGGTGACGAGCCGGCGGAAGTTTTCGTTGGACCAGTTGTGGTGATAGTGCCCGCCGGTAAACCCGAACGAGCGCCCGCCGTCGGCGCGGTCATAGGCCCAGGCTTCGATCTCGATGCGGCCCGGATGTTTCTTCGCCTCCTCGGTGCCGCGGGTGCTGTCGGGCGGCGTCGCCTGGAGGATCGGCGTCACGTTCTTCATTCCCTCGTTCCAACGCATGTTGTAATACCACTCGTCGCGGATCTTGAACGGGCTGACGCCGTGCGTGATCGGGTGATCGGGGAGCTGCGCGAAGACGGCTTCCCACGTGGGGTTGATCGACCAATTCGTTTCGTAGTACCCGCCAAGCCACGCGAGCGGACCTTTCTTTGCCGCATCGGCCGGATACTCCACCGCGTAGTGCAGGTTGACGAAGCCGACTCCCTTATCGATGTACTTCTGGATGATCGCCATATGTTCCGGCGTGATCGCCGGGTGACCGCCGCCGCCATCCATGTAGAGGACGATGGCCTTGGCGCCCTCGAAGACCTGCTCGTTCTTCGGCCATCCGTCGCGGACCATGACGGGGGAGATGCCGTTCTGTTTCAGCAGGTCGACGAGGATCACGGTGCCGGCGAAGAACTCGTGCTCGAGCGGCCCGTGGCTGCGGTGGCCGGCAATCAGCACGATCTTGTTGGGATCGTGGTTGTCGACCTCCAGCGGAACCTTGGACTGGTCATACTTGTCCTCGGCCCGAAGCGGGACGGCGATGAGCGTGACAGTGATCAACGCGAGCAGAAGCGGGAAGATTCGCATTTTGTGGTCCCCGGCGTGAAGTAGGAAGGTTGTTGGCAAAAGCGGAAGGTGTACGTGTCAGCGGGTGCGTGCGTCACGAAGACGCGGGCGAGACGTTTACTGCGCCTTGTGCGCCGTGAGGAATTCCACGAGGTTGACCAGGTCCGGCTTGGTCATCGCCTCGGCGAGGCCTTCTGGCATCAGCGAGACTTTCTGCATGACCTTCTTGGCCACATCGTCTGTCGGGACATCGTGGTATTTGCCGTCGGAGTCCTTGAGCGTCAGGTGGTCGGGCGTGTCTTCGACAAGCAGCCCGGAGACCACATCGCCCGCCTTGGTCTTCACCACCCACGTTTCATAATGCATCAGGATCGACGCGCTCGGATAGAGGATCGCCTCGTAGAGCTGACCCTTATTCAGCTTCGACCCGATCACCGTCAGCGGCGGGCCGATCATGTTCCCTTCTTCGCCGACCTGATGGCAGTGAATGCAGTTGGCGCCCTTGGCGTTCTTGAAGACCGCTTCGCCGGCGGCGGGATCGCCGGTGAGGGCCATGAGCTCGCCGATCGGGGGAAGGATCTGTCCGTCCCTGGTCTTGAACTGCTTCGTGGCATCGGCGGTGGGGGGAAGCGGATAGGAATTGGCGGAGCCGGTTGAAGGGCTGGCCGAGGCGTCCGCGCGGTCGCCGCTTCCCAGGTCATTGCTGATCGCGACCTGTTCTTTGGCCGAGACGGTGATGCACAGCCCGCTGGCGCCGTCGCCCTGGCGAAGCTTGCAAAGCAGCACGTTACGTCCCTTGTGAAGCTGAACCGGGACGGTGTCGGTGTCAACGCCGATGGCGCGCGTCTCATCAACGCTGAACACTTCTTTTCCGTTAAGCCAGATCTTGACCCCGTCGTCCGAGTTGACGAGCAGGTTGGCCTTTTGATCGGCCGTGGCGACGATGCTGGCGGCGAAGTAGCCGACCACCGATGCGACCGGCTGGCCGTGCGACTTGCAGAGTTCCACGAAATCGACCTGCTTGTAACCGGCCTCGGGTCCGTCGGTCGCGTTGATCTGCTCCCACTTTACCGCCTTGCCATCGGCGCCTTTGTACTCCGCCTTCAGGTCGATGGTGCCAGGCGCCTTGTCGGGCCCATAGTTGTGAGCGAGTGCGTCGCCTTCGGTTGCGAATGCCGCCAGGGCCCACCATGACGAGACAGGGGATTTTTTGAAGCTGGCGTCGGCGGCCGATCCCGGCGTCGCCTGCATCTTCAGCCGCCAGGAAATTCCCTCGGCCACCTTGGGCTCGTTGTTGGTGTGGTCCTTCTGCCAGGCGGCGAGGACCTCCGCTTCGCGGCCGGTGCAGCCGATGCCGAACGCTTCGAGGTACCAGCGATCGCTTCCGTCATACTTGTCGCCGAGCTTGACGAGGACGGGAAGGGCCTTGTCGGTCGGCTCGTAGTTCATCGCCAGGCACAGCTCGCGCCAGACGAAGGGGTGCGGGTCGCCGATCATCTGGCCGGCCACCTTGATCATGTCCATCTTGATCGCGCGGGCAGCACGAAGGGCGGTGACGCGGATGTCCACGTCCGGATCCTTCATCGCCTGTTCCACGAACTTGCTGCCCTCCTTCGAGCGGGCCAGCAGCCACAACGCACGAGCGCGGAGGCGGGGGTTCTTCGACGAGGTATAAAGTTGCTCCAGTGCCTTGACCGCATCGTCGCCGCCGGCCGCGAGCTTCGTGTAGCCGAGGTAACGGGTGGAGAGGTTGGGTGACGAAAGGGCGGCGATCTGCCCGGGAACGGTGGCGAGATCGAGCTTCACTTCAGAGGGCTGATATCCCCTGGGCACGATGCGATAGACGCGGCCGTGAAGGTTCGGGAGCTTGTCGCCGGTGGCGTGGCCACCCACGCCCGGGTCGTACCAGTCGCAGACGTAGACCGCGCCGTCGGGGGCCACGCAGATGTCGGCGGGGCGGAACCAGGTGTCGCCGCCGTTCTTGAGCTTCACCATCTCGATCGCGTCGGCCTGATAACCCGCGCCGGATTTCTCCTCGTCAGACCCGGGCTTGACGGCGGTCGGATCGGCCGACTTGAAAATGTTGGTCGGGACGGCTGCGCTCGCGTGCGTCACGTATGCCCGCACCACGTTTCGCCCGGCGTCGCAGTGGAGCAGCGCGCCGTGGTACGGCTCAGGAAGCAGATCGCCTTCGTAGATGAGGATGCCGCAGGGTGCGCCAGCGCCCGTGTTGAGCAGGTTGGGGACGATGCCCGGGAACCGCTGGTGCCAGTGCGCTTCCTGCTTCGTCTGGCCCGGGAAGAGGCCCATGTCACGGCTCCAGTTGGAACCCTTGGGGCCGGTGTATCCGAAGTCGCCCCCTTCCATGACGTAGTTGATGCGCACGCCCTGATTGCCGTCGTCGTCGTTGTCCGATTGCCAGACGGTGCCGAAAGAATCCACCGTCAGCTCGTAGTTGTTGCGGAAGTTGTAGCCGAGCACCATGAAGTCCGAGCCGTCCAGGCCGCAGCTCAGCGCCAGGCCTTCGCGGTAGCCGAGGAAGCCCTTGGGCTTGGGCTGGCCGCGATAGATCTTCGCGTTCGATCCCACCTCTGAGCCAAGACGATCGATGACCGGCTTGCCGTCGGCCGAAGTCACCAGGCCACGACCGCCTTCGTTGCCGCAGTTGAAGTAATAGCGGCCGTCGGGGCCGAAGAGGCCGGCGTGCACGCCGTGGTCGTGGTTGGTCCCGCCGAAGCCGGTGAAGAGGACCACCGGCTCGCCGACCGGCTTATCGCCGCTCTCATCGATCGTGTAAATGAAGACGTTGGGGGACTGCGCCACGTAGAGCTTGTTGCCCAGCTTGCAGATGCCGAGGGGCGCAAAGAGCTTCTTGTCCTGGACGAAGACCTTGTAGCTGTCGCACACGCCGGTGTGCTTCGTGTCTTCCAGGATCATGATGCGGTCGCCGTCGGGCCGGCGTTTGGCGCCGCGGTAGTTGGCGGCCTCGGTGATCCAGATGCGACCGCGCTCGTCGATGTCCATGTTGGTCGGCTTCACGGTGCCGGGCTCGCTGGCCCAGAGCGTCGTCTGGAGCCCGTCCACCGTCTGCATGGAATCGACCGTCTGCTCGGGCGTCTTCTGCGCCGATGCAGTTTGCGTCCAAAGTGACAACCCGGCGGCGGCCATGATCAACGCGAAGCGGGAAACGCGGCGAGATGCAAACATGAAACGCTCCAGGACAAGGTGAAAAAATGCGATCAAGCGACCCGTGAAAGCGGGTTTCCGCAGCCCGCCTTTTTACCGGCGCCCCCACGCGCCGTTGAACGACGGCTCGCCCGCCCGGGCATTGCGGCAAACGGGTTAGCGTAACCCCGCCCGGGTGATTTTCAATGCGGGGACGCATCTTCCTCTCTTCAGTAGGACAGCCATTCCTGCCTGGATCTTACCCACCAAGCTAGACACGCGACCGCCCGAATGAATTGCCTTAAGATTCCGATATGACCGCGACCACCGACCAACTCAAGCCGGTAGCTGAGCAACATTCCAAGTTCTGGCAGAACGCGCATCTCTATTTCGATCGCGTCTATCAGACGACCAACCTCGACCCGTTGTGGCGGACGTTCCTCTCCTCGCCCAAGCGGGTGCTGACCGTCTCCTGCCCCGTGAAGATGGATGATGGATCGATCAAGGTCTTCACCGGCTACCGCGCCCAGCACAACAACGCGCGCGGACCGTTCAAAGGCGGACTCCGCTACGACGCCAGCGTCAATATGGACGAAGTGATGGCGCTGGCGATGCTCCAGACCTGGAAGAACGCCCTGGTGGACCTTCCGTTCGGCGGGGCCAAGGGGGGCATCGTCTGCGATCCGCGGAAGCTGTCGCTCGGCGAGAAGGAACGGCTCACCCGCCGGTTCACCAGCGAGATCATGCCGATCATCAGCCCGCACCACGACATCCCCGCGCCCGACGCTGGCACCGACGCCCAGGTGATGAGCTGGATCCTCGACACGTACTCGATGATGGTCGGCTACCAGGCGCTGGGCGTGGTGACGGGCAAGCCGGTGTCGCTGGGCGGATCGGTGGGGCGCGAAGAGGCGACGGGGCGCGGCCTGATGAACGTGCTGCGCAAGTTCCTGGCGACGCAGAACAAACAGCTCGAGGGGATGCGCATCGCGGTGCAGGGGTTCGGCAACGTCGGGTACAACGCCGCCCGAATCCTGGCGGCGCGCGGTGCGCTCATCATCGCCATCGGGGCCAAGGAAGGGGCCATCTTCGACGAGCGCGGGATCGACGTCGAAGCGGCGGGGCGCTTCTACCGCGAGCATGGCCAGCTCGCCGACTTCCCCGGCGTCGACGTGATCGCCAACGAGGAACTGCTCACCTGCGACTGCGATATCCTGATCCCCGCCGCCATGGAGAACACGATCGATGCCGACGTCGCACCACACATCCGCGCCCGCATCGTCTGCGAGGGGGCCAACGGACCGACCACCCCGGACGCCGACGAGATCCTCCGCGACAACGGGGTCACCATCCTCCCCGACATCCTCGCCAACGCCGGCGGCGTGACGGTGAGCTACTTCGAATGGGTGCAGGGCCTGGACAATTTCTTCTGGGACATCAAGCGCGTCCAGGACGAATTGCAGCGGGTGATGGAGCGCGCGTTCGATGAAGTGAACGCCCGCGCCGACGCCGCCGACTGCGACTACCGCACCGCCGCCTACTCCATCGCGATCGGACGGGTGGTGGAGGCGTGCCGGTTGAAGGGGTTGTTTCCGTGAACTCGAGTGGGTGCCGTGCCTGGTGCCGACGAGCTTATGTCGCGTTTCTTACACCCGCGATATTTCGGACCCACGACTCAAACTTCAGCCGGCGCGGGTCGTCTTTTTCCATGATTGAGTCGAGTTCGCCAAAAACGAAACTTAGTTCGAGGGCGTTACCGTAAGCCGCCAACAAGTCCTGAATGTCAGCTTGGTCGATCGGACGAAAGGCGATGAGCTTCATCACCACAAGCCCTTCCGCGGAACTGATCCGTACCCGCTGGCCAAGGATATGGGAGTCTATCGCCCGATCCAGGACATGCGCGAATGCCGGAACGGCCGGGCGCAATAGATCGACAATCACGTTTTCAAACTGGATCGTTGTCAAGCCGTGATCCCGAAACTCCTGAATGTTCTTTAACAGCTCGACGTTGAAGCCTCGTGCCCGAAGTGATTCAAAAAAAACGGACATGCGCAACTGCGGCAGGGTTAGAAGGGCGTCGATGTCATCCGTTGTCCGCAGGCGGGTGTGTTGGATCATCGCCAGCCCACCGATGACGGCGTAGGACACCTGATGCTCGTTGAGCACCTCCACCAATGCATTAAACGCCCGATGGAGCGTCGGTTCGGTTGGCGGCGTAGAGTTGCCGGTATTGGGCACGCCAAAGCTCCCTGTCACGCTGGTGGGCCGCTTTCACGCGTAACTGTCGTTCTCGCGCGGCTGGGTCCGTCGGCTCCATGGCGCGAGCTGCGTTGAGCAAGTCGCACAGGGCCAGGAAGCGTTCGGTCGGCGTTCGCGATCGATTGATCGCGATCTGTCGCAGAATGCTTTCATTGAAGCCTTTTTGCGACAACATGCGGTGGTCTTTCATCGGAAGGGCAGCTTGGAATGACGGCCTCTCGTTTGTTGGTGCTGATCAGGTCTGCCACATTACGCGAAATTCTAGGGGATGTGCGCCAACCGGTCAAAGAGCGGTCTTTTCGGCAACTTATGCTCAAACCATTGCCGACGTTCCTACGGAACCTGAAAGGAGAATTCAGGCCGTGCCTAGCGCGTCGTGTTTTCAGACCGCACCTCGGCGATTGAGACCGGGCCTTCCACGCCGAACTGATTCACTGATCGCGCTTCGAGGCGATTGGTTCCTTCGCGAAGCGTCCAGTCGAATGAATCGGGGGAGGATTTCCAGTCGCCGTTGTCGAGGCGGACGCGCATCGTTTTGAAATTGGGCGTCATGGTGCGAATCGTGACGTGCAGGTGGTCGCCGGTGGGGCGCAGTTGCAGGCTGGCCTGGTTGATCGGGAAGTACGGATCGTGTACCGGATCGGCGGGGTTTTTCCGCTCGTGCCACGGCGTCCCGTCGCAGATCGAATCGCGCGTGATGAACATCTTTCCGTACTCCGGGCCGCTGTTCATCAGATCGGTGTTTGGGATGTAGCCGATGAAGGCGTAGACCGCAGTGGCGCCGGGATCGAAACTGAGATCGCCGAAGCCCGCGAACCGGGCGCGGGAAACGGGCATGTCGGACTTGTGAACTCGCTTGCGGTCTTTGTCCATCACAAACGTGACGTCGCGCGCGTCGCGCACAAACCACTCCTCGCGGAATTCATATGCATTCAGCGGAACCCCGTCCTTCTCGACGTACATCGAGAAGGTGGGATCGAACAGCACCCATTTGCTGAATTGATTGGACCAGATTTCCGTCGACGTATGCTCGGTGGAGCCGTGCCAGACGTTGTTCGGCCGGCGCAGGGCCAGCTCGCGGTCGATCCATCCCATGCTCGCCGACGCCGAGACCAGCACATCCCCGTACTGGGCACAGAAGAAGGTGTTTCCGGCGTCGATCGCCTGAAGGACCTCCAGCGCGCCTTTGGCTTCGCAGGAGGGCCGTCCAAATTTCTTGAAGCGATGGTTCACCCAGTCGAGGAGCAGGACCTGCCGGCCAAATTCATCCTTGCCCGGCGCGACCACCTCGTCGAGGTGATACTGCTGCCGCAACGCTTTCAGCTTCGGATTATCAAACGAATCGAATTTGAACCGCTTCGTGTAGTCGCTCTCGACGTAAGGCAGTGAGTCGAGCTTGATAAGGGTCCAGCGCTTCGCGGAAAGCGTGATGGTTTCCCCCTGCCGAAGCGGCGCCTCCTCCGCCGTCGCGCCACACGTGGCCATCAGGAGACTCAAGAGAAACGTCCAACTTGGCGCGGATTGAGGTCGTTTCATTCGATTTTCCTCTGAATATCAGGCTCGCACGTGACCTTCGATCGTCGGCCGCCGATTCGCGCTGCCGGGGGTTTCCGGGGCCGCCTTTCAGAACGTGACGTGCAGGCCTTTGAGCACGCGCGAATTGGGCTTGGCCGGATCCCAGTGCGCTTCGCCATCCGTCAACTTCATGTTCGGCATCCGGTTCATGATCGTGTTGAAGACGATTTGTCCTTCCATCCGGCTCAGCGGGGCGCCGATGCAGTAGTGCGCGCCATAACCGAAGGCGATGTGCTTGTTGTCTTCGCGCTGAATATTAAACCGATCGGGATCGGTGAAGACCGCGGGATCGCGATTGGCGGCCATCAGCATCTGGAAGACCATCTGACCCTGCTTGATTCGCCGGCCGCGCAGCGTTGTGTCCTGTTTCATCAGCCGTGGCTGACGCGCGACTGGGCTTTTGTGTATTTCCGTCAATGAGGTTGCCTGGGGCTTCCCAGCCGGTAGAGGCGGATGATGCCGTTGTCGTCGCTATCGCCGGCGTAGTGGTAGACGTGTACGTTCAGATCGGGGTCATAGAAGGCATTCACCTGGCCCTTCCATTCGCTGGCGGCGGGAAATTGGCGGGGCCGGTCTTCCCACGCGTTGGACGTGGGGTCGTATACCCAGATGCCCTTCTCCTGAGTTCCCGGCTCCGCGTCGTGGCGATTGATCACGACGCGGTCGTTGGCCTGGTCGTAGGTCATCGTGGCGATGTTGCTGTTGTAGCGGTTTGAATCGCCGCAGCAGTTGCCGCTGGGTTTAGGGTCGATCCAGGTGTCGCTGGCGACGTCGTAGATCCAGAAGGCGCCCGGGCCTTTCGCGACGGGGTAGCTGCCGCCGCCCATGTAAATCCGATTACGCCGGGTGTCGTAGCAGGCAGTGGGATCAATGCCGAACGGCGGCGGCGGTCCCTTCTGCTTCACCTGGGACCATTTATTGGCGGCCATGTCGTACCACCAGACTTCAATCGCAGCGGTGCGCAGGAAGACGCGCTTCTGCGAGGGGACGTAGACCAGCACGTCCCCATACCCACCCGATGGAGCGCCCGTCGCAGCAGAATCCGTGGCGGCGCGCCGGTCCCATTTGCCACTTTGGGTATCGTACATCCAGGGGCTGCACCCCTTGGCCACCTCAGCGTGTTTATCCTTGAGCCACGCCATCCGCCGTTCGCCCATCGCCGCGTCCCAGTATCCACCGGAGCAGGGCATGAACATGAAGCGATGCAGGTCGGTGTCGTAGCAAGTGCCTTCGTAGCCGTGCACCATCTGCGCGACGGGGAGCGGTTCGACGTTCGGTGTTACCTCGACGCCGTCTTTGTTGAGGCGCAGGTCGAGGTGTTCCACGTCGGCGCCCGGGTAGACGCAGATCCAGCGATGGGCATTGATGTCGTAGGCCCACAGGTCATCCACGTACCGGCGTTTTTGCTTGTTCCACCATCCATGCTGTCCCTCGCCGAACAGGAACGCCGCCCGCAGTTCGGGAGCGTAGGCCATCTTCGCCGTCCAGCTTCGCCCGCGCGCCGCTCCCCATTTCGGATCAGCCGCCGGCTTGCCGAGATCGAGCCAGGTATCGTCCCCCATCGCCCGAATCCGTTCGACGTGCGCGCCCGGCTTGCTCGGAAGTGCGGCCAGCGGCGTGGATCGCGCCGCCGAAGCATGCTCGCGCTCTGCCGAGGGTACCGGCGGATCCTGACTACGGACGAGGAGCGGCAGGGCAAGCAGACAACAGATCACCCCAAATGCGCGAGTTGGCATATCTTGAGGTAGCGTGGGAATCATCCCTCCGTTGGCATCGGCGCGAAAGACCTCATCGCGGCGGGGCGACGATGACCGTGACGTGCGTCTTCGACTGCGAAGACGAGGTTACGGTGGTTCTACCTCAGATCTTCCCCATTTAACCCGTTCACCGTCCAGTCGAAGTTGACGCCCGGGGTCGAGGGGTACGGGTTCGTGAGATTGATGTCGCCGTAGCGGGTGAAGGCGGCGTGGCCATCGCCGAAGAGAAGGGGCAGGCCGTCGGGGGCGTGGCCGCCGCCCTGGATGCCCTGGGCGTAGCAGGTCATCATCACCTTGCGCGACGGGTATCTGACCTGCCGCGGGTACATCTGCTGCGGCGGGATCGGGCCCGGCGGGTTCAGCCCGTTGACGGCGTTGATCTCGTGGTAAAATGCGTACGGCCAGTAGTAGCTCATCGGGAAGGGCAGCTTGGCGGCGGTCGGGTAGCCGAACGACGAGCCGAAACTCACGACCCACCATATGTTGAACGCTGGGTCGTTGTCGCTCGGACAGATGAAGATGCTCTTCTCCGGGGCGACCGGATAGAGCAGATTGGGCACGTCCTCGAACGGCGTCTGCGGCCAGCCGCCGCCCCCAGGATTGCTCCCGAGGTACGGGAAACGGCCATCGTTGCCGGCGCAATAAACCAGCACTGCATTGCCAAGATTCTTGAGATTCGACTCGCACTGCACGAGGCGCACCGCATGCCGCGCCTTCGCCAGCGCCGGCAGCAATAACGCCATCAGCACCGCGATGATGCCAATGACGGTGAGCAATTCCACCAGCGTGAACCCGCGACGTCGTGCCATGAATCAAACCTCAAGCAGTGAAGGGCAGCTTCCAAGCTGGCGATTCTCCCACGATGGCGTGCGTTCCGTCAATCAAATTCGAGGATTGCTGGGCCGAGACGACGCTACGATGCTCCGCTCATCAGCTTCCGCGTGCCGTTGATGACCCGGTCCCACTGCAACGCCGGCCCGGGATCTATCTTGTTCTCCTGGATGTGATAGTGCCCCAGGATTCCCTGATATCGATCGAGCTGGTCTTGTGGGAGTTTGTGGTTGATCACGGAGCCGTCCGGCTCGCGCGGGGCGTCGCACTTGATCCTGGGAAAGGTCAGGCAGATCGCCGCCGTCAGGCTGATGAGGGAGTCGTACTGCTCGGGCGTCAGGTCATACATCTTCAGGCTCTTCCCCTGGATCATGCCGGTGACCGCATCGTCGCGAATCGGGTGGCCGATGAAATTGGGCGTGCGGAGATATTGGCCGCTCCCCAGCGCCGGGGGGACGAGGAGGCGCGTGTGGCCGTTGGAGTCCTTTCGATACCAGTCGTGCAGGGCATTGTCGCCGCTGACGGCGGGGAAGGCGCCGATGTTGGCGATCTCGACGCCGATCGAGCGGTCGTTGCTGGTCGTGGCGTGATACGCGCGCTCTTTGAGGTCGAGCGTCTGATAGATCGTCCCGTCGATGTCGAGCATGAAGTGAACGCTCAGGTCCCGATGGTCCTGGAGGATAGTGAAGCACTGCCGGCTGGTGCCGCAGCCGTCGAAGTGCAGGACGAACTGATCGACCTTCTCCTGGAGCAAGGGTAGCGGCCATCCGCCGCCACGGACCTGCTCGATCTGCTCGGGGGTGAGGCCGGCCTGGCGCAGGCCGTAGCGGTTGGGCGTCTTGAGCTCTTTCACCGCCTTGCTGGAGCCTTCCCAATCCGAGGCATCCACCGGCGCGAAACGGCGTTCGACGCGATATGCATCGAAGCCGCCGGGATCCATCCAGGTGACGACCGGCGCGCCGGTGTGAATGAACTGCCCGCACGCCACGATCTCATCCCCAATGCGCGTCGCGCGTTCGCCGACGGCGGGCTTGCTCGCGTGCCGCGAACAGCCGCCGGCCGCGATCATCAGCAAACCGCAAAGCCAGGCGGTGCTTAATCGATGCTTTACGGGATGGCGCATGTCCTCAATGGATAGGGTGGCCTAGCCAGGCCTAGCCCATCCTACGCTTAACGAAACAAATCATTGCGCATGTCTGCGAGTGCGGGGAAATCGCGGCGATAGGCCTGCATCGCATCAAATTCCGTCTCCGCGCGGATGACGCCCGGCGATGCGCCGGCGTCGGCGAGAATTTCGCCGTGCGGATCGATGATAAGGCTGCGGCCGCCGTAGGTGTAGCGGGGATCTTTGCCGGTTCGGTTGATGCCGGCGACGTACGCCTGGTTCTCGATGGCGCGGGCCTGCAACAGCTTGACCCAATGCTCCTCTCGTGTCGTCGGCCAGTTCGCGATGACCGTGAAGAAATTCGCTCCCTGCCGGACGGCGGCGCGAAACAGCTCGGGGAAGCGCAGGTCATAACAGATCAGCGGACAGACGATGAACGAATGCCATGGGAACAGCACGATCTTCGAGCCGGCGACGTAATGCTCTGCTTCGCCCGCGAGCGCGAACGGGTGCATCTTCTGGTAGCGGGCAACGATCGCCCCCGAAGGATCGCACGCGACCGCTTCGTTGTAGCCACGTCCATCCGGCGCCCGGCTGACGACGCCGCCAAGCAGGTAAATCCCCATCCGGCAAGCGAAGTCGGCGAGGACTTGTTGTGTCTCGCGGTCGGGGTCGTCGCTGGCCGCGTCCACGTCCATGCTGAATCCGGTGGCGAACATCTCCGGGAGGATCGCCAGCGAGCCGGGCGGCAACCCGGCAGCGCCGAGCAGCGATCGCACCGACGCGTAGTTCGCGTGCATGTCTTCCCATGCGATGTCGAATTGGACGCAGGCAACTTGCATAAGGAATACCGCGAACCGCGGCGCACGTGATTAGAGCGCGGCGCGGAAGAATCGAACGAACTCGGCCTCTCCGACCGGGCGCGGGTTAAACGTCGCAGTCCATTGCCTGGCGGCAAGGGCGGCCAGCTCGGGGATCAGCGCTTCGCTGGCGCCGACCTGCTCCAGACGCCGGGGCAGACCGCCCGCGTCGAGCAGCGCTTCGACCCGGCGGACGAGTTGGCCGGCGTCCTCCACCAGCGCGCGATAGGGATTCTCCGATTCCGCATTGAAGCGCACGACGTGCGGAAGCATCAGCCCGACGGCCACGCCGTGCACCGTATCACAGGTGGCGGTCAGGGCGTTGGCGGCGGCGTGGGCGGCGCCAAGCATCGAGTTCTCGATCGCCGCTCCCGCCAGGTGCGAGCCGAGGAGCATGCGCTCGCGCGCCTGGGTATCGGACGGGTCGCGCATGACGCGGTCGCATGATGGTTCCAGCAGGTCCCAGGCCCTCCGTGAGAATCGCAGCGACGTGTCGTTCCGCCGGTTGGTGGCAGCAGTCTCGACGGCATGTGCGACCGCGTCGATCCCCGTGGCGGCGGACACCTTGGGCGGCTGGGTTGCCGTCAGTTCCGCATCCAGCAATGCGACACGGGGCAACGCCTTCTTGTCGCCGCACGCCATTTTCTGGTGCGTCTGCGGGTCGGTGATCAGCGCGAAGGACTGAGCATCGCTTCCGGTGCCGGCGGTCGTCGGGACGGCGATGAACGGGAGCATCGGCTGGCTCGCCTTGCCGACGCCCCAGTAGTCTTCCATGCGCCCGCCGTTGGTGAGGAGGAAATTGATTCCCTTGCAACAATCCATCGAGCTGCCGCCCCCCAGGCCGATCAGCAGGTCCGGTTTGAAGTCGAGGGCCACCCGCAAGCCACGCATGACGTGCAAGGTGGTCGGGTTTTCCTCGACCCCGTCAAAAACCCGCACGGTAAGCCCGGCGCGATAGAGCGCGCGGACCGCGCGTTCGACGTGGCCGGCGTCGACGATTCCCGCATCGCTGACCAGCAGCACCCGTGACGCGCCCTCGCCGCGGGCGATCTCGCCAAGATGTTTCAGGTTGCCGCACCCCAGCGCCACGCGCACGTCCGAGCCGGCGATGGGAAGGGGAGTTGTGGACCGCGGGACATCCATCATCGCGCTGCCGTGTATGGGCAATCGTCGTCCCGCCAGTGCGATGAATCTTCGACGCTCCGCCGCGCGACGGCGCCGCGCAGGATAGTAGGCGCGGCGCGGGCATCCTGTTGAATCCCACGCATGGTGCGAGCGAGTGAAAGTTCTGTTGAAGCTGGAAATGCAGAGCGTCAGGAGACGCGCTCGAGAAGAGTCTTGACGGATGGGGAGGACGCTGCCTTCGCCTCCACTTCAAACAGGCTTTGGGGGTCTTCGTGATGGCTCAGCGTGACCGGACCTCCATAGAGGTTTTTCAGAAATGACTCCAATTCACCTTTGAGCGTATTGAACGTTGCCGCAGTGTTCGGAGCGAGGAGACGGTCGTAAATGCGGAAAAGGAGCCGATCCGTGGCAAAAGAAATTTTCCCAGGAAGTTCCGCTTCGATCCGGGCAGCGGCGTCCAGGGCAGCGCGGAAAGTAGTTCGCAGGTGGTCGCGGAACGGCCCATCCACCGGGCGTTTGCGGTTGTAGAGCAGGCCGGGCCCGTCACCGACCGCGGAGTCCAGCGCGAAGTTCGCCTCGTGGGACACGAGCATGATGCCCGGACCGTCGATCACGTGCATGTAATCGGCCACGTCGATCAGGACATGATCGGGAATCGAGTGCTGCTGAATCCAACGGTGAAACACTGGGACGAGTTCGTGCGCGTCCAGCGATGCGGGATTCGACACAAACAGTTTTACGGCGAGTTTGGAAGGGTCCATGGATTGTCGCAGTGATTTCCGCGTTGCGCCGAGACTTAGACTAGACCTTCGGCAATTCCGGAAGAACCGGAAGCTTGAGGTTCGTCGCCGCGTTCGCCTGGATCTTGGCGTGGCAAGCATGCGCCGCGTCGATGAAGAGCCCGGCCTCATCGGCAATCTGACGCGCGTGATCCTCATCGAGCCGGGCGGGCGGGCTCTCGTGCCGAGTGAGCAGGTAATTCGAGAAGGTGTTACCCATGTACTTGTCGACGAACAGCTTGGTGTCGACGAAGCGGGTGCGGAATTCGCGGACGATCCAGTCCGGGTCCTGCGGCACGTCGAGCACCTCGGTTCGGATCAGCGTCGCGGCGGCTTCGAGCATGGCCTTGTAGGCGTAGTCGTCGGCCTTGGCGTACGCGCGCTTTTCCAACGCGAGCTGCGCCTCGAAGGCGCCCGTCTCCGCGGCCGTGAAGCCGAACTCCGCCTGGGTGACCATTTCGCCGGCGCATTCGCCGACCGCCAGGTCGCCGATCGTGAACTCGCGCGGATCGCCCCAGTCGGTGTAGAAGCTGGCGTCCTGCGCGTGCGGCGCGACCTTGGTAAAGCCTTCGACGATCTCCTTCAGCGCCTTCTTGCCGATTCGCGCGCAATAGGCCTGGAACGATTCGTTCCCCTGCCGCTCGTCGAGGTAGCGACGCGTGATACGGCTGACAAAATCCGGGATTGTCTTCGACGGCACCGAGCCCAGCGCCTGCCCATACGCGCCGGCGTTGTGCGTCCACTGCCCGCCCAGCACCACTTGAAAATGCGGAACGGTGTAACCGCCGACGTGCCGGCTGTTGCCGTAAAACCCGATGTCCGCCGCGTGATGCTGGCCGCAGGAATTGAAGCACCCGCTCACCTTGATGCGCAAATTGCGAACCGCTTCGTCCAGGTTCAGGGCCTGGGTGGCGAGCCGTTCGCGCAATTCAGCGGCCAGGCCGCGCGATGAGGCGATGCCGAGCTTGCACGTGTCGGTGCCGGGGCAGGAGACGACGTCGACGATCGTGCCCGCGCCGCCCTGACCCAGGCCGATCGCCTTCAGGTCCTGATGGAAGTTGACGGCCTGCGACTCCGGTAACCAGCGGAACACGAGGTTTTGCTCGACGGTGGTGCGCACGTGTTCGGTCTTGTACTTGGCAGTCATCGTCACGAGCGCACGCGTCTGCTCGGCCGTCAGGTCACCAAGGGGGAGGGTGATCGTCGCCGTGACGTAACCCGCCTGTCGCTGGGGGTAGATATTGGTCTTGAACCAGTCGTCGAATCCTTCGGGCCCGGATTGTCCGTTCAGCGCGGAGGGGAGTGCTTCCGGCTTCTCATCGTACGACTTGATCGGATCGAAGTGAGTCCGCCAGCTTTCGTCCGGCGGCATCGTCTTGAGTTCTTCGAGGACGATACGACGGAATTCCTCGATCCCTAGCTTGGCGACCACGAACTTGAGCCGTGCCTTATTGCGGTTCTTCTTCTCACCGAGGCGGGCGAAGATGCGCCCGATCGCGCGGCAGAGGGGGAGCAGTTCCTCTTCGCCGACGAACTCGCTGAAGAGCTTGGCTTGGTACGGGACCGCGCCGAGACCGCCGCCTACGTAGAGCTCGAAGCCGCAGACGACCTTGCCGTCGATCGTGCGGGTGCGGGCGATGCCGCCCAGGTCGTGCATCGACGTCAACGCGCAGGCGTTCTCCTTGCACCCGGAGAAGGCGATCTTGAACTTGCGGCCGAAGTCCTGCGTGTCGGGGTGGCCGAGCAGGTAATAGGCGCAGGCCTTGGCGTACGGCGTCACGTCAAACGCCTCTTCGCGGCAGACGCCGGCAATGGGGCAGGCGGTCACGTTTCGGACCGAGTTGCCGCACGCCTCGCGCGTGGTGATGCCGACGGCGGCGAGGCGGCGCATGATCGAAGGGGTGTCTTCAATATGGATGTAATGGAGCTGGATGTCCTGCCGGGTCGTGATGTGCAGGATGTTGTCGGAATACTCTTCGCCCAGCTCCGCGAGGACGATCAACTGCCGCGCGTTCAGACCCCCAAATGGGATCTTGATACGCAACATGCCCGGGGCATCCCAGAGGGTTTCCGGGCCCTTGGTCAGCCCGCCATTGGGATAATTCAGGTCCTGCGTCTTAATGCCGTCATGGCGGTGGCCATTGTCGTAACGCTGCCCGTAAACGCCCCGGCGAAGACGCGACTCGGCAAAGATCTTCTCTTCCAGCCGGCCTTGCTGGCGGAGGATCATTTTCGCTTCAAAGGCGTCGATTTCCTCTGCAAGGTTCGGTGGGATCCGACCTTCCAGCTGTTGCTTCCAGGTGGTAGCCGACATGATCGCGTTACATCCTTCCGCTGGAGGCTGCACCGATGGCCCAGCCGGCGGAACGGCAGGGCTCGGACGCCAGGGCGCGATATTAGCGCACTGCGGGATCGATCGCAATGTATCTCGATCTATATGTGGTTATTCCGCGTCGTCATCGTCGCTGGCGGCGGGAGCGGCAACCTTCTCGCGCTTGGGCGGCCGGCGTTTGGCGCCCTGGGAACGGAGCACCGCCCGCCAGAAATCCTGTTCCGAGAGATCCAGCTTCGCGACCTTATTGAATTCGCCGCGGGCGGTGTTGAACTCGTCGCCGTACGGGAGGATCTTGCCGCCCACCAGGTGTCGCGAGAGGACCGCCTTGACCTGTTTGATGTGGTCATCGGTCAGAGTGCTGGCGGGCAGCTCGGTGGCGGCGTTGCCGCTGCTGCGGACATACTTCAGAATCGCCCCGAAGAGCTGTTCGGGCTCGGCATTCTTGAACGTCCGATCCTGGAACCCCTGGCAGAGTTCATCGAACGCGGGCGTGTAGGGGAGCTCGTCGCGCGCCACCCCAGCAGCATTATATAACTCCTGGAGGTGCTCTTGATCGATCGAGTTCAACTTCAACGGGATTCTCATCGGCGGCTCCTGTTTACTGAATCGTATAAGATTGTAGGGGTTTTCACCCGCTCGCGCCAACCTTAGCGCCCCGGGTTCTCCACATGCCCCGCAAACAGCCAAAACGTGCGACAAACTGGAACGCCGCCCGGCGTCATCTCGGGCGCGCTGACCCGAAGCTCGCCGCCCTCATCAAGCGGGTGGGTCCCTGCGCGCTGGCGCCGCGCCGCGACTATTTTGTCGTCCTCTGCAAAGCCATTTTCAACCAGCAGCTTTCGACACGCGTTGCGGCGGTGCTCTTCGGCCGGTTCAGGGCGGAGTTTCCACGACAGCAGCCAACGCCGGCACGTGTTGCCGTCCTCCTGAAAGAGGAGGCGGCCCGTGGTCGTTGCGGATTATCCCGTCAGAAAACTGCCTACCTCTCGGACTTGGCAGCGCATTTCATCGATGGCCGGATTCGAACGCGTGGGTTGGCGTCGATGCGTGATCAGGAAATCATCGAGTCGCTGACACGGGTCAAGGGGATCGGGCGATGGACGGCGGAAATGTTCCTGATGTTCGTCCTAAACCGCCCGGACGTATTGCCGGTGGACGACCTGGGATTGCGCGAAGCGGTCCGGGAGGTGTACGACTTGCCGAAACGGCCAACCCCCGCCGAAGTTACCGCTCTGGCTGAACCTTGGCGCCCTTATCGCACCGCGGCCACATGGTACCTGTGGCGGCGGAACACCGGCAAAAAAAGAATCAAATCTTCCGGCGGGAAATGAGAGCCGGGCTTACTTGCCGCCGACGAGCATCGCGATCAGCAGGATCAGGTTCAGCAGGAGCGAGACGCCCACCGCGACGACCAGGATCACGACCAGCGGCTGCGACATCGGGTGGGCGGGCCGAACCATCTGGGGCGGCGCGATATCGACCGTCTTGCCGGTCTGAATGTTCGCCAGCGCGTCCAGGTCCATGACTCTGCGGGCGTGCGTCGGCTGGAGCCCGTCGCGCACCGCCTTCAGGTCCTCGAGCATGTCGCCGGTATTTGCGTAGCGGTCCTCGCGCTTCTTGGCCATCGCGGATTCGATGATCTCGCCGACGCCGGCGCTGAGGGCAGTGTTCACGTGGTCGGGCGGGGTGAGCGGGTCCTTGAGATGCTTGTGCATCACCGCGGTGGGCGTCGTCGCCTCGAAGGGGGGACGGCCGGTCAGCAGGTGATACATCGTCGCGCCGAGCGAGTAGATGTCGGCGCGGTAGTCGATGTTCACGTCTCCGCGTACCTGCTCGGGGCTGATGTAGTACGGCGTCCCGTACGCCTTGCCGGCTTCAGACTTGGCGGCGACGACGTCGTCCTGATCGCGCGCTAGGCCGAGGTCGGTCAGCTTGGCGACGCCCTCCGGGGTCAGGATAATGTTCTTGGGCTTCACGTCGCGGTGGATCAGCCCGCGCTGGTGGGAATGGACCAGCGCCTCGCAGACCTGGATGGTGACGTCCAGCGACTCGGCCTCGGTGAACTTCTTGTTATCCCCGACGGGCGGCGGCTGCATCAGGTCGTAGAGCGTCTTGCCCTCGACGTACTCCATCACGAAGTAGTGGAAGCCTTCGGGCGAGGAGCCGACGTCGATCGCCTGCACGATGTTGTTGTGGGAGAGGCGGGCGGCGGCGCGGCCCTCCTTGTAGAACCGCTCGACGAATTCCCGGTTCTCGCTGAGCCGTTTCTGCATCACCTTGATGGCGACGATGCGGTCGAGCGAAAGCTGGCGGCCCTTGAAGACCTTGGCCATCGCTCCCTTGCCGATGATGCTGATCAGCTGGTAGCCGGGAATCTGCGAGGAACGCCGTTCCTCGAGCTGCCCCTTGATCCGCTTGGCCTGGTTGGCGGTGATGAAGCAGTTCTCGATCAGCAGGTCAGCGAGGCTGCGCTGGTTCGGATCGGAGGACTGCTTCTGCTGCTCCCGGCAGAACTCGATCTCCGTTTGCGTGGCCAGGCCGGTATCGAGAACCACCTTCCCCACCTCGGTGTCGAGGTTGGACGGCGGCGTGAAATTTCGTTCAGTCTGCGACATGCCCATGCGGGTTATCGGCCGAACCACATCTGGTCTCAAGTGGCGCGAGCGAAACGGGTTGGAACGGTTGCGGACACGAAAACCCTACGTCTCGCGCCGAACGCTGTCAAGCGGGAGTTGACAACGCGACAGGTTGCAGCGCGCGTGTCCTATAATGCCGCGAGTCGTTGACAGCGACTGCCAAACGGATAAAAAATGAGCCTGCCTTACGGTGGCTGTAGCTCAGTTGGTAGAGCGCCAGGTTGTGGTCCTGGAAGTCGCGGGTTCGAGCCCCGTCAGTCACCCTCGTTCGTTTCATTCATCCCCAGGCGACATTTCCTTAACCCATGCTCACCAAGCGCATCATTCCCTGCCTCGACGTCGATCGCGGGCGGGTGGTGAAAGGCGTGAAGTTCTTCGATCACGTCGATGCCGGCGATCCCGTCGAGCAGGCCCGCCGTTACCAGGCGGAAGGCGCCGACGAGCTGGTCTTTTACGACATCACCGCGACGCACGAGGGGCGCGACATCATGGCGGACCTCGTGGCCCGGGTCATGGAGAACATCTTCATGCCGTTGACGGTGGGCGGCGGCATCCGCACGCTCGACGACGCCACGCGCCTGATTCAGGCTGGTGCCGAAAAGGTCAGCTTGAACTCCGCCGCCGTCAAAAATCCAGACCTGCTGGCCGAGGTGGCGCGGAAGTTTGGTCGTTGTGCGACGGTATTGGGGTTGGACGCCAACCGGGTGACGCGTGATGACGGAACCGAAGTGTGGGAAGTCTTCGTGGGCGGCGGGCGCGTGCCGACCGGCATCCGCGTGATGGACTGGGTGAAACAGGCTGAAGGGATGGGGGCGGGCGAGATCGTCCTGAACGTCATGAACGCTGACGGTACCACTGCCGGCTACGACCTGGAGATGACCGCCGCCGTCAGCGATGCGGTGAAGATCCCGGTCGTCGCCAGCGGCGGCGCGGGTTCGCCCGACCACATGCTCCAGGTCCTCACCACCGGCCACGCCGACGCCGCCCTGGCCGCGAGCATCTTCCACTTCGGCACCTACACGATCGAACAGGTCAAGCAATTCCTCTCGCAGCACGGCGTGCCGATCCGTCTGGTCTGAAATGCATCTTTCTTTAACTTCTCTGCGTTCTGGGAGTCCGCAGTGAATCAGCGGCTTTGGGAGATTCGGACCGTGCGCTCGAGCGCCTCGGCGAGGAGGGTGAATTTCTTGCGGGCGCCCCAGATTTCCAGTTCGGCGTCCCCTTTTGATTTGACGGAGATTTCCAGCCGTTTCTTGCGGAGCTTGCATTTGACGGACGAGACGACGGAGCTGTGGCTGCGATCCAGCCCGTCCGCCACGCGCAGCAACCCCGCGCCGATCTCCACGGTGCGGCGTGCGCTGGCAGAGAGCCTGGCGAAGGCGCGGTGGTTCAACTTGGGCCTGGCTTTGCGGTGGTAGCGGGCGATGTTGGCGATCACGCGCACTTCCTGATGCGTGAAGCCGATCAATCCGCCGTTGAGGATCAGGTACATGCTGTGCTTGTGGTGGCGGTCGCGGCCGATGTGCCAGCCGATGTCGTGCAGCAGCGTCGCGTACTCGATCAATTCGCGATCCGCCGTCCCAAGCTTGTGAACCGGCTTGGTCTGGTCGAACAATTCCATGCAGACGCGCGCCACCTGTTCGCTGTGGGTCTGGTGCCAGGCGCAGCGGCGGGCCAGGTCCAATACGCTCCGGCGTCGCGGGTCGGGGACCTCCCGGCGGATCGACAGGTCCGGCAGGTGCCGCGCGAGGTATTCCACCAGCATCCCCTCGCGAAGCGCCGATTTGCAGACGCGCATCTCCCCAAGGTCCAGACGCCGGAACACCTCGTTGACGAGCAACGCGCCCGCGACGATCTGGTCCTTGCGCTGATCGTCGAGGCCGGGGATCGAAGCGCGGTCCTTAGAACGGCTTTCCAGCAGGGCCGCGACGAGCCGCGACAAGGGCTCGCGCTCGATCAACATCGCATCTCGCCTGGAGTCACGGTCCCAATGCCCGGCACACATGGCCGCGATGTTTTCCAGCGTGCCGCTCGTCCCGATGGCCGCGACCGGTTTCTGCGCCAGGATGCTTGCCGTCAGCGGGCTCAGCTCGCGGTCGTAGCAGTTGAGCAGACCCTTGATGTCGGACGGGCCGATCGGGTCGGTCGTGACGTAGCGCGCGGTTATCCGCGCCGCGCCCAGCTTGCGGCTTTCCAGCAACTGCGGCTTGACGGCGTCGGCGACGATGAATTCGACGCTGCCGCCACCGACGTCCATGATGAAATGGGGCTCATCCCCCAGATCGAGGGCGTGCCGAACGCCCAGGTAGATCAGCCGGGCTTCGTCGCGGGCACTGACGACGCGCACCGTCAACCCCAGCTCGCGCCGCACCCGGACCAGGAAATCGCCGCCGTTCACGGCTTCGCGAACGGCACTGGTGGCGACGGCGAGGATCTTCTCACAGCCGCGGATGCGCGCCACCTGCTGGAAGCGGCCCAGCGCCGAGACGGCGCGATCCATCGACTCGCGCGAGAGCCTTCGCGAGGGGAAGCTCATGCGCCCCAGGCCGACCATTTCCTTCATCCGCCAGAGCGTCGTCACGCCGCCGTCCGGATCGGCCTGGGCGATCACCATGTGCAGGCTGTTGGAGCCGACGTCGATCGCCGCGATCCGCAATTCAGGTCGGTCGCCGCCGCCGGCGGCAGGGAGGGATTTGGGCTTGTTCGTCGCGGCGGCGGCTTTGGCCATGGGCAAGGTTCCTCAACGCGCGAGGTCGATGCGAAGATACGGCTTGGCCGGCCCGTTGTCCAAAATTTCCCGGCACACCTCCGCGAGCTGCGCCCGCTCCCCCGGCCAGAGAAAATCCTGCTCGATCCGCGATCGCGACACCCAGCGAAGCGCATCGTGCTCGTCGTTCAGCGTGACGCCCACGTCGCGCGGCACGATCGCGCAGAAGCCGGGACAATGCCAGAGCGTGTCGTCGCCGTGAAGGTAAAAGATGTCGACGGTATCGACCTGGTAAAACTCAATGGGGCTGATGCCCGTCTCCTCCCGAAGCTCGCGCAGCGCCGCTTGCCATGCGGTCTCGCCCGCTTCCATCTTTCCGCGAACGGTCGACCAGGCGCCGCCGAGATATTTGCCCGGCGCCCGGCGAAGCTGGAGCAACTCCGTCAACGCGCCCGATGCATCGGGGCGGACGATGAAGCAGGCGACCATGTCAACGCGAATGTGCATTGGTTTTAGCGTTAGATCGCCGGTCCATCATTAGATATAATAATTGCATGACAAGCGAAGACGTCTTGCAAGAATTGGAACGAGATCCGTACGTTCCACTCCGTCTTCATCTATCGAGCGGGAAGACGATCGATCTACCCTATCCCAATACGGCGTGGGTCCGCCAGAACACCTTGCTCGTCGTCTTTCCGCTCGAGCCAAACACCAATCGGATCGGTAACTACGATGTCGTAGCGCTGAGACTGATCGAACGGATCGGGCAAATCGGGGAAGCATCGGCCGCATAATTGGTTGAGTCGCAATCCTCTCCTTCAGCGCGGTGCAAAGCTAAGGGATTGGGAATCAAATTTACCCTGTTCTCACCGCGCCATGTAGGATTCAACTCACCGCGTTAGCGCGAACGTCTGTCCATCAATTCGCTTCACGCGCCCCCTCAGCGTGAGAAACGTCAGTTCCTGAAGCACGACCGGGGCGGGGAGGGCGGTTCGTTCGATGATCAAATCGACGGCGGCATGATCGGTGCCGATCTCCCTGAGAATGGACTGCTGCACATCGCTCAAGTCGCCAAGATCAGGGGACGACAGTTTGTTCGATTCCTTTAGCGATTCATCATTCCTCGGAGTCGCTTCCGCCCCTCCGAACAGTGACGGCTCCGTCGCCCCAACCGGCAGCGGGTGCAACGCCTCGAGAATCTCATCGAGCTTCGTCACCAGCACGGCCCCATCGCGGATCAACGCATGCGGCCCGGCGGACAGCGGATTGTCCACGCGACCGGGGATCGCGAAGACGGGGCGGCCGTGATCGTCGCAGGCCTGGCGGGCGGTGATCAGGGCGCCGCTGCGCTCGTCGGCCTCGACGATCAACACGCCGCGCGACATGCCGCTGACAATCCGATTTCTTCGCGGAAAGTTTTCCTTGTTGGGCGGCGTGCCGAGGGGAAACTCGCTCACCAGTGCGCCGCGCTCGGCGATCTGAGAGAAGAGCGATGCGTTCTCTGGCGGATAGACCACGTCCACGCCGCAGCCGAGGACAGCGATCGTCCTGCCATGCGGGTGAGCCATCGCGCCGCGGTGAGCGGCGGAATCGACGCCGCGGGCGCCGCCGCTGATCACTGTGATTCCCACGCCGCCGAGGAGCGCCCCGAACCGCTCCGCCTGCTCGCGCCCGTAGTAACTGCACCGACGGCTGCCGACGACCGCAACGGCGTTGAGGTCTCGGTCCTCCAGCGTTCCGCGGACGAAGAGCACGTTTGGCGGATCGGGGATGTCGCGCAGAAGCAGGGGGTATCGTGGGTCATCCGGGCAGACGATCGATGCGCCCGCGGCAACGGCGCGCTCCAGTTCCGCGTCCACCTCGCCGGCCGCTTCCCGCAGGGCGGCGACGATCTTGCGCGACTTGGTGAGCCCGATTCCTTCCACGTTGTTCAGCAGGTCAACGTCCGCGCCGCACGCGGCCTCGGCTCCGCCGGCGGCTGCGATGATGCGCTGGCCGAGGATCGGGCCGATCCCTTCGGTGAGCGCGAGTTGAAGCCAGTGCCGCAGTGCCACATTCACCCCCGTAGCGACTCGATCGCGCGCGACACCGCGGGTGTCGGTACGTCGTCGCGGATCACCACATGCCCGATCCGATCCGGCAGGATGAAGCGGATGCGCCCGCCTTTCACCTTCTTGTCGAACGACATCGCATTGATGACCGCGTCGCCCGGCAACTTCAATCCGCTCACCGGCAGGCCGGCGCTTTCGATCAATCGCACCACGCGCCGGCAGGATGCTTCGTCGATCAAACCCAGGTCAACGGCCAGCCTGGTCGCGGCGACCATCCCCAGGGCCACGCACTCGCCGTGTGAGTAGGCATAGTTGGAGGTCGTCTCGATGGCGTGGCCGAACGTGTGGCCGAAGTTGAGGTGAGCGCGTTCGCCCCGCTCAAACGGATCGGCTTCGACGACGCGCGCCTTGATCGCCACGTTATGCGCTACGAGTTGCGAGAGGTAATGGACGTCGAGCGACAGCGCGCGGCCAACGTGCTGCTCCAGCTCGGCGAATCCGCCGGCGTCGCGGATGATGTCGTGCTTGATGCACTCAGCGAGGCCGCCGCGGAGTTCGCGGGGAGGCAGGCTTTTCAATGTTTCAGGGTCGATCAGCACCGCGACCGGCTGGTGGAATGCGCCGATCAGGTTCTTCCCCGCCGTATGGTTGATGCCCGTCTTTCCACCCACGCTGGCATCGACCATCGCCAGCAGCGTCGTCGGCACCTGCACGAACGGCACGCCGCGCAACGCCGTGGCCGCGACGAACCCGCTCATATCTCCGACCACGCCGCCGCCCAGGGCCAGCACCGGCGTCGTGCGCTCCATGCGGTGCCCGAGCAGTACGTCATAAACCGGCACCAGATCCGCGAGGGTTTTATGCCCTTCGCCGACGGGAAGCGTCGCGACGACAGCATCCAATCCCGCCCCGCGAAGTGACTGCGCGACGCGCTCGGCGTAGATCGGTCCGACCTGCGAGTCCGTGACGACCGCCGCCCGGCATGAACCGCTCAGCTTCGCGACGATCGCCCCCACCTCCGCGAGCAGCCCCGGGCGGATCACGATGTCGTAGCGTTTCCCCTCGACATTCACCGACACCGTCGCCGCTTCGGCCGTCATGGGGGGCATTGTAGCGATTAGCGGGCACCGTCGTTACACCGCCGGTTTGACCGTGCGATGAGCGATGGATTTAATGGACAAGGACGTTAATGGACACATTTGAACAAAAGATGGCCCGGGGGGGCGTACAGGCGATCCGGGAAGCCAGTAGGTTCTTCATGCGCGATGACGCCGTACACAACGCACTTCGGGCGATCACCTCTCGTCTTCAGGAGCTCAACATTCCTTATGCGGTGGCGGGAGGGATGGCGCTGGTGGCGCATGGTTATGACCGAACGACGGTCGACGTGGACATTCTGGTTTCCGAAGAGGGGCTGAAGGCGATTCACAGCAGTTTGGACGGGCTCGGTTATGTACCGCCGTTTGTCGGCAGCAAACACCTGCGGGACACACTCAACAATGTGCGAGTTGAATTTCTTGTAGCGGGGCAGTTTCCCGGTGATGGCAAGCCGAAGCCAGTGGCGTTTCCGGAACCATCCAACGCGGGGGTCGATATTGACGGAATCCGATATCTCCAGCTCCCCACACTGATCGAACTGAAACTTTCATCTGGAATGACCAATCCCGGCAGAATGAAAGATTTGGCTGACGTGCAGGAGTTGATCCGCGTGCTAAGGCTTGGAGCGGACTTTTCCAAGCAACTGCACCCGTACGTCCGGTCGAAATTCGAAGATTTGCGATCGGCGGTCGAACACGACCCCGCGAGCGAGTAGTCGTCCACACGCCCCTTTTTCTTAGTCAGGCCGCCTTGCTAGCATACCGGCTCATTTTGACGGAGAACCGGAAGCATGGCGGAACGGAAATTCCTCGCGTTTGATCTGGGAGCGGAGAGCGGTCGAGCGGTCGTGGGGACGATTGCCGCCGGCGAGCTTACGCTCGATGAGAAACATCGCTTTGCCAATCCCACCGGGCGGATGAACGGGCATTTGCACTGGAACCTCCTCTCCCAGTGGGAAGAGCTCAAGACCGGGTTGCGCAAGGCAGCGGCGGCGGATTCGTCGGGTGAACGGCCGACGCTCCACGGCATCGGCGTCGATACGTGGGGGGTGGATTACGGGCTGATCGGGGCGGACGGAGAGGTGCTTGGTAACCCGTATCATTACCGCGACGGCCGTACCGAGGGAACGCTGAAGCGCACGCTTCAGCGTGTCAGCAAAGAAGAGATTTTCCAGACGACTGGCCTTCAGTTCATGGAGCTGAACACGCTGTTCCAGCTCGTGGCGGCGCTGGAGCAGACGCCGGGGCAGCTCCAATCGGCGCAGACGCTGCTGTTCATGCCGGACCTGTTCAACTACCTGTTCACGGGGATCCGCAAGGCGGAGTTCTCGATCGCCTCGACCAGCCAGATGTACGACCCGCGCAAGAAGGCGTGGGCGGCGGACCTGTTGAACAAGCTGGGGATTCCGGTCCGAATCCTCCCGGAGATCATTCCGTCGGGAACGGTGCTTGGGCCGTTGCGCGAAGACGTGGCGGCGGAGTGCGGAGCGGACCGATCAATCCCGGTGATCGCCCCCGCCGGGCACGACACGGGGAGCGCCGTTGCGGCGGTCCCGGCGCAAGGGGGCGACGACTGGTGCTACATCAGCTCCGGCACCTGGTCGCTGATGGGGGTGGAGATCGACGAGCCCATCATTAATGACAAAGCGCTTAGTTACAACTACACCAACGAGGGTGGCGTCGGCGGGAAGATCCGCTTCCTCAAGAACATCATGGGCCTCTGGCTCGTGCAGGAGTGCCGGCGGCACTGGCTCAAGGAAGGGTATGACCACAGCTACGCCGAGCTGACGCAGATGGCGTCGCGGGCGAAGGGATTGGAATCGATCATCAGCCTCGATTACGCGCCGTTCGTCTCGCCGGGCGAGATGCCCCACAAGATCGAGCGGTTCTGCCGCGAGACGGGCCAGCAGCCGCCGCTCAACCGCGGCGAGTTCGTCCGCGCGTGTCTCGACGGGCTCGCCCTGACCTACCGCCAGACGCTCGAGGGGCTGGAGGACGTGCTGGGCCGGCGGATCTCGGTCATACACATCCTCGGCGGCGGCAGCCAGAACATGCTGCTCAACCAGATGACCGCTGACGCGTGCAACCGAACGGTCGTCGCCGGACCCATCGAGGCGACGGCGATCGGCAACATCCTCGTGCAGGCCATGGCCACCGGCGATGTGAAATCGCTGGATGCGGCGGGCGGGATCGTGCGTCAGAGCTTTGACGTAAAGCGATATGAGCCGGCCGACCCCAGGCGATGGGACTCGGCTTACGAGAAATATAAGCGGATCGCCAAGCGTTGATCCTGCCGTCGGCAGGCCGCTTCACACATCACCAGAAACGTTGAACCGCCAAGGCCGCCAGGACGCCAAGCATTCCGGATGAAGTGACGAATGACCGCACGGCTTAGAGGAGCCAATTGCGAAGCTCTCGGCCGGCCCTTAACGTGCCGGCATGTCGGCGGGCATGAGCAAAACGAAGGCGATGGACGATCCACGTGAGGCAATCCGCCTGCGCGGCGTGGGGGTGCGCCGCTCTGACCGCTGGATCCTCGACGGGATCGACTGGTCGGTTCCCGCCGGGGGCTGCGCGGCGATCCTCGGCCCCAACGGCAGCGGCAAGAGCACGCTGACGCGCGTGATCGCGGGGCACCTGTGGCCATCGGTGGGGGAGGTGCGCGTGCTGGGCGAGCGGTTCGGCGAGGTGGACCTGCACGCGCTGCGTCGCGGGTTGCGGCTCGTGCAATCGGCCAGCCCGGTGGAGCTTGACCCCGAGCTGAGCGCGTTCGATGTCGTCCTCACCGGCTTCTTCGGAGCGCTCGGCCTCTACGATCCGGTAGATGAGGAGATGCGCCGCGAGGCCGATGCGATGCTCGATCTCGTCGGCCTTCATCAGGTCGGTCATCACCTCTATTCGACCCTGAGCAGCGGCGAGCGGATGCGCTGCCTGATCGCGCGGGCGCTGGTCGTACGCCCGCGCCTGTTGATGCTCGATGAGCCGACCGCCGGCCTGGATCTCCTGGCGCGGGAGCAGGTTCTCGCGGCGGTGCAGGCGATGGCTAATTCCGGCCCGGATCGCGCCACGCTGCTGATGATCACTCATCACCTGGAGGAATTGCCGCCGGCAACGTCGCAGGTCTTGCTGCTGGCGGAAGGGCGGGCAGCGGCCCAGGGGACGGCGGCCGAGGTGCTGCGATCAGAGGTGCTATCGCCCGTCTACGGATGCCCGCTGGAGGTGACGCAGACCGCGGGACGCTTTTACGCGCAGGTCGATCCCGGCGCGTGGGCCGGGATCCTACGGTCGCGTCAAGGCTGAGGAGCCGCGGGATCACTGCCGGGCGGAGGTCCCTGTGGCGGGTTCTGCAACCGCTTTTGATATTGCGCCATCGCTGCCCCCAGCGTCTCCAGCACGCGCGGCACTTGCGATGCGGCCAGGTAAATCCGGCATGAGACGGCCGCCGTTGGATAAAAGCGGGTGATGAAGTCCATGAAGAACTCCGCCGGGTCGTGCCCGATCAACACCGAATTGGCATAATCGCCGCTCAGCAGCTCATCGCTCAGCTTGAAGTTTTCGTACAGTTCCTGCGTGGTGGGGCGGGGCTGGTTGGGCGGCGGCTTGGGCATCGGGGGCGGCGCGCCGAAGGTCTGCGAATACTTCGCCAGGTTCTCGCCAAGGCTCACGACCAGCGCCTGCATTACCTGCGGCGACAACACCATCCGGGCGCAGATCTGCGGCGGGCGCGTCAGCGACTGGAGGAAATCCAGCACGAACTCGCCAGGGCCTTCCTGAACAATTACGCCGGTGCTGAAGACTCCGCGGCCGACCCGCTCGGGCACCCGCGCGCTGATCGGCGTGTGGGCGAAGGGCTGGGTGTAGACCGGAGCGGGGCTCGATTCTGGCGGCTTTCGCGCGGGGTCCGATCCGGAGGATTCTGACGAAGGATCCTGATCGGGATTGCTGGCATCTCCAAGATTCATGTCGGTGTTATCCTACGCAATTCCGGAGGGAGTTGGCGAGGCAATTCGGTTTCCCAACGAGAAAAGGCGATGTTTTCGCATCGCCCTTTCGTGGAACGCTAATTTTCAATTACATCATGCAGGCTGAAGCGTCTCGATGCTCGTGATCTGCCGGAGCGGGATAAACTTCCAGCGGTCATCGGGAAGCACGATGAAGATCTGGTTGCGCATCACGGCAACGGAGAGCGTCCGCGTCACGTCCAGATGATTCCCATCCGATAAAAAGATCCGGAAGGGAACGAACGGCCGTCGATCGACCAACTCCTGGATATCGTCCGGCCGCATGACCGCGCCTCGATTCTCGCGCTACCGCGTCACGCCTCCCGGCAGGAAGCCTTCGAGCTTTCGCGCCCGGACCGGGTGCTGGAGCTTGCGGATGGCCTTGGCCTCGACCTGGCGGACGCGCTCGCGCGTCACCTTGAAGATGCGGCCGACCTCTTCGAGCGTATAGGTGTAGCCGTCGCCGATGCCGTAGCGCAGCTTGATGATCTCGCGCTCGCGGTAGGTGAGGGTCTTGAGCACCTGCTCGATCTTGTCCTTGAGCATCTCCTGCGTGGCCGACTCGACGGGGTTGTCCGCCTTCTCGTCCTCGATGAAGTCGCCGAAATAGCTGTCCTCGCTCTCGCCGACCGGGCGGTCGAGCGAGATCGGATGACGGCTGATCTTGAGAACGCGTCGCGTCTCGCTGACCGACATCTTGGCGCGCTTGGCGATCTCCTCGATGGTGGGCTCGCGCCCCAGCTCCTGCATCAGCTGTTTGCTGATGTTCCGCAGCTTGCTCATCGTCTCGATCATGTGCACGGGGATGCGGATCGTGCGGGCATGATCGGCGATCGCGCGGGTGATCGCCTGGCGGATCCACCATGTGGCGTACGTGCTGAACTTGTAGCCACGGCGGTACTCGTACTTGTCGACGGCGCGCATCAGACCGGTGTTCCCTTCCTGGATGATGTCCAGGAAGGAGAGGCCGCGGTTGCGGTATTTCTTGGCGATCGAGACGACCAGGCGAAGGTTGCCGCCCGACAGCTTGCGCTTGGCGTCTTCGTACTTGTAGTAGATCTTGCGGATCGCGACGACGCGGCGGTGAAGGTCCTGCGCCTTCTCCAGCACCAGGTCTTCGAGGCCCGACAGCTCTTCCTGGCAGACTTCCAGGTCCTCGCCCGGCTCCTTCATCTTCCGGAGCTCTTCGATCCGCTGTTCCAGCTCCACCATCTTGGTGGAAATGCTGGAGAGCTTCTTCATCAGCGGGGTGACCTTGCTGGTCCGAAGCGAGAGCTCTTCGAGCAGCTTGACGCTGCGGCGGCGCCGACGGCGGATCGCGAGCAACAGGCTGTCCTGATCGCGCCCTTTTTTCGCGTCGCGCAGGCCTTCCCAGTCCTCGCGGTTGCGGGCAAGCATCTTGCGCGCGGACTCGAGGTTCAGCGGGATGCGCTGGCCGATCGTCCCCTTGTCCGCCTGGTCCTCGGCGGTACTGATCTTCATCGTGCGATCGAAGGGGAGGTCGCCGTCATCGACCTGCTGGAGGATCTCGACGGCGGACTGGAGGCAGTAGTCGCTCTCGAGGACCTTGGAGCGGAAAATCTTGCGGGTGATCTCGATTTTCTTGGCGAGCGCGATCTCCTCCTCGCGGGTGAGCAGGGGGATCTCGCCCATCTGGGTGAGATACATGCGCACCGGGTCGTCGATGCGCTTGGTCGACGCTTCGGCCAGCTCGGCCTCGAGGTTGAGGTCGATCACTTCGCCGTCCACATCCTCGACCGCTTCGGGAACGACAGGCTGGGCCGTCTGCTTTCTGCTGGCGCGGGGCTTGGGCCCCTTGTGGAACTCGCCGACGTCGGCTTCGTCGATGAGCTTGATGCCCATCTCGTCGATCTTCATCAGCAGCGAATCGAGCTTGTCGGGAGAGACCACCTCGTCGGGCAGACGGGTGTTGAGCTCTTCGTAAGTCAGGTAGCCGCGCGTCGTGCCCAGGTCGAGCAGCGCGTTGACGCGGTTATCCACTTCTTCCTGCGACCCTGATCCGATCAGGGGGGTTTCCAATACCATTTCCTTCATACCACTTCCGAAGAATCTCCCGCGAACGCGATCGCGGGTCTCGCCGCGGAACCCCCGCGGCAGCGAATGTCACGAACCTCGTGGCCAAGGAACTCGGGGGCATTCCCGATCCCTGCAACGCGGGGTCACACGACACCCATCACAGACGATCAAAATTTTCATTCATGCGCCCGCACGCACGGACACTCCGCACGCGCCGAATCGCCCGATCCAACACACCCTGTCAACCGTGCGCCAGCACGCGCGCTCCATCACTAGAGCGTTCGACGAGGTACCGGCACGCGCGCTCAAACCCGCCTCAGGTCGGGGCGGCGCGCATGTTCCTGCAGTTTTTTCAGAAGGATGTCCGCATCCTGCTCCTCGCTTGTACGTCGCAACTCGGCACGAAGTTTTCGCTCTTCGCGAATCGTGCGGACCTCTCGCAGGCGATGCATGGCGCCGCGAAGCGTCGCCTCAACATCGCCCAGCGCTTCCACTTCTTCCACGGAGGCCACTGCCAGTTCAACCAGCAAGGGTTCTTGCAACTGCCCCAGGAACTCATTGAATACCGGCTCACCTTCATCTCGTTGATGGCTCCAGTAGACCTCCGCCAGCCGACGGGTGGCCTGGTCGCCGAAGTCACTCGGACCCAGCTCGTTCTGCACCACTTCCCAACGATGCGGGTCCAGCAGCAGGACCCCAAGAAGCTGTCGCTCCGCGGGCTCAATCCGTCCCGGCGGACCGGCGGTGCCGCCGGCGGGTCCCGCGCCCTCGGCAGCGATCTCGGACGGCGCCGCGGCTGGGCGTTTCGTCGATGGCTTGGACCTGACGTTGAACCGGCGATTCAGCTCCTCGACCGGAATTTCCGTTAGCTTGCTGACCTGCGTCACCGCCAGGCCCCAGCGGATCGGGTCGACCGGTCCACTGCCGCGCGACGACGCGAGCATCTCCAGGTATTGCTCCAACGCCTTCTGCCGGCCGGTCAGGTCGTCGCCATGCTCGACGAAACGCCGCTGCAACTGCTTCCACTTGTACGACAGGGCGTCGACCGCGCCGCCAATCACCTCGTTTGCAAACCGCTCCGCGCCATGCTCGAGAAGGTACTCATCGGGGTCGATGCCCTCGGGCATCGAGGCGATGAGGATCTCGACCGGCTGCGTGAGGAACAGCGCCACCGACCGATCGACCGCCGTATCGCCCGCGGCGTCGGCATCGAACAGCAGGACGATCTTGTCCGCGAACCGGCGCAGGATGCCGACGTGCTGCTCGGTCATCGCCGTTCCCAGCACCGAGACGACATTGGCCGCCCCGAACTGATGGGACATGACCACGTCGGTATAACCTTCGACAACCACCGCTGTCCGCGTTTCGACGATCCGTTGCCGCGCCAGGTCAAGTCCGAAGATGCAACGGCTCTTGGAGAAGAGGGGCGTCTCCGGACTGTTCAAATATTTAGCCGGATCCTGCGAGCCGGGCATTACCCGTCCGCCAAACGCAATGACGCGGCCGTTCTCGTCGCGGATCGGGAACATCAGGCGATTGCGGAACGTGTCGTAGTAACCTGATCCGCCATCGCGCGCCTTGGCCAATCCGCCCAGGGCAAGCTGCGGGGGCGGGTACTTCCGCCCGACCGGACCGCTCAATAGCGCGTCCCAGGCGTCGGCGGCGAGGCCGATTTGGAACCGCTTGACCGAGTCGGCGTTGATGCCGCGCTGATCCAGGTACTCCCGCGCCATCTTTCCGCGCGCGGGATCTGCCAGCAACTTTTCAAAGAACGCGCAGGCCGCCGATTGCATCTCCAGCAGCGCCTGCTTTTCACCGGACTTCTGCCGGGTCGCGCCGGAGCGCGGCATTTCGATTCCCGCCTGTTCGCCCAGCACGCGCAGCGCGTCGATGAACTCGATGCGGTCGCGCCGCATCACAAAATCGATCGCGTTTCCCGCCGCCTTACAACCGAAGCAAACGAAGTACTGCTTCTCAGGCTTCACGTGAAAGGACGGCGTCTTCTCCTGGTGAAATGGACATAGACCGACGAAATCGCGCCCGCGCCGCTTGAGGGCGACGCTGTGGCCGATCAGGTCAACAATGTTGACCGATTGCAGGACCTGCGACTTGTAATCGCTCCCGGCGCCGGACGTACTCACTGCCGTCCCCAATCCCGGCCAGTCCCGCTCCTAAATCTTGGTGCAATCTGGCTTAAGCGCGAACCCACGACCTGACTGAGCCAAATATAGCACCAGTTTTTGGGACGGTCAAACCGAATTCGATATAAGCCCTTTTTCGTTAGCCTGCCTTCCTTTGATTCGTTGATCGGAACGCATTGCGGTAAGGTGTTCCCCTCGCCCGCATTCGCAGCGAGGCCACGGAGGACCATGCAGCGATTTACCCTGGAATTCGATACCGAAGGCAATACCGACATCGTGAACCTTCAGCCCGAGCTGACCAGCCGGCTGCGCGACATCCGCGGATCGGGCGTCCTGATGCTCTTCGTGGTCGGCAGCAGCGCCGCCATAACGACCATCGAATACGAGACCGGCCTGACCAAGCACGACTTGCCGGCCTTGCTTCAGCGAATGATCCCGGATGATGCCCGCTACGAACATGAAGCGACCTGGAACGACGACAACGGCCACAGCCACCTGCGTGCCGCCCTCATTGGTCCCAGCGTCAGCATTCCTTTCGCCGATGGAAAGCTCCTGACCGGAGAATACCAGCAAGTCGTGCTGATCGACTTTGACACGCGGCCGCGTCGCCGAACGGTGATCGTTTCCGTCCTCCTGTAAAATCGATCTGCCCGGGCCACCCGGCGCCGCACCGCGCGGTCATTTCCGTGTCGCGCGGCTCTGCTCTTCCAGCCTCTGCAGCAACTCGGCCGCCTCTTCCTGGCGTTCGCCCACGGTACTGGTCCAGTACAACGGGGCATTGCGCTGCACGGCGCGTTCGATCCGTCGGCAAGCGCTGATCACCGTGCTGTGGTTGCGCTTGCCCATGCGCGCCCCGATCTCCGGGAAGCTCAGCTTCGCCGTCTTCCGCACCAGGAACATGGCCACGCTGCGGGCCAGGCTGATCGTGCGCTGCCGGCGTCCGGACATCAGGTCCTTGTGATCGAGCCCGAAATAGTCGCAGACCGATTGGAGGATGTTCTCGGGACGAACGGGGGCGACGAGCTGGCGGTCCAGGTCCCCCAGGGCGTCCATTGCGGTGTTCACGTCGGCCTCAGTGCCGGTGAGTCGCACGTGGGCCGCGACGCGCGTCACCGCGCCTTCCAACTCGCGCACGTTCTGCGTTACTCGGCGTGCAACCCAGGCCACAACCTCTTCCTTGAGCGAGAGGTTCATCCGGTGCGCCAGCGCACGGAGGATCTGGCAGCGTGTTGCATAGTTCGGCGGGTCGATGCGGACGACCATGCCGCTCACGAAGCGGTTGACGAGGGATTCGCCGAATTCTTCGATCAATTTGGGGTGATTGTCGCTGGCCATCACGACCTGGCGGCCCATCGCCTCGATCGCATTGAACGTGTGCAGGAACTCTTCCTGCGTCGCCTTCTTGCCGCCTAGAAAATGGACGTCGTCGATCACCAGCAGGTCCAGGTCGCGCAGCCGACGGCGGAACCCCTCGAGCTTGTTCGAGCGCAGCGCGGCGAGGAACTCGTTGGTGAACTCTTCCCCCGTCAGGTACATCCACCGCTTGGTGGGGTGCTGGTCGATGAAGCGCTTGCAGAGGGCCTGGAGCAGGTGTGTCTTACCCAGGCCGCAGTTGCCGTGAATGAACAGCGGGTTGTACTGGGCGCCGGGAAATTCCGCGACGTAGAGCGACGTGTTGTAGGCGAGCTGGTTCCCCGGCCCGACCACGAACGAGTCCATGTCGTGCCGAAGCCGGGCTCGGACCGAGAAGCCCGACGCGAGTGCGGCGGCGGGTGAAGCGGGAGTCAGCCGCGCGGCGGGGCCGCCGCGCAGGGCCGAGTCAATGATCGGAACCGAACGGCTGATGCCGGCGCCGTCATGAAGGGCACTTTCGGCGGCGCGGGTATTCTCCTGGGCCACCGCTTCGCCCGGCGTAAGGGCGGTCACCATGCCTGGCGTGGCGGCAGCCGCCTTCGCCCCGAACGCCGCGGCGCCGACGCCGTTGCGTCCCGTCTTGCCGTTTTCGCTCGTCGCGATTTGAACCTCGAAGAGTTCCGGCACGACGCTGAAACGAACGGTCAACGGCCCGCCGAGCACCTCGACGGCGGCTTCCTGGATCGGCCGGGCGAAGTTCTTGCCGATCCACTCGCTGATGAAATCGTTGGGGACGGCAATTTCCAGCCCATCCTGTCGGAGATCCAATCGGGTTGAGTTGTCGAACCAGACGTGAAACCGTTGTTGTCCCACCCGCTGTGCAATCGCGTCCGCAAGTCGGACCAATTGCATGTCGTTGATGCTGATACAGCTCACTTCGCGCTCCTTCCCGAGCGAAGGTCCCTTGGCGATGCCTTGGTCTTCCGCGCGAAACGCCCCGCGCGAAAATAGCGCCGCCGCAATCTCCCGCACGGACTGCCCGTGCCCTCGCCAGCTCAAGTTCCGCGTCCCTCCCGCGGGGCGCAGCATCCCACGGAGGGGCGCAACGCAACCGCGGAGCGGATTGAGCATCGCCAAAGGCGTCCTGCCTGAATGTCCTTCCGTGGATTCGCTTCCGTACGACGTGTCGGGTCAGCAGCCGCTCAGTTCGTCGGCGTGCATTCCCGGCAGGTTCCAAACCGGCGGCGCGAAGTTATCGGCCGCATCCGACGTGCCCTTCATGGAACCCGCATCATCCCTGAATCGGAGGCAACATAGTCATCGCCATCTGCACTGACAAGGGCGTCTTTATCGGATTTCTTTTCCCCAACCGCCCCCACCATCGTCCGTCAGCTTCGAACGCGCTTAAAAAAAATATTATCAACACGCTATGCACGGCATTATCAGACTGTGCATCAAATGTGGAGCATATCCGGGGAGCTCGGTCCTCTGACAGTTCAAACTTTCATCCGATCGCCAATCGTGCCCAACCGCGCCGCTTCGGCTCGCCCGGTCATGACGGTTGGACCGGTTGCGCGGACGCGGGATCCGGCCGAAGGTCGCGCAGCATCGCCACCTTACTCCCGGCGCGCGCAAGCCCGGTGCGGTAATAGAGCCGAACCGCCGGGCCGTTCTGCGAATCGACCGCCAGGGTGAGCCGCCGGGCCGGCATCTGCGCGGCGCTCCAGAGCGCGTGCCGCACCAGAGTCGAGCCGATTCCCTGGTCTCGGACGGCGGGCGCGACGCCCAGGTAGACCAGTTCGGCAATGTCGTTATGCGCGACGCGGTTCAGGAGCAGGACGCCCAGCGTTCGGGATTCATCGCGAAGCAAAAACCAGAACGCGGGGTCGAATTCGCCGCCGGCCTTATGCCCCGCGATGACGTCCTCGATGTCGCGCAGGCCATTGATGCCGGGGCAATCAAGGCTGCCCCGGTAGCTGTCGGCGATCGCGGCAGCGAAGGCCACATGGGTGGCAGGGGAGTAGGTATCCCAATGGCAGGCCGGCGGCAGGTCGACTTGCGGCAATCGCGCGCGAAGGGTCGTGTGAAGGTAGAGCAGTTCAGCGATCCGCCGGAATTGCTGTGCGAGAAGGCGGTCAATCGCCCGTCGGTCGGTTGGATCCAATAATGCCTGGACCAGGTGAACGCCCTGGGCAGCACACCGGGTACAGGTCGCCTCCATCAATTCCTGCCACTCGGCGATCCCCAGGCTGCTTGAGCCGTCGCCGGGCCCCAGGAGCAGGGCGGTGCGGCCGGGGCTGATGACCGCCAGCAGCGCTCCGACGATCGACGGGCCGGCCGGCGCATCCGCCGACCGCGCCGCCACGACGATCTCGTGCAGGTCAATCCGCCGATACCGCGCAAATTCCTTGAATTCGGCGATGTGGCGATCGTCGGCAGGCCGTTGCCCACTTCCAAGAATCCATCGCAGGGCGGGATCGATCTCGGCGGGCTCGACGTTCCGATATTCCATGTGCCGCGGACCGAGTATCGGGGCCCCCGCGCCACGTGCGGAAAAGTTTGACAGTATCCTCACGGGTCCTAAGATTAGCGTGTTCGGCGCACGGGGGAAAGCCGAAACGATCACACCACCATTGAGGTTCACCCAATGCGACTTTTCCGCCCGATCGCGCTCCTGAGTTTTTGTCTTGCGGTCCTCGTCCTCGGCAGCGCCGACCCGCTGCTCGCCCGCAAATATCCGGAGCCCAGCAGCTTTCCCATTTCCTGGGAATTGAAGTTCAAGCACGCCGTCCCCAAGCGGGTCGTCGTTGACGTGCCTGGCTCCGGGCCCACCGCTTATTGGTACATGACCTACACCGTCACCAACCTCACCGATTCTGAGCAGACCTTCCTGCCCAGCTTCGAGATGGTCACCAATGAGGGGAAGGTCATCAACAGCGATCAGGCGATCCCCGCCAAGGTGTTCCAGACCATCAAATCCGCCGAGGGGAGCAAGTTCCTCGAGTCCTCGCGCAAGATCGCCGGCACGATTCACATCGGCGAAGACCAGGCGCGCGACGGCGTCGCCATCTGGGAAGAACCCGAAGCGCGAATGGGAACGTTCAACATCTTCATTGGCGGACTGTGCGGGGAATACGTGGAGCTGAAGGACGACGACGACAACAAGCCAGTCGTTGACGATCAGGGCAAACAGGTCATCGTCCGCAAGGCTCTTCAGCTCACGTACGTGATCTACGGGGACGAAGTCGCCCCGGACAAGGACCTCGTCCACGCGAAGCCCGAGATGTGGGTCATGCGGTAAGCAAAGTTTCAATCCGATTTAAAACGCGGACGGATCATTGAACTTTTGGAACTTGGCCACGATTGGACCAGGCGCTGTTTCAATCCTCATCAATTGCACCATCCCTTTTGGGATCCGCCGCCTCGTTTGATTTCCGGGGATGCCGAAATACCCGATTCAGCGGAGGCGAGAGGTCACGAGTTGGCGGAATTCCCATGGGGCGAATGCGCCCCTGGCGATCTGCGCACGCGGGTACTGGTCGGCACCTCAAAGATTCGTCGCGTCACGCATGGCAACTGACATTTTGAGATAATGGCGCTTGATCTGAGTGCAACGCCCACCCGTCGCGGAAAACCCAAACGCCAACCGCCGCGAGCGCGGCTTAAACCATTCTTTGGCGCCGCGGCGACTCCGCGCCCAAGTATGCGGACAGCCGCAATGCGAGCCGCTCGGAATCTCGTAATTCGCATTCCCAAATTACGAGCACTTGCCAACCTTTGCGACGAAGAGCCGCGCATTGTTCGCGGTCACGTTTGCGCGTTCGCTCAAACTTGGCCTTCCACAGTTCAAGATTCGACGTTGGACACGAGCGCCCGGCGCTGCAACGGTGGCGGTGCCAAAAGCAGCCGTGAACGAAAATGACGCAGCGCCGACTGCGAATTACGATGTCCGGTCGGCCCGGAAGGCGGGTGCAATGAAGCCGATATCGATAACCGAGACGGCTCAACAGTTTGCGGACTTGCAATTCGGGTTTCGTGTCGGCGCTGCGGATAAGGCGCATCCGCTTCGAGGTATGCTCGTTCGTGAAATACCGCCCAGATAATGCCCTCCGCATAATCTGAAGACTATAGTCCGTGGTGGCACCCCGTCTGTGGACAATAGTCTACGGTGATGGCGTTAACCGATCTTTTCGCTGCGGCACTCAAGCATTACCGTGAAGCCGTAGGACTTAGCCAGGAAGATCTCGCGGCCCAAGCGGGCCTTGATCGGACATATGTCAGCCAGTTGGAACGAGGCCTAAAGAGCCCGACGCTCACGTCATTGGAGAAGCTGGCGGAATGCTTCGGCGTTGAGGCGAGAATGCTTCTGCGTGGCCGAAAGGGAGCGAACACCCTTCGCATGCCGGAAGATTATGTCGTGCGCCACATCGAGCAAATCGCCTTAATGCGCGGGAAGGACCGCATTGAGGTGCCGTCTCTCACCTTGACATCCGCGATTAACGTCGCGCATGAGCTGATCGACGACATGTACGCAGTGGACTTGGATATCGCAAGGACTCTCGGAATGCGCAATCTGAGTGCGTTCATTGGCGAACTGCTCTCGGCGGCCATCGCTAAATCCGCTGAAGGCCTCTTTCGACCGAACCCCCACCAGGATGGCTATCCCGATCTCCTCCTGATGGACGCACCGGGAACGCGTGAATGGGAGAAGCTGAAGGGGAGGCTGAATGAAAAGACTCCGTTTAGTCCGTTTGCTGGCGGCGGGATCGAGGTCAAGGCCACCTGTGGCGCCGTTCCGACTCCGGCCGTCTGTAGGCGACGAAAAAGCGACCGGCCGGGAATTGGCGATACTCGAATCGGTTGCGTCACGGGCTATGACTGGAAAGCGCATCATCGCGAGACAAACAACCTACTTGGACTCCTGTGGGACTTCATCAATGGGAGGCCAAGGGTCGTCGCGATGTTCTTCTCCAGCGCACTTGAGGAAGCTGATTGGGGTGCAATCGTCCACCCCAAAGAAGGTGGTGGGAGGACGACAAGCGTTTCGATCATGGCACGGTCAGGCATTCGGAAGATGTATGAGGGGTGGTTATGCGTGCTATCACGGGGCGGCTATGTGGAGTTCCTTAATCAGCGAAACGCGGCCGACAGCATTCCAGTCGCGGTGCCGACGAAAAGCGATTCCGGCAAAGCGACTCCTTGAGCATTACCCTGGTATATCTTCACAACGTGATCGATTATCGTCTTGAAGCCAGCCGGCGGAATGCTCTCACCAATTATTTCACGGATCGCCTTGTCGCTCACTTTTTGGCGATCCTTCCGCCTCCATTCATACTTGAACTGATCGATGGTGTGGATTCGGAACGCCTCATAAAATGATAAGACCCGATGTTGAGTCGGATGAAGCTTGTTGTCGCTGCATGCATACGAGAGATTGCGTGTCAGCGCACTTGCGGGTTTGTCGAAAGACATTCGCTTGTACGCCGACGTATAACCCTTCATTAGAACGAATTTGCCATCCTTCAATACGTTTGGCCGCGGCAGAAGTGCTCCACACTTCACGCAGTACAGCGGCGTTTTACGCGATGCTCGGTTGATGCCGCTCTCATCCCGCTTTGCTGAATGGGTCGGATTACCATCGAATCCGCATTTGACGCATTGATTATCGAATGCAGTCCGTTCGGACGGCGTATTCTGCACCCACCAATACTTCGTTCCGTCGAGCAGCGGAACGCGGTGATATGGAATTTCCGAGCGGGCACGCTGCTCGCAGCTTGCATCGAGGACGGGAAGGCCATCAATCACTTCGCGGACCGTGACCCACTTCTTCGTCCCGGCGCGCCCATTTTTCGAGTGCGTGTGTGGCGGCATGAGGCTGCCGTAATTGCTCAGCCACTCAAAAATTCGAGGCGAGCGAGAAAAGACCGTGATGAGCCGCTGGCGACACTGCGGGACACCGTAGTTCGCAAACTCTACGACTTCTGCAACGCCGTGATACTCGCTTCCAAGTTGTCGTCGGATGAAATCGATAATATTGAGGGCTTCGCCCCCCTGATTCACGATGATTGTGTCTGCCATCTCCGGGACATTCTCGAAAACGAGGATCTCGGGTTGGAGGCGTTTCGCCAACTCAAGGGTTGGAATGATTAGCCGGTTTCGCTCGTCCATGGGTGGCTTACGCCCAGCGCGTATTGAGCTCAGCAGCTTGCCCCGACCATTCTTTGACATGCCCTGACAAGGTGGGGTTGCGTAAAGAAGGCTAAGCCGATCGCCAGCAAGCCGTGCACGAGTTGCTTCTTCGATCCTGTCGATTTTCGTCCAGATATCGCCGCTGATCGAAATGGCATCAGGAAAGTTGTAATGAAAGACGGCGTGCCTCTCCGCGAGCTTTTCGTTCGAAACGAGGATGTCGAAGCCAGCCGCGCGAAGCGCAAGGTCGCCAATCCCGCCGGACGTGAAAAGGCTGATGGCTGATAGTCGCGCGCCAGACATTCCGAAGACTATAGTCAACACGTTCTCGCGGTGTCAAGGGAGCGGCGAAGTCGACGGCAATCTGGACAGGGCGAACGCATGTGCATCATAAGTCCAGTGATTGCGTTGGACGCATTGGTTCCGACCCCGGTTTCCGAATCGCGGCATGGGGTCGATCGCCCACATGCAATTGCCCTGGCAATCTGGATTTGACGCTCGTCACATTTGCATCTTCTCCCGAGATCCTTTAGATTTCCCGTTTCCCCGTCGAAACAAGGCGGGGTCTTTTTTCGTCTGATTGGCGGTGATTTATGGCACATAAGAAGGGTCAAGGCAGCACCAAGAACGGCCGGGACAGTAACGCGCAGTACCGTGGCGTGAAGGCATACGGGGGCGAGTTCGTCACCGCGGGCTCGATCATCATCCGTCAGTGCGGCACGAAGTTCGAACCCGGCTTCAACGTCGGGCTCGGGTCGGATTACACGATCTTCGCGCTCAAGGACGGCAAGGTCGAGTTTCAGGGCCGCAAGGTCCACATCCGAACTGCATAAGTGTCCGTCGTCAGTGGTCCGTTGTCAGTCGTTGAATACAAAACTGACAACGGACAACTGACAACTGACTCTCCCCACCATGTTTGTCGACGAAGCAGTCATCCATGTTCAAGCGGGTGACGGTGGCGCGGGATGCGTCTCATTCCGTCGCGAGAAGTACATTCCCAAGGGTGGCCCGGAGGGGGGCGACGGGGGCAACGGCGGCAGCGTCGTGCTGGTCGCCGACTCCAGCAAAGACACCCTGCTCGATTTTTCCGGCCGCCACCACTGGCGGGCCCCGCGGGGCGAAGCGGGCATGGGCAAGAAGATGGCCGGCCATAACGGGGAGGATCTGGTCATCCAGGTTCCGCCCGGCACGCTGGTCTACGACGCCAATCACGGCATCCTCATCGCCGACCTGGACGCGCCCGAGAAGCGCGTGGTGATCGCTCGCGGTGGTAGGGGAGGCCGGGGGAACTGGCACTTCAAGTCCTCGACCAACCAGACGCCGCGCTACGCCGAGCCGGGCACCGAAGGACAAGAGCGCCACCTTCGACTTGAGCTGAAGCTGATCGCCGACGTGGGCCTCGTCGGCATGCCCAACGCCGGCAAGAGCACGCTCCTCCGCGCGGTTTCCGCGGCCCGTCCGAAGGTCGCTGACTATCCGTTCACGACGCTCGATCCGCAGCTCGGCATCGTGGAATTGATCGGCGACCGCCGCATGGTCTTCGCCGACATTCCCGGCCTCATCGAGGGTGCCCAGCATGGCGCGGGACTGGGCCACGCGTTCCTCCGCCATGTGGAGCGCACCAAAGTCATCGTCCACCTGATCGACCTGTTCCCGATGGACGGCTCCGACCCCGTCGAGAACTACCGCACCATTCGCGGCGAGCTGGAGTCGTTCAGTCCGAAGCTCGCATCCAAGCGCGAGATCATCGCGGCCAACAAGATCGACCTCGCAACGGATGGCGACGAAGCCTTCAATCGTTTGCGCCGCGAGCTCTCCGACAAAGAGATTCACGCGATTTCCGGCGTGAGCCGGCTGGGCGTCGAGCGATTGCTGGAAACGCTCTGGACGATCCTGAAAGAAGAGCGGGCGTCACCGGAACAGGATACTACGCCAGCACCCGCGGCCCCCACGACCTGACGCGCGCCTTCAGCGGCTATACTTCAGCATGGCCTGGCCCAGCTCACTTCAAGTCGCCCTCAAAGAATGGGACACCGTCTGCCGCGCCCTCGAGTCCGGCCGGCAAATCATCCTGCTTCGCAAGGGGGGCATCTATGAATCTGCCGGCGAGTTTGAGGTGGAGCACCGCGAGTTTCTGCTCTTCCCCACCTACGTGCACCAGAAGCTCGAGATGCTCAAGCCCGAAGCCCACGGCGGATTCGAAGCGCGCGCCGAGGAGCCGGGACAGGTCACGCTAACTGCGGCCGGCGTCGTCACCGACATCGTGCGGCTCGCATCGCGCAGCCAGATGGACCTGCTCGAAGACGAGCACGTCTGGGCCAAGCCGTTGATCGACATGCGCTTCAATTACAAGCCGGGAAACCCGCTCTACCTGCTGCTGGTGCGTGCCTACCGGCTTCACGCGCCGCTGGCGATCGACAACACGCCCGCTTACGCCGGCTGCAAGAGTTGGGTCCCGCTCGACCATCCGGTCGCCCTCGGCGACGCTCTGCCGGTCCTTGACGATCTGCGATACGAGGTCCGACGAAAGCCGATCATCGATCGCCTGGGCATAGTCTGATTCAAAAGAGGGAGATGATCACAGATGCCACAGAGAGCGCGGAGATCACCGAGCGGTGAGTTGTATGCTTCATCCATGCCCTGCTCTGGCGTTGCTCTAATTTGCTTTGCTCTTCTCACTGATCTCTGCGATCCCAGTGGCCTCGGTGGTCATTCAATTCTTCGAGCGACCAGGATTAGTTTCCGAAAGCCGCGTTGAGGTGGACCTTGTCGTCGACGGTGATCTGAACGTCGTGCAGGTGCATGTCGCGCGAGGGGAAGCTGATGAGGGGACGGGTCTTGCCTTCGAACTTGGCCAGGCCCGGGCGAAGCAGGCCCACGATCAGCGGGCCCAGGATGTCGTCGCCGTCGATTTTCAGGTCGGTGAGCTTCGCGTTCATCGCATCGTCGATGTCGACGTGGGCCTTGAAGGTCATGCCGGCGGGAATGAAGCCGACGCGCGTCGCAACGTGCAGCACCGCCGTCACTGAGTGAGTGGTCTTTGCGTTGATCTTTAAGTTCGTGCTCACGATGCTCACGCCGTACGGGGCGGCGGCAATGCGCGCCGACGACAGGACGACTCGTTCCAGATCGTGCGGCGTGGCGTCGAACTTCAGCGTGCCGGCCTGGGCGTCGGCCAGGAGGAGAATGGGCCGGCCGGTCTTATCGTGTTCCAGGTCGAGGCGCACCCGGTCCGCCGAAAGGCTGACGTTCAGCTTCGCGTCATCGCACAGCAGGGGCTGGCCGACCAACTCGAAGCGGGCTACGCCCAGCCGGCCGCGCGGCTTTCCATCGGGACGCACTTTTTCCTTATTGGTATTCGATGGGAGCTTGGCATCGGAGAGATCGATGCGGAGCGTGTCGACCGCCGGGTAACGGCCTCCCTGGATGAGCACGACCCTGGTTGGATCGGGAAGCGTGAGCGCGTCGCGCCAGGCATCGACCAGCGAATCATTCAGTTCTTCCCGGGAGGTCGGAAGCGCGCCGGGTGAGAGGGGGAAAATGCAAACACCTCGGGCATCAAACCAGGCTTTGGTCACCGGAGCGGCGAACGCGGCGTTACGCGGGCCGCCGGCTGCCCAGCAGATCGCGATGCTAAGCGCCGTCCGCGCCACCCACGGCGTCGCCGATCGCGTGCCCCGGCCGATCGCCGCTGACACGCGCAGCGGAAGATGGAATCGATACCGCATGATTCACTCCCAGAGCGAAACAGCCGTTCGCAATCTTACCACCCCATGGCCGCATCGACAGAGCAATGTCGCGATCCCGCTGAACCGCAAGTCGCTTTGCGGCGGCTGGGAGGTCGGTCCCTATAATGCCCCCGACTTATGTCGGAACAGCCAGTTTCACTTCGTGGCCCAGTGACCCTTGGCGGAGGCATTGCCCTGCACGCGTTTTCCCACGCTTACGCCACCATGCTTGTGCCGCTTTACCTGCTCGTCGCCGCGGACCTGAAATTGCCCGGCATCCGCGCGGTGGCACTCTTAGTAACGATCTACGGCGTCGCCTATTGCCTATTCAGCTACGTTGCCGGCGTTCTCGCGGATCGGATGAACCGCCGTAACCTGCTGGCAATTGGCCTGTTGACCAATGCCCTGGTGGTGATCGGGATCGGCCTTTCACGGCGATATGAGCTGCTGGTAGTGCTTGTGGTGCTGGGAGGCTTGTGTGGGACGCTCTTCCATCCAGCGGCCAACGCTTTGATTCCCGAGCATTTTCCAGGGTCCCCCGGCATGGCGATCGGCCTGCTGGGCATCGGTGCGGGCATCGGCTTCTACGCCGGTCCGCAGTACGCGGGCTGGCGGGCACAGTCGGCGACCTGGCATTGGGGCTGGATCGCCGACTGGCAACGTCCATTTATTGAGCTGGGGTTTGCGGGAATCGTCGGTGCCTTGCTGTTCTTCCTGACCGCCCGGGAGACGAGCACACCTCACCGTCGTCGCAAATCCTCGGCTCGGCTGGGCACGGTCTTGCGCCGGCGCGTGATCATCATCGCGATCGTGCTTGGACTGCGCGACTTCGTCGGCATCGCCGCGTTGTCGCTGTCGAGCGTCTATCTGCTCAAAGCGCAACACCGCACGTCCGCCCAGGCGGGATTTGTGCTTGGCGCCATGACGTTGCTCGGCGTGATCGGCAACCCGCTGGCGGTCTGGCTGACCGGCGGCGCACGACGCCTGCCCGCGCTCACGACGGTGCTGATCCTCTCGGCGATCTCCATCGCGCTGGTCCCACTCGCCCCGGCCGCGTGGACGCTGGCCGCGCTCTGCGTCTTTCAAACCCTTCAGCTAGGCAGCTACGCGATCAGCGACGCGGCGATGTTGGAACGGGTATCGCCGGTCGTACGCGGGCGCGTGGTCGGGCTGTTCCTTACGCTCGCCGGCACGTTCGCCTACACCGGCCCCTGGCTGATGGGACTGTGGACCGACTCCTTCGGCTCGCGCGGCGATCATCCGGCGGCATATCTCGCGCCTTACATCACGCTCGGTATTGGGATCGCCGTCGCGGCGTTTTCCGTCCCGGTGATCGCCCGCCTCGGCGAGCCGGACCCGAACGCCATTGAACCGATTACTGAGATTTCCCCGGCGACGATGGAGCCGGCAATGTAGTGGATGCGGCGTCAGGCGGCGGGGGATAGCCTTCCCGCGGCTCGAGCTTCACGGTGTCGTTGATCAACCATCCGTCATAGTGGAGCGTCTTGTCGAGCGTCTCGACGACGAACGTGAAGTGAGATGAATCCGACGGGTCCGGCTGACCTGCAAAGACACGTTTGACGCGACCAACCCTGCGGTAGGTTTGGCTAAGCTGAGCGACCGGCGTGATCAGACCATGTGTGATCGTAGCCGGCTGATACAGGTCGGCATCTATTCTCATCGCCGCGGGGTCGGGTTCGTCTTGAAATATTGGCGACGCTGTCACGACCACCAGTCGCTGATTTGCCGAATGCTCCGAACGCGAGTGCATAAAGACAATCGTCTGCCACGGTTCAACACTTATCAGCCGAGTGGCATCGGGTGCATCGAACAACAGCCTGCTTTTCCCTTTTGGCAATGCGGCAACCACTTGATAGCCGGGCGGCAATTGCAAACCGGCAGGTTCTGTATCAAACACCACACGATCCGGCGGCGCGGAGTAGTTCATGCAACGGCGTTGCAACAGCAGCAGTTCCGCTCGGCTCTTGACGCGTGGCCACCACCCGGGCGATGTCGCCAGCAGCGCAATCAACAGGCCCGCTTCGATGCTCCTGCGAATCCAGCGTTGGCGGTGCGACTTTGTCGCCGCCGCGTAATCGATTTGCGGTCTATCGGAGGAAATTGACACGGCTTCCCTGAACCCTGGATGGCGCGTCATCCGTGGCGCGCCGCACGTTACGTCATCTTCGCACGGAGATGTTCCACGACGCCACTGCGGGGAATCGTCGTCTGCTCGCCGCTCGTGAGATCTTTGACCAGCACGTTGCCCGCCAGCATCTCATCATCGCCGACGACGATGCAGAACGCCGCCCCCTCGCGGTCGGCGATCTTGAACTGTGCTTTGACCGAACGGCCCGAAGGATCCATGTCCGCGGCGATGCCGGCGTTGCGCAGCTCGCCCATCAGTTGCCAGTTCGCGGATCGGGCGGCGTCGCCGTGGGCGACGAGCCAGGTCAGCTTCGGCTGATGGCGCGGGAGCTGCACGCCCTGGCTCTCCAGCGCGATCAGCAATCGCTCGATGCCACTGCCAAAGCCGACGCCCGGCGTGGGTTTGCCACCGAGCTGCTCGACGAGTTGGTCGTAACGGCCGCCGCCGCCGATCGCGTTCTGAGCGCCCAGCCCGCTCGCGGTCACTTCCCAGAGCGTCTCGGTGTAGTAATCGAAGCCGCGGACGAGGTTTGTGTTCACGCGAAAGGGGGCTCTGGCCGCCTGTAGAAGTTCCTGCACTCGCACGAAGTGCGCACGGCTCTTGTCAGACAACGATTCGCTCGCCGGCGGCGCGCCCTCGCACGCTGCCTGGTCGCGCGGGTCTTTGCTGTCGAGGATGCGCAGCGGGTTGGCGCTGAGCCGTCGCTGCGAATCTTCGCCGAGTTGCGACTGTCGGGGCGTCAGGTAGGCGACGAGCGCATCTCGATAGCGGGCCTTGCTCTCCCGGTCGCCAAGACTGTTGATCTGAAGCGCCAGGTCCCGCACGCCGCACCGGCGGTAAAAGTCCATCTGAAGGAGGATGCACTCAACGTCCTGTTCCGGCTCGGCGATGCCAAAGGCCTCGACGCCGAACTGGTGGTGGATGCGCAGCCGGCCCTTTTGCGGCCGCTCGTAGCGGAAGTTCGGACCGACGTAGAAGACCTTAAGCCGCGCCCCTTCCTGGGCGACGAGGTTCGCCTCGACGACGGCGCGAACGACACCGGCCGTTCCCTCCGGGCGAAGGGTCATCGATTCGTTGCCGCGATCGTTGAACGTGAAGGTTTCCTTGCTGACTATGTCGCTGGTCTCGCCGACGCCGCGATGAAACAACTCGGTGTGTTCAAAGATTGGCGTGCGGATCTCCGCGAAGTGGTAGAGCGTCGCCACGGCACGGGCGATCGCTTCGACCGCCTGCCACTTCCAGCTTTCACCCGGAAGGGTATCGGCGGTGCCGCGTGGTGCGGAGATCTTGGACATAGGTGCCCGTTGCCGAGTGACTGTTGATCGCTTTGATCAGGGGTCGCCGCACACGAACGGACGCGCGCCCATCACGCCCCCCATTTGTTCCGGGCGACCGGCAACAGACGACTGGCAACCGCGTGTGGCGACGCGACGAAGACTGCTACTCTTTTTTTTCCGAATCCAGTTCCACTTCCTCGATCTGGGCCTTCTCCAGCAGCTTGTCGATCGCCTTCTGCTCGCGCATCTGGATGTAGAGGTTGGAGAGCGTGCCGTCCTTGGACATCTCCTGCTTCACCTTCTCAGGCCGCCGTCCGGACTGGGCGGCGATCATCGCGATGCGGCCGTTCAGCTCACCCTCGTCAACGTCTACCTGCTGGTCAGCGGCCACCTTCTGGAGGATGAAGAAGAGCTTGAGATCGCGGGCGGCCTCTTCCTGGGCGCTGCCGCGCAGCCGTTCGACGTTCGCTTCAACCTGGTCGGCGGGCGTGCCGCGCATCATCAGGCCAACCGCCCGACGGCTCACCACACGATCCGCCTGCTTTTCCGAGAGCTTCGCCGGCAGGTCGATCGTGACGTTCTCCAGCAGGTACTTGTTGACCTGCTCGCGCATCGCCATTTGAACGTCGTCGGCGATCTTCTCGTTCATCTGCTCGCGAAGGGCTTCCCGCAGGCCGGCTTCATTCTCGAAGCCCAGGTCGGAAAGGAACTGCTCGCTTACTTCCGCCAGCTCCATCCGCTTGATGTCCTTCACCTTAAACTCGACTTCGACCGACTTAGCCCGCATTGCCTCGTTGCGGTGATTCTCCGGCGCGGTCACGGTCACGCTCCGCGTATCGCCGGGCTTGGCGCTCGCGAGCTTGTCGGCCAGATCGTCAAGCTGGAGGCCGGCCACGCGGCCAGGCCGCGCGATCACCTGGGCGTCATGCTGATGACTGACGACGTTGCCGTCCACCTTTACGTGGACGTCGGCGATGAGGTAATCCCCGGCCTCGACGCCGCGATCCTCCACCGGGACGAGCGCGCCCTGCTGGCTGCGCAGGTTGGTCATCGCCTGGTCGACGTTCTCCTCAGTGATTTCGATTTTCGGCTTCTTGATCTTGAGCGAGGAAAGGTCCGGCAACTTCACGTCCGGCTGCACCTCGACCTGGAACGAGTAGCTGAGCGGGCCATCGTCCGGAAGCTTGATCGCGTCGGGGTTCTCGAACTCGGGCTCGCCCAGCACCTGGAGCGAGTTCTTCTCCAGCGCCTGCTGGTAGCTCTCGCTGATCAGCGCGCCGCGCACCTGTTCCCCGACGTCATTGGAGAATCGCTTCTCTATCAGCTTCTGCGGGGCGTGGCCAACCCGAAAGCCGGGAATGGCGGCCTGCTGGCGGAGCTCCTTGAACTGTTCGGTGAGCTTCTGGTTGATCCGCTCGCGGGGGATCTCGACGAATACCTTCTTGGCGGCGGGACCCGCGTCCTCGATGCGCACCGGGTACTGGAATTCCTTTTCCTCTGATTCAGAGGCAACCGCCGTTTCGTTTTCCGCCATGACATCCTCGTCTGAATATCTTCCGGTGAGGGCGGCCAACGAGCCGACCTTTCAATGCGAAGGCCCGCCGCGGTGATTGCCGGGGCGGGGCCGGGGCTTTCGCAAGCAGGCCATCCTATGCGAGGAAGGTGCCTTTGCAAACGCCCGATCGAACCGCCTGATTGAACCGCGAAGTCGCCAGGACGCCAAGAAAACCCGGGAAATCGGACTTAGCCTTCGAAACGCAGAGCACGCAGAGAAGACGGATGAAAGACAATCTTCAATTCTCCATCGTATTGCCTTACCGCGCTCTCGACGTCTCCGCGGTGTGTCAGCCGAATTGCTGCTGATTCTTGGCGTCATGGCGACTTGCCTGTTCAACTGCTTTACGATTCGTCCGATGAAATTCCGCAAGCCGCCGCTCCGCATCCAGCCCACCACGCTCTGGGATTACCCTTCCCAGCACTATGGAGAATCGACGCAGGGCGACCCGCTCTACAAGGGCGCCACGCCCAGCTACATCATCTGGAACCTGCTGGAGCGCTATACCAAGCCGAAGGATCTGGTCATCGATCCGTGCGCCGGGAGCGGGACGACGCTCGATGTGGCGCGGGAGCTGGGCCGCCGGGCGCTGGGGTACGATGTGCATCCGACGCGCAAGGACATCTTCCGCGTCGACGCCCGCAAGCTGCCCCCGGAGCTGACTGGCAAGGCGGATTTCGTATTTATCGATCCGCCGTATTCCACTCACCTCGACTACGGCCCCGACCCGCGCGACATCGGCAAGCTCGATGTCGCCGGCGGCGAATATTACCCGGCCATGGAAAAGGTGATCGCGGAAATGCACCGCGTCCTCCGCCCCGGCGGGCACGTCGGCCTCTATGTCAGCGATTCGTTCGTGAAAGGAGAGGGGTTCCATCCCATCGGCTTCGAGTTGTTCAGCCGGATGTCGAAGCGCTTCGAGCCGGTCGATATCATCGCCGTCACCCGCCACAATAAGACGCTGGAGATGGGGAACTATCGTAAGGCGGCGGAGGAGGGAAATTTCTTTCTGCGCGGGTTCCACTATCTGTTCATCATGCGGAAGGGCGGGAAGTAGGCCCATCGCACAGCGAGGAGTCATCCATGTCGCGATCAGTTGGCAGCGTGATGTTCATGGTGAACGTGGTCGTCGTCGCACTTGTTTACCGCGCGTTCGGCGCCAGCTACTTCGACGTTCGCCTCAACAGTCTTCTGCTGGTCGCCATTGCGTTAGCGATGACGTTTCTGGAAGTGTTGGCCTGGGATTTCTATTTCCCCGAAGCCGACCCGGACGTGCAACGCCGGCAGATACGCCTTTCGATGGCCGCGCTGGCACTGTCTCTGGCAGGCATCATGGGTTCAGCGGCCTATTTACACTACGTCCGAATCAGCACGGAGACGGCCGAGCGGAATCAGGCGGCCGAGGATCTGCGAAATCATCAACAACTGGAGCAGCTCCGCCCCGGCCTCGAGGCGCTTCAGAAATTGCAGGAGGATCGCGCCGCTTCACAGCCTTCGAAATGAATCGGGCGATGCGCGTTCGCAAGCGGGCACGTCTTGGCGTCAATTCGTAGGCCGAACCGTGGCCGCAACGATCGTGCGATCGTCGTTGGCCGGCGCGCGGTTCGTGAACTTTTCGATCGCCCAGAGCGTCTTGGCGATCACCTGCTGGGGCGAGGCGCCGGTTGCCTGCAACACCTCGTCGAGCCGTGACGTGCCGAACAGCTCATGACTGCCGGCGGGTCCGGGGGCGCGGGCTTCGGTGATGCCGTCGGTGTAGAGCACCAGCGTGTCGCCGGGCTCGAGCCGGGCGAAGCCGTTCTGGTATGGCTCATCGTGAACGATGCCGAGCGGAAGGCTGCCGACGCCGTCAATCGAGTCGATCATCCCGGTCGCGGCCCGGCGAATGCGTGGCGGGGGGTGACCGGCGTTCGCGTATTGGAGCGTTCCATCGGCCGGGTCGTAGATCGCGTAAAACGCGGTGACGAAATTGCCGGTGTCGGCGGTGTACGAGGCCGCCAGGCGCGCGTTCACCGCCGCCAGCAATTGCGACGCGGGCATGGGCGGATCGCAGCAGAGGTGGGCGATGCTGTGGGTGATCGCCATCAGGACCGCGGCCGGCGTGCCGTGGCCGCTCACGTCCGCAATGAGAAATCCCCACTGTCCGTCGGTTAGCGGGAAGAAGTCGAAGTAATCGCCTCCCGCCCGATGCGACGTCTGATAGTGCGCCGCCAGGTCGAGCGTCGGAATCTCCGGCAGGCGCTCGGGCAGGAGTGAACGCTGGATATCCGCCACTGCCTTCATCTCGCGGTCCACCGCCTCGTATGCCTCGCGCACCTGCTCGGCCATCACCAGCGAATGGGCGGCCCGTCCGAACAGGTTGCTCATCCAGACATGTTCCGGCATCGACTCACGGGGGAATGCGTTGGGCGCGCGGCGCAGGACCACGACCATGTTCATGGCGATCCCCTGGTCGAAAAGGGGGATCGCCGCCGCTGACCCGAACCCGTCGAGGAACTCGAAGGCGGGATCGTCGCGGCTCACGCTAATTTCGTCGAGGACGACCGCGGTGTCGCCGTAGAGGAGTTCTCCGAGCAGGCCGCGCTCGAAAATGACCTGCCCTTCCTTCTGCTTCCACGGGTTGACGTTCGGTCCCCACCTGCTGCTGCGCGTGATGCGATATTGCGGTGGGGACAGATCCCGCCGGCTCAGCGAGATCGATCCGTCGGTATGCATGATCTTCCGCATCCGCGCGCCGTAATCCTGCACCATCTTCTGCGGGTCTTTCACCCGGCTCATCTCCCGCATTGTTTCCAGGGCGAATGCAAGGCGCTGCTCCCACGGCCCCGCGTTGCTGAGCCAACTGCCGCTGGTCGTGCCGCTTCCCACGCCGCTTCTTGGAGGTAGGTCGTTCATCGATCCTCATCGTAGCCAGGCGCGACGATTGAAATATCGCGTGCCCCTTTAGAAGCTTCTAACGGACAACGGCCCTTTTCGGGTAACATTTTGTCGAGAGGTATGCAGATATGGCCAGCATCAGTTTGAGTTCAGAGACGCTTCGATTGCTCGAAGCACGTATGCGAGAAGGCGACTATAAGTCTCCGGAGGAACTCATTCGCGTGGCGCTGGAAGGTCTTGAGGGCGAACCCGTGGAAGCGTTGGACGCGGCGACGCAGGCTGCAATTGAGCGCGCGGAAGCTCAGGCCGAGGCGGGACAGGGCATGGAGCTGGAAGACGCATTCGATCGCCTTCGTCGAAAGTACATCCGGCCATGACCGTGGGGCAGTATCGCGTAATCATCCTCCCTGAAGCATACGACAACCTCGATCAGATTCTCGATTACATCAAGAGCGAGTCCCCGCAGAACGCTGCTAAGACCGTCGATCGGCTGTGGAAGGCGGCGCAGTCATTAGGCCAGTTTCCGCGCCGATACAAGGTACACCGCCGTACGCGCCGACCAGCCCAGACAATCCGGTCAATGCCGGTTCCACCGTTCGTCATCTACTATCACATTGTTGAAAATCCGCGGACCGTGCGCATCCTGACCGTCCGCCACGCCGCGAGGCAACCGCCGACACGATTCGGACCACTATAACGTACGACTGTGCGCTAGCCCAACCGGGATCGGCTTGGCGTGGATCAAAACGCCCGATCAGCCCATGTGCTGAATCATCTCATTGGCGAATTCCGAGCACTTCACTTCTTTCGCCCCGGTCATCAATCGGGCGAAGTCGTAGGTGACGGTCTTGGCGCCGATGGCGGCTTCCAGGCTCTTGACGATCAGGTCGGCGACGGGCTGCCAGCCCAGGTGCTCGAACATCATCACGCCGCTCAGGATCACCGAGCCTGGATTCACCCGGTCGAGGTTCGCGTACTTGGGGGCTGTGCCGTGGGTGGCTTCGAAGACGGCGTGGCCGGTGATGTAGTTGATGTTCCCGCCGGGGGCGATGCCAATGCCGCCGACCTGGGCGGCGAGGGCGTCGGAGAGGTAGTCGCCGTTCAGGTTCAGCGTCGCGATCACGTCAAAGTCATCGGGGCGCGTGAGCACCTGCTGAAGCGTGATGTCGGCGATCGCATCCTTGATCACGAGGCCGGCGCCTGGCTTGCCTTCGGGGATCTTGCACCAGGGACCGCCGTCGATCTCGACGGCGCCGAAATACTTCTTTGCCCCGGCGTAGCCCCAATCTCGGAAACCACCCTCGGTGAACTTCATGATGTTCCCCTTGTGGACGAGAGTGACGCTCTTTCGCTTGTGCTTGATCGCGTAGCTGATGGCGCTGTGAATGAGACGCTCGGTGCCCAGGCGGCTGACCGGCTTAAATCCGATCCCCACGTTGACCGCAGGGTCAGCCGGCGGTGCGCCAACAGCCTCCAGTTTCTCAACCCACGCCTGGCCCGCCTCTTTCGTCCCGAAGCGGATCTTCTTGAACTCCTTCGGGAAATTCTCGGATAGAAAATCGAGGATCTTCTGGCTCTCGGCCGTGCCAGCGGCGTATTCGATGCCGGCGTAGATGTCCTCCGTATTTTCGCGGAAGATCACCATGTTCACTCTTTCCGGATGCTTCACCGGCGACGGCACGCCGGCAAAATATTGCACGGGCCGCAGGCAGACGTAGAGGTCGAGCATCTGCCGCAGCGCCACGTTCAGCGAACGGATGCCTCCGCCGACCGGGGTCGTCAGCGGACCCTTGATTCCGACGAAAAATTCGCGAAATGCGGTGACCGTGTCGTCCGGCAGCCAGTTGTTGAATTGCTTGAATGCCTTCTCGCCGGCGTGGACTTCCATCCACGCGACCTTCTTCTTGCCGCCAAAGACCTTCTGGACAGCGGCGTCGAAGACGCGCTGGCTGGCGCGCCAGATATCGGGGCCGGTGCCGTCTCCCTCGATGAAGGGGATGATCGGGCGGTCAGGAACCTGGAGCTTCCCTCCGGCGAGGGTGATCGGCTGGCCATCTTTCGGTGGGGTGACGTCCTTGAACGTGGGCATGGCGGAGAATCCTTGGTACAGGGAGGCCCGGGCTTCGGCCCGATTCGGTCGCGTTCATAAGATACGGGCAGCGAGCCCGCTCTCCAACCGGGCTGACCCGCGGTCCCGTTCCCATCACAAAATTGCCGTTCTGCCGCGACGTGCTCTCGGTCCATGTCGAGCCCACTGGAGCCGCCGCATCATGCTACTTACTCGCGCAAGTACTGCTCTTTCGCGATCACTTCGAAGACGTAGCCGTTCGGGTCCCGGAAATAGAACCGTTCGAAGGGCGTCGGACGGATCGGGTCAATCAGCGTTGCGCCGCGCTCGATCAGCCTTGCTTTCAGGTCCGAGAAATCGGCCAGGGAATGGAAGATCGCGAAGTGCCGCCCGAACTCCGCTTCGAACGGCGACGCGCTGAACGCCTTCACATACAGGATGTGAAGCTGCTGGCCATCGGCGATCTCGAGCCAGGCCGCTTCGAGCGGCGTGTTGGTGGGATGCGTGATGCGGCGCCAGCGCATCGTCTGAGCGAAGAAATCGGCGCTGCGCGGCACGTCCCGCGTGGCGATCGTCAGGTGGGCAAAACTCATCGGTTCCTCATCAAAATGGAGCGGCGGAAATTTCCGCGCCGAGACAGATCCTATCCATTTCTCGCCCCGCGTCAGCGGCCGATAAATGCCGCATAGGCAGCGCTAAACGGACGCTCGGCAATAACTGCCTAGGTGATCTAAAGGTTGCACCCCGCAAGTCGATAGTAGCTGGGTCAGACGGCACATCGCCGGCCGTCGGCGCCCCACGGAGGAGCGGAAAACGCGGCGAGATTTGGGGTGCCTCTTTTGGGAGAAGATGCAATGAGTTCCACGAAGTTGAAAGACGTGCTCACTACCGGCGAAGTCGCAAAGATCTGCAACGTCGCTCCGCGAACCGTCAGCAAGTGGTTCGACTCGGGCGCGCTGCACGGGTATCGCATTCCCGGCAGCAAGGACCGCCGGATCCCGCTCAATCAGCTCATCCGATTCATGAAGCAGCATGGGATGCCGCTGAACGGGTTGATGAGCGGCTGCACTCGGGTCCTCCTGGTCGACAGCGAGCAGGACATCGTCGAGGTGCTCGAGAAGATCCTCGAGGACGAAGCGAAGTACGAGGTCGAAGTGGCACGTGGCGGGTTCGCGGCCGGCGTCATCGCCGAGAAGTTCCGCCCCCACGTGATCCTGCTCGACCTGCACCTGTCGGACATCGACGCTCCCGAGGTCGCCCGCCAGGTCAAGAAGAACCCCGACCTCCAGCTTACCAAGGTGATCGCGATGAGCGGCAAGATCAGCGACGCCGAAGCACAGGGCCTGCTCCAGCAGGGTTTCGACGGCTTCCTCAAAAAGCCCTTCCACGTCCGCCAGGTTATCGAGGCGGTGGAAGACGCAATGGCCGTCGTCTACTAAATCAACAGGCCGCCTCCGCGGCTGACATGGCACATGCAAGGATGCGTAGGGGTCGTCTCGGAGGGGACGACCCTTTTTCATGCGCGGAATGGGGAATGGGTGTATTATTGCTGCGATGAGGTCAGCGGCGAACCTGCTTCCGCCGGTCTTGCGCTGGACGCCTGCGGGGCGGGCGGTGGTTTTCTTTCTTTCCGCCGCATCCATCTGGTGTTTGCTCGCGGAGTTTTATGGACTCTGCTCGATGCGCACCTTCACGCGATACGTGTTGATTCCCGCGACCGTGATCCTCATTGGCATGGCGCTGCTCGATCGCTTCAAGGGGGACCGCCAGCTCTGGCGAGCCGTGATGATCGGGGCGATTGGCGGCCTCGTCGCCGCTTGCGCGTATGACCTGTTCCGCCTTCCGTTTGTGATTGCCGCTGTCGATCAAACGGGGCCGGCATGGCTGCGCTTGCCGCTATACATGGTCTTTCCGCGATTCGGGGCGATGATCCTCGGTCAGCCGTTTGCCGCGCAGCAGAGCGATTCGCAATTCACGCTGTTGGCGCACGTGATCGGTTGGATCTATCACTTCTCCAACGGCATCGCGTTCGGCGTGATGTACATGGCGCTGATCGGCAGCGCGTCGCGCCGAAGCTGGCTCTGGGCGATCGTTGTCGCAGTGGGGCTGGAACTGGCGATGCTCTTCACGCCTTACACGGGTTTCTTCGGTATCAACCTGACGGCCCGCTTCGTCGTCGTCACGCTCACGGCACATCTGATCTTTGGGATTGCGCTTGGACTTTATGCTCGGCGGAAGGCGCTCGCGGATGCGTTTTCAAGGGGCGGCGGAATGTTCGCGCCGGCGGCCGTTTCGTAGCCAAAAGCCAAAATAGTCACAGAGGCCACAGAGGGAAGAAGAGATCACCGAAAGGACGTTGCAAACACCTCGGTTCACACCGGACACGATGGACAAATGAACCAAAGTAGCGAGATGGCACGCTCATACCTCATTTCAATCTCTATCCACGCCAGTCCGCGTCATCGACGGATAAATTACACTGTCGTCTCGGTGCTCTCCTCCGTCTCTGTGACCATTTATTCTTCAATCTCAGAACTCGAAGACAAGGCTGGTCACAATTCCCCATCGGAAATCGTCCCGCGCGGATTGGTCGATGGGGAAGACGTAACCCACACCCAATCTCGGTTGTAGCGCGCCGATGGAATCGAGGTTCACGCGCAGGCCGAGCGTTCCGCTCAGGTTGTTGTGGCCGCGACGTCCGTTGTTCAACGCGGTGTCGCCGATCAGCTCGAAGATGGGGATGATCCGCTCGATGTGGGGGAGATGCAGGTCCTGCCGCTCGAATGAATATCCGACGACGACGGCATATTCGAAAGTCTGCGTTCCACCCTCCGGTTCGGAGCCGAAGAGGAACGAGTAGCCGAGGATCGTCTGAACGCTGAAGTGTTCCCCAAGCCGAAGATCATCGATCAGCTTGGGAACGAGTTCGGCATTCTTGCCGACGGAGGAGTTGCTCGGGATTCCAACTTCCAGGCCGGCGACCAGCGTGTTGTCGAAGAAGTCATTGACGGAGACGTACTGATAAAACGGGTGGCGGGCGCCAATGTTGATGTTGCTGATTCCTTCGGAGCGGTCATGGCTGCTGCGGCCGGTGAGGGGGTCGAAGACCGCACTCGTATCGCGCGAATAGGGGACCTCGACTTCGACGGTGAGCAGACCGAAGGATTTCTCGATCTCAGCCTTGGCGTCGTCGATGACATGTCCGCGCCCTTCCAAATGGACCCAGTCGAGCCGCAGCTCGTTGTCCACGTCAGTTTCATCTGCCCGGAACGGCTCGGGAAACCAATACTGCCCATAGCGGCTCCGGTAGTCGAGCAGGCCGAAGGGTCCGTACCGCGTATCCGTTGTCGGCTGGGCGGTGACGGCGGAACCCGTTTCAGCTTTGCTGCCCTGCGCGGCGAGGGATAAAAACAGCGTCAGCAGTACGCAAAGGCCTGTTTTCGGCATGGATGAGATTGAATCTCAACTGTAGGTATTGGTCAAGAGCTCAAGCCAATCGTCATTTCTGATCCGTCGGGCAGAGCGAGATGTGCAAAAAGTGCCGCGCGCCCCCCGCACACTTGTTGATTTCTGAAGCGGCTTGGGCCAATTTGGCAAACGATCCGCAAAACCTTGGGAAGTGGGTGCTGATGTCGAATTGCAACGCGTGGCGAACGCCAGCCGTCCGAGCCGTCCTGTTCTTATTTCTCACGGCGAGTTTTTGCGGGTGCAAGTCGCTGGACCAGCGCTCGATCGATCATGAGTTTCCCGGACTGAGGTCCGCCATGCAGACGCCGGTCGTCTGCGTCCTCTTCGTCCACGGCATCGGCGGCTATTCCAACGATGATCCGCGACACCTCGTCGACAGTTTCCAGAAGTTTCTAAAGCTGCGTCAGACGGCGAAGGAACATGGGGTGGGGATCGCCGGCGGCGGAACGCTGACCCGCCAGGATTTCATCGATCCGCAAAACGATCACGAGCTGAGGATCTACGCGCTGAACTGGGAGCCGGTGACGGAGGGATTGAAAAAGGAATACCTCGGCTATGACCAGCAGCCGGAGAACATGGCCGACCGCCTGCCGGCGGACAATCTGGTACGCAAGCGTTTCCTGGACGGCGGCATCCCGGACGTCGTGTTGTACGTGGGGTTTTACAAGGCCGCGATCCAGCGCTCGGTGAAAGAGGCGCTGAAGGCGATCCACCATGACGTTGAGACGGGCCGCGACCAACGAAAGGATTATGAATATTTCTTCGTGACCTGGAGCCTGGGGAGCAAGGTGGTCTTCGATTGCCTGGCCGACCCGCGGCTCTTCACCACCGCCACGCAACCGACGGCGGAGCCGCCGGGGGATGAGCGTACCTTCAACCGCATCGCGGAGAAAACCCATTCGGTATTCATGCTCGCCAACCAGCTTCCGCTGCTGACGCTGGGGGACGTGAGGCCGCCGCGCGAGGGAGCCCGCCGGCCCACGACGCGGCCCTACGAGTCGGTGGCCTCGGTCGCCCAGCGTCGCGAACAAGGCGTACGGATCGCGACCACGCAGCCGGGTGCGCAGACGCGGCCGGCGGCGCCGCCGCTCTCGGTCGTTGCCGTCAGCGATCCCAATGACCTGCTAAGCTACCCGATCCCGCCGTGGCTGAATCAACTGGGAGGCGCCCGCTTCGCCAACGTCTCGATCAGCGTAGCGCGGACGGCTTACTATGTGCCGTACATCGGGTGGGTGTCGAACCCACTGACCGCGCACACCGGGTACGGGATCGATGACCGGGTCGTGCAGCTCATCATCGAGGGGGGCAAACCGTCGAAGGGGAAGTGAGTCAGTAGCACGACCGCTTGTCTTCCCGCGCCCGCGTCTACAGAATGTCGCGACAATCCTTTCATGGAGAAAGAACCAATGATTCCGTCTTCCCTCGTTCGAGCGCGCGTGTGGGTGAGCCTCGTGGTGAGCACCGTCGGGCTGATCGCCCTGGCCTCGTATGCCGCCGACGATAAGCCGGCCGCCGCGGCCGAGTCCAAGGCGGATGCCGACGGGTTCGTGAGCCTCTTTGACGGCAAGAGCCTGGACGGATGGAAGGTCGGCGAAAACGCCGATTCGTGGAAGGTGGAGGACGGGCAGATCGTCGTGCATGGCCCCGGCCCCTCACACCTCTTTTACGTCGGGCCGGTCCACGATCACGACTGGAAGAACTTCCACCTCAAGGTCGAGCTGAAGACCAAGCCGAAGGCCAATTCCGGCGTCTACTTCCACACCAGCTTCCAGGAAAAGGGCTGGCCAGACGATGGCTTTGAAGCGCAGGTGAACTGCTCGCACGGCGACTGGAAGAAGACCGGCAGCCTGTACGACGTAAAAGACCTTCGCGCCCCGCACCACGAGGACGACAAGTGGTTCGTCTACGAAGTGATGGTCAAGGGGGACACGGTCACGCTGAAGGTGGACGGAAAGACGGTCAACGAGTGGACGCAGCCGGCCGACTACAAGCCGCAAAAGGGCCATGTCGGCCGCTATCTCCACCACGGCACGTTCGCGCTCCAGGGGCACGACCCGCAGAGCGAGGTTCACTACAAGAGCATCATGGTGAAGCCGCTGGAGAACTGAGCGGCACAGTTATTCGGCGGTGGTGGGCCGGGTGGTCGGCCGCAGGGTGGGGTGATTCTCGATGTGCGGGAGGCGCCGCGGGTTGACGCTGCCCGTGCCGCCGGCGTCGGGCTCGTTTTGGTACATCCCGTCGAGGAGGCTGGGGTCGACGCCCTTGTCGAGCACGATGCGCATGTGCTGCTCGATCGTCGTGTCGCGGCTTTCGGTTTCCTTCTGCACTCGCTCGTTCAGCTTGCCGAGCATTTCCTGGAGCCGGGCGACGCGCGTCTGGCGATCCTTGATCGCGTTGTCGAACAGGGCGCCTACCTCGTCGCGGATCTGCGCCTTGAGCTTGTCCTGGCCCGGGCCGGCAGCGGCCAGGGCGTAGCGCTGGCGGGTGTCGAAGAGATTATCGAACAGCCGCAATTGCTCGAGCCGGACCTCGTGAAGTTCCGGGAAATGTTCCTTGACCCTGCGGAGCGTCTGGTAACGGCTGACGATCGCGCCGTGCAGGCGCAGCCGCTGGTCTTCAGCCAGCTTCGGGGAGAGCGTCTTGATCGCCTCGTAATAGTGCGGGGCGTTGTCGTGAAGGAATTTCTCCGCTTCGGGCCATTCGGCCTCAATCGCCTGGGGATTTCGCACGCCGCGCGGGCGGTGAAGATCGCGCGGGTCTAGAGCGCCCGGCGGGAGCACCCCATCGGGGGGCGTTCGCGGGGCGGCAACGGTGAGCGGGGTTTCCGCGGCGGAAGGGATCGAGGGGAGGAAGGCGCGGCGGCCAACGAACGCCAGCGTGGCGGCGCAGACGCCGCAGGAGATCAGCCAGGGGAGCCGGGCCGTCCAGGTTCGCTCATTCATCCGAATCACTCCCCAGGTCGGCCATTCGCGGCGCGTCGCGAAGGGCCAGCAAGGCGCTGTCCGGGTCGTTATGCGTCTTGAAGGTGTTTTCCAGCTCTTCGGCAAGTTTGGCGTTCGGGTCGTTCGGCATCAAGGCATAGACGCCATCATCCCGACCATCATGGTTTCGGACAAACGGCAGACGGGCCGGTCCGTCATCGTACAAGCCCGCCGACCCCTCGTGATTTCCCCACCAGGTGAGGAACGCAAGGAAGATGGCCGCAGCGGCCGCGGCAGGATAGGCCCACCACGGGTAGTGCAGCTTTCGTGTTTCGCGGACCCGCCCCGGCACGGGGGCGGGCTTGTCGAGCCGTTGCCGTATCGCATGCATCACGTGCCGGACGCCAACAGCCTGGGCGCCGGCGTGAATCGGGTTCGCCTCGTCGAGGCGGCGCAGTCCGTCGCTCGATTCCTCGTAGGCGCGACTCAGTTGCTCCAGCTCGCGGCGCAGGCCGGCGTCACTGGCGAGCATCTGGGTGACCTCCGCGCGATCCTCGGCGGGCAGCTCGTCCGCCAGGAACATCAGGAGGATGACTTCGTTATTTTCAAGCAGTTCGATCACGTCAATCCCCGTGCAATCAATTCTCGCGGTCGTGCGCCGAACATCCCGTCACTGTAACGCGTGCATCGTCAGTCGCCCATCAACTGCCGCAGCTTGATCATCGCCTTGTGAACCCGTCCCAGTGCCGTGTTGAGCGGACAGCCGACGATCTTCACAATCTCCACGAACTTGAGATCACTGTAATACCGCAACATCAGTACCTGCCGCTGGCTCTCCGGTAGCTGGGCGATCGCACGCTTCAGCTTCAGTTCCTGCTCGCTCGCCTCCATGCGATGGTCGGCCGCCGGTACCAGCTCGTCGGTTACCAGCCGCAGGCCGTCACGCGCTGATTTGTCTCGACCGCGCGAACGCCAATGGTCGTTGGCCTTGTTGGTCGCGATGCGAAAGAGCCACGACTTGAACCCGCCGCCGCCGGAACCGGGCTCAAACTTATCGGCATGGTCGAGGACGCTCAGCCACGTCTGCTGGAGCAATTCCTCGGCGACCTGTTCCCCCGCAACCCGCTGCAGATAACGAAGCAGGTTCGGGTAGTAACGGCGAACCAATTCTTCGCCCGCGTCGGCGTCGCCCCCGTGAAGTCGCTTCATCAGCGATTCATCGCTGTCGCGGACCGGGGGTTCGAACTCGGGCACAAGCGTCGGCGTCATCGAGTTTGGCTTGCCCGTCGTAAGCATAACGCGGATGCCGATCACTTATTCACTGCCAGATTAGACCCACGGGACATCCCGGGCAACCGCGGGAGATCGCCAGCGAGCCATCGTCGATCCGATTGTCACTAACGTCTGTCTATCTCAACGTTTGCAGGAAAAATAAGGGGTTGGTCGCTTACCATTTCGTAAGGCCGATCGAGTCTTATCCGGCAAGGCTTTCCAACGCCTCCGCCTTACTCACCGGGTGGTCGCACTTCCGGGGTGACATAAAGAGGGTGACGAAGATCGCGACGGCGGCAATCACCAGCATGGCGATGAAGACCCATGTCAGGCCGTGGGAGATCACATCCTGCGCCTGCTGGAACACGGCGGCGGGAATCTGATCGCGGGCGCGGGGGTCCATCAATTTTGCGGGATTCACGCCGATCGACTTGAGGCGATCGAAATCCGGCGCGATCAAAACGTTGAAGAGCATCCCCAGCAGCCCGATGCCGATCGCGCCGCCGATCGTCCGGAAGAACGTCGTGCTGCTGGTAATCATGCCGCGCTGCTGCCAGGTGACGGCGTCCTGGGCCGCCAGCAGGTACGACATCGAAGCCGGCCCAAAACCGAATCCCGTAATGGCCAGTACCGCCGTCAGCACTTGATGCGGCGCCCCGACCAGCGCGCAGATCACCAGTCCAGAAAATCCAACGACGATCAGGGAGCAGCCGAGCAGCGCCGTCCTACGGAAGCCCCAGCGAATGAGAAGCGGCGCGGCCAGGAAGCCGCTGAGCGCCCAGGTGAGCATGACGGGCGTGACCACGCCCGCCGCCGCCGCCACGCCTCCGCCGCGCCCGCCCTGCACGTAAAGCGGGACGAACGTGTCGAGGCTGAGGAATCCGATCCCCAGCAGGAAATTTCCGGCCATCGACGGGCCGATCGCCCGCTGCGCCATGAGTGCCGGCGGCATGATCGGATTCGCGGCGCGTCGTTCATGGCGGATGAAGTAGATCGTCGTCGCCACCGCCACCACAAGCAGTCCCACCGCCACCGGCGCCGGCCACCCGCCCGGCCCCAGCCTGGATACGAGCGCCAGCGTCGCCGCACAGGCCAGCGCCAGCGCGCTCACACCGGGCAGATCCAGATCGGTGGAATGTGGCTTCTCGTGATCGTGGTATTTCCACACCAGCACCGAGATCCCCAGGATGCCGAACGGCAGGTTGACGAAGAAGATCGAGCGCCATCCCAGCGTATTCACCAGCAGAGCGCCCAGCGCCGGTCCCGCCAGCGACGCGACGCCCCACACGCCGCTGAATAATCCCTGGATCCGGGCGCGCTCCTTGAGCGTGAAGAGGTCCCCGAGGATCGTCAGCACGACCGGCATGATCCCGCCCGCCCCCAAACCCTGCATGCCGCGGTAGAGGATTAACTGGCCCATCGTGTGGGCCGAGGCCGCGAACATCGACCCCACCGAGAAGATGGCGATCGAAAGCAGGATGACCGGCTTTCGCCCCAGCGCATCGGCCAGGCGGCCGTACAGCGGCATGCTCACCGTGCAAGTCAGCAGGTAGATCGAGGCGACACAGGAATAGTGCTCCAGCCCGTGCAGCTCCCCGATGATCGTCGGCATCGCGGTGCTGGTGACTGTCTGCTCCATCGAGGCCAGCACCATCACCAGCATCAATGCCGCGCTCACGAAGCGGCGATCCAGCTTGACCTGCGGTGCTAAAGATACTGCTTCCGCTCGCGCGGCGAGCACGGCCGGCGGAAGACCGTTTGTTCCCGACGACATCGCCGGTGGTGCTTCGACTACTGAATCAGATTTCACTGCTCGCTCTCCTCGTTCCTTGAAAGGCAGGGACGCATCCGTAAGCGTAGGCGCGCGCATCGCCCTACGTACCCCCTCGCACCAGCCGTACAATCTGATATCGACCGAGCGCGGATCGGCGGCCATGACGCAATACCAGCACCACTTACAATGGATTGACGCGCAGCACGAGACGATGTGCCGCCTCGTCGCCGAATGGGGTGACATCAATTCCGGCAGCGGCAACGTCGCCGGCCTGCGGCGGATGGCGGACGCGATCCTGCCTCGTTTGACCGAACTTGCGCCGCATGCGCGCCGCCAGGACCTGCCGCCGCGCACGGTGATCGACGATCGGGGTGAGCTGCGGGAGTTGGCGGCGGCGCCCGCCCTTCACGCCGTCCGCTCGCCGACTCACGCGCGCGGGCGCGTCCTGCTAGTCATCCATTTTGACACGGTCTATGGCCCCAGCGATCCGTTCCAGCACGTGCGACGAATCGACGCGCAGACGCTCAACGGCCCGGGCGTGGCCGACGCCAAAGGGGGCATTATCGTCCTCCTGACCGCGCTCCAGGCGTTCATGCGAAGCCCATGGGCGGATCGGCTGGGGTGGGAGGTGTTGCTGAATCCGGACGAAGAACTCGGCTCGCCCAGTTCCGCGACCTGCTTGCAGGAAGTGGCGCGACGGAACGATCTGGGATTGGTGTTCGAGCCGGCGATGCCGGACGGCGGCCTCGTCTCCACGCGCAATGGCTCTTCGAGCTTTGCGCTGGTCGTGCGCGGTAAATCGGCGCACGTCGGCCGGGACTTTGCATCGGGACGCAATGCAGTTCACGCGCTGGCGCAATTGATCGTCGAAGCGGTCGCGATTCCTGACGAGCTGCCCGGTGTGATCCTGAACGTCGGGAAGATCGAAGGGGGCGGTCCTACCAACGTCGTCCCCGACCTGGCGATCGCCCGCCTGAATCTCCGCGCCGATAACGCAGCCGCCCAGTCCGAGGCTCGGGCAAGACTGGAGTCGCTGGTTGAGAAGTTGGGACAGCGCGACGGCATCCGCGCTACACTTCACGAGACCTCGAGCTGCCCGCCCAAGCCATTGGACGATACGACCCGCCGGCTCCTCGAATCCGTTGCCGCCTGTGGGCGCGAGCTGGGCTTGCCCGCGATCGAATTTCACCCCAGCGGCGGCGTCAGCGATGCCAATCGGCTCGTAGCCGCCGGACTTCCCACGCTCGACACGCTGGGCGTGCGCGGGGGAAACCTGCACAGCCACGATGAGTTCATCCGGCTCGATAGCCTCACTGAGCGCGCGAAGCTGACGGCCTTGATGTTGATGAAGCTGGCAAGCGGCGAGCTGACCGTGCCGCTTCGGTCCGACGCCCGGCGCAGGGAGGAGCATCCGCGATGACCCGTCCTCTCGCCGCCGATTTTCTGCGCGACGATCCGCGGCTGGAAGCCGGCCGACGGCTGATGCTCTCGGCCCTCGCGGATCAACAGCAGCGCCTGACCGGCATCCGCGCTGCCGACCCGGAGCGGAAGCTCGAGTATGAGACCGCCATCCGGCAGTTCGGCGAGCTGCGCGGCGGCGAGCTGTATTACCCGTACCTGGGGAGCGGCATCGGTCGCGGAGCGCTGGTCGAGTTGGCCGACGGCAGCGTCAAGTACGACATGATCAGCGGCATCGGCGTGCACTACTTCGGACATGGCGCGTCGACGGTGGTCGCCGCGGCGCTCGACGCCGCTCTGTGTGACATCGTGATGCAGGGGAACCTGCAGCAGGATCGCGAGACCCTGGGGATGACGCGCCTGCTGACTGAACTCGCCAGCCGTGACGGCGCACGGCTGTCGCATTGCCTGCTCACGACCAGCGGCGCCATGGCCAACGAGAACGCCCTCAAGATCGCCCTTCAGAAAAAGCACCCTGCGTCACGCGTACTCGCGTTCGAGCATGGTTTTGCGGGGCGAACGCTGGCACTTGCTCAAATCACCGACAAGGCCGCCTATCGCGTCGGACTGCCGACGACGCTCGCGGTCGATTATGTCCCGTACTTCGATGCCGATCGCCCCGCGGAAAGCACGGCGGCCGCCATCGCGGTATTGCGTCAGCACCTGGCGCGCTATCCGCGCCAGCACGCCGTCATGGTGGTGGAGCTGGTTCAGGGAGAAGGGGGCTATTACGCCGGCGATCGCGACTTTTTCCTGGCCCTCCTGCGAGAGCTGCGCAACGCGGGCATCGCGATCTTCTTCGACGAAGTGCAAACCTTCGGCCGCACCACGCAGCCCTTCGCGTTCCAGCATTTTGGACTCGATGAGTTCGCGGACCTGGTCTCGATCGGCAAGTTGAGCCAGCTTTGCGCGACGCTCTTCACGCACGAGTACCAGCCGAAGCCCGGCCTGGTCAGCCAGACGTTTACCGCCGCCACCGCCAGCCTGTTTACCGGGCGGGCGATTATCGGCGCTTTGGCCAGCGGAGATTACTTCGGACCGACGGGCCGTATTCAGCAGGTTCACGATCGGTTCGTCTCACGGCTCCAGGAGATCGGCCGCCGGCATCCGGACAGCATTCGCGGGCCGTGGGGTCTGGGGGCGATGATCGCCTTCACCCCGTTCGGCGGCTCGGCCGATACCGTAAAGGGGTTGCTCCGCGCCTTGTTCGACGAAGGCGTGATCGCCTTCCTGGCCGGCTCCAACCCCACCCGCATCCGCCTTCTACCCCCGGTCGGCGTCATCACCGACGCGGATATCGATCAAGTGTGTGAGGTGGTGGGAACGGTGATGGGGAAGAGAAGCCTGGGGAGAGAAGCCAGCAGCGAGTAGCCAGTAGACAGAACAGATGGAGAAGCGAGGAGCCAGTAGTCAGTAGCTAAGGCAGAGAGCCGCGCATTTCTACTGGCTACTGGCTACTGGCTACTGACTACTGGCTTCCCCGCATTACAACGGCGTCCTCACAACGGACCACTGACAACGGACCACTGACAATCCCGATGCTCGTCCTCAGACCGATCAAGCTCGACGACCTCGACCAGCTCCTGGAGCTGGCGACGATGACGGGGTTTGGGTTGACGACCCTGCCGCGCGACGCGGACCTCTTGCGCGAGCGGATCCTCGAATCCGACAACAGCTTCGAGCGGATCAGCAAGCGCCCGCGCGGCGAGACGTACCTCTTCGTGCTGGAAGACCTCAAGGACGGGAAGATCGTCGGCACCTGCGGCATCATCTCCAAGGTGGGGGGCTTTGAGCCGTTTTACGCCTACCGCGTGGAAACGTCGGTGCATCAGTCGGAGATGCTCTCGGTCCGTAAGGAGATCCAGAAACTTCAGCTCGTCGTCGAGCACAACGGCCCCAGCGAGATCGGCAGCCTCTTCCTCCACCCCGGGTATCGCCGGCATGACAATGGCCGCCTGCTCTCGCTGTCGCGCTTCCTCTTCATGGCCGAGCACGTGCAGCGCTTTGACCCGGTCGTGATCGCGGAGATGCGCGGTGTGATCGATGAGCGCGGGCGCTCGCCGTTCTGGGATGCGATCGGGAAGCATTTCTTCGAGATCGATTTCCCGAAGGCGGATTACCTGAGCATGGTGAACAAGAAGTTCATCGCCGACCTGATGCCGACCCACCCGATCTACGTTCCCCTGCTTCCCACAGACGCCCAGGCAGTGATCGGCCAGGTGCACGAGCAGACGCGCCCGGCCCTGAAGATGCTGGAGGACGAGGGGTTCCGCTTCACCGGCATGATCGACATTTTCGAGGGCGGCCCGATCGTGAGCTGCCGCCGGGATGAGGTGCGCGCAGTCAAGCAGAGCCGTCGCTCACCGATCCTCGACGTGACCGACGAGCTGGCGCCGTCGTCGCCCTCGGTCGGCGATCACATCATCTCCAACACGCGCCGTGATTTCCGGGTCTGCAAAGGACCGGTGGAAGTGCGCGGCGAAGAGGGAGTTCGCATCACCAGCCGTACGGCCCTCTGTCTTCACGTGAAGGTAGGGGACGTTATACGGCACACGTCGATGCGTCCGCTCGCGCCCTCGCAGTCCGCCACCGTCAGCGAAGACGTCGACGAGTTGTCCGAAGCCGTCCCAGGCTTCTAATCCCCTCTCCCGCCGAATTCATTTCTTCCTGGACAATGAATAGGCACAGCGGGCACAGAGGAAGAAGAGATCGCTGAGCATCGCTGCTGCCGCCACGGCGTTGAGGCGTTCTGTTCGCCGTACCCATCCTGGTATACTTTTCCAGTTCGTTCGACGGCGCAAGTCACGGCGGAAATAGCCATGCAGCCCGACATTTTGCCCTACGGATCAAAGGAGCCGCGCGGCGGGATCCCCTGGGGAATTTGTTCGCTTACGTTTGGCGGAGTTGCGGCGATTGGGATGCCGGTGTTCGATGCAGTAACTCAGTTGCCGGGGTTCGTCCAAAGTCAATTTCTCTCCGCCGGAATGGCGTCGGGAGTCGTTGGCATCATCTTGGGCGTCGTGTCGCTTTTCTTCAGCCGCGAACGCCTTCGAGGAATCATCGGCATCGGCTTGGGCGTCTTTGGCTATTGCTTCTTGCAGATGATTGCCCGAGCGTAGATTCTACATGCAATCTGCCACCCGGCGCGGCGTTGCGGCAAGTGCACATTCCCCGAACGAAGGCCACATCGAGAGGGTTTCGTTTCGGCCACCAGGCTCCTAAACTTCCATTCAGCTTCAACAGGAGTCCGCGCGATGTTCGACGCCCTCAAAAACTTCGGCAACCTTCCCGGCATCATGGCCAAGGCCCGCGAGATGCAGGAGAAGATGAAAGCGGTGCAGGAGGAGTTGGCCCGAAAGGAGGTCACCGCCGATGCCGGCGCCGGCATGGTGCAGGCTACGGTGAACGGGCGTCTGGAGTTGGTTAAACTGCGGATCGACAAGGGTAAGGTCGATCCCAACGACACCGAGATGCTCGAGGACCTGATCGTGGCGGCGGTGCAGGCGGCCCAGGCAAAGGCCGCCGAGGAGACTCGGACGCAAATGCAGCGCGTCGCATCGGAAATGGGCCTGCCGCCGGGGATGCTCCCCTGATCACCAGGGTATTTCAGAGCCGCGCCCGTGAGGAAGCGGTGTGCGGGTTCTTGCGACCTCTATTCCTCCACGGTTGCCGCTCGGAAAAGACGAGATATGCCGAGCACGTCGTAGAAGGATGGGATTTCGTGACCCTTTTGGATCGCCAGGCCTTCGCTGTATCAACAACCTCACCAATCGCGGATAATCGAGGAGGGGCTCAGTTGCCGTAACCTCGGTAGCGCACGACCCCTCGAGCGCGCCGCGTGCCACGGACGGCGATCTTGCGGAGGCTCACGCCGATGAATCATCCCACTCGACGTTCGTTCCTGGAACACACGCTCGCCGTCGCGGCCGCCGGTTTTGCGGCGCACCGCGCCAGTGCCGCCGATGATCCGCCCCATGCCGCGCCCCCCGCGCCGCCACGACGCGGCTCGCCGAACGGCCGCATCGGAATGGCGGTGATCGGCCTGCACGGTCGCGGCCTCACGCACGTTGACGAGTGGACTTACGACGATGACCTGGACATCGTCGCCTTGTGCGACGTGGACCCGTCCACCTTCGGCAAGGCCCAGGACACGTTGCGGAACCGCAGCCGTCCCGCCTCCCGGCAGTACCAGGACATCCGCAAGCTACTGGAGGACAAGGACGTTCACGCGGTCTCCATCGCCACGCCCAATCACTGGCACTCGCTGGCGGCGCTCTGGGCGATGCAGGCGGGCAAAGACGTCTACGTCGAGAAGCCGGTCAGCCACAACGTCAGCGAAGGACGACGGCTCGAGCAGGCGCGCGTCAAGTACAACCGCGTCTGCCAGGCGGGGACGCAATCACGCTCGCTCAAGTCGGTGCAGTCGGCGATCCAGTTCATCCACTCCGGCGGCATCGGCAAGGTGCTCCTCGCCCGCGGACTCTGTTACAAGCGCCGCGAAACGATCGGTCGTTTCCCGGATTCCGCGGCGCCGGGCGAAGTCGCGTATGACCTCTGGCTCGGCCCTGCGCCCGTCCGCCCCTTCAACAAGAACCGCTTTCACTACAACTGGCACTGGAATTGGGACTACGGCAACGGGGACCTCGGTAATCAGGGCGTCCACCAGATGGACATCGCCCGCTGGGCTCTGAACGCAAAGCTCCCCGCCTCCGCCTTCTCGCTCGGCGGCCGTTTCGGATACGACGACGACGGGCAGACTCCCAACACGCAGCTCACCGTTTCCGACTACGGCGACACGTCCATCCTCTTCGAAGTGCGCGGGCTGCCGACGCCTGGGCTCGTCGGTGTAACCGTGGGGAACATCATTTATGGCACGGAGGGATTCGTCGCGTTCAACTCCGAGGATGACAGCGCGGTGCTCGCCTTCGACAACGCCGGCAAGAAAACGCATGCCTTCAAGGGAAGCGGCAGCCACTTCGCCAATTTCCTCACCGCCTTGCGCAGCCGTAGCCAGTCCGACCTGAACTGCCCAATCCTCGAGGGGCATTTCTCCAGCGCCCTGTGCCACCTGGGGAACATCAGCTACCGGCTCGGCGAGGAGCAGTCATTCGGTCCGCGCCTGCCGGGAGCCGATCGCTCGATGGACCTGGCGGAGGCGTTTGGACGTTTCGAGCAGCACCTGGCCGACAGTATCGATGACCTCAAGAAGCCGTTGAGGCTGCAAAGCATCGCTTATCACATCGGCCCGAAGCTCGAATTCGATCCGCAGACCGAGATGTTCGGCAAGAACGAGAAGGCCAACGCATTGCTGACGCGCGACTACCGCGCACCGTTCGCCGTACCGGTGACGCTCTAGGTTCCGGGATTGTCTCAGTGTTTCGCGTCGCTCGACTTGAGCAATCCCTGGCTCTTCATCCACTCCTCGCAGCGCTGCGGCCATTCCGAGCAGGGGTGGTCGCTCTTGCGCAGGCCAAAGCCGTGGCCGCCTTTCGCGAAGAGGTGGAGCTCGGCGGGAACCTTCGCGCGCTTGAGCGCGAGGTACATCATGACGCTGCTCTCGGCATTGATCGGGTCATCGTTGGCGTGGGCCAGGAACATCGGCGGGGTCTGCGCCGTGACAGGGACTTCCGGCACGACCGAGTCCCCATTTTCCAGCCACGCCGGGTAGATCAGCACGCCAAAATCCGGACGACAGCTCAGCTTGTCGGCATCGTCGATCGCTTCGTAGGCGCGCTTGTCAAAGTGCGTGCTGGCGACAGCCGTGAGATTCCCGCCGGCGGAAAAGCCGAGCAGCCCGATTCGCTTCGGATCGATTCCCCATTCGGTCGCCTTCGACCGCACAAGGCTGATCGCCCGCTGCGCATCCTGCAACGGCGGCTCCCATCGCGGCAGGTTCGGCCGGGCCGGCACGCGATACTTCAGCACGATGCCCGTCACGCCGATCGAGTTCAGCCAGTCGGCCACTTCCGTTCCTTCCAGATCATAAGCAAGGATCGAGTAACCACCGCCCGGGCAGATGACGACGGCCGCGCCAGTGTCCTTCTCTTTGGTGGGTTTGTAGACCGCCAGCGTGGGCTTGCTGACATTGGAGATGATCGTGATGTTTCCGCCGGGCCCCGGCTGAGTCTTCGAGCCCTCCGCGGCGATCTGCCCAGTCTCGCCCGGGACCTTGCCCGGCCAGACGTCGAGCGTCAGCATGGGATCGGCGGCGAAGGCGCGGCCATCGACGAGGAAACCCAGGGCGGTTAGAGCGACAAACCAATGTGCGAGGTAGGTCATCATTCAGACTATACCCGACTCAGTCCAGCCTTTACATCTCGCCTTTCGCGTGCTCGTCCCAGTCGGGCTTTCTTCTCCCAATCGGTTGACCGCGTCATAGTTCCATGCCATTCCATCGACTCGGTGTCACCTTGAGCAGAGCTGACAACAACCAGCATACCTTGAGGATTCGTCGTATAAATCCACGCCCGCCTTCGTTCCGCGGGAATCTCGAAACTCAGCGCAGCGTGGGGCAGCATAGAGCGAACATCTTTCATTACTGTATCGAATGACGTCGGTCGAATATCCGATGAAATGGTCGTTGAATGCGAAGGCTCGTGCGCCGCTGTATTGAGAACGAATTGAATCACAACCAGAGCGGCGAGCGGCAACGTGCGACCAACCGTTTGGATCTCGACCGCGCACCTCCATGGCAGGTGGTGCGGCCGGCGGCGACTTGATTTAGATTCCGCGCATGTCGAAACCCCAGGTCGAATCACCACCATTGGAATGCGCCGGAATCGTCCTGGAGGGCGATACGCTCACCGAGATCGAAGGCGATCGCGTGATGGTCATTGTCACCCGGGACGAGACACGCCGCGTGACTGATTCCCCGCATCCGTGGTCGTGGCCGTGCGCCGCACCAACGCGGCTGGCCTCGACACGTATTTCAAAACATGCGAACCATCCTGTGCCTCGCGCTCTGCTTCAGCATGTCCGCCGCTGCCGTTTGCCGCGCTGAAGCGCCCGCCACTGCCGAACAGCACCTCCTCTACGTCGCCACGCCCGGCGTGCGCGATGACCCGCAATATGGCGGCGTTGGGATCGCGGTGTTCGACATCGATCACGATCACCGTTTCCTCCGCCGGATCGCGATCCCCGCATTGGGGGACGAGAAGAACGCCAACGCCGTCAAGGGCGTCTGCGCCAGCGCCGCGACGGGCCGGCTCTACCTCAGTACGACGCGCGACCTGACCTGCCTGGACCTGTCGAACGACAAGATCATCTGGCGCAAGACCTATCCCGGCGGATGCGACCGCATGTCGATCTCCCCGGACGGAAAGACGATCTACGAGCCAACCCTCGAGGGGGCCTACTGGCATGTGATAGACGCCGGAAGCGGAGACGAGGTCGCGAAGATCGACACCGGCTCCGGCTCGCACAACACGGTCTTCGGCCGCGACGGGCGGCAGGTGTTCCTGGCCGGCCTGCACTCGCCGGTGCTGGCGATCGCGGATGCGACCAAGAGAACCGCGGCCGGCACGGTCGGCCCATTCAGCGCGGCGATCCGTCCGTTCACGGTCAATGGCCGCTCGACGCTCTGCTACGTCTGCGTCAACGATCTGCTGGGCTTCGAGGTTGGCGACATCACCACCGGCAAGAAGCTCTGTCGCGTCGAGGTTACGGGATTCAGCAAGGGTCCCACCGCGCGCCATGGTTGCCCAAGTCACGGCGTCGGCCTCACCCCCGATGAAAAAGAAGTCTGGGCGACCGACGCCCACAACCGACGGCTGCACCTCTTCGACAACAGCCAGATGCCCCCGAAGCAAATCGCCAGCATCGAGCTGCGCGATGAGCCGGGCTGGATTACCTTCAGCGTCGATGGCCGCTTCGCCTACCCGTCCACCGGCGACGTGATCGACACCAAGTCTCGCCAGATCATCGCCCACCTGACAGATGAAGCGAACCGAGCCGTCCAAAGCGAGAAGCTGCTCGAGGTCGATTTCGCGGATGGGAAGCCCGTGCGAAATGGGGACCAGTGTGGCGTAGGCCGTGTCGTGAGCAACTGAAGCCGAAAACCGGGTATAGTTTCATCATGCCCACGACGCTTGGCATTCGCCGACGCCGGCTCCGCGATCGGATCGGGATTGGAATGCCCGGCGACAATCGCCACATCCTCGACGTTGCCCGTCGTCTGCGTCCGATCGTCGATGCGCCGGTCCTTGGCGGGATCGCGATCTATCTCCATGGCGGCGGTCGGTCGACGGTAGACCTGGATTTGTACACCACCGATCGGGTTGTCACCGCGTCGCAGCTCGAAGCAGCCGGGGCCCGCTGGGATCGGACCGCTCGTGAGCACGTGCTCGACGGCGTGCGGATCCACACGGTCACGCCGGACGATGCGAGGCTGACGATTCAGAGGACATCGATCATCGACGGGGTGTGGGTCATCCGTCTGAAGGATCTCATCGCCATCAAGTTGATTTCCGGCCTCGAAAATCCCGGTCGAAGCAAGGACCTGGGAGACGTGGAAGACCTGATTCGGTCCGTGCCGTTGGACAAACGTTTCGCGGCAAAACTGCCGAAGTCCGTCAGGTCGGAATTCAAGGCGCTGGTCAATGGAGTTCGTGCGGGAGATCGCTCGGGTCCTCGCGGATCACGATTTTGAACGCCGATGCGCCGAACCGAGCCGACCGCATTTCGTTGTTCCACTGAGGGCTTGTCCATGGAAATGTACCGAGTGGCTGTTCTTTGTCTGATTGCCCTCGCACTGTCGGCCAGCGCGCGGGCCGATGACGCGAGAACCAACCTACTGCGAAATGGATCGTTCGAAGGGGGAAAGCGCTACTGGTATGAGGCTGATGACAAATCGTTGATCAAGGGCGACGCCGTGGCGGGCGAGTACGCGCTGCGGATCGACAAGGACGGAATCGCCAGCGCCGCGTTCCTGCTGGAGCAGGGGAAGCCCGTGACGTTCAGCTTTTCCGCCAGGTCGGTCGGTGGTGACGCGACGATGGGTTGGCAACTGACGCCGTGCTCGCGGGAGATCGGCGCGAAGAACAACCTCACCTGGTCGATGCGCCACGTTCATCCCGTGAAGATCACTCCCACCTGGGCGCGGTACACGTTCACCTTCACGCCGACCGTCGCGCAGGACGGCTTCTGGCCGCGTCCGACCTACATGGCACAAATAGGTGATTGCGACCATCCGTTCCTGCTGGACGCGGTCAGCGTCGCGTATGGCGCGGGGGCCGATGCGTACGTCCCGCGACGAGAGATCGAAGTGCAGGCCGATTCGCCCGACCTGAAGGGTTATCAGGACCCGAGCGGCAACTTGCTGGGAAAGGGGGCAACGGCGTCCGTATCCGCCGTCGCTTCCAATCCCGGCAAGGCGGATCGTCAGATCACCCTTCGCTGGCAATTGATCGACTATGAAGGCATCCGGCCCGTCTCGGAGAAAATCGAACGATCCGTGACCATCCCGGCGGGAAAGGTCGTCACCGAGTCAACGCCGATGAAATTGTCGGCAACCGGACTCGTGCTGGCCCGTGTGTCGGCGGTCGCGGAGGGGCGAGTGCTGGACAGCTCAGACCTCCCGCTCTGCTCCCTCCCTCACCCGGTGACTTCGGCCAGGCCCGATTCACGCGAACGGTTTGGGGGATCGCTATTCGGACCGCACAACGCGCAATTGGTCGCGCGCATGGGTTTCGCTTGGAGCCGGTGGCGGCCGCACATGGGATGGTCTGATCATCAGCCGGACGGCCCAACCGCATTCCGATGGTTTGACAAAGAGTTGGACGAACTGGAAGCGCTCGGCTTCTCGTCGCACTTCGTCATGTACGACAAGCCGAAGTGGGCCTTTGCCGGCGATAAGGAAGTCCTGCCCAAAGACATGCAATGGGCCGTCGACGATCCCCGCTGGCAGGACCCGACGCCGCAGTGCGCCTGGGACCGCTTTGTCGTCGAATCCGTCAAACACTATCGCGGCCGCCCGCTGGTTTGCGAAATCCAGAATGAGCCGGAATTTGACTGGCCCGCTGAAAAGGCCGATTTGTACGCCAGTTTCACATCCCGAACCGCACGTCTCATCAAGCAGACCGACGCCGCTGCCCGGGTGATGGTGAACAACGTGTACGGCATTCCCTCCGGCATTAACCGCCGTCTGCTGGAAAAGGGAGCGGGCAAGTTCATCGACATCATCTCCTGGCACGATTACCACGAGGGGTGGCTGGCGGATGCCGTTGCCATACGGCGGATGCGCGGAGCGCTCGACGACCTGGGGTGCAAGCAGATCGAGATCTGGTTCAACGAGGGTTGGGCGTTCACGAACACCGCGGTCGACGAGCCGGCATTCGCGCTTACCCACCTCGATTCCGCGCAAAGCACCAACGCGATGGTCGACTGCGTCGCGGAGCTGACGGCGGCGGGGCAGGAGAAGACGATCCTCTTTCACACGGGTTACGAAAATCACGGCATGAGCTTCTGGGACTACGCCGGCCCCGGCACGATGCTGTGGGATTACTACGGTTACCCGACTCCGCTCGTACCCGCGTGGAACACGCTGGCGCACCACCTTGGGCTCAGCGAGCGCGTCGGCCTCGTCCGGCCGGTCGGTGCAACCCTCTGCATCTTCCACGATCTGCGCAACAGGCGTGGCGTGGCGGTGGCCTATGCCGACCGAGAGGCGACGTCCGATGTGACGATCGATCTGCCGCTGGATGGGCTCACAGCCGAGGATGCGATGGGCAACGCGTTGCCGCTCGCGAACCGGAAGCTGACACTCTCGAAAACCGGTCGGCCCGTGTTCCTCTATTCCAACGAGAAGATTTCCGGGAAGGCATTGGCGGAGCATCTCGCGCCGCTCGATCGGAAGCATGCGTCATTTGTCAGCGGCGGTGAAAAGCGCTGGAAGTTGCCGCCGGTCTGGGAGGGTGAAGTGAGGGATTCGCCCGCGGGGAATCCGGCCAAGTCCGAGGGAAAGCCGGTGTGGCGCCTTGACCAGGTCTGGCCCGCCGACCCTTCCAAGCCGGGCAATTACCGTCCACTGGCATGGCGGGACGGGTGGTGGGTCGCCCTGCGCGATGGGGCGGGCGGCCAGCCCAAAGCCGAGTTGAAGGACGCCGCCATCCGCATGGAATTTCGCGCGCCAAGCAACGAGCAGCCGGGCGAGAAGCTGTGCGCCCTCAGCTTCGTCGCCCCGGTCGCCGACGCGTACAGGCTGGCGGGGACGGCCGAGCTGAAGCTGTGGGACGGCGCCAACGCCGTCCGCCTCAGCGTCATGCGCAAGTCGCGGGACGCGGTTGTGGAAGTCCAGTCGATCCCGCTCCAGCGCAACGGGAGAGCGGACTTATCTTCGGTGACCTGTGACCTGTCGGCCGGCGATGAACTGGTGTTGCTCCCGCGCGTCGCCGGCATGTTTGCCGGCGGCGATGTGACGATTCGCGACCTGGTCGTCTCCGCCGGATCGGCAGGCCCCGTCGTCTACCGCGCTCCAGGCGCCTGGGAAGGCGCCACGCGGGGCGGTGTTGAGGGAAATCCAGTCAGCGACGCGGGCCGGCCGCTGTGGCGCCTCGATCAGGTCTGGCCCGATGACCCGACGATCGCTTCTCATTACACACCCCTTCGCTGGAACGGTGCGGCATGGTCGCCGGAGAAAAATGGTTTAGGCGGACAGCCCGAGGCGAAAATTGAGAACGGCGTTGTCGATATTGCCGTCCGCGGTTCGTGGACGGGCAGCGAGGGGCAGCGGATCGCCGGCCTGGTTTTCATCGCCCCCAGGTCAGGTTCATACGACCTCACCGCCCGCGCCTCGAGCAAGCCGTGGGAAGGCGGGGCGAAGACCTACCGGCTGGGCATCTTCAAGCGCGATACGCAACGCGCGACGCTCGAAAAGTTGTTCGACCTGCCGCGCGACGGCTCGCCCGTGCCCCTTCATTTCACGATCGACCTCGCCGCGGGCCACGAGCTGGTGTTGCTTCCGCTGATGCCGGACTGGCACAATGCCACGCACACGCGGATCGAGAGCCTCCGAATCAGCATTGCTCCATGAATGACATTGCGAGTGTCGTGGATGAAGATCGTCTGGAGAACCGGCATGTGATCGTCGCGCTCACGCCAAGCACGCCGCTGCCCCTGGAGAAGATCCGCTCGCTTTACGAAGAGGGTTTGATCCTCCAGGCGTACCGGCTCGGGGCAGAAGTCGCGCCGATCCGCGATTGGCGCGGGGCCGACGCACGGCTCATGGCGGGGCGAATCGCGCCCAACCTCGGTGCGCCGCGGCTGGGAAGGGTGATGCACGCGTGCGCGCACCGCGAACATCCAGAGCACCCGGAGGTCGCCTACTTTCAGGTTCGCGGTGTCCTCGAGACGCGCGGCCCACTGGCCGCGATCGAATTTTGCCGACGGACGGCTCCGCTCTTCGACAAGGCGACGAATGAGATTCGGGCCGACTGGCTCGGCTTTCGCGCCATCCTCGCTGGCATCTATCGCGATTTTGAAACGGCCGACGATCTTCTGGACGACGCGGAAAAGCTCGCTCCGGATCGTCCCTGGATCTGGATTGAGCGGAGCAGTGTCCTCGAGCAGCAGGACCGGGTCGAAGCCGCGCTGACCGCGGCACGGCGATCGATGGAATTGCAGCCGTGGTACCGCGGCGGCGTTCACCGGGTCGCGCATGTGCTTCAGTTGATGGATCGCGATGACGAAGCGCTGGACCTGCTGACGCAAGCCGGTACGCGCATCGAGAGCACCAGCATCTTCTTTCAGCTCGCCTCGCTCCAGGACCATCTTGGCCGCCACGCCGATGCGCTGGAAACGCTGTCCCGCATCGATGCGCTCAGTCCGCTGGCGGACAAGGGTTTCACCAAGGCCGTCGCGTGGGTGCGTTCCAACACGGCGTACCACGGCGGGCGCATCCGCGAGGCGATCGAGTTTGCCGAGCAGGCCGACGAAGAGTTCATGCGCAGCGTTGCCCAGAAGCTGCGCGAGCACCTCGAGGCCGGCAAGGCCCCTTCCCGCGTGATGATCGAGCTCCCCTTCGTCCGCCAGCATCACATGACCTGCGCACCGGCCACGCTGTCCACCATCAGTCATTTCTGGAGGCAGCCGGCGGACCACCTCGCGCTCGTCGACGCAATCTGCTACGACGGCACGCCCTCCTACAGCCAGCGGCGCTGGGCGGAATCCAACGGGTGGGCCGTGCGCGAGTTCACCGTGACGTGGGAAGCGGCGGTCGCGCTGATCGATCGAGGCGTGCCGTTCACGCTCGCTACGCTTCACGTGACCAGCGCTCACCTCCAGGCGGTGATCGGATACGACGCGCTGCGCGAAACGCTGATTTGCCGCGACCCGAATCAGTATTACGTCACCGAAATCTCGATGCAGCTCCTGCTGAAGTACAACGCGGCCAGCGGGCCACGTGGCATGGTGCTGGTGCGGGCCTCCGAGATCGATCGGCTGAAGGGCATGCCGTTACAGGATGCCTTCCTGTTCGATCACTTGCACGCGATGGAAGCGGCGCTGGCCCGCCACGATCGTCCCGCCGCCGAAGCCGCCCGCGCCCAGCTTGCCGCCGCCGCTCCGAATCATCGCCTTACATTCCATGCCCGCCGGGCCATGGCGGCGTATGACTTCGATCCGCTGGGATCGCTGGAAGCGATCGACGGATTGCTCGGTCTCTACCCCGACGATCAACCCCTGATGCTGGCGAACGTCATGGCGCTGCGCGGGATCGATCGCCGCGACCTCGTTTTGCCGCTGCTGGAGAAAGCGTGCGGGTTGCCGGCGAGCCATCCGGTCTTCCTCCAGATTTACGCCGAAGAGCTCCAGGCCGACGCAGGCATTGGCAGCCGTGTGCTGGCGATGCTGAAGAAAGCGCTGCGTCGTCAGCCGACCGACGGCGCCAGCCTGACGGCGATGGCCCGCGTCCTCTGGTCGCAGCGAAATCTCGAAGAGGCGACGGCGCTCTACTACCTGTGTGCCTGCGTTGAAGAGAAGAACGAATCGGCCGCCCAATCCTATTTCCTGGCCAGCCGGCACCTCCGCCAGTCCGACCCGGCGCTGGCGATGCTCGAGCGGCGCGTCGATCGACTTGGCAAGCGATCGAGCGAGCCGGCACGCACATTATTCTGGGCACTGGAAGCGCTGGATCGCACGAGCGAAGCCGTTGCAACGCTCGAACGCGCGCTGCGGCTTCGTCCGGACGATGGCGACCTGCTCCTCTTCGCCGCCAACGTGCACGGCCAGCGTGGCGACCTGGTTGCCGCGCATGCGAAGCTCAAGTCCGCCGCAGGCAAGTCACATGCAAAACAATGGTCGCGCACCGCCGCCCGGATCGCGCTCTACGAGGGGGAACTGACCCGCGCCCTGTCGCTGTGGCGAGCAGTGCTCGAGGCGGAGCCGCTGGCCCCCGATGCCAACGAAGAAGTAGCACAGCTCATTGCGCAAACGGAATCGACCGACGCCGCCGCACAACACCTGGCCGAGGTCCATGCGCGGTTCCCACACAACGCCCGGTTGCACCAGATTCGAGTCATCTGGTTGCGCACCCAGGGGGCGGCCGCGGTCGTGCCCGTAGTGCGCGAGCAGAACCACGAGGCGCTGGCCCGGTTGCTGTGGAAGAATGATGAGTATGCCGCCGCCCTGTCACGGATGCGGCAGGCCCTGATGCTCGATCCGGCGATGGACGGCGCCTGGGAAACGCTCAGGGCATGGTCGGAGGAACGTAAAGCCGAAGCGGAACTTGTCGAGTTCGCGCGGGAAGGATGCCGACGCCGGGCGGGGGAGGCGATCGGCTGGCTGGTGCTCGCCCGTGTCCTGAGCGGCCCCGGCACGCTCGCTGAGCGGATCGCCTCGTGCGAAAAGGCGATCGAGCGATCGCCGCGTAACGGCGAGGCTCACGACCTGCGCGCCGCCCTGCTGCTGGAAAGTGGAAAGCCCGACGAAGCGCTCGCCGCCTGCGACCCGCCGGAATTCGGCGGCAACCTTCCCACCGAACTGCGTGGGCGTCGTGCCTGGATCACGGCTTGGCAGGGAAAGCGCGCCGAAGCGATCGAGCGAATGAAGGAATTGCTCCAGCACGACGGCAACTATCACTGGGGCTGGGTTCAACTGGTGAACTGGCTTCGCGAAAACGAAGATCCTGAGGCGTACCTCGAAGCCACCCGTGGCGCCGCCACCCTCTTCCCGCATGACACGACACTTCAAAATCACTACGCCAGCGCGCAGATAAAGAGTGGAGATCGGGCCGGAGCAAAGGCGACGCTGGGGCGATCGGTCGGCGTTTCCCCGGACAACTGGTTTGCCCTCGACCACCTCTTCGACCTCCAGTTGAATGACTCCGACCTGGACGAGGCGGCGCGGACGCTCGCCATCATTCAGCAGCAGACGCCGCGAGCCTATGCCCTGAGCCGCCAGACGATGCACGCCGCTGCCCGGGGTGATTCTGATGCAGCCACGGAGGCGGTGTGCAGGCTGTGCGTGGAATTGAAAGACGACCCGCACCTGCTGGTCGACGCCTACCAGGCGATGGAAGCGGTGCGCATGGGGCGCGCCGTCGATCAGGCGTTCGAGCGGGCCGCTTCCAGTGAATCAACGATGGCCGCGAGCGCGGTCGAAGTCTGGGTCAGCCGTGCGATGAAAGGGAGACACTTTTCCGTCGGTCGTCGCATCCTCCTGCGGTTCGCCACCGATTCTGCCCAGTGGGAATCAGCCGTCGCCGCTAATGTCGATGGGATCGTATCGGCCAAGCGTCGCGACCTGCTCAACCGACTGATCCGGAAATGGCGGCAACCGCTTCGCGGGCGGACCCAGTTGTGGGGGAAGATCGGGTACGGGTTGTTCAGCTTCAACAAGACGCGGCGATGCGTGCACTGGCAGAGCGACTGGAAGCAACGACCAGACGCCTCACCCTGGATGCTGCTGAACCTGGCAGGGGCGCTGCGCCGCCGGGGGCGCGACGAAGAAGCGGGAAACGTCCATCGCTTCGCGCTCCAGTGCAAGCCCGATCACACGAACCTGAAGCACACGGTGTGGCTGGCATTCGACGAAGTCATCGCCGGCCGTTCACTCAAACATCTGAAGGAATTGGAAGCGGCGGATACGCAACGCCTCGACAAGCACTACCCGTATCTCTGTCGGATGATCAAGGCGTTAAAGCCGCTGCTGACTGATTCGGCCGCACAAGGCGATGTGCTGACGCGTACCGCCCGCGGCGAGATCACCGCCGCTTTTAAGACGGTGCAGCGCTGGCCCGGCCAGCCGGAGCTCCGCCACGCGCTGCGGCGTGCGGCCCGCCGTGTCGTCAGCGTTCGTCCCAGTTTTCGCAACCGGCTCTGGCTGATCGCCACGATGTTACGCAGTCATTTAAGGGTGACGCGTTAAGAGGTTTGGGCGCTCGGATTCGCTTCCGGCGTCAATGCGTTGGTCGCTTGTAAGTCCCCGGCGGCGAGCGAAGCGCGATGGCCACGCGATTTGACTGATGTTGATTCTCGGACTCATTCGCGAAAACCTCCGTTAGGCTCGCTGTTCGTCCGGCAGTTTCAGGAGCGCATCGCAATCCACCACTTGCCTCGTCGCGATCGATTCGTTGGCGCTCATCCCAAGCAATGATGCGGCTGCGCCTTCCAGGTGTGTGGCCCGCCGACTCAGGGAATCGTCGCCCGGATCGGTGGAGAACAGGTCGTTGAAAAGCATCGCATCCGAGCCGTTGTGCGAGCCTTCCAGGTTGGGGATTGTCACATTGTACGGCAGGCCGAACATCGGGTAAACGCGCAGCGTTCGCCACGCCCGCCGGGCCTCATCTGCCTCGGCAGTCTGGCCTTCCGCCACGTGCAACACGTGAGCCTGTTGCTTGACGTGAAGCTCCAGACGGCCCTTCGTTCCATTGATGACGGCTCGGAACCCTTCCCAGGGAGCGAAGCAGACCAGCGAGTAGCTGAGTTGAACGCCGTTGCGGTAGCGGGCGGTAAGGGTGACGGTGTCCTCGATGTCGATCCCGTCGCCGAAGACGTTGCGGTCGCGGACGTAACCGCTGTCGCGTTCGGCGCCGAGGTAAAGGCCGCGCAGGTCCTCGGTCGCATCCAGCGACATCGCGAACGGATCATCCTTTGCCCCCGCTGCACCGGTGTAGCGATCGTAGCCATAGCGCTCGCCGCGCGATTCGGCGGCGCGTCGGCCGTAGAACTTCAGGTCGCCGAACGCGAAGACGCGTTGCGGCCAGGAATCGATCCACCAGTTCACCAGGTCGAAGTGGTGCGATGCCTTGTGGACGAGCAACCCGCCGGACTTCGCCTTCTCGCGGTGCCAACGGCGGAAGTAATCCGCGCCGTGCGACGTATCTAGATTCCAGTTCATGTCGACGCTGGTGGGCGTGCCGATGGCGCCCTCCAGGACCAGCTTCTTCACCGCCATCCCCTCCGGCAGGTAGCGGGCGTTGAACGTCACGCGCAGCGTACGGCCGGTGCGGTCGATCGCGTCGAAGATCGCGCGCATCTTCGCGGCGTCGATCGTCATCGGCTTCTCGCACACCGCATCACACCCGGCCTCGAGGGCGCGGATCACATACTGGTGGTGCAGGTAGTCCGGCGTGCAGACGATTACGCCGTCGGGTTTTTGCTCGGCGAGCAGGCGGTCGAAGGCATCGGGCATGTGGGTGGCGAGCGGAGGGAGGTGATACTTGCTGGCGATCCGCTGGTTATGCCAGTCCATGCGGGTCGGGCTGGGGTCGCAGAGGGCGATCAGCTCCGCTTGCTCGCGATGCGCATCGCACAGCGCATCGATGTAGGTCATGGCCCGGCCCCCTGCGCCGATCATCGCGTAGCGTTTGCGTCGATTCATTCGGACCTCCATCGCCCAGCGTAGCGGACGGACGCATCGCTCACTAATCTTGTAATTCAACGGAGGTACGGCATGAAGATCATCAAGGCGATGGACAGGCAGGACCTGGGCCGGCAGGCAGCCAGCGCGGGCGCGGCGGGCATCCGCGAGGCGATCGCGCAGCGCGGATCCGCTAACGTCATCGTCGCCACCGGCGCTTCGCAGTTTGAGGTCCTGGCAGCGCTCGTCGAAGAGCCGGGGATTGCCTGGGATCAGGTGACGGCCTTCCACCTCGACGAATACGTCGGCCTGCCGATTACACACCCGGCGTCGTTTCGCAAATATCTCTGGGAGCGCTTCCACCGCCGGCTCCCCCAGCCGCTGGCCGCCTTCCACTACGTGAACGGCGACGCCGCCGATCCGCTTGCCGAGTGTAAGCGAGTGGGGGAGCTGATCCGCCGGCATCCGATTGACGTGGCCTTCGTCGGCATCGGCGAGAACGGGCACCTCGCGTTCAACGATCCGCCGGCCGATTTTGAGACCGAGGAGACGTACCTCGTCGTCAACCTCGACGACGCCTGCCGCGCCCAGCAACTCGGTGAGGGCTGGTTCCCGAGTCTCGCCGATGTTCCAAAGCAGGCGATCTCCATGAGCTGCCGGCAGATCCTCAAAGCCGCCACGATCATCTGTAGCGTCCCCGATGCAAGAAAGGCCACCGCCGTCCGCGCCAGCGTGAACGGTCCGGTCACGAACCAGGTCCCAGCCACCATCCTCCAGCGCCACGAGCGAACCACGATCTTCCTAGATCCGCCCTCGGCATCGCTTCTCTAAAACCTCCGCAACAGATGAGCCTTGCCTGCCGAGCTCGGAGAAGATTGTTCGCCACAGATGAAGACCGATGAACACGGATAAGAAATGATCATTCATTCGATTGGGTCTGGCTTGTTTGCCTTCATCAGTCTGCATCTGCCTTTCATCTGTGGCGAACATGAATTGAATTCTATTATTCGTGTCCCGTATTCATCCGCGTAAGATTCAAGCATGAAATACCGCAGGTTAGGCATGACAGGATTGAACGTATCCGTGGTCGGCATCGGCACCTGGCAATACGGCGGGGAATGGGGCAAAGAGTTCTCGCAAGCTGAGGTCGATGCGATCTTCGACCGGGGCCGCGAGCTTGGCATCAACCTCGTCGATACCGCCGAATGCTACGGCGATCATCTCTCCGAGCGCTTCGTCGGCAACGCCATTCGCCGTGACCGGGAAAAGTGGATCCTCGCGACCAAGTTCGGCCACCATTACCACGGCTTCCAGAATCGCACGCAGATCTATGACCCCGACGACGTGCGGCAACAGCTCGAAGCATCGCTGAAGGCGCTCCAGACGGATTACATCGACCTGTATCAGTTTCATTCCGGTAAGAACGATGAGTTCGACACGCCGGGATTGTGGGAGATGTTGAACGAGCAGGTGAAGGCAGGGAAGGTGCGTCACCTGGGGATTTCGGTGAGCCCCAATGACAACCTGTTTCAGGTCGATCGCGCCAGCCAGAAGAACGCGCAGACCGTGCAAGTGGTTTACAATCGCCTGGATCGCAAGCCGGAGCAGGAATTGCTCCAGTCCTGCCGGCGTCAGGATCTTGGAGTGCTCGCGCGGGTTCCGCTGGCCAGCGGCTATCTGTCCGGGAAGTACAAGCCTGGCGCCACGTTCGCGAAGGGTGACTGGCGCTCGACCGCCGACCGGCAGAAGGTGGATGAGCGCCTCAAGGAAGCCCAGCGCATCCAGAAGGAAGTCCCGCCTGGCGTCGACATGGCTCAGTGGGCACTGGCGTGGTGCCTGCAAAATGAAGCCGTGAGCATCGTGATCCCGGGCTGTAAGGATGTACAACAGGTAGAGTCCAACGCCGCCGCGGCAACGTTCGCCCGCGACGATCATCCGCTGGCGATCAGAAGGAATTAATTGCGTTGCCCGCCAAAGTAAGCGAGGAGAAAATCGGAGATCGCAGATCGAGGATTGAACGCCGCGCGCTATCCTCTATCCTCAATCCTTTATCCTCTCCTGCCCGGTGGCGCAGAATCGAAACAGTGGATGCACCATGATCCTCAAGCAGTTCTATCTCAAGCGCCTTGCCCATGCCTCTTACCTGATCGGGGACGAGGGGAGCGGGACGGCGGTCGTCGTTGATCCGCAGCGCGACACGGACCAGTACATTGACATGGCCGCTGAAAATGGGCTGACCATCACACACGTGTTTCTCACGCATCTCCATGCTGATTTCGTCGCCGGCCATCTCGACCTCCGCGATCGGGTTGGCGCCGCGATCTGCCTGGGCGCTGCGGCCAAAGTGGAGTACCCGTTCACGCCGTTTCGTGATGGGGAGACGCTCGAGTTCGGGCGCGTCCGCCTGAAGGTGCTGGAGACACCGGGCCACACGCGAGAATCGATCTCCATCGTCGTATACGACTTGAGCGCGAGCGCGACGCAACCGCACGCCGTGCTGACGGGGGACACGCTGTTCATCGGCGACGTCGGGCGTCCCGACCTGCGCGCGGCGCTTGGCTGGACGGCAGTGGACCTGGGCGGCATGCTCTTCGATTCCCTGCATCAGAAGCTGCTGGCGCTCCCGGACTCGAGCCTGGTCTATCCGGCCCACGGGGCGGGCTCGCTCTGTGGAAAAGCGTTGAGCAAGGAGACGGTGTCGACTCTGGGTGAGCAGCGCCGATCGAACTATGCGCTTTAACCGATGAGCAAGCAGGCGTTCATCGCGGTGGTGACGGCGGACCAGCCGGACGTGCCCGCCTACTTCAACTATGACGCGGTCCTGAACAGCGAAGAGCACCTGACGCTGGACGCCGCGATCGCGCGGGAGATGAACCCGCTGTCACTCGACGCCTTGCTGGAACTCCAGTCGCGCGGCGCGAACGTGCTCGACACGCGCGACCCGGCTGACTTTGCGGCGGCGCACCTGGCGGGAAGCATCAAAATATCGGTGACGATAGAACTAAAGGTGACGCGAGCCTTTAAATAAAGGTTCGCGTCACCTTTAGTTCTGAGGTCACCTGTATTTCTTGCCCAATCCGATCCAATCCGATCCAATCAGCGCAAGGATCGTCGTGAAGCCCGGGCGGTTGCTGAGGGTTAGTCAGTGGCCGGCGTCTACCGTCATGGGGAGGGTCGTCAGGGCGCGACAGGGCGGCTACTCGCACCCGCGGAGTCGAGGCCGACGCGGCAGAGAATGAGGGGACGCGAGCGGCAAGGGATCAATCTCGTCGTCGCCGGCGGAGAACCAGGCCGACGATTCCAACGCCGAGCAGTGCTCCCATGGCGGGCTCGGGGACGCCGATTCGCCATCTCAAGGACCCAGCCATCCCGGCTCGCGATGCCCGAACTCCAGCGCCTTGATCGGTGAGGTCGGCGTCGCCCAGCGGACTGCGTTCTCGATGATGCGCAGCACGTTCGGGTCGTAATACGTTGGGTAGGTTTCGTGGCCGGGGCGGAAATAGAAGATCCGGCCGGCGCCGCGCGTCCAGGTGCAGCCGCTGCGGAACACTTCCCCGCCGCTGAAGTTGCTGATCAGGATGGTTTCCAACGGCTCGGGAATGTCGAAGAACTCGCCGTACATTTCTTCTTTCGCCAGCGTGAAGCGATCGTCGATGCCCTGGAGGATCGGGTGGCCGGGGCGGGTAACCCAGAGGGTTTCGCGGTCATCGGAGATGCGCCATTTCAGGTTGCAGCTAGTCCCCATCAGCTTGCGGAAGACCTTCGCGAAATGTCCGCTATGCAGCACGACCAGTCCCATGCCCGCCATGACCCGGTGGTACACGCGCTCGACGATCAGATCCTGGAGCTCATCGTGCGCCAGGTGACCCCACCAGAGCATCACGTCCGTGTCGCGGACGCGCTCCTCAGTGAGCCCGTGCTGCGGCTCGTCCAGCGTCGCGGTGATCACCTGGAGATCGGCGTTTTTCCGTAAGTGGCCGGCGATCTGCTCGTGCATGCCGTTGGGATAAATCTGCGCAACGGCGGGATTCTGCTTCTCGTGGCGGAACTCGCTCCAGACGGTAACGCGAGCGGGCATCAAACCTCCTGAGGTGGGCGAAGGATAACGGCAGCCCCGCCGTTCGGCATCGGGCAAATCGAGCAGGGCAAATCGAGCGGGCAAATCGAGCGGATATGCCCGATCGTTACCCTTGGGCGTGTATCCGTACCCTGTGATATCCTCTTGACGCGCCTCGCTTTGCAGCCCGTCCGGCCGCACGACCGATACGACCCTAACGCGGTGCTCGTTTGCCGCGATCCCGGCCGGGCCGGGTCGCAATGGCATGCAACTTTCCAGCCGCATTCTGGTCTAAAGCGATGCACCAGCGTCGGTTGTTGCTAGAATGGGACGGCTGTCAGTGCCAACGGCAGCATGTGCCGAGAAAATAAAAGTGAGGTTGCCCATGCGGATCAACGGACGAAATCGATTGCTGGCCGCGGCGGTTGCCGCCGTTGCGCCGGTGGTGCTTGCGGCGAGCGTTGCCCATGCCCAGTACCGCGTTGGGGAAGACGGCCATGCCCTCGATGCCAACAACCGCGTGGGCGGCGGAGGCGTGAACGACGTCAACAACCGCGGCAACTCCGTCAACGGCAACGATCTCGTCACCGGCAACGTGACCGGCGGCCGGCAGTTTCGCGGAGGCATCGGCTACACCGACCCGTGGGCATTTCGCAGCAGGCTCTCAGGCCGCGGGGTTGACTCGTTCATCCGCGATTCCTCCGGCGTGCCCACGCCGTACTCGCCATCCTTCAGCCTCGATCAACCTCGTTCGTTTTACGGCCAGTCGCGCGGCGTTGCCGCGCCGGAAGGCACGGTTCGCATCGGCGCCAGCGGCTCTTACGTCGGCACCGATCTGGAAGCGCAGAACCCGTATTCCTCCTCGCTGCTCAATGCACAGCTCTCCACCATCCAGGACAACCGTATCGGCGGCACGCAGATCGTCGGCTATGGCCAGGACTTCAACGGCGGTCTTCTCTCCCTGCCCGGCAGCATCGATTCCTCCGAGCCCAACATGAAGAGCGTTCTGCTCGCGACGCCGCTGACCGGCGTGGTGCAGATGAACGGACAGGGGGCAAACGACAACTTCGTCCTGGAGCGATATCTGGCGACGCGCCGCTCGAGCGAGGGCCTTCCTCAAAACCTGGACAACACCACGATCCAGCAGATGCAACAGGAGCTTCAGCTCCAGTCGAACTCAGCTCTCCTTCAGCCCAACCCCGGTGCGACGCGGAATGGGACATCGCAAAACCCCAACGGCCAGACAACGCCGGGCGGACCAAATAACCTTAACGGCAACGGACCCAATGGGCCCGACGGATTGAACCAGAAGCCGCTCGGGAGCGACCAGAACAGCGGCACCGATTCGGATACCGGTTCAACTGGCGCCTCCATCCCCAACAAACCGATCGGCACTGCCATCCAGCCGCAGGTGATCGGGCAGGGTGGGGCGAACGAAGGGATGCGGCAACGGCTGATGGTGCCGCCATCGCGCCAGAGCGCGCAATACGCGGAGCTCCAGAATCGCCTCGAGCACTTCAACGCCGATCATCCGATGAACGACCAGCAGGCCAACCGCGTGTTTCGCGAGCAGCAGCGTCTCCTCGCGGCGCACAACAAGAATGGTCCCGGCCCGAATCCCAGGACAGGACCGGGCGCCACGCGGCCCGCCGTCGGACCGGCATCGCAGCCCGCGGTGCAGAATCCCAATGCCCCGGCCGAGCACGCCCAGCCGCCGGAGAAGATCATCAGCCTGGCGACCGGCGTGAAGGCCAAGGGCCTGCATGATCTGCTCGCCTCCGCCGAAGAGTTGATGCGTGCCGACAAGTTCGCGTCAGCGATCCAGAAGTACAACGACGCCGAGCGCGTCGCCCCCAACAATCCGCTCATCGCCCTGGGCCGGGCCCACGCCGAACTCGGCGCTGCCTATTACGGCAAGGCCGAGGCGGACCTGCGCCGCGTCTTCACGCTGGACCCGGCGCTATTGATGGGCCAGTTCGACCTGAGCAGCTTCATGAACGCGCAGCGGCTGGAATTCGTCCGCAAGGACCTCAAGGACCTGACCGCCAGCGAGCCCAAGTCCGAACGCCCCTGGTTCCTGCTCGCCTACATCGCCTACAGCACCGGCGACCCCAAGGCCGCCGCCGAGGACCTCAACGAAGCCCAGAAGCGCGCCCCGATCAATGACCGTGTCATCCCCATGATGCGCAGCCACTGGTCCCTGCCGACGGACGCGCAGCCGCAATTAAATAAGTGAGTGAGTTAGAAATCCCCACCCGCCGCGCACGGCCCCGGCCCGCCGCACCGCCCGCACATCCCAGGGCTCGAAGAAATCGGCAGCGACTTCCCCGCTTCCCCGCCGACCGCAAAGACGCTCAGCGCCCGCGCGGTCTTCATCGAGCCGCACTTGGGACAGCGGGACGACTCCTCGCCCCCGCTCATCGTCCGAACCAGTTCCTCGAACTTCGACTGACATCCGTCACAGGTGTATTCGTAAATGGGCACGCTCACATCTCCTTGTCACGCGTTGTCGTCCGACTATTCTACGCCCCCGGGCGTCGCGGCGCACAATGCGTCGCCAGAAGAGGAGAATCGACATGGCCGCGGCTTCCAAACGAGCGTTCGCCACGGAAAAATTCATCAATACCGCCCAGGTCGGCGGAATCGACGCTTACACGATCGACGACGGACCCGGCCGTGGCGTGCGGGCGCTCTGCGTCAACACCGGCGGCGGGCTTCGCTATCGCGTGCTGGTCGATCGCGGCCTGGACATCGACCAGGCGTTCTGGAACCAGTCAAGTCTCAGCTTCATCACCCACAAAGGCCTCACCCCGCCCACGCGCGGTCTCGATCGCGGTCTCGACTGGCTCCGCGGCTTTGGCGGCGGCCTCCTGACCTCCTGCGGCCCCACCAATATCGGACCGCCCGGACAGGACAACGGCGAGGAACTCGGCCTCCACGGCCCGCATTCCAACACGGCGGCCACGCTCGAATCCGTACTCCCTCCGGATGCCCACGCCGGCCGAACGCGCATGTCGATCACCGGCGCCGTTCGCTACGGCGCCCTCTACAACCCATGCCTGGAACTCCGGCGGACGATCGCCTCGGAACTGGGCGGCGCCTCGATCGACATCGCCGACGAGTTCTTCAACGCCGGCAATCAGCCGATCCCCCATGCGTGGCTGCTGCACATCAACTTCGGTTACCCGCTGCTCGATGCGGGCGCGGAGTATTGCTTCGATTCGCCGAAAGTCGAGCCGGTCGATGAGCCTGAATCGGTTCGGCGCTTCCGCGCCGGCTCAGATTTCAAGCGCATCCCCGCTCCGCAGCAATCACACCGCCGCTCGACCTCCGCTGTTGCCGCGTTCTTCCCGCGTCCCATCGATCGAAGCGGAAAGACGACCGTGGCCATTGTCAACCGCAAGCTCGGCATCGGCGTAGCGATCCACTACAACACGCGCGACTTCCCGCGCTGCACCAACTGGCAGCACTTCGGCCCCGGCGAATACGTGAGCGCCCTCGAGCCAACCAATGGCTCAGTCAACGGCCGCTGGCGCGACCGCGAAGATGGCCTGCTCGACACGATCGACGCAGGAGCCCGCAAGACGTACAAATATCAGATCGAAGTGGTGACCGATCGTGCCGGCCTGGACGAGCTGCGCAAGCTAAATGGAAAGCGCTAACCTTCCGGCGTATCGATCAGTTCCTGGAGGCGCTCGGAGAGTTGCGCAGGCAGTCGATCCTTCCACGTCGCGTCGATCAATCCAACTTCCAGCATGTCCTGCAAGTGCACCTGATCCTTGCGACGAAACGACGTCAGCTTCATTCGAACCAGGGCTTCCAGTGACACGATTCGAAATTGATCGGGCCGTTCAGACTCGACGACGTCGGGTGACGGCAAGAGATAATCCGGCCGGATCTTCTCCCCGGCGGGCAGGATGTGCACGGCATCGCGCATCGACGCCTTCGGTCCATCGAGAAACACATCGATCCCCGCCACGTGTCGGCGGACAAATCCCGCCGACTCCAAGGCGCGGGCTGCGGTGTCGAGGTCGATCCGACGGAGCAGCACGTCCACATCCTGTGTATTGCGCACAGCAGCCGAATCAACCGTCGCAACCCATGCCGCAACTGCGTTCCCGCCCGCGACGGCGTATGGCACCCCTGAGGCTTCCAATGCGGCTGTGGCGCGCAACAATCGCTCACGAACGCGTTCCACCGCAATAACCATCCGTTCGAGAAGGGTTTGATTCGTCGGCGCTCGCGTCACACACGCCATTCTAACTATAAGTACCGCAAAGTACCGCAAGTTTGCAGAATTCCCCCCGCCCACTTCAGCGTGAACTGCGACTCCCCCGTGATCATCTGCGCGAGCTGTTCGCCGATCGCCTCCCGCCGCCACCTCTGCATCAGTCGGCTCTCGCTCGTATCACCGCCGCCTTGCACCAGTCGGAAGAACTCGCCGATTTCCTGGCGGTTGGTGAGCAGCGCGGGGTCGATGCCGCGGCCGTAAGCCAGGCATTGCGCCGATGCCCAGAGTGCGTCGGCGCGGAATCTGTCGGCGGGTGATGGCTCGCTGTCCCGCGAGGTGGGGAGGGCGGTGGCCGGCAGCTCCAGGGCGCGGAGCGTGGTCTGCACGATGTGAGCCCCGTGTGCGGCTTCCACCGGACGTGGCAAGCCGCGCACGCGGGCGAGTTTTTCCACTGACTTGGCTGGGCTGCGGGCGAGGTCGATCAGCACTTCGTCGCGCAGAAATGATCGCGGGGGAACATCGTGCGCCCGCGCCGCCGTATCGCGCCATACCGTCAGCTCGCGCAGCACTGCCAGGTTTCGCGGCTGGAGTGATCCGGCGCCGCGCACGCGCAGGTACTGGGTCTCGGGATCGAACCGGTACCGCGACGTGTCGCACTGTGCCTCGCACTCCGCCTTGGCCCACGCCGCATGTCCGCGCGCCTCGAGCCGTTGACCCAGCTCAGCGCGCAGCAGCGGCAGGTAGCGGACATCATCGACGGCGTAGCGAAGCTGCACCGCCGACAGCGGACGCTGGTCCCAGTGCGTGAACGTCAGTCCCTTCCCCAGCCGAACGCCGGTCAGCTCCTGCACGAGTTTCGAGAGGGAGGCAGGGTACGGCAGGGCGATAAAGCCCGCGGCGATTTGCGTATCGAAGACGTTCGCCGGCGAGCGGCCCATGTGGCGGATCACCGGCTCGATGTCCTGCTGGCCGGCATGCACGATCTTTTCCACCGACCCGTCGCACAGCAGCTCCCAGAACGGCCGCAGGTCGATCTCGGCCAGTGGATCGATCAGGGCGACGCGCTTCGTCGTGGCCGCCTGGATCAGGCAAAGTTTGGGGAAGTAGGTCAGCTCGCCGATAAACTCACTGTCGTACGCGAAGCTGCCGGCGGAACGCAGATGATCGATCAACCCGGCAAGTTCCGCGTCAGTGCTGAGGACCGCGGCGGCGCCACGCGGTACCCGCGGGTTATCAGCGGCAATGTGTGAATCATCGACGGCGGGCGGCTCCTCCAAATGAGCGGATTCGTGACTGCGGGCACGATGGTCGGCACGCGAGTAACGCCGTTTGCTGCCCACTTCGGCTGGGCCGTCTTTCGGTGCATCCATAGAGGCAGGTCCGCGCGAGAGAATGGTTCCGGGGGTGGCCGCGGCGCGTCGTACGACGCGATATCGGGGTAAGATACGGAGTCCCCCCGCGTGCGGCCATCGGTCCGATAACCTTTCCGCCGGACGATTGCACTGATCGGCTTGCCCCAATGCCCGTGGCGTTCAATGTTTGGTAGATGGTCGGGAGCGTCAAAAATTGCGCGATCGCCATCTGGACTTTTCTTGGCGGATCGGAGGGACTTTCCCTTGAATCAAGCAAATGTTCGCGATTAAGATCGGGCTTGTTGCAGGCGATTCCCGCCAGGCGGGGGGACATAGTCCGGGAGGAGCGGTCATGAATCTGACATACGCCGTCGAACGGCTTTTGGACACCGGCTGGCGATACCTCGGCGACATCGATGTCGAGCACCTGCCGGACGGCCGCCCGTTTCCGTCGGTCATGTCGGTGCAGCGAGAGTTCGCCCGCGCCGGGATGGAGCTGTCGATCAAGCAGAACCTGATGTTCGGATGTTATCGCGCCACATGGGCTCCCGTCGGTGAGCCGCTCGATCCCTCCCGCGCCGCCGACGCACGTCACGGCATGGTGGTCGGTGATTGCGAGCGCGAGGCCGCCGTTTATTCCCTCTCCCAGCTCCGCGCCGCCCAGGCCGAATATCAGCTCGCCGGCCTAGGCCTCGAATCCCCGGAAACGCTGCTGCACGTTTGACCGATCGTCTCGGTGCTCCCCTCTCGACGCGCGTCCGCAAAACGTAGGGTGGGCTTTGCCGACCACTCTTTTTCGTGGTGGGCGAAGCCCATCCTGCATCTCAGGATCGGCCTACATTTAACCAGCCGCGCTCCCCGTCCGCTTCAGCGCCGTCACCTGCCCCATCAGAAAAGTCATCGAGTACCGCTCGCCCACAATCGGTGGCCCGGAGCTGACGTGTTCCGGAATCCGCACTACCGACTGGGTTTCCGAACCCGCGCCAACGCGCCAGACCCGCAGCTCAAAATAGCGATCCCCATGAATGGAAAATGGCCGCACTTCTTCCACCTGAACCGTCCACGAACCCATCATTGGTAGCGTCATGTTGCGCTATTGTAGTCGTGACGAGCAACGCGAAGGCCGCCGCCGCGTGGTGCCGCTAAAGACGTGCAAGCGTTTCATCAAATCCGCGGATGCCGGCCGACGCGCCCAGCGCCGTGCAGCAATCGGCGGCGGTCCTGTTGGCGAGCCGGCCCGCCTGGGCGAGCGGCATTTTCCGGATCAGGCCGGTCATCAGGCCCGCGAACCAGGTATCGCCCGCGCCGGTCGTGTCGACGACCTGGATCGGATACGCCGGCACCGATACTGCGGGATCGATGCCGTCGTCCAGCAGGCATCCTTCCGCGTCCAGCTTGATGCCGATCAGCCCGCGCTGCATCACCCGGCGGAACGCCGCGATCATCCGCATCGGATCGCGCTCACCCGTCAGCGCAATTGCCTCTCCACGGCTCGGGACGAATACGTCCAAGTGTGGCAGGATCGGCTCCAGCTCACTCCAACTGCCCGGTGGGGTCACCGTCTCCAAGACGATCCGTGTCTGCGGCGCAGTGCGACGGAACTCCGCCAGCAACGGGGCGAGATGAGGCGTGAGGGCCGGCAGCAATCCGAAATAACCGATCTGCACGTATCGGCATTTCGCAAAAATCGGAAGGCAACGCCGTAGCGCGTCGGGACCGAGCAGCCGTGTCGCGCCCGGCGTATGGAAGAAACAACGTTCGCCCCCCGGCTCCACGGCGACGAGCGTCGCGCTCGTCTGCGCATCGCGCGTGGTGAAGATGGCTGACGTGTCGACGCCGCTGCTGCGAAGCTGTTCCGTGACCGCGGTCCCCAGCACGTCTTCGCCGACCAGGCCCGCCGCCGCCACCTTCATCCCCAGCTTCGCCATCGCGACGGCCGTGTTGCACGCGTTCCCGCCGGTCGTCAGCGTCACCGAGTTAACGAGGCCCAGGCCGCCCGGTTCCGGGGGATGGCGCAGGTCGATCGGCTCGCCGATCACGTCCGCCACGATCAATCCGAAGATGCACGCGTCCATAACAGAAGAATTGAAGGGCCAAAAGCGATGAACCGCCCCAGGGGAAATTACCCGCGGATCACCAGCGCAATCCACAAAGGCTCACAGGATTTCCACGTGGCTGAAATCGTCAAGGTTGAGCGTGGTCAATTCGCCGTCGTCCTTGCGGACCGTGAGGCGATCGAGCCAGAGTTTGTCGTCGCGCGAGTGGGCGAACCAGCTTCCCGTCGGCTTCTGCTCGTACGACTGCACCGTGCCGCTCGTGTCGCTGCTCCAGGAATAGTCGCGCCCGGCGATCTGCTGCGTCACCTTCACCTTGGCCCCGGGCCGCAGGCGCTGACGAATCGTTTCATCCATCGCCGAAAGGTAAGACCCACGCCGTCAAACGTCAAAGTGTGGGAGATCACCGCTTCGCCCGAATCCATCGATAACGCGCCAGGCCCCACTGGTACAAGCCAAACGCGACCAGGCCGATCGCCGTCGCCACCAGCAGCCAGCGGCCGGCGGGTTCGTTCCGCAGGGTCGCCAGCGATCCGCCCAGGCCGCGCGCTTCGCGGGCATCGATTCGGTAAGCGGCGACGACCAGGAAGATCCCGATCGGAACGAAGACCACACCCCTGGCGATGATGCCAAGGCGCGCCAGCCCGCGGATCCACCGGCGTGCCATCGGCCCGACGCGGACCGGATCATCCACATCCGAGCGCGTCGCCGTCCGCACCTGCATCATCGCGAAGACGAGGATTCCCACACCGATCGCGGCCACGGCCCAGCGTCCCATCGGCGCCGCCATCAGCGTGGCCGTCCATTCGCGCGTCGCGTGTTCGTCCGACTGACGACGCTCCGAACTTCCGCGTCTCGATTGCAGGAGAAAACGAGCAGTTCCGACGCACAAGCCGCAATAGATGAAGCCCGTGAAAATGAAACCGATCCGTCGGGCGATGCCGCGAAGATCGCTCCCAAAGTGTTCTGGATCGAGCAGCCCGCGCGCGAAGCTCCAGACGGCGAACCCCGCCATGCCCGCACACAAGCCGGCGATGAGCACCCACCCGAAGTGGTGCTCGGCGATGAAGCGCAACGCCCCATGAGTGCCGGAGGCACGCCCGTCCGGTCGGCGTGCGGCCATCAACGCCAAGGCGCCCACCAGGAGGTAGACGAATCCGCGCGCCGCGTATCCCGCCCGCGCCAGCCCCTCGATCCAGGGTGCCGCCGGTCGTGCGACGTTCTGTAGTTTCCGCTCCGCTGATCTGATGGCCGGTTCGGCTTCACGCATAAAGGGACGCTAACGTTGAACGTCGCAGGCGGGTGCACGCTTTATCTTACGCTCGTCCCTTATCCGACAACCTGAATTCCAACTGCCGCTGGCGGCGCGCGCCCGCGATCTCGTCGCTTTGCATTCCGGGCAGGCTTGCGTTAATGAATCCCGATGCAGCACGACGAAGTCATCCCGATCCTTGATTTCGGGTCTCAATATGCCCAGCTCATCGCACGCCGGGTGCGCGAGCAGGGCGTCTACAGCGAGCTGGTTCGCCCCGACATTTCCCTCGACGACCTCCGCAAGCTCAACCCCAAAGGCCTGATCTTCAGCGGCGGCCCGAGCAGCGTCTACGAGCCCAACGCGCCGCGCTGCGACCCGCGCATCTTCGACCTGAACGTGCCGGTCCTCGGGATCTGTTATGGCATGCAGCTCGGCGCAGAACTGCTCGGCGGACGAGTGAAACCCGCCAAGGCCCGCGAGTATGGCCGTGCCAGGCTGAGCGTCACCACCGACGATCCGCTCGTCGCCGGCCTTCCAAAGGAAACCAGCGTCTGGATGAGCCACGGCGACCAGGTCCACGAACTGCCACCCGAGTTCCTCGCCCTCGCCACCACCCCGAGCTGCCCCTACGCCGCCGCCCGACACCGCACCCGCCCGTTCTACGGCGTGCAGTTCCACCCCGAGGTCACCCACACCCCGCGCGGCCAGGAAGTCTTCCACAACTTCCTCTACGAGATCTGCAAATGCTCCGGGTCGTGGACGATGGGCAACTTCGTCGAGCAGACCGTCCGCCGGGTGGGCGAGCAGGTCGGCGCCGGCCGGGTGATCTGCGGCCTCTCGGGCGGCGTCGATTCCGCCGTCACCGCCGCGCTCCTCCACAAGGCGATCGGCGAGCAGCTCTTCTGTATTTTCGTGGACAACGGCCTGCTCCGAAAAAACGAGCGCGACCTGGTCGAGCGCACGTTCCGCGACCACTTCCACATCAACCTGCGCGTGCACGATGCCGCCGAGCAATTCCTGCACGCGCTCAAGGGCGTGACCGATCCCCAGCAGAAGCGAAAGATCATCGGCCGCGAGTTCATCGAGGCGTTCAAGCGCGAGGCCACCGGCATCGACGGTGCCGCCTACCTGGCCCAGGGCACGCTCTATCCCGACGTGATCGAGAGCGGCCACGGCTACGCCGGAACCGCCGCCAACATCAAGCTGCATCACAACGTCGGCGGGCTACCCGAGGAGCTGGGCTTCGAGCTGGTCGAGCCGTTGCGGGAGCTGTTCAAGGACGAGGTGCGTCACGTCGGCGAGATCCTCGGTCTCCCCGAGCACCTCGTCTGGCGTCACCCGTTCCCCGGCCCGGGCCTGGCCGTCCGCATGATCGGCGACATCACCCCCGAACGGCTCCGCGTGTTGCGCGATGCCGACGAAATCGTGCTCGAGGAGCTGATCGCCGCCAACCTCTACCGCAAGACCGCCCAGGTCTTCGCCGTGCTGCTGCCGATCGGCACCGTCGGCGTCATGGGCGACGCCCGCAGCTACGATTCGGTCATCGCGATCCGCGCCGTGGAAAGCCAGGACTTCATGACCGCCGACTGGGCCCGCATCCCCTTCGACGTCCTGGCCACGATGAGCAACCGCATTATCAACGAAGTGCGCGGCGTGAACCGCGTCGTCTACGACATCAGCAGCAAACCGCCGGCGACGATTGAGTGGGAATAGGATTAGTGTGAACCTTCTCCGAGAGTCCCGGCGCGCCGGGAGAGATCCGCACGTCCGGTTCGGTGAGCGGGAGGTGGAAACGGAGCGTAAACTCATGTCACCGCGCCACCTCTGGACTCTACCGTTTGATTTCCCTTACAGAGAGGTTTCGGTGATGTTCAGCTTCCCATGACTTCCTCCTCTCGCGAGCTTGACTTGGCGCAATCCCCGTTAAATGCTCCGCTACAGCAAGATGACTGTCCCCATGAATCCGAAACATCCGCTCCAGATTTTCTGGGCACCCCCATGAAGGATGGCGGCGATGCTGGCCTTGACTCTTGTAAACGCTCCCGTAATCAGGGCACAATGAATCGAATTCGATGAGCCGAAATCATCGGAATGGCGATGTGACTGAACGCGAGGATTTCGTTCGACTCTGGCAGGTAATGGCGCGGGTCTGCGTAATTTCCAAACGTCCTTCGCGGTCGCGTTGCTTTCCGGCTGCCCGACAACCTGCACGAGCGGGATGCGCTGGGGAATGGAGTGTCTCATGCCCTCTTCGATAATGCGGCGGCGCATTTTGCAATGCGGAATGGTTTGCGCTGCGGTTGTGCTTATGCTCGGCTTACTGGCCCACGCAGGAAGCATCTTTGACGACGATTACGTTCCTCCCGCGCCACACCAAGATTTTTCCTCAACCCCGCCACCCACGCCGGCCACCGTCCCAAGTTCAATCAGTCCCGCTCCAGACGGCCCGGCGCCGGCGCTGCCGACAGAGCCGCATGAGTCCGAGAATGCCCCTGCGGTGAAACTGGCCGTACCGCCTCCGCACGAGCAGGCCCGATCGCGCAAGCTGTTCAAGGAACTCTTTGCCAGCGAGCTAAAGGACCATTCTGCCACGGCCCGACTCTCACTGGCGGCGAAACTTCTCTCGCAGGCAGACCAGGTCACAGATAATCCCAGCGACCGTTTTGTTCTGCTGGTGGGTGCCTGTGAAGCCTCATCCGAGGGCGGCGATCTAAATTTGGCCGAGCGCGCCGCGGATGCCGCATCGGCAATTTACAACGTTGATGCGGCGCAGCTCGAAGCCGATTCGGTGCTGAAGGTGACGCTCAAGCCGTCAAATTCGACAGGGGTGGCGGTAACGGTGGACGAGGTGATCGCAGTTGTGGATCTGCTGATCCAGGCGCGTGATATTTCGACGGCAGGGCGCCTTCTTTCATCGCTCCAGTCCATGGCGGCACGTAATCCTCAAGCCGGCCGGCTAGTCGTCGAGCGTAAGAAGCAACTGGAATTGCTCGCCACCGAGGTGCGGCGGGTGAGCCAGGAGGCTGACCGTGCGAAGCGTGCCGGAGAGAAACTGAAGGTCGATCCAATCGATCCGAATGCCAACTTGGTCGTGGGACGCTTTCGATGCTTCGTCGTGGATGATTGGAAAATAGGCCTTCCCGCGCTTGCCGCCGGCAGCGACGCCGTCCTCGCCGCTTTGGCCAAAAATGAGCTCGCCCGACCAACGACGGCGGAGGAGCAACTTCACGTGGCTGACAAGTGGAATGAGATTTCGGTCAGGGAATCGGGCTTTGCCAAGGCGCATCTCCGAGCGCACGCCGAGATCTGGTATTCGCAATCGGCGGCAAAGTCGACCGGGATGGCGAAGTCGATAGCGATGAAGCGTTTGGAGGAAGCAAGGGATCTTGATTACGCCGATCTTTTCGTCACACCAACGCCAGAAATGGTCCTTTCGCGTCGACTGAACGATTTGCGCCGCTGGACGATTAAGTCGGGCGTGTGGAAGAGCGCTGGCGGGAAGATCCGCGGGGAAGGCGACTCTAGGATCGACTTCAATTCGCCGCTCCCATCCGACTTAGTGCTTACATTTCACATCAACGTGCTGAGCGGGATGAGGCCGCGCCTGTACTTCCAAGGCACGAATATGATGTATGGAAATGAAGGTTTCCGGCACACGTTCACCGCCTTCGGCGTCAACGTCACAACAGGCGGAGATACACTTTACGAGAACGGGCAGAATCACCTCTTTCGCTTCCTCTTTAAGGGAGGAAGCTATGAGGTGCAGATCGATGGCAAGCTCGCGTCGGCGGGTACCTGTACGGGCAGAGAACCTATTCGGCTGGAGTTTCACAGTGGTGATGGCTTCAGCCCTGGAGCTATCGAGCTTTGGGACTTTCGCGTCGAGCGGCCGCCTGCTGATTGAGCAAGTCGAAACTCTTCGATTCTCAAGGGCGAGACCCAGGCAAATCCCGATTTCGCCAACTAATTTCAAGGTCTGATAAGGAGTGAAACCGGGACGCGTGCGCCGGCAATCAAATAAAAGAGGAGTCAAATAAAAGGGGACAAATGCGGACAAAAAAGGACAAATCATGGGAGAGGAAAGACGAACATCGAACACCCAACGTCGAACTTCCAACGCTCAACTCTGGACCCTGAACCCTCACCTGAATCCATGTTGAAATGCCTGGCCTGAAAAAAATATTCTGCCCGGCATGAACCAAGATTCACATTTAGGGGATGTGAATGTAGCGTTCAAGGTGCTGAAGCAGATGGGCGTGCTGGACCGGCTGGACTGCATCGAGCCGTCTGTGTGGCCGCCGAACGGGATGTTCGGGGATCAGCCGGAAGCGATGGAAAGGGAAGGCGGGCGCGCGACATTTCGCGCGGGCTGCGGAGGATAAGTTGGGGAACGAGTGAGGGTTATCTAAAAGTGCGCGGCGCGCGGCATGGAAAAAATGTCGCGCGAATGTCGCGCGGAGGGCAACGACCGCCGTGAATCATGAAGACTTGCGCAATCTCAAAAAAAGCGCCGAGCGAGAGCGTGGAAATATACTCTCGCTCGGATCAGTTCTTTCCGCGATCATACAAACGGCCCATCAGGGGACCTTGACGAAGCCGCCGGGTTGTTCGGCCTGGGTGGCGTCCAGGGGTTTGGTGGTGTCGACGATGATGTGTCCCTTGGCATCGACGGAGATCGCGTAGTGGGTGAGGGGCTTCTTGGCGGCGCCCATCTTGCCGTTGGGCTTGGGGGCGGGGATTCCGTCGGCGGTGAAACGGCTGGAATGCTTGGGGCAGTAGAGTTGGCCGTCCTTGACCTTGACGAGGAACTTCTTGTGGGTGCAGACGGCCGTCAGGGCGTAGAGCTTGCCGTCCTTGCGGGTGAGGACGACGTGTTTTTCCTTGGCGAGCTTGTCGTAGGGGCCGTCCTTGTCGTAATCGGCGACGGCGCCGGCATCGACGGGGCCGGGCGGGATGGATGCAGGTGGATCGCCGTCGTCATCGTCATCGTCGTCATCGTCGGCGGCGTGGGCGAAGGGGCACGAGAGGGCACAGGTGGCGGTCACGGCGGCGGCCGCGGCCAGGAAGCTGCGCCGATTCAGTTTCTCCAGTTCCTCAGGCATCGGATTTCACCTTTCTCAAATGGGTCGAAGAAGTATACCGCCGGGCCTGGGAAATGTTATGTCGCGCAAGGGTTGCAGGGCGGGGTGGCGGGTCAGGCGAAGGCGAAATTGAGTTGCTCGCCGGCCAGGGGAAGGGCTTTGGCGGGGCGGAGCCAATTGGATCGAGTATACGGCTCGGCCAACGTCAGGCGTGAGGCGATGCGTGGATCGGCGGTGAAGAATTTGCGGACGAGCTTCGGGCAGTTGCACTGACGGCTGCGGTGAAGCAGGACGATGTGCGATGGAAGCCGTACGGCGCGGCGCTGAGCGCGGTCGAGGATGGCGCGAACGGCTTGGAAGGCCTGCTCATTGGAGAGGTGACCGACGCCGCCCATTACGCGTTGCTTGAGGAAGTGGGGGCGGGCGCTGTCGCGCTGCATCTGTGGGTCGTAGTTGCTTTCGATGGCCAGGATGTCGAGGTCTTCGAAACAGTCGTGGAAATGGTCCGGCACGTGGCCGAGATCGGTGGCGTAGCCGATACGGCAGCCAAAGCCCTGGATGACAAAGCCGTGGGAGCCGTCCTGATCGTGCGGGAGCGGAACGGGGGTAACGCTTACGCCGGGCAGGATCTGGAACGGTTCGGCGTCGAGATAGGGGCGGATGCGCCGGCGCAGCAGAAGGGCGGCCGCTTCGTCGATTTCATCGTGCTCGGCCCAGGCGGCCAGGCAATCCGGAACGCGCGCGTGATGACAGTACATATCGATGTTCCGTTCGATCAGCAGGGGCGCCCAGGAATTGGAGCAGTGGTCGCAATCGAGATGCGTGACGCAGATCGCGGTGATGTCGGCGAGCGAGACGCCGGTACCGTCGAGGCGCCGGGCGACGGTTCGGGGATCGAGGCCGGCGTCGATGAGCACCGCGCCGGCCGGCGTGCGGAGGACCGAGCAATTTCCAGACGAGCCGCTGCCGAGGACGCAGAGCTCCATCAACATCCGGGTCTCAATCATGGTTCGAACGACAATGCCCGCGGTACGACGCTCGGCGAGCGATCCAACAGTTCATTTTATGCTCGCCGCAGGCGCAACTCACACCGCGGAGATGATCTGCTTCTGGCCCAGGCCCAGGTAATCCAGCACGTCCTGTGGCTCACGGCCGCTCTTGGGGATCTGGTGGACGTAGAGGCTCTGGAGCTTGATCGATGCGCCGCTGTCGGCGATCGCGACGGCGATCTCGGCATCCAGGCCGCCGCTGTAGTTGTCCTCGACGGTGATGATTCGCCCGCCGCTCTTCTGCGCGAGATCGAGGATGGGCTTGGTATTGAGCGGCATCGAATAGGCATCGACTACCGCGACCTTTTTGCCCGTCTTGGCCAGCTCGTCCGCCGCCTTGAGGCATTCGTGGACCATGTAGCCGGCCGACACGAAGACGGCGTCCTTGCCCTCGCGCAGGACCTTGAAGCCGCCCACCTCGAACGAATCGTCCGGCTTATAGAGCATGTTCGTCTCGGCGCGGAGGGCGCGCTGGTAGCAGGTGCCGTCGATGTTGGCCATCAACTCGGTGATCTTGTAGCAGCTCACGGCGTCGGCGGGGAAGAAGTAGCTGACGGCGGGCCGTCCGTTGAAATTCCGCGTGTGGCAGAAGCTGCGGAAGAAGGCCGCATCGGGCAAGGACATCTGGCTGGGCCCGTCGGCGGCGAGGGTGACCCCGGCATGGGTGCCGGTGATCTTCAGGTTCGCGCCGCCGATGACCGCCATTTCCACCTGGTCGTAGGCGCGGACGACGAACTTGGCGAAGGTGGAACAGAAGGGGATCTTGCCCGCGGCGCTCAGGCCCGCGCCAACGGTAATCATGTTCTGCTCGGCGATCTTGCATTCGAGGTACTGGCTGGGGAAGCGCTTGGCGAACCACTCGGCGTGGGTCGAGTTCTTGACGTCGGCATCGAGGCCGACGATCTGCCTGTTTTCCTTGTCAGCCGTCCCGAGCGCGACGAGGGCAGCGCCATATGCCTTGCGCGGGGCGATCGGCTTGCCGGCGGCGAGATCCTTGTCCATCCCAACCAGCGCCAACCCTTCGGCGAAGGGGGCGATCTTGATCGGCTTGTGCGTGTGCGGGCCCACCGCGGCAGCGCTGGCCGGAGCGGCCTTAGGGGGCGAGATTTTCAGTTCGTTACCCTTGTAATCGGCGCAGCCCAGATCCTTGGCCGTCTGATCCAGCTCGCCGAAGATCGACGCCATCTTCTCTTTCTTCACCGGCGTGCCGTGCTTACCCATACCCTGTTCGTCCAGCGCGCCCCAGCCTTTGACCGTGCGGGCGACGATGGCGAGCGGGCGATTGCCGTTCTGGATGACGCGCAGTTCGTCGAACGCGTTCTTGATGTCGTCGGGGTCGTGGCCGTCCACGACGCGGACGATGAAGCCGAACGCCTTCAGCTTGTCGGCCAGACCCTGGTACGACTGCTGCGGCGAGACGTAATCGCTCTGGGCCAGGTCGTTGCAGTTGAAGATGGGGATCACGTTCGTCTGGGCATGATCGACGACAAAATCGGCGGCCTCCCAGATCTGTCCCTCGCGCGATTCGCCGTCGCCGATGATCACGTAAATGTTCCGGTCGAGCTTATCCATCCGGGCGGCAGCGGCGAGGCCAGCGCCGACCGACAATCCCTGGCCCAGCGATCCGGTGGCGGCATCGGCGAACGGGAAGCCGACCTGCGGATGGGGATGGCCATCGATCGGGGAATTGATGTCGCGGAGCGTCATCGCATCGGCGCGCGTCATTGGTCGGGCGGCTTCCCGTCCCTTGCCCAGCGGCATGATCATGCCGCCGAGGTCCGCGTACGCCGCATAGATGATCGGGACGGCGTGGCCTTCGGAAAGAACCAGGCGATCGGCCGCGGGGTTCCACGGGTCCCTGGGGTCCCAGCGCATCTGGTGGTACATGAGCACGGTCACCAGGTGGGCCAGCGACAGGGCCGTCGATGGATGCCCGCTCCCTGCGGCGGTTGTCATCTCGATCGAGAGTTTTCCGATCTCAATGGCCTTCTTGTTGACCGCGTCTTTAAAGCTCATGTTTTGCTCACTTCCGTGCTGGCAACGTGACCGTTCCCCGACCCCCGATCGCAGGCGCGGAGAATAGCGAAGGGCCTGGGCAATGGCAATCGGAGGTGGCGGAACTGAGCGAGTGAAGCCGAGGAAATGCCTTCGAAAAAGCAGCAAGAACAGGTGGCAACGGTTGCACTTCACGATGTGCGTTGTGGGATGTGCGTTGCGTCGATGTATGGCATCGCGGATCATCGAGAGTCATGTCGGAATCCGCCGTTGCAGGTCTCTTGAGCGTCGCGCAGGCGATGGAGATCCTGGATCGCACGCCGGTCGCGCCGCGGGTGGTTCGTATGGCGCTCGCGGAGGTCGCAGGCTTGAGGCTCGCGCAGGACCTGGTGGCGGATCGCGATTATCCGCCCTTCAAAAAAAGTCTGATGGACGGGTACGCCGTGCGCATCCTGGATGTCGGCGCCGGCACCGCGGTGGAACTGTCGGTGGTGGGGGAGATCCCGGCGGGGGCGTCGGTGGAGCGAACGCTGGGCTTGGGTGAAGCGATGGCGATCATGACCGGCGCGCCGCTTCCGCCGGGCGCGGACGGCGTCGTGCCCGTCGAGGATGTGGTTAAGCTGGAAGAGGGATCGAAGGTACGGATCGCCGGTCCGGTGCCCGCGTCACGTTTCATCGCCGCGCGCGGCAGCGACTGCCGGCAGGGAACGACGGTCCTGCGAACCGGCGCGCAGCTGGGCCCGGCCCAGATTGCGGTGGCGGCCAGCATTGGAGCGGCGTCGGTGAAGGTGTTTGCCGCGCCGCGCGTCGCGGTGCTGGGAACGGGGGACGAGCTGGTCGAGGTGGGGGTGGATCCGGGCGAATCACAGATCCGAAATTCCAACACGCCGATGCTCGTCGCGCTGCTGCGCCGACTGGGTTGCCAAGTGCGTGAGCTGGGTACGGTGCGCGATGACCTGGAATTGATCCGATCGGCCCTGCGAAGGGGATTGGAAGCGGATGCACTATTCGTCAGCGGCGGCATGAGCATGGGCACGCACGATCACGTCCCCCGGCTCCTATCGGAACTGGGCGTGGATCTGCGAATTACCAGGCTGAGGATCAAGCCGGGGAAGCCGTTCGTCTTCGGAGTATTTGAGAGTTCGGGGTTCGGGGTTCGGGGTTCAGGTAAGAGTTTAGAATTTGGAGTTCAGAGTTTAGGGCGCGAGGTCGCGTCCGTCCCGAACCAAGACCCGTCTTTACTGAGCCCTGAACCCCGAACCCTGAACCCTCCTCTGAACCCTTGTTACGTGTTTGGTCTGCCTGGGAATCCGGTGAGCGCGTTTGTGTGCGTTGTGCGGCTGGCGTCGCGGTTGCTCGCACGATTGAGTGGGGGGGCAGTGGACGAGCGATGGCTGACGGGACGGCTGGAGGTGGGGCTGCCGGCGAACGGGCCGCGCGAGTTTTATCAACCGGCGATCCGCGACGCGCCGCCCGGTGGGAAAAGCGCACAGGCCGGCTTTGCCCGGATAACGCCGTTGCAGTGGAAAGGCTCGGCGGACCTGTTCACACTTGCGCAGGCCAACGCCCTCATCGTCCGCGCTGAAAACGAACCACCGATGCCGAGGACGACGGTGGTGAGAGTGCTGGAGATATGAGGAAGATGTCAGTTGTCAGTGGTCAGTTGTCCGTTGAAATGCGATGACTTCGACGAGTGAATCCCAATTTTCTTCTTTCTGTCTACTGACTACTGACTACTCGCTACTTCGCCCGCAGCGACTGCCGCCAGGGCATAGAACGGCCTTCCTTCCCGCTGATATTTTCGCTCGAAGTTGGTTCCGACGAATTCGCCGTCGGCGGCGGAGCCGGGGCGGTTGTATTCGATGACGGTGAGGGGAGAAGCGCTGATGACGCGCTCGATCTGCTCGAAGTAATCCTGGTGGTCGGTCACGATTTGCAGACGCCCGTCGGGGCGGAGCGCGCGATGAATGAGGGCGAGGAATGGTTCCTGGATGAGCCTGCGCTTGTGGTGCCGCTTCTTGGGCCAGGGGTCGGGGAAGTAAATATGCACCACCGCGAGGCTGTGGGCAGGAACGAATTCGCGGAAGAAGAATCCGGCTTCGGCGCGGACCGTGCGCGCATTGTTGCACTGGTTGCGGCGCAGGCGATCGCTGGCGTAGCGCCAGTACCAGCGAGCCCACTCGATGCCGAAGAAATTGACGTCCGGTCGCACCTTCGCCTGATCGGTAAGGAACGTCCCCTTTCCCGTGCCGATCTCCAGCTCGACCGGATGGTCGTTGCCGAAGAGCGCACCGAAGTCGATGGGCCGCGAAAGGTTGTCGGCCTCGAGGCCCGCCGGTTCGACGATCAGTTCACGGGCAGATTGCATCCAGCGCGATTGTAAAGGCACCGGGAAGAGAAGATAGAGAATGGAGGATCGAGAATAGAAGAAGCGAGATTCGAGCGAAAGCAACGCTTTTCAATCTTCAATCCTCCATCCTCAATCCTCTCCCGGCTTTCTTGACAAGTTCCGCACCGCTCCCCGACACTCTCGCGCATGAGCAAAGCGGTGATCCTTCAGCACGTCGCCCACGAAGGTCCGGGGCGAATCGTGCCCGTCTTCCGTGATTTTGGAATTCCCATCGAAGTCCGACACCTCTACAAAGGCGATGAGGTCCCGCAAGACCTGGACGGCGTTCGCGTGCTGATCGCCCTGGGTGGGCCGATGGGCGTGGCGGAAATCGGGAACGAAAAATATCCGTTTCTTGCTAAAGAGATCGAATTGTTCAAGCGCGTGATCGCGCGCGATCGCGCGTTCCTGGGAATCTGCCTGGGGGCGCAACTCATGGCGCATGCTGCTGGCGCCAAGGTGCATCCCAACGTGAAGCCGGGCGCCAAGGCGGAAGATCCGCCGTTCCCGGTGCCCGAGTTTGGCTGGCACCCGGTCACATTCCCATTTCCGGGTGGCACGGAACCGATCGTGATGGGTATGGTGGACGGGGCGATGATGTTCCACTGGCATTACGACACATTTGAATTGCCTAAATTGCCTCCTCCGGCCAACCCGCCAGCGCCGCCGGCACCGCCACCTCCAACCGGAAGCGTTTTGTTGAGTTCGTCGAAGGCCTGTAAAAATCAGGCCTTTCGGTTCAAGAGCCGACTGTTCGGTTTCCAATATCACGTGGAATTGACCGTCGAAGATATTGCGAAGATACTAACCGGCAATAAGGATGACGTAGACAAGGCGTTCGGACCGGGCGGTAGCGCCCAGGTCCTTCAAGATGCGGAGAAGTACTACCCGCGCTACAGCCGACTGGGCGATCGGATCCTTCAGAACTTCGTTCAGTTCCTGAAGGTGTACTAAGACTTAGGGCTGAGGTCGAACGACCAGGATCGCGGCAGGGAGAAATAACGCTCCCCGCGCTCGAACCGTCGTCAGTTCGTTCTCGGCCGTCATGTTTCCATCCATGTCATTTCGCAGTTATTTCCCGAGGTCACCGCACCTCCGCGTGGTGCGCCCCTGGGCGCTGAGCGGGCCGGTGATCGTGTTGCTGCTGGCGGTGCCGCTTTTGCGCCCGCTGCGGCACCCCGACCCGCGCGGGATCAATGACGATGAGTTGTCCCGCCTCGCGACCGTCCAGGCGATGGTGGAAAACCGAACCCTGGCCATCGACGGCACCGTCTTCGGGACCAGCCGGCGGGTGGTGGAGGTGGGCGGGCTGCATTACAGCGATCAACCGCCGGTCATGGCGCTGCTGCTCAGTGGCCCGTACTGGGTGATGTACCACGCCGGGATGACCTTCGAGCACAACCCACTCTGGGTAATGTTCCTGCTGACGTTGATCGGCGTCACGCTTCCGGTGGCGCTGGCGGCGGGGCTGATTTACAAGATGGGCCGGCTCTTCGAACTTCGTCGTCCGCTGCGGGCGGTACTGGGGTTGGCCGTCGTCCTGGGGAGCGGGCTCATCGCCTACGCGACGACGCTCAACGCTCATGCACCGGCGGCCACGCTTCTGCTGGCAAGTGCTGCCTCCCTCTTTCAGGCGAGCCAGATTCGCCCCAAGGTGAGCCGGGGATTGTGGATCGCGGTTGCCGGGTTTTCCGCGGCGCTGGCCGCGACGCTGGACCCCGCGGCGCTGGTCTTCGCGGCGCTGTTGGTCTTTGTGGTCGCCGCCCTGCGCCTCTCGCTGGCGGATCGCGGCGGGGCGGTGCTAATCTACCTGGCCGGGGCCGCGCTGCCGTTGGCGCTGCATGCGATGTTGAACCTGCCGGTGACGGGCGATCTTCGTCCCGGCTACCTTCACGCGGAACTGAAGGCGGACTCGATCGCGGCCGCCGGCGCTCGGGCGGGTCGCCGCGGTTCGGCGGCGGCGCGGTCCGCGACACGCCTTGCGACGGCGCAGCCGATGCCGACGTCGGCTGCAAACGCGATCACGTCTTCCGCCGTCCTGCCGAGTTCAAATAGTCGATTCGACGAAGAGGATGATGAGCCGCAGACGCTGTTCCAAAGGTCTGTTCACAGTCTGGCGCGCATCTGGGCGGCGTTCTTTGGCGCCCATGGGATGCTCAGTCATTTCCCGGTCCTGCTCATCGGGATGATGGGCGTGGGCATGGTGATGCACCGGCACTGGCATCCCAGCACCAAAGTGCTGGCCGCCGTAACGCTCGCTGGGGGATTGATCGTCCTGCTGACCGTCTCGCTTTCCCAGATCGAATGGCGCGAGGCGATGTTCGCGACGCGCTGGTTTGTCGTGTTTCTGCCGCTGGTGCTGTTTTGGTCCGGCGCCTGGCTGCGCCGTTCGCACCCGCCCGCCGTCTGGGCGGTGGCCGGGCTGCTGTTCAGCTTCAGCGCCGCCGTCTCGCTCTTGGGCGCGACCGGCGCCGCGCCGCGCGGCGGATTCGATCGCTATACCGCCGCCGCGGCGTTCTCCAACCTCCTGAACCCACCCCCGCCAGAACCCGAGCCCGCGATGCTCGCCGGTGCTCATTGATCGATGCCCAGCGCCCAGATGAATGTGAAGGGACGAAGAAACGGCTGCATTTCTGTACACTGCATCGCGTTGATCAATGTTCTCGAACCGATTCGCGCTTTCGGTCATACTGCTGGTGATGCGACGCGGCGCGCCGATTCTGCGACTTCAATTTATTTCGCTGGCCTGCGCGGGGTGGTGCTGCGTCCTGCTCGCGTCGGTTGCCCTCGCCGCGCCGGCGGAGCGCGTCACGCTTGAAAAGCCTGTCCAGATCACGTTCGACGAACGCGACCACGCCCACCGGCGCGGCCGCGTGACGGCTTACGATCGGCAGGGATTTGACCTCCTCACCGCCAAAGGTCGGCCCGCCCGAATCGCCTGGTCCGAGCTCGATGCCCGCGATGTCTATGGGGTCCGATCGTCGCTGATTCCACCTGGCGATGCCTCCGCGTGGCTGGCACTGGGGCGCGACCTGCGCAAGCTGGAAGGAGGAGAGGATTGGTCGACGCAGGCGCTCGATCGTGCAGTACAGATCGACCCCAGCCTGAAAGACGAGATCGATCGCATCACGGGGCGGGACGCCGCCGCGCCGCCCGCGACGCAGGCCGCGGATTCCGAGCCCTCACGGCCGGCGGTCGGATCGGCCGCGCCGCCGCCCCCGGTGGTCGCGGCGCCGCGCGAACGCGTCTGGGGGACGCTGAGCGATTCGGAGCAGGCAGAGCAGATCGGACGGCTGAAGGAGATCGCCGCCGCTGAGATTGCGAAGGTCGGCCGTCCGCTCCAACTGCGCGAGACGCGCTATTTTCTCTTCTATTCCGATCTGCCGGCGGCGGAGGCCGAACACTGGTCGGGGCTCGTCGATCGGATGTATGGCCGGCTCGCGGAGCTCTTCGGGGTGACGCGGGGACGAAACATCTGGCGCGGCAAAGGCGTCCTCTTCGTCTTCGCTGATCGTGCCGATTACCGCCGGTTCGAGCGCGAGCTGCGCGGCGTGGAGCCGGGCGAGTCGGCGGGGATGACGCACTGCTTCGATGACGGCGCGGTGAAGATCGTCTTCTATCGGCAGCCGGAGGAGCTGGTCTTTGCCCACGTGCTCGTTCACGAGGCGGTGCACGGGTTCGTGCACCGCTACCGCACGTCGGCCGCGGTGCCGTCCTGGGCGAACGAAGGGCTGGCCGAGGCGATCGCCAGCGAGCTGGCGCCCGATCCATCCCGCGCCGCGCGCGTGACCTCGCTGGCCCGGCGTGGCCTGGCGCTGCACAAGGACAAGCTCGACGACTTCTTCGCCGCCGGCCACATCGACCTGTGGCACTACGCCGTCGCCGAGACGCTCTGCCAGGACATGATTCGGACGAACAAGAAGGCGTACGTCGATTTCATCAATGGGATCAAGGACGGCAAGCCGTGGCAGCAAAGCCTGGAGAGCAGCTACCAGTTGCCGCTTGCGAAGCTGGTGCAGGGGTATATCGAGTCACTGAAGCCGAAGGCGGGGACGCGCTGATCGACGCGCACGCGGTTCACTTCGCGCCCGATTCCTGCTGGCATTTGGACCGCAGGTACTGGAACGAATAGATGCCAGTGCCGTGCTTGTCGGACCAGTCGATCCGAAGGGCGTAATTACCCACCAGTTCTGCGGACTCGGCGTGAATCTCCTCGGCCCAGTTGCCGGGTAGCACGCGTAGCAGGGGCTTCTTGCCGACCGTCGATGGCTGATCCTCGCGCACGACCTTGCAGGAGGCGCAGGGGCAGATAGAGCGCAGATAGGACATGCTGTAGGTGGAGCGGTGGCCGTCCGCCCACTCGATGTCGAGCTTCTCGTCCTTCTTGAGGTTCAGGCGCAGCGGCGTGGTTTGATCGGACACGTCTTGATCTCATGAGAGACGTTTGCGTAACTGCTCTTGTACGAGCTTGGGGTTTAACCCTTTGCCGGATTTTACGACCATGCCGACCAATGCGCCGAGGGCGGATTGTTTGCCCGCCTTGTAATCCAGCAGGGGCTTGGGGGCCTGGGCGATGAGGGCGTCGATGGCGGCGTCGATGGCGCCGGTGTCGCTGTTCAGTGCGAAACCCAAATTAGAGATGAGCAGTTCAATGTCGATCGATTGCGGGCCCATGGCGTCGAAAACTTGGACGGCCTTGCTGGCGGCGAGCGAATTGCTGTCAATCTTTATGGCGATCTGGGACACTCGTTCAGGCGGAATGCCGAGTTCGACGATTCCTAGGTGTTTACGATTTGAAAGTTGAGAAAGCTCATTGATTATGAGGTTCGCGACCCTTTTTGGTGACGCGCCATATTTAAGTGCGTCTTCGAAGAAGTCCCCCGTCCGCCGATCGGAGGTGAGGATGGCCGCGTCGGTTTCGGAGAGTCCGAGCTGGCCGACGTACCTTGCCCGTCGTGCGGCGGGGAGCTCGCCGATCTGCCCCTTCAGCTCCGCGAGCCATGCGTCATCTACTTCGACCGGCATCAGGTCCGGATCGGGGAAATAGCGGTAATCCTGAGCATCTTCCTTGTTGCGCTGCCAGTAGGTCGCCTGGCTGGCGTCGTCCCAGCCGTAGGTGCTCTTGCGGCCCAGGTTGCCGGTTTCCACCCATTGCTGGATCTGCCGGCGGATCTCGTAATCCGTCGCCCTCTCCAACACGCTGAAGCTGTTGAGGTTCTTGATCTCGGTGATGGCCGTCTTGTGCACCCGGCCAGCTGAATCGGTGATGTGCACGTTGATGTTCGGCTCGAATCGCATGTGCCCCATCTGCATCTGCGCCGCGCTCACGCCCAGGAATTGCACGAGCTTCTGAAGCTCCTGGCCGAACTGCGCGACCTGCTTCGGCGTCGACAGATCCGGCTCGGTGACGATCTCCAGCAAGGGCGTGCCGGCGCGGTTCAGATCAACGATACTCCAGTCGATCGGAAATCCTCCGGGTGCATCGTGCAGCAGCTTGCCGGCGTCCTCCTCGAGATGGGCCCGGCGAATGCGAATTTTTGTCACCGTGCCGTCGTCGCCGGGCAATTCAAATTGGCCGCCGTAACAGAGGGGCAGATCGTACTGGCTGATCTGATAGTTCTTGGGCAGGTCCGGGTAGTAATAGCTCTTGCGGTCCCACTTGGTGTGGCGGGCGACCTGGCACCCCAGGGCGAGCCCCACCTTGATCGCGTATTCCACCGCGGTGCGGTTCATCACCGGCAGCGTGCCGGGCAGCCCCAGGACCTGCTCGTCTACCAGCGTATTGGGGGGTGCGCCGAACTGGTTGGCGGCGCCGGTGAACATCTTGCTTCGGGTGGCGAGCTGGACGTGGATCTCCATCCCGACCAGCACCTTGTAGGATTGAACCGCGCGATCGGCCACGACGAGCACTCCTTAATGAGAGGGGTGAGTATATCGCCGGACCTTCAATTTTCCTCCAATCACGGTTCCAGCAGCAACAGCCGAGGCGAGCCGTTCACGTTCACGGTGATCTGAATCCTGCCATCAGACAAGTCGAACTTCGAGCTTTCCTGCTTTGGTGACGCCGATCCGTTCGAGGGCCAGGTTGTGCGCATCGTCGTAATGGCGGACGAGCACCGACCAGTCGAACAGCTCGCCGAGCCGCTCGACCTTGTTGCGCAGCTCGATGCGTTCGCGACGGCTGAGGTGAACGAACTGCACCAGGTGTTCGACGAGTTGCTGAACCGCCTGGTCGAAACCCTGGTACCTGCGATTGAGGACGAGGATGCCACGGTCGTCGTGGTTCTCTACCTGCCGCTCCACGTACGCGCCGAAGCCGCTCAGGTCCGTGGTGACGGCGGGCAGCCCCAGGGCCACTGTCTCCATCGGGGTGTAACCCCACGGCTCGTAGTAGCTGGGGAAAATACCCATGTGACATCCGCGCACGAACTGCTCGTAGTCCAGGCTGATCAGCGGGCTGGTCGCGCTCAGAAAGTCAGGGTGGAACACAACCTTCACCGGATCGCCGGCGGAATTGAAAAGGTTCCGGGCGCGCAGGTGCTTGAGGACCGGGTCATTGGCGTCATCGATCAGGTCGTGAGTCACGATGAGCGGCTGGCGGTGAGTGCGCCAGGCATGGATCGCCCGCTTGAGCCGGACCTGCGAGTCGTCCGGCAGCAACTCGCCGAAGGTGGGGAGGCGGCCGGTAGCGGCGGACATGAACAGCTGGTTGCCCATCTGCTCGGTCAGCTCGTTGCTGGTATTGCGCAGGTCGTCGAACATCGACTGGTTCTGGAGCGCGCCGACATTGATGTTCTTCGTCTGCGCCCGCGTGATGATGAACGCGACCACGGTGGGCGGATTGGGCATCTCCCGCAGGCGCTGGTTCAGCGCCGCCAGTGCCTCGATGAAAAGGTCCATCCCCTTGTTGCGATACTCGTAGCGCCCACTGGTGAACAGGTAAATCGTGTGGTCCAGGTCGAAGCTGTAGCTGGGGAAGAAGTGCCCCATCACGAACTCGTGGATGCGCTCCTTATAACGCTGGTGCAGATACTGGAACTCGTGCGGGGCGGCGAAGCGGTGGATGTTCAGCCCGTTGGGCATGATCACGTCCGCTTCGCGTCCCAGCAGCTTCAGCGCCTCGTACGCCGTTACCTCGCTGACCGTACTGAAGACAGTGGCGGCGTGGGCCGCGGCCTTCTCGATCGCGAACCGCGGCGCGATGTTGTACTTCCGCGCCTCGGCCTCGGGATTGATGAAGGGCAGGTGGTCGTAGAAGTAGGGATTATCCGAGGCGAGGTACCGGCCCAGCAGCGTCGCGTGCGTCGTGAAGACGGTGGCGACCGGCAACTGTAGGTGCGCGATCCGCGGCACCGCGACGCCCCCCATCCATTCGTGGAAGTGGGCGAGCACAGCGCGGTCTTTCACGATCTCCGTGAAGACGCGGAAGAATTCGGTGACCGCGAAGCCGAACGCGACGACCTCGTTGACCTCGCCATCCGAGGCCAGCGTGGAGATGCCGTGATTTTCCCACAGGAGGTATTTGTCCTGGTCGAGTTGGTCGTAGCGGGCGCGGTAGTCGATCAGGATGACGCGCGGACGGCCGGGGATCAGCCAACGGCCGAAGTAGCAGGGGAGGCCCGCCTCGCGCAGCCGTGTGACCGCTTCGCGGATGGAGCCGTAGGTGGGCTGCTCTTCGAACTCGATCGGCGCGGTCTGTGGGTTGTACGGACCGATCAGGCAATAGCGGTCGCCCCAGCGCTCGAGCATGGCGCCGGCCTTGGTCTTCAGCACCGTGTAGATGCCGCCCAACTGCCAGCAGACTTCCCACGCAATCTCGAACAGCAGCGGCGGCTGACTCGGCGGATCGCGCGGGGCCGGCGCGGTCGACGCCGGTGGCGTGGGAAGCGCCGGTAGCGAGGGTACCGCTGGTGGCGAGGATGCCGCTGCTGACGTGGGTGGCGTCTCCGTCACTGGGTGAGCCACGGGCAGTTCTTCGGGCCTCGCGACCGGTTTTGGCGGCGCGGGTGTGCGCGCAGCGTTTGGGGCTGATAGCGGAGGCGCTGCGACGCCGGAGTCCGCCGCAGTTTCACTGGAGACGTTCTCGTTATCCGCGGGCGTCGCATCGGACGGCGGCGTGATGGGTAGTTTTGGCGGCGTGGACGTGGGGGCTAGCGTCGGAGTCGTCGGTCGGACTTCACGCGCACCGCGCGTGCCGCGCCCGCTACGTGTTGTACCGCTCGTTCGCCCGGTGGGCGTCTCTTGTCGGCCTCGCCTCGCCATGGGCGCATTATGGTCAGCTCTGCGCGATTGTGGCAATCGCCGCGCAGGTCCGAATAAATCTATGAGCATCGAACCACCGGCGGATCTCGGGCGACGCCTGCACGGCCTGCTAAAGCGTCAACACCGCCGTTGTGCATATCCTCCGTCCCGGTCGTAGCCGACGAAGCGCGCCGCCGGGGCTGATACTGGATCTCCTGCTCGCGAAGGTGAGCGATTGCGAACAGAAGCTCAGTTACCGCGTCGACGATCACAACATGATCTGGATCAACGTCGAAACCGTTGCAACGACACGCCCGGCGCGCTGATGCACTCGGCGCATCAATTCACCGATGGATCGTCCGGGATCAGTTTCGGATCCAGCCAGGGAAAGGCGGCGGCGCGGGTGAGCGACTTCGAGAGCGTTTCCCACACGTCATCCTGCGTGAAGACCTGCTCGATCGTGGCCCGCGTCGTCAGCCAGGAGCCGCTCTCGATTTCTGACTCCAGTTGGCCCGCTCCCCACCCGGCATAGCCGACGAAGAACTTGGACTTGGCTTCCGGACGATTCACTAGGTCTTCGATCGCCTCGCGGTTAGTCGTGAAGTGGACGCCGGGAACCACCTCAACTTCAGACAGGGATTCATCGTCGTGCACGACCATCAACGGCCCCTCGCACGGACCGCCCTGGTGAAGGAGGCGCTCGCACGAACACGGCTCCTCGCTCACCTGCCGCCACGCCTCGGCGACCGTGGTCTCCAGCGGGCGATTGAGGACCAAGCCCAGCGCCCCCTCTTCGCGGTATTGCACGAGCAGCACGGCCGAGCGGGAAAAGTTGGGGTCGACCAGCTTCCGCGATGCGATCAGTAGTTGTCCCTGCTTCAAATCCATGAGCCTGTTCCTGCGCCGGCAATTGTATGCCGTAACAGCGAATCGTGCGCCTCTGAACCGGTTCGGAAGCCGTAGAATCCGGTTCGACACTGGCCGCGTCGTTTACTACGATCGTTCCTCCGAGCGGGCGCGACCACATCGGCCTGCGAGGGAGCTCGATCCCATGGCCGAAACCGAACGCGAATTAAGCTTGTCGGTGGGGACGCGCGACCATGCCCTCGGCCCGGCGGACGCGCCCCTCACGCTCGTGGAATACGGCGACTACGAGTGCCCGTATTGCGCCGTCGCCCTGCCGATCGTCAACCGCCTCAGGTCCGAGCTGGCGAATCGGCTGCGCGTGATCTTCCGGCACTTCCCGCAGAACTCGGTCCACCCCCAGGCCGGCGTCGCCGCCCAGGCCGCTGAGTCGGCTGCGGCGCAGGGAAAATTCTGGGAAATGCACGAGATGCTCTTCCAGCACCAGGCCGACCTGGCCGAGAAGGACTTCACCCATTTCGCACTGAGCCTGGGCCTGGAGGTCTACCGCTTCCAATCCGACATGGAACGCGAGATCTTCGCCCCGCGCGTCGCCGAAGATTTCCGCAGCGGCTTGCGCAGCGGCGTCGAAGCCACACCCACCTTCTTCATCAACGGCGCCAGGTACGCGGGGCCATTAGAGTATGAATCCCTCCGTGAAGCCCTCGAATCTGCCACTACCCCTTCTCGATCTTGAAGACCTGTTCACCGCAGAGTTGTCATGCGGCGCGCGCCGCATCCTGAGAGGATGAAAATGGGGCCTGAGCGGCTATTTTCAGAGCAGACGCGGAGAACGCTGAGAGGATAAATAAAAGAGAAAATGATCTGACGCGGAGACGCGGCGAATTCAATTCAAATCGCCTCAGTTCTCTCTGCGCGCTCTTCGTCTCAGCGGTGAAAAAGCCTTCTCTTCAACCGTCAGACAGTCGAGCGCCCCAGCGGGGCAGGCGCTTTTCGCGGAAGGCGGCGATACCTTCTGTGGCCTCGGCGGAATGGCGCGCATTGAGATGGTCGGCGAGGGCGCGGCGCAGGGATTCAGCGATGGGGCGGGTGTCGAGGTCCTCGAGCAGGCGCTTCGAGCGCGCGATGGCGCCGGGTGCGCCGCCGCACGCTTCGTGCGCTAGTTCGATCGCCGCTTTCTGAAGATCTGCGGCGGGGACGACGCGGTTGACCAGCCCCAGTCGTTGTGCCTCGTCCGCCGGCACGGTCCGACCGAGCAGGACCAGCTCGCGGATCGTGCGATCGCTGAGCTGGCGGCGGAGCAGGCAGGTCACCAGCGCCGCAACCAGCCCGCGCGTCACCTCCGGATATCCGATCCGCAAGTCTTCAGCGGCGATGGCGAAATCACAGGCGGCGAGCATTCCTGCGCCGCCGCCGATCGCCGCGCCCTGCGCGGCCGCGATTGTCACGAGCGGCGAGGTGGCGATCGACTCGAACAACTCCGCCAGCGCCTGTGCGGCTCGCTCGGCGCCGCCATCGGTTGCGGCTTCGCTGAGGTCCAGGCCGGCGCAGAACGCCGGCCCCGCGCCCCGGACGATGAGGACGCGGCGAACAAGGTCTTTCGATGCTCCTCGCACCGCATCGCGCAACGCCTCGAGCAGCGCGACGTTCAGGGCGTTGCGCTTCGCCGGCCGGTTCATCGTGATCGTGCGGATGGCGGGACCGTGATCGTCCACCAGCAGGATCGGCTCGTCATTCATGGCGCGTCCCCTCGTTGAGGAGCGTGGCAGGGACGTCGATCGACATCTCCAGGATGGCCTGGCCGAGCGACTTGCCCTGGGCGTCGATGCGCAGGTTAACGCTGCCGCCGCCTTCGAGGATCTCGGTGAGTACGAAGTTCAGGGCGCCCAGGTTGGGAAGTTCGAATCGAACCACGTTGCCCACGCCCAACGGTTCAAAAAACGCCCGCACCCGCTCCACCGACAGTTCGCCGCGGAGGAAATCGTACGCGGCCGGCGTCTTTGCGATCACGCCCACGTTGGCCGAGGCGCCTTTGTCGCCGCTTCGGGCATACGCCAGTTCGCTCAAGCGTAAGGTCGGCATCGTTCAAACCTCCAGGATCTCCACGCTCGGTCGTACCCGTTCTCGCTCGATAAGGGTCGGCCAGTACTCGAAGACTTCACGCACCGCCGGCCGCCCGTCGGCGTACCCGGTGATTCCCTGCGGGCCTGCCGTGATCAGCGGCGCCATCTCGCGCGTGAACCGCTCGACGACTTCCCGTCGTGGATCGGCAACGCTGATGCGCAGAACCGTTTCGATTGCATCAAGTCTTGCCTCACCCAACACGCCGGGCACGGCGGCGCCGCTTCCCAGGCACTCGACCTCGGCGCGGGCGGGCTCGCACCTCGCTTCCTTCAACCGTGACAGCACGATCTCGCCGCAACGTCTAGCCTTGGCGATCGCGTCGCGTCCGAAGACGAGCAGGGTACCGGATGCGCGAAACCCGCCGCGAACCGTAGCGCTGACCTTGTATGTGGTTGGCGGCGCCGTTCCGCTCGCGCCGTAAACGCGCACTCGGTCGCTTCCCTTATCGACAACGCGAAGCGTGAGGAATGAGACTGTGGCATCGGGGCTGAGGTAGCGGGCGGGATCGCCGATCTCGTAGAGCAGTTGTTCCTTCACCGTGCGCTCGTTCACGTGCCCTCCAGTACCCGGCGGCTTGGTCACGATGCATGCGCCGTCATCCAATACTTCGACGATGGGAAACCCGATGTGAGCGGGATCGGGGATGGTGAGCCAATCGGTGCTGATTCCGCCGGTGACTTGCGCTCCGCACTCGATTAGGTGGCCCGCAATCGTTGCCCCGGCGATGCGCGGATAATCATCGGCCGCCCAGCCAAAATGGGCGAGGCACGGCCCGACGGTCAGGCTCGGATCGGCAACGCGACCGGTGATCACGATATCGGCGCCACGGCGGATTGCTTCCGCGACGGGTGCCGCGCCGAGATACGCATTGGCGGTGACGAGCCGATCGGCGACCGCGCCCAGACGCCGGCCGTTCTCCAGGTGCGCGAACGCCGACGTCGCCGCGTCGGTCCGGTGAGCATCGAGCAGGGCAGGCAGAACATCGTCGCCACTGACGATGCCGATGCGCAGGTTCTCACAGCCTGCTTTGCGGAGCGCTTCGATGGCCGCACGGGCACACGCCTGCGGGTTGAGCCCGCCGGCATTGCTGACGATTCGCAGCCGTCGGTCCGATCGCCAGAGGGGCGCGAGCGATTCGATCACGTCGATGAAATCGCGGGCATACCCCCGCGCCGGATCTCGTTCACGCTGCTTGGCGAGGATCGAGAGTGAGACTTCGGCGAGGTAGTCGAGCGTCAGCCAGTTCAGGTCCGGCGCCTGGCTTGCCAGGCGAAGCGGCGCATCGGCCGCGTCACCCCAGAAGCCCTGTGCGTTGCCGATGCGGAGCGTTGCCATCTTTCCTTCTGCGTGAAGCTAGACCTGGAATACGCCTGCTCGAAATCCGCCGGATGGTGGCGGACGGGTGGCCAGACGCAGGGCAGTGATCAGCACGTCGCGCGTCGCGTGCGGCGGGATGATCGCATCTACCCACCCGCGCGCCGCGCCATAGCGGATGTCCGTCTGCGCCTCGTAGTCGGCGATCGTCTGCCGGCGCAATGCTTCAAACTCAGGTTCGGAGAGGGGTTTGCCGGATCGTTCCGCCTGCCGACGCCGGAGCGTCAGCAACGTCTCCGTCGCCTGCGTCCCGCCCATGACCGCGTAGCGCGCGCCCGGCCACGCGAAGAGGAAGACCGGATCAAACGCCTTGCCGCACAGCGCATAACTTCCCGCGCCAAAGGAGCCGCCAATGATGACCGTGATCTTCGGCACGTTCGCATTACTCACGGCGTTCACGAGTTTTGCGCCGCTGCGGATGATGCCGTGCTGCTCGGCATCACGCCCCACCATGAACCCCATCACATCCTGAAGGAAGACCAGCGGCAGGCCGCCCTGCGCGCAGTCCATCACGAATCGCGCTGCCTTGTCGGCGCTGTCGGCGTAAACGACGCCCCCGACGCGCACCGCCCCGTCGGCCGAACGCGTCGGCAGGTGCTGATCCGCGATCACGCCGACCTTCTGCCCGCCGATCGCCGCATAGGCGCAGAGCAACGTCTTGCCGAACTCCGACTTGTATTCCTGGAGCGACCCGGCATCGACGATCCGAGCGAGCAGGTCGTGGGCATCGTAGGGTCTCTGGCCGCTGGGCGCAACCAGGTCGTAGAGCGAACGCGGATCGCTTGCCGGGCGGGTAGCGCTCGCCGTCAACTGCGCCGGCGGCTGCGGAAGCAGCGCGATCAGGCTGCGCAGGCGGCGCAGGCAGCACTCGTCATCCGGCTCCCGGAAATCCACTGTACCGCTGACGCCCGCGTGCATGGCCGCACCGCCGAGCTGCTCGGCGTCCACGTGCTCTCCGATCGCCGCCTGAACAAGCGCTGGACCGGCCAGGTACAGTTCGCTCCCGTCGGTCATCAGCAATTTGTCGCAGAGCACGGGCAGGTATGCGCCGCCGGCTACGCAGTTGCCCATCACTGCTGCGTATTGCGGCACGCCGGCCGCCGAGAGGACGGCGTTGTTGCGGAAGATGCGGCCGAAGTCGTCTTCGTCCGGAAAAATCTCATCCTGCATGGGAAGGTAGACGCCCGCTGAATCGACGAGGTAGATCAGCGGCAGGTTGCAGCGGGCGGCGATCTTCTGCGCCCGGATCACCTTCTTCACCGTCGCCGGGAAAAACGCGCCGGCTTTCACCGTCGCATCGTTGGCAACGATCAGGCAGTCACGCCCTTCGACCGGCCCGATCCCGGTGATCGCGCCCGCAGCGGCAATCGCGCCGACCTCCGGATACATCCCGTGACCGGCCCAGAGCGCGAGCTCCAGGAAATGCGCGCCGGTGTCGAGGAGCAGGCCGATTCGCTCGCGAGCCGAAAGTCGGCCAAGCTTGCGCTGTCGTTCGTGACCGGCGTCCGGTCCGCCGCGATGGAGGATCGCTTCTTCGGCGAGGATCTGGTCGGTGAGCCGTCGAAGCTCCGACGTGTGCTCCCCTCCCAAAGCGGCGGCGCCGGCGCGCTCAAATTTCTTCAGGAACGAGGTCATACCATCCTTTGCCGTTGGCTCGGGCACGGCAGCAGGGGTTTCCCGGCTCATGGGCGAGGACCAGCCGCCAGTTCTCCGCCGTCGCGGTTTCCAGGCACCAGCGCCGGGTGACGCTGCTCGCGTAGGGCTCCACGTCGTAGGCGAGACTGTACGCTTGGCCGACGTGATGGAGGGTTGGCATCACATCCGGCACGAAGACCACGCTGCGCCCGCCCGGCTCCACGAACCGGATCGCCTGCTGTCCCCACGTGTGGCCGGGGACTAAGAAGACGAACACGCCGGGCAGCACTTCCGTCTCTCGCTCGCGCCAACTTGATATGGGCCACTCATCTTTGTTGGGAATGTGCCCTTCGGCAAACGGAGCAGGGGAGTCGATGAGCCGCAAGTGATCGCGCAACGGCTCCAGGTTTTCCGGGAGATAGGTCCGTGTCATGACCGATCGGTTGAGCCGGGCGTCCTCCCATTCGCGCCGCTGCACGATCACCCGTGCTCGCGGAAAGGTGAGCTTCACCGCTGGGGCGTCATCGGAGTTTGCATCAGAACGAACCCAATCAGGCGTCTCTCCCGCCCGAGCGGTCCGTGTCAGCCCGCCCGCATGGTCGAAGTGCAGGTGCGTGACGAGGACGTGATTGATCTGTTCGGGGGCGACGCCGACATCTTGCAGAGCGGTGTTGATCGTCTGATCGGTCAGGCCGAAGATCTTGCGCATCTTTGGCCCGAACTTATCGCCGCTGCCGGTTTCGATGACGATGCGTGTGGGAGATTGTGGGTCGTCGCTCGTCAGCAGGATTGCATTGTGCGCCAGTGCAATCCGGTTGAGCGGATCAGGGGACAGAACCTTGCTCCAGATCACCCGCGGCACGCAACCGAACATGCCGCCGCCATCCAGCAGGATCGGCCCCGCCCGCAGAAGTTGCCAAGAGTACCGGGACATCGTTATCCGAGAGACAGTTCTCACCATCATCCCGGCGGCAGCAGCTCATCGGGTTTTTGTAGCAGGTCAATGATCTTCGCCAGCGCCGTTGATGCGGTCGCCCCGTCGATCACGCGATGATCGGCGGAGAGGCTCAGGGGGAGCAGCTTCCCGACGCCGATCATTCCGTTGCGGACGATCACGCCCTCATGGGCACGGCCGACCGCCAGAATCCCCGCCTCAGGGTAGTTGATGATCGGCGTTCCGAAGCGGCCGCCCATCGCGCCGAAATTGCTGATCGTGAACGTCGAGCCGCTGAGTCGATGGGGGAGAATTGAACGATCCCGCGCCGCCTTCGCCAGCTCGCCGATCTGCCGCGCCACTTCCAGCACGCCCATGAGGTGAGCGTCGCGGATTACCGGGACCATCAGGCCGGCCTCGGTGTCGGTCGCGATCCCCAGGTGAACGGCGCGATGCTGCACGATCTCCTGGCGATCGTCATCGACCGAGGAATTGAGCCGGCGAAATTGCTGGCCGAGCCGGCCCGAAAAGACGCGGCACACCGCCGCCGCCACGAAGGGGAGCAGCGTGATCTTCTCGTTGCTGGCCGCGATGAGCCGGCGGCGCAGCTCGTCGAGCGCGCTCACATCCGCCTCGTCCATGACCGTGAAGTGGATCGCACGGTCCACGCTGTAACGGAGGTGTTCGGCGATCGTCCGCCGTACACCTCGGAAGGGGATTCGCTCGGTATCGGTGGATGGAGATGCGGGCGTCACGGGTGGGCGATCGCGCCGAACCTCCGGCCGGACCGCGGCGACCTTTGCAGCAACTGACGGCGGCAGCGCCAACGACGACTCGGAAGTGGCGGCGGCCGCGGCCGACTTCACATCGGCAGCCGTGATCCGTCCACCGATTCCCGTTCCTGTGACGCGTTCCAGCTCCACGCCCATCTCGCTGGCAAGCCGTCGCACTGCGGGCGCGGCACGCACGGCACTACCCTCGTCTTCAGCTTCCGACCGGAGCGTTCCCACCACCGTGCCGGCATCGGCGCGCTCCTCCTCGTCCTCATGCTCCTTGCCGTTGCCGCCACTCGGAGGCGAATTCGTCCCAGACCCCGTGACCGGCTGCTCGCTTCGATACGTGACCAAAGGTGTTCCCACCTTGATCGCCTGCCCCGGCTTGCCATGCAGGGCGGCGATCGTCCCCGCGCGCGGGCTGGGCACCTCGACCAGCGCCTTGGCCGTCTCCATCTTCGCCAGCGTCTGATTCTCCTGCACCCGGTCCCCGATCTTCACGCACCACTCGAGGAGCTCGGCTTCCTCCAGCCCTTCGCCGAGGTCCGGAAGGAGAAAGTCATTCGGATTGGGCATGGCAGAGACCATAATTCAATAGGCCAAACACGCCTCTATACTTCGGGAGATCCGCTCCGGGTCGGGAAGATATTGTTTCTCCAGCTTATAGAACGGCATCACGGTGTCGAACCCGGTCACGCGTTGTACCGGGGCTTCCAGGTAGAGGAAACAATGTTCCTGGATCAGGCTCGAGACCTCCGCGCCCAGGCCGGCGGTGAGCGGCGCTTCGTGCACGACGACGGCTCGGCCGGTCTTGCGAACGGAGTCCGCGATCGTCGTCACGTCGATCGGCGAAATCGTGCGGAGGTCGATCAGCTCCACGCTCACGTTGTCCGGCATGTGGTCGATCGCCTGGAGGCAGTCGAAGAGCATCGCGCCCCAGGTGATGACGGTGACGTCCGTCCCTTCATTGATCACCTCCGCCTGGCCAATGGGCACCGTGTAATCCTCCTCGGGCACCTCTTCGCGGAACGAGCGATAGACCCGCTTGGGCTCGAAGTAGATGACCGGATCGGGATCGCGGATCGCGCTGAGCAGCATTCCCTTGGCGATGCGCGGACGCGAGGGCATCACGACCTTCAGCCCCGGCGTGTGCGCGTAGATTGCCTCCGGCGAATCGCTGTGCAGCTCCGGCGCGTGGATGCCGCCGCCGACGGGAACGCGAACCGTCAACGGGCAGGTGAACGCGCCGCGCGTGCGGGTACGGCAGCGCGCCGCCTGGTTAACCAGTTGGTCGTAGGCAGGACCCATGAAACCTTCGAACTGGATCTCCGGCACGGGACGCATGCCCGCCATCGCCAGGCCGATCGACGTTCCGATGATTCCCGATTCCGAGAGCGGCGTATCAAACACGCGCTCGGGGCCGAAACGCTTTTGCAGCCCGTCCGTCACTCGAAAAACGCCGCCGTTCAGGCCGATGTCTTCGCCCAGGAGCATGACGCGCTCATCCCGGGCCATCTCCTGGGCCAGGGTCATGTTGATCGCGCCAACCAGGTCGAGTTTGGGCATGGCTCTGGTCCTGTTCATCCGTGGGCGACTGCGTCACGTTCCTGCTGTTCTACCGGGCGCGGCTGAAGGTGCACCTGCGTCGGGTCCTGGCCGAGCGAATCCGTCCGCCGGGTTTGCTTCTGGATCTCCAGCGACGGGGGAAGCTGGGCATAGGTGTAATCGAAGAGGTCATCGCTCGACGGCTTCTCGATGCCCGTGGCCACGCCGACGACATCGTGAACGATCGACTTCGCCCGTTCCTCGGCCTTGGCCTGCTGCTCGTCCGACCAGAGCCCCTTGTCCTGTAAATATTTTCGCGTGCGAATGAGCGGATCGCGCTGGATCGCCTTCTCCAACTCCTCGGCCGGCCGGTAGCGCCGAGCATCGTCGGCAGTGGTGTGATCGCCGAGGCGATAGGTCAGCGACTCGATGAACGATGGCCCGCCACCGTTCCTGGCACGTTCGATCGCATCGCGCGTCGCCTTGAAGCTTGCGAAGAGATCATTGCCGTCGATCTGGATCGTTGACATGCCGTACGCCAGCGCCTTCTGTGCGAACGTTTCAGCGGCGGTCTGCTTGCGGCTGGCGGTCGAGATCGCCCACTGGTTGTTGATGCAGTAGAAAACGATCGGCGCCTTCAGCAGGGAAGCGAAGTTCATCGCCTCGTGGAAATCACCCGTGCTGGTGGCGCCGTCGCCGAGGAAGCAGAGGACCACGCGCGGGTCCTTGCGAAGTTTGAACGCCCAGGCGATTCCCGTGGCGTGCAGGGTTTGCGTTCCAATCGCCACACATTGCGGGCTCATCGAGAGTTGTTGCGGCAACGCATTGCCGCGCTCGTCACCCATCCAGGGCAGGAGCACGTTTTGCATCGGCAGGCCGTGGTGGAAGAGGGCGGGCGCTTCGCGGTAGTAGGCGACGATGTAATCCACGCCCTTCGTCAAAGCGCGGGCAGCGCCGATCGTCGCCGCTTCCTGTCCCTTGTTCTGTGGGAAGGTGCCCATTCGGCCGGAGCGCTGGAGCTTGAACGCGGTCTCGTCGAACTCCCGGCAGATGATCATCTGCTGGTAGAGGAGTTGCACGTCTACGTCAGTGAGCGTGCCTGACGCGAGCGTCGAGTCGAGCGCACCCGTTTCGTCGAGGATTTGCAGATACTGGACCTCGCCTCGGTAAACCGTTTTCAGGGGCATTCCGGTCCTCCGCGCTGCCGCCAGCCATTATACACCCGGCTCCTTCCACTTCTCACCGGGGAACTGCTTGATTCCATCTTGATTAGGTGCTCGCCCGGTCCCCGGCGCGACGGGCGAGGACTCGGGAATCGCGAAGCGATCATTGGGAAGTTGGTTGCTGTAGCGAAGCGCCGCCTGGGCGGCGGCGCGCATCGCATCGTCGTCGTTATCGAACAGGTCGTGGAAGCAGCGCTGCACTTCTGTTTCCGTCATGTCCATGAAGTAGAACGCCGCCGCTCGGTCGCGCTCGAAGCGGGCGTCATGGTCGGAATTGTGGATACGCATATCGCGATCGAGACGGCTCAGCGTGCAGGCCCAGGCGTGAAGCCACATCGCGCTGTCGGCAAGCCGTGCCTGCACCGCTTGCCGCGTCACAATCTGCTCCCCGTAATGCTTGCTCGCCAGCTTGAAGTAATGGCTGTGGTCGCGAACGAGGTGGCACAACCGATTTGCGTGATCCTTGAGCGAATCGTGCAGATTGCCGATCTCGGGAACGCTCGGCCGTACGCCCAGGAACAGCTCGGCCCCCAGCGGCGCCGCGGCGCGTACGACGCCGGGCCGCTTCAATCCCTGGAGGATGCGGGTGAGGTTGTGTGCCGGCGTGTCCTCGTGGTCCCACCCGACTGCCTGCCGCACGCCGAGCATCTTCTCCGCCAGTTGCTTCCCGCCATAGGCGAAGATGAAGGATTGCATGACCTCGTTGGCGCCTTCGACGATCAGGTTGATCCGCGAGTCGCGGAAGATGCGCTCGACCTCGTTTTCGGTCATGTACCCTTCGCCGCCCATGATCTGCATCGCGTCGTTGACGACGCGCCACCCCATCTCCGAGCAGAAGACCTTGCATACCGCCGTCTCCAGCATGATGTCTTCATCGTGGCGATCGAGCATCGCGGTCGTCAGGTAGAGCATCGCATCCATCGCGTAGGTATACGCGGCCATGCGGGCGATCTTGGCCTGCACGAGCTCGAATTCGGCGAGCGGGCGCTGGAACTGCACGCGCGTCTGTGCCCACTTGGTCGATTGCTCGAACGCCCGCCTGGCGCCGCCGAGCATGCCGGCCGACAGCGTGCAGCGCCCGTAATTCAGGCAGGAAAGGGCGACATGAAGTCCTTTGCCTTCCTCGTGCAGCAGGTTCTCGCGCGGGACACGCACATCGTGGAAGCGGATTCGCGCCTGCCAGGTGCCGCGGATACCGCACTTGGAGCGGTTCTTCTGGAAGATCTCCACGCCCGGCATGTCTGGCGTGCAGACGAGCGCCGTCACTTTTTCCTGCATCTTGCCCGTCTTCGGATCGGTCAGCGCCTGCCGCGCCATGACCGTGAAGACGTTGGAGAGCGCGCCCGACGTCGCCCATTTCTTTTCGCCGTTGAGGAGGTAATACTGTCCATCGTCCGAGAGCCGGCAGCGCGTCTGCTGGTTGGCGGCGTCGCAGCCGACGCTCGGCTCCGACAGGCAGAACGCCGAGAGCCAATCCTTCGCCAGATGCGGAAGCCAGCGCCGTTTCTGCTCCTGGGTACCGAAGAGCACGATCGCCTTGCAGCCGATCGACTGATGCGCCGACACCATGACGGCGGTCGATCCGCAGGACCGGCCGATGCGTTCGAGGACGCGGTTATAGCTGGTGATCCCCAGTTCGCCGCCTCCTAACTCGTGCGGGATGGTCATCCCCAGCACGCCAATCCCGAAGAGCCGGTCGATCGCCCACCGCGGAATTTCCTGCTGCTGATCGATGGCGACGGAAGGATGCTCGTTGTCCAGGTAGGCGTCGAGGCGGGCGAGTAGTTCGTCGCACCGCGACTTCTCTTCGGCGTCCTGCTCCGGATAGGGGAAGACGAGCTCCTCGCGCACGTTCCCCCAGAACAGGTTCTTCACGAACCCCATCGACGAAGGCTCCGGCCCCAGCAGGGCCTCGGCCTCTTCGATCATCCGCCGATCCTTGGCGTCAACGCCCTTGAGGGTCTTCAGATCCGCCATGATGCGACTCACTCCAATCCGCCGCCGCGAACGCACGCCGGGGATCGTCTGTCGCGGCGTTAAATCATACGCGCGGACGCAGCGGCTTTTCGACCCGCGGCCAACGCACGATGTGGATTTACGCGCTCGGCCAAAGCTCGGCCGGAACGAACCGGGAAAGGTGAATCGGATTTGACGTTGCTACCACGAATTCAGAAGGCTGCAATCCGGTCGCAAGGACCTGGGCGGCGAGAATCACGTCGACATCGAGCGCCTTGGGATCGGCTGTTGGCATTCCTTTTTGACGAACGCTCGCCCAGAGGTCCGCTGCCAATCGCAATGCTGCCGTGGTGACCGGCAGGTATTGAACGGCCGGCCGCGCGATGAATTCGTCGAGCCGTGCGATCGATTCCCGCTTCCTCAACCGGATCAACTCACGCCGCAACTCGTAATCCACAATTTCGGGAACGACGATCGCCCGGCCCAGGCCCATCTGCGATGACAGCCATGCTCGACAGGCTTCAGCTTCGACGACGCCGTGGGGAGCGGTGAGCAACGAAAGCGGTGTGGAATCGAGAACGATGTGGCGCTTCAAGGCCAGAGCTTTCTGGAGTTGGGCCCTTCCATCTCGAGTCTCGACTGGTTCATCGCCTCCTTCAGTTCCTCAAACTCGGCATTGCGCCGCTCAATCTCCGTAGGGTCTTCCGTCTCATCGTCTTGGGCCCACTTGGAAAAGAGGTCGGAAAGCGAGTGTTCAGCAGCCGCGGCCGCCGATGGTTCGGGCGCAGACGGGCTGGGCAGACTGTCCGCAACGAGATGCGCAGCATAATCTTCGGCGGCGATGCCGCGGCGCATCGCTTCCTCACGGACACGAGTTTCGATTTCCTGTGAGAGGTTGAGTTTCAGCAAGCGTCACCTCAATCGATCTGCATCCGGAACTGGCGTCGAGTTGGAAGATCGACACAATACGCACGACCCACTGATGCTCCTCTATCATACCATTCTTGGCGCTGCCGTTCGACTGGGAGATCGCGTCTTTCAGCTCAAGGAAACCGACTGGGACGACCTTTACAACCGGGAGAACCTTGCGGGTTTTCTCGCGGATGCGGTTCGTAGCGTGCCCGTGATCGATGCCCCGTCGCAAGATGATTTGCTGGCGCCGATCGGGGCGCAGGAAGTCTGGGCGGCTGGAGTAACTTACTTGCGCTCGCGGACGGCGCGGATGGATGAATCTCGGCAGGGCGGGGGGAGCGATTTTTACGACCGGGTCTACCAGGCGATCCGGCCCGAGCTGTTCTTTAAGGCGACGCCGCAACGCGTCGTCGGTCATGGTGGGACACTGCACCTGCGATCGGACTCACGCTGGATCGTCCCCGAACCGGAGCTGACGCTGGCGATCAACCGGCACGGCAGGGTTATCGGCTACACGATCGGCAACGACCTGAGCTGCCGCGATATCGAAGGGGAAAACCCGCTCTACCTTCCCCAGGCGAAGGTGTTCAAGAACTGTGCGGCGATCGGCCCCGGGATCTGGATCAGCGATGGGCTGCCGTCGCCTGATACCGCGATCGTCCTTGAGATCCTCCGCGAGGGCCGGGAGATCTTTCGCGGCACGACCGCCTTGAATCGCCTGAAGCGAACGGCCGAGGAACTGGTCGAGCATCTTTTCCGCGACAACACCTTTCCCGCCGGCTGTTTTCTCATGACCGGCACCGGCATTGTCCCGCCGGACGGATTCTGCTTGATCCCGGGTGACGAGATGCGCATCACTCTTCCGCCGGTCGGGACACTGATGAACATCGCTGGGTGATCAGGGCTTGGTTCAACGCAGAGACGCCGAGGACGCGGAGACGATAAAACAACCGCGGACGACGCGGATATCACGGATGGAGACAAAGAACCTTGTGTTCATGGCGCTCTCGGCGTCTGCTCCGAAAACATTCGTGGGAATGGAGGAGACGCTGCGAGCCGCGACCGTGAGGGAGCGATGGACGTAGTGGCGCACACACAACGCTCCCTCACGGTCGCGGCTCGCTACGGTAGCGGCGCGGCGGAAGCGTTTGCCAGTTCAGGACGAGGCGAAGGCTCATGTGGAATTCGGCGGTGAATCAGCTCGTCTCTTGGATTTCCGTGCCTCGGTGGTGAACGAGATTTAATCCTGCGAGGAATGAATGCGGTACTTTGTGGTGACGCTGGCGGCTGTGGTGATGGCGATTGCGGGAACTGACAGGGGGGCGGTGGAGTTGTCGGCAACGGAAGGGCGGTTTGGACGCGCCTTGCGCCCGAGCGAGACATTTGCCGCGGTGCCGGCGCTGGGGGCGATGTACTTCGCTGTGCCGCGAACGGTGGAGTGCTGGGCAAAGGTGGGGAGCAAGGACGACGACACGCCGCTCGTGGCCTACGAGCCGAAAAGCTCAATCGAGCACTGGGAACTCTTCGCGGCCCGGAGCAGCGGCGCGCTGACGCTGGCGATGACGGGTTACGCGCCTGCGACCGTGGCGTCGAAGGTCGATCTCGTTGACGACAAATGGCACTACCTGGCGATGTCGTTCGACGGCACGACCGTCCGCCTCTTCGTCGATGCCACAATGGTGGCCGAGAAGCCGGTTCGACGGCTCGGTGGGTGGAGCGACCGGGGGGCGCTGACGTTCGGCCACGCGGACAAGATGGCCGCCGCCCACGACCTGCTTCTCGACGAGGTGCGCATCTCCCGCGGCGCGCGGTCGATCGATCGACTGCCTGATGCGCCCTTCACCGCCGATGCCGACACGATCGGGCTCTGGCACTTTGACGACGACGGCGCCAAGGGTTTCGCCGATGCCTCGGCCAACCATAACAAGGCCCAGCGCACCAGGGGTGACGAAGAATTCGTCGGCGTCAGCCCATCCAGCACGCGCTGGGAGCAGGAAGACCACGGCCCGTTCTTCAGCTCGAGCCTTACTTCAGCCAAGCCCTTCTCGAATAACGTGAACAAGGGCGTCTCCGTGCGCCTCGGCGCCGACCACAAGGCGGGCCTCTGCTTCGATACGGAACTGATGCGCGTGGGCGCCGCGTGGACGGGCGGATTCATGAAGATCTATGCCGGCCGCGACGGACTCGCCCAGCATCCCGATCCGGGCGGGCGTGTGGAATTCGGCTGTTCCGCCGGCCCCGGCTGGTCCACGGGGGATGATTTCACTGACCCGCGCCCCGATCACGCCGGCCCGCTGCCGGCGCCGCGCGGGCACTATCGCGGTCTTTACCTGAACGGCGATCGCGTCGTCTTCGCCTATGCCGTGGCGAACGTTCCGATCCTGGAAACGTTCGATCTGGAAGCAGTCGATGGCGAGCACGCCTTCGCCCAAACGCTCGAGGTCGCGCCCTCGAAGGAACCGCTGACCGTCACGCTTTGCGAGCAGCCCAAGAGCCAGGGCCGAAGCGACGCCGACGGTTCGATCGCGATCCTGGAAAGCCCCGCCGGATTGCTGGCGGCAGCGGTCGTCGGTGGTCACAAGAGTCTCCAGCTTCGGATCGTGAACAGTTCGCGCACAGTGCTCACCTTCCCGCCTCACGAGAAAGCGGTTCGTGCCAAGGTGTTGGTTTGGAAAGGGGAGAGCGCGTCGCTTCCCAAGTTCAAGGCGCTTCTGTCGGCGTCGCAGCCGCAGGTGGAACTCGAGCCACTGACGCACGGCGGGCCGGCGCGCTGGAGTCAGCCGGTCGTGACCAAAGGAACGCTGGGAAATGAGCTGGGGCCGTACGTCGTCGATACCCTCACCGCCCCCGACGATAACCCTTGGAAGTCCTACCTGCGATTTTCCGGGCACGACTTTTTCCCCAATGGCGATGCCGCTATATGCTCGATCAGCGGCGATGTCTGGATCGTCTCCGGCATCGATGCCAAACTCGACAAGCTCACCTGGCGACGCTTCGCCACCGGTCTCTTTCAACCCCTCGGCCTGAAGATCGTCGATGGCGCCGTCTATGTCCTCGGCCGCGATCAGATCACCCGGCTCCGCGACCTCAATGGCGATGGCGAAGCCGATTTCTATGAGAACTTCAACAGCGGCTGCAAGGTCACGCCGGGCGGCCACGAGTACTGCACCGGACTGGAGACCGATCCGCAGGGGAACTTCTACTACACCAAATGCGGCAACCCGACCGACCACGGCGGGACGATGTTGAAGGTGTCGAAGGATGGCTCATCGATCGAAGTCTTCGCGACCGGACTCCGCAACCCCAACGGCATGGGAGTCTCCCCCGATGGGATCGTCACCACCTCCGACAACGAGGGAGAATGGGTGCCGGCGTCGCGGATCGATTTCGTGAAGCAGGGCCAGTTCCTCGGCTTCACGCCGATGGCCCACGGGCCAACCCCCAGCCATCCCGGCTACCCGATCTGGATTCCGCACAGCCTCGACAACTCCAGCGGCGCACAAACCGGGGTGACCAGCGCCAAATGGGGTCCTCTGAAGGGGGCGATGCTGCACACGTCGTATGGCGCATCATCGCTCTACCTGATCATGCCGGAAATCGTGAACGGCCGGCTCCAGGGCGGCACGTTCCGCTTCCCTCTGAAGTTCGCCTCTGGCATCATGCGTGTCCGCTTCAATCCGGCCGACGGACAGCTCTACGTCAGCGGCCTCAAGGGATGGCAGACCAACGGCGTGCGCGACGGCGCGTTCCAGCGCGTGCGGTACACCGGCAAGGCCGCCGTGATCCCCCGGGAAATCCACGCGCTTCAGAACGGCATTCGCCTCACGTTCACCGCGCCGCTCGATCCGAAGACCGCCGAAGATGTCGAATCGTGGGGCGTTTCGCAGTGGAACTACCACTGGACCGCGCAGTACGGCTCACACGACTGGTCCGTCGCCAACCCCCAGCAACAGGGCCATGATACGGTCGAGGTGAAATCCGCCCATCTCTCGAAGGACCACAAGACCGTCTTCCTGGAAATCCCCAGCATCAAGCCCGTGATGCAGATGGAGATCCAGTACAACCTCGCCGCCGAGGACGGGACGCCGGTCGAGCAGGAGATCTACAACACGATTCACGAGCTGACGACGGGCACGGGCGGGAGTGAATGAGGGTGCGCGAACAGGCAACTTCGAAATGAATGGGCGGTCCCTGGGCGTTACGATGATCGACCTAGCGTCAAATCGAAAGCCGGACGAATCGAATGGATAACTCCACCGGGCGTCAACGCACGTCGATTACAGAAAATGTTATCAAGCAGAATTTTGCCCCTCTGCTGGGAAAGCCGTGCTGGGGGCTCAATTTCGATCGACTGTTGAATCTTTCACTGAAATTCGGCCCCCCATCTGCACATACGAGAGCCGTACAAAAGTAAGTCGAAGTCGGGGGCCGTTCAGGAACTGTCGGCAAGGCGACAAGTTACGGTTGAGGGCCGGTGGTGGTTTTGGGTTTACGTCGCACGTTGGCAACTGCAATTCGGCAAGGGGCAGACGGCAAAATGGGCATCATCTCGGCGGGCTGTATCGCGAGCACTGCTGACACTTAGCGGACAAAAATTGGTTGGGGTAAAAATCAATTACCAGACGGGGGCAACGACGCTTTCTTTTGATCTCGGAGCCACGCTTGAAGTGTGGAGTCGGGATCGGCAGAAGTTCGAGGAACTTTGGTTGTTGTACAAACCCAATGGCCATGTTCTATCGGTGTGGGGCGACGGCACGTACGACCACAATTCCGCGCAGGAGTAAGGAACGTTCATTCGCCCATTTGAATAGTAACGCGACGTGCGGAGAACTCCGTGCGCCCGACCGGCGGTTTAGATTTGCAGCGTTGCCAGCGCAGTCGGGACGTTATCGCTCAGCTCGAACAGCTTATCGAGACCGGTGATGAGGAAGGCGCCCCAGACCTGTGTGCTGATGTTGCAGAGGACGAGCCGGGAGTCCGTCGAGCCGATCTTTTTTCGCAGTTTCAGAAGCCGTGCGATGTTGGAGGAGTTGACGTAGTGAACGGCGCCGAAGTCCAGGACGGCGTCCATCGGCCCCTGCGCGAGCGCGTCCTCCACGCCTTCCAGGTCATCGGAGAATTGCGGATCGTCCGCCAGGTGGACCACTGCGACGCGTTCGGACCATTTCTCGACCGGCATAGGCGAGCCTCCCACGCGCGGCCGTCGCCGCGTGTGCCCCGTAGGCTACCAAAACCAGTCCGACGTTGGCAACGAATGGGGCCGCAAACATTGTTGCGAAGAAATGGACCGCCAAGGCGCCAAGCCGCCTCGGATCACACGGCGCGGGTTCGGCCCGCGAGCAGGGGGCTGAGGATCAGGTTTTCCAGGTCGCGAACGCGTTCGATGCCGACGAAGCCGCGTCGCACGGTGGTCGATCCGCTGCCGGACGGCTGGCGGAATTGTTCGAAAGTTTTAGCGGGATCTGATCAGCAGCTCATCGGGGATACCCATCTCCCGGCGTTTCATTTCGATGTCGCCGAGGAAACGAGTGCCGTCTTCGTGATAACCCGCGGTGGGGACGACGCCGGGGAGCTGGATCCGCCAGTAGGCATTGAAGCGTTTCATCATCGCTTCGCGGAGGTATTTGCTCACCATCGATGCCAGGGCGACCGGCAGGCAGGCCTGCTCGGCCTTCTCCTGGAAAATGATGCGGACGCGCTGGCCGGATCGTTCCATGCGGTACTCGCTGCGCGCCTCGATCTCGCTGACGATCTCCAGCGACCATTCCTCGAACATGAGGCGGAGCAGGGAGCCGTAGTGGCCGCGCCCGCCCTGGCGATCGCAGATGATCGTCAGGCCGCGATCGGCGAAGTGGCGGAGTAGGTCATCGAGGTGCGTCGCGGTGATCGAGAAGAGGGTGCTTCCCTTGTTGCGGGTCGCGTTCAACATGCGGTTGAGCTCGCGCTCGCATGTAACGCGCGCTGAGAGGTGCACGCAGCGCGTCCCCACGCGCTTCATCTCCGTCCGCAGGGCGTTGGCGAAAAGCTGAACCGGCAGGGCGTCCTGCTCGATCGGGAACGTCTCATCGTCCGGCTGAACGTACCACGGGTATTGTCCGATCTGCTCGACGACCGAATCGGCGACAACGCCCAGCAGGGCGGCCAGGTCCGCCGGCCAGTCGCGGTAGCTGGCCAGCACTGCGAGGACCGCGCGCTCCATTTCCTTCAGCCCGTCCACGGGCGCGTAAACCAGCTTGCTGTCGTTGATATGGAGTTTTTTCCCGCCCTTGAGTTTGTTACGGCTCACGTGCCGCCGCAGCAGCTTCCAGAGACATGGGACTTCCAGGGAATCGGCCGGGACCTCGTCCACCTCGAACGCGGCGCATCCCACGACGAGCGGCCCCAGCACCGGCCCGTACCCCGCCTCATCAATTCCCGCGACGATCATGGTTGGGGATCATAAAGGATGACGCCCGCCACGCCTTCGGAAAAAACGCGGCGCGACAGAAAATTCGGGACTGGCTCAGATTCCGATCGTGGCACGGGCGAGGCGCCAGTGCCACGAAAAACTCAGTGCAGGTCCGGATCATTCGCCGCATCGGACTGGCGGTAGAGCTTGGGCGGAATCAGGATCTGTTTCTCCACTTCGTCTCCGGCCATGTACCGGCCGATTGTCTGAATCGCCTTCTCGCCGATCAGCTTGGGATACTGCATCACGGTTGCGTAGAGCTTGCCATCTTTCACCGACTGCCGCGCCTCCGGCTGTCCATCAAATCCTATGATGCGCACGCTCGAGGTTTGCCCCGCCTTCTCGACCGCCGCCAGGGTGCCGAGCGCCGATGGATCGTTGATCGCGAAAATGGCGTTGAGCTCCGGGTGGGCCTGGAGGAGGTCCTGGGCGACCGCGAACGATTTGTCGCGCGCTCCGTATCCCGCCAGCTTCGCGACGATCTTGATATCCGGCGCTTTGGCCACTTGCTCCTCAAATCCCATCTCGCGCATGAACCCCGACTCCACCTCGGGATGATCGATGATCGCGATGTTCCCCTTGCCCGAGAGCACCTCCACGATCGCCCGGCCGGCTACGCGTCCGCCTTCGTAGTTGTCGGTCGCGATGTGACAGACGACGTCCCCCGCATCGGCCGACTGCGCCCCGGCGAGGATCTTGATCAACGTGCTCTTGCCCGCGCCGTTCTCTCCCATCAGTGCATGGCATTCGCCGGGCCGCAGCGAAAGCTCGCCATTCCGCAGCGCCCGCACGCCGGGGAACGACTTTTCCAGCCCTTCCATTCGGAGCAGAAGATGTTCCTCATCGAACGAATCCATTACCCCGCCAGAATCCAGTTTTTCATCGTGTACGCGGAATTCTAACCGGCTTGCATCTTGGGTAAAATAGTGTCGTGAACTTCGTGCTGAGAAGACTACTGATGATGAGCGGGGCGGCCGCGGTGGCGCTCCTGCCGTCCCGGGCCGGGGGCGGCGTGAAATGGCCGCACGAGCCGGCCGTCTATGGCAGCGGCCACATCCTCCCGCCGTGGGTCAAGCGGATGCTGGAAGTGGCGCAGGTCGGCGGGCGTTACCGGCTCGAAGACCTCGTCCATTTCGAAGGCTCGCATGGCCGCATCCAGGCGCGGATCACGCAGCCGGCGGATCTGGCTGAACTCGCGAACACCGCCGCGGTCCGCAACGGCGTCGTCCGTTTCACGGTCGAGGGCGATCCGGGGATTTGGACGCTCCAGGTGATTCCCCGCCGCGCTTCTCGCGGCGACGACGAGACGATCCTGACCTGCTACGACGCCGGCTCACGCGGCACGTTCGCCTGCTTCTCGCTCGCAGTTGGCAACGGCGTCACCAGCTTCAAGGCCTGCGACTTCGCCGCGCCCGGCGGACGCGGGCGATACAACATCTGTTTTGTCGACACGGGCGATTCCCTCCGCGCTACCTGGCAACTGCCGCCGTTGGGCGTTTCGCGTTCGAGCGGCACGTCAGCGCCCGATGCGGCGGACGACGTGTCGAAAACAAAAGATCGGCCGGCGAATTTCGTTGAGTTCCAGACAAAGCACCCGCTCGTCTGGGAGCGACAAGGCTTGCCCGTGTTGCGCCGACTCGGTGCGGGTCACCTGATGCACCGCCACCCGGCGATCGAAGTCTACCGCACCTTTGATTCAATCATGCCCGACTCGAAAGCCGCGGGGCAGGTGAGCCGGCTGATGGATGCGCTCGGCTCATCCGAATTTGCCGATCGCCAGGCCGCCGAGCTGTCGCTCCGGCAGATGGGGCGCGCCGCGATCCTGCCGCTGCTGCGGGTCGATCGCGCCGCGCTCTCACCCGAGCAGTCCGACCGCTGGCGACGATTGCTGGCCGCCGACGACTGGCGTCCGTTCGCTGGTGAAGTGGGGGCCGCGAGGATCGATCTGCCGTTTCTGCTGGATTGCCTGGATGATGAAGACCCCGCCGTCCGCGGTGCGGCGAAGCACGCCGCCGAAACGCTGATCGGTCGCCCGCTCGACTTAGATCCGTCCCTCGACCCGCACGCGCGATGCGCCGCTGTCGATTCCCTGTGCGACCAGCTCCGCGATTCCGCCGCGTTTCGAGCGGCGATCACTCGGCCCGCCGCCGCCCGCTGAATCGCGCGCGCCGCGGATCTCAGCTGAGAAGGCCCCGTCCCATCATCGCGAAGATTGCCGGGATGAGCGCAAGCACGCTCAGAAGGATCGCGAACAGTCCAAGGATAGCGCCGCGCCGTTCCGGCAACGCCGCCCAGATCAGGCCGAAAATTCCCAGGAGGATTCCCACGAGGGCGGCGACGATTCCCCACGCCCAATGGCCCGCGAAGGAGAGGGCATAGCTTCCGACCGCGACGACGATCGCCGCGATCGCCGGGATGGCCAGCCGTGGCGGAGGTTGGAGACGGTACCGGTTCATTGGGCCGCGTCCTGGTAGCCGCGCGGGTGCTTGGAGAACCAGTTCCACGCCGAGCGGATGATCGATTCCGGGTCCTTGTGTTTCGCTTCCCAGCCGAGCAATTTCTTTGCACGGCTCGGATCGGCGTAGAGGGCGATCGCGTCGCCGGCGCGGCGCGGGCCGTACGTCACCGGGATCGCATTCCCCGTGACCCTCTCGGCGGTGCGCAGGATCTCCTTGACGGAAAACCCGCGGCCTGTGCCGAGGTTGCAGAAGATCGGTTCCGACAGGGAATCGAGTCTCTCCATCGCCCCGATGTGCGCGTCAGCCAGGTCATCGACGTGGATGTAGTCGCGCACGTTGGTGCCGTCGGGGGTCGGATAGTCGGTGCCGAAGACGGTCACGCCGGGGCGGAGGCCCAGCGCCGCTTGCAGGACGACGGGGATGAGGTGCGTCTCGGGATCGTGGTCTTCGCCGAGCGTGCCGTCGCTCGCGCAGCCGCTTGCGTTGAAATAGCGCAGGGCCGCGAATCGAAATGATTTCCAGCCGAGCGGTACGTCCGCAAGGATCTGCTCGACCATCAGCTTGCTGCGGCCGTAGGGGGAGACGGGCGCCTTCTTCTGGTCTTCGGTAATGGGGACGCGGTCCGGGTCGCCGTACGTGGCGCAAGTGCTGCTGAAAACGAAGCGGTGAACGTCCGCCTCCTGCATCGCTTGCAAGACGCTCACGGTGGTGGCGACATTGTTCTGGTAATACGTCAACGGCTGCTCCACGCTCTCGCCGACATACGCGTACGCGGCGAAGTGCATGACGGTCTCGATGTGGTGCTCGCGCAGGGTGCGTACCAGCGTCGCGCGGTCATTGAGGTCAGCGAAGACGGACGGCGTCTTCAGGATCTCCGCCACCGCGCGGTGCCCGCGCGAGAGATTGTCATAGATGACGGGACGATGTCCCGCCTCGAGCAGACGTTTAACCGTGTGCGATCCGATATAGCCGGCGCCGCCGGCGACCAGGACGTTCATCTCTAAGCTCCTCGTGCGGTGGAGTATACGCGCGTGCTGTCCGAAAAACGCCGCTACTCGGCCGCGGGGACAGCTCAGATTGCGTAGCTTGCCAACCACCCCTTCATTTTTCCCGCGCGACCGCATTTTTCAGATTGCAGCGATGCCGTGCGGTTACTAATCTGTTCCTAACCTACTGGCCAGGAATCGCCAACTGGTCTTCACCATGGAGCGGCAATGAAAACCGCAGCGTCGAAGAACACCACCAAGCGCGAGTATCGCGCGCCCCGTCTCGTGAACCTCGGTGACGTGAAGAAGCTGACCCAGGGCAAGCTGCACGGCTCGACCCAAGGCGGCAAGGGCAGCAACATTCGCTGGCCCGGCTGAGCCGCTCGCCTCTCTGGAATTAGCGCATCGTTCGCTTCCCGCGCCGACCTCGCGGCTCGCTGGCATCGTCCCACGTTCCGTGGCATGTTAACCGTGGCATGTTTCAATACCGGGCGTATGGGCTTTTCATCCAATCCGAGATCGCGCTGCCGGAGCTGATCGCTGTGCCCGGCACAGTTCCGGCGGACATCACGATCCGTGCCGGAATCGTTGACCCCAGCCTTCCTCCTGAAGCTTCGGGGGGTCTCGAGGCCTGGGCCACCCCTGACCACGCATTCCTGTCATTCGAGGAAGCCGGCCGATTTTCCATTCAGCGCGGCAGTGAGGTCGTCTTCGATCGCAGCGCCGGTTGCGAGGATCGCACGGCACGGCTGTTCATCCTCGGTCCGGTCCTCGGCGTGCTCCTCCACCAGCGCGGGTTCCTGGTGCTGCACGCGAGCAGCGTTGCGATGGCCGGCGGCGCGATCGCGTTCGTCGCGGAGAAGGGGACGGGCAAGTCCACGCTGGCCGCCGCATTCCATGCCCGCGGACACGGCATTGTCGCCGACGACCTGGTGGCAGTCGATGTCGAGGCCGCCGACGGTCCGATTGCTCACCCCGGCTTTCCTCAGTTGAAGCTCTTCCCGCAGGCCGCCGCCCAACTGGACGCGAACCCGGACGAGCTTCCCCGGCTCATGCCGGATTTCGACAAGCGCGCCCGCCGGGTGCCGGACCGGTTCCCCGATGTTGCCCTGCACTTGCTGAGAATTTACGTACTCCAGGACGGCGACGCCGAACGCATCGAACCCCTCGCCTCCCAGCAGGCGTTCATCGAGATCGTCCGCCACTCGTACGCCCTCGTCATGCTCCGCGCCAGCGGTTCTGAGTCGGCGCACTTTCGCCAGGCCGTACGTCTGACAGCCTCGGTTCCCGTCCAGCGGCTCGTACGCCGTCGGTCGATCGACGCGCTGCCGAACGTCGTGCCACTCGTGGAGGCGGACCTTGCGCGCTGAGCTCGACTGGCTGCTGAAAACGCTGGGAACGCCCGGCGCGTCCTCACCCGCGCACGAGGCTGCCGGTCCGGTGGATGGCGCACGCCTGCTCGCCCTGGCGGAGATGCACCGCGTCGTCCCGCTGTTAGCCGAGCGAATGGCCTCGATGCCTGGAACGGCGCTGGCTCCGTCCGTGAAGGCGGCGCTGGGGGATCGCGCACGCGGAGTTGTCGCACAGAACCTGTCCCTCGTCGCGGAGCTTCTCAAGTTGCTCGACGCCTTCGCGGGCGCCGGCATCAGCGCCGTACCGTTCAAGGGCCCGCTTCTGGCGATCGACGTGTACGGCAGCTTCGCGCTGCGCGAGCCGGGCGATTTGGACTTGCTCGTGCACCGCGCCAATATCGTCGCCGCCAAACGGCTGCTCGTGTCGATGGGACACCGGCCGTTCTTTCCCACCGCCTCCTCGCGCGAAGCGGCGGTCCTCCAGTCGCTAAACGGTTCGCGCGAGGAACGCTATCTCCAGAGTCACTGCGAGCACCACCTGATCCGCGGCCCGGTCAACGTCGACCTGCATTGGAACGTCGTGCCCGCCTTCATGGCTGTACGGCTCGATCCGGAACTGCTCTGGGAAAACCCGCGAACCGTCCGCCTCGGCGGCCGTGACGTGCTGTCGCTGGGGACAGCGGAGCTGATGCTCGTCCTCTGTCTCAACGGTGCCAAGGACGGCTGGGCACGGCTCGACCGCATCTGCGATGTCGCACGCCTCATCCAAGCCCGCCCGCCAGAGGCGATCGATTCGGCGATCGCTCTGGCTGACGGCATCGGCTGCCGCCGTATCGTTCTGCTGGGAATGGCGCTCGCGCACGACCTGCTCTCGGCCCACCTCTCGCCGACAACTGACCGCGCCATCGATCATGATCCGGCGTTGTCATCGCTTGTGACGGAAGTGCGCCGTGGCCTCATCGCTGAGCGCGACTGCCCGCCGGAGGTGGCGACGCTCGGCCGAACGATGTTTCAATTTCGCGTCCGCGAGCGCCTTCGTGACCGGCTCCGCTTCTGCCTCGCCCAGCTTACTCCTACGGTCGGCGACGAGGCCGCGCTCCCGCTCCCCGCCCCGTTGAACTTCGTCCACTACCTCATTCGTCCCATTCGCCTCGCGATCCGGCATGGCCTCCGCCTAATCCATCAGGCCAGCGCGGCAGCCGAACGCAGTGCATGACCAACGCCAGCGCTCGCACTCCCTCACGTGGCATGGGCGCCGCGCCAATGCAGAGGCGTGTACCCACGCGCGCCCCACGTGGCATGGGCGCCCCGCCCATGCAGGCGTGTAATCACGCCGGCTCGGGCGTACTCGACCGAGATGAGCAAGAGCGCAGCGTTCTTTTCTCCCTTGGTGAACGCGGCGCTCAAACTGAATCGGCGGAGTACCGCCGATGGCCGCGGCGTACCGCGGCCCACGGGCGTCTCGCCCGTGTCTATTTCGCAAGGACACACGCGAGGCGCCCGTGCTACGAAAAGCGGGTCGGACAACGGCGAGCGATAGTCTCTCCTCCCGTCCACACGCTCGGGGCGGAACATCAATTGTCGTCACTGTCTATGCCGCCGCACTGCACGCATCGGACGCTGCGGACTCAATCGGCCTGTTCATTTACACGTTGAGGAACTATCGATAGCTTGCGATCGATTGGAATTGGCGTCCGATCGTGCCAAACGTCTCGCGCCGGTCCTCCGTCGGGGCGATCTCGAAGCGTGCGAGCGTGAGGTGATTCGCGAGTTGAAGAAGCTGCCCTCAAGTCTCTTCCATATCGCGATCGAATTGCCGATCGACAACGACCCCGCGAACGCGGCACGCCATTTTGATCGGTTTTTCGATCTGGAATCGGCGCGGTTTCAGATCGGCGCGGCTTATACAAAGATGAACGGCTTCGACATAAATCCGGATCGATGGTATTGCGACCTTTTTGCTTATGCGACTGACGGCGGTCTTGAAGAGCAAGATTGGCTTTCGGATTGGCAGTCGAATCGTTTTGAGGAGTACCCGATTTCCGGCCTTGAGCCGTTGCAACGGGTGTACGCAAGCAACGCGTTTGGCAAGACGGTGAATCAATCCGCCAGCGATATGAGCAGCCTGCTCGTCGTCATTAAGTTTCAGGCGTTCATGCAGCGAACCGTCGCGCACATGAAGACGCTCCAATTTCCGCTATATGTGACGGCCCACGATTACGATTTCATCGCTTCGTTCGATTTGCGACCGGCATCAGCCAGGATGCCGATCGCCAAGGCTTCCGCGGAAGAGGCCATAAATGACCTGATCACGAGACTCAACCATGGCGATTCCCGCGTAAGGATTCGCGCCATGATGAAGTTGTACTCTGTTGGCCCTGCCGCTAAAGGTGCGATTCCGTCTCTTCTCATGCTGCTCGATGACGCGGACCCATTGACCCGCCAGTCCGCGGCTTCGGCCCTTGGAAAGATCGACCCCATGTCCGATTTGGTCGTGTCCGCACTAGTCGCGCGGCTCGCACACGACCAACAACCCCTGGTGAGACATGAGATCGCTCGTACGCTGGGCAACAGTCCGACGAGGAAGGCGACACGCGCGCTGGCGAACGCACTGGAAAGCGCGGACCGCAACCTGCGCTATCAGGCTCTAATTTCGCTCAAGTTGCTCGGCCGGCACGCAAAAGAGGCGGCGCCTGCGTTGCAACAATTGATGGAAACCGAAACAGACGATCTGTTCCAAGCGCAGGCGACTGCGGCGCTGAAGGGAATGCGTGAAAAATAGTTTGCTGGTCTCCTGTGATATTGGCAGTTGCGATCGGTCCAGCGATCTTTTCATCCGGCCACCGGACGGCAAAGCGCATCTCGGGCATGGCGATCTCCGGTGGGCGCGGGCAACTGGCCGTACGCGGCGATGTGCTGATGGGCTGACGTTGGCCAGCTGAATCGTTCCGCGACGGCGTGGCCGCGAGAGGCGTACGCGGCACAGATCGAGGGGTCCATCAGGCGAACCATGGCGGCGGCGATCTCCTCGGTCTTCACGGGATCGACGAGCAATCCATCGTTTTCGGTGATGTATTCGGTGAACGGCGGCCGGCTCGAGGTGATAACCGGTCTGCCGCTGGCCATCGCCTCGAGGACGGCCAGGCCGAAGCCTTCGACGAGCGACGGGAATACGAGCGCCGTCGCACGGCGATAGAGCGCGGGCATCAGATCGTCCGGGACCGAACCAAGGACGCGAACGTCAGCCTGATGGGGTGATCCGGCGAGGGTGTCATCGAACGCGCTGCGGTAGTCGGAATGGTCGCGCAGGCTGGCGCCGCCAACGATCACCAGCCGTGTCCCCGCTGGAAGGTTCGGGCGCGCCAGGAGAAAGGCCTGGAGAATGCGTAGCGTGTTCTTGCGTCGCTCGATCCCACCAACCGCCAGCAGCACGGGTCCCGGCAGCGGGCCGGCGATCGCTTCGCAGCGCGCCTGATCATCCGGCTGTGGAACGGGGGTGAAGTGCTTCAGATCGACGCCGTTGGGGACGACGATCGCCTCGCGCCCGAACTGCGTCTGTAGTTGTTCGGCCCAGACCCGGCTCACGCAGAGCACGAGGTCGGCCATCTCAACGGACCGGTTCTGGGCGACGCGAAGGTACGCGTCGCCGAAGTCCTCGAGGTGATGGACCGTCCGGACGTAGGCGGGAATTTCGCCGCGCTCGCGCAGGCCGGCGAGGGCGACGCCGCTCATGCCATCGTGTGCGTGATGCAGGTCGAAGGGATCGGGGTTGGAGCGAACGGCCGCGACGTATTCGCCGACGCGCCGCTGCACCAGGGCCGCAAGATCGCCGGTGACGGCCTCGGCGGGGAAAAAGCGCGTCGGCACGGTCGTCTGCCGAAACAGCGTTGCCCCGGCGGGTTGCGGGGCGATGAGCGTGACCTGATGTCCCGACGTCTGGAGCGCTTCGGCCAGCGACAGCGCATGGACGACCCCGCCGCGCGGGTTCAACGAATGCGTATACATGGCGATGCGCAAACCCATTATTCACTCCGTGCGAATCCGATGAACGGCTCGCGAAGTTCCCAGAATGTCGCACGATCCCCGATCGAATCAGTCATTGCAACATGCCGCTATCGATGACGCCGAATTCAACGAGCGCAATTGAGCGAATCGAATGTCAGGGTTCGGCATCTTCGATACCATTGGTTGAGCCCATCGCCGATGACGCCAGTGCCGACGCAGGGGCAATTGGCTCGTTCGATACGTTCGGGTAACATCGCCTCATGTCCGACCGCGACGACAAGTATTTGGACGTAATCCGGCGCGCCTTGCGCGTCTGTCTCGACTACAAGCCAAAGTTCGGCAAGGGACGGAGCGGTGGATTTACCCTCGAAACCTTTCAGAAAATGTATCGCGAAGATGAGTTCTACACTTGGTTCGGACTGGACTCGCCTTTGGTCTACGCCGCTCACAAGGCGGCCGGCGGGATGACGTCCGTGTATCGCCAGATCGGTATTGGGTGCCAGCTCGTTTTCCAGCTAATCCTATGCGACCAGCTAGGCATTTCGATGCCCGACTGCGTTTGGTCGTACCAAGTCCCTTCGGCACGCGGGAAATTGCGCAAGCTCTCACTCGATGGCTGGATACCCTTGGAAAAGGTTTGCGTCGAACAGCAGAAGAAGCCAGTAAAGCGCTGGCTCGCCCAAGCCGCTGAAGCAGTCGGACTTGCGAAGGAGGACGCGAAGGACCTCCGCGGCGCCGTGTTCGAAGTCAGGCAGGGTTACAAGAGCAAGGATTCCAAGCGACAGAATGCTGACGTGTCCAACGCCGCCAACGCTTATGCTTCAAAGCATCTACCCGTAGTACTCTTGCTCTCAACGCAAATCGATTCCGACGTCGCCGAACGATACACACGCGCACAATGGCTGATTCTACAGGGGACCGTTGGCGGCACTTCGATCGACTCTACTTATGTCTTCTGTCGCGACGTGCTCGGATACGACCTCGCCGGCTTTTTCAGGCGGAATAGCGCGGCGATCAAGAAAGAAACGCTTGCAGTCTTTGAGGGATTGCTGCGATGAACGAAGGGCTTTTCGGAAATTTTGATACTGCTCCGGAGGAGGCGTCGAAGCTGGGGCGACGGGACCATCTCACTTTTCGTGGGAACATCGACATTGGGCGGCACGGTTGGCTTCGTCTAACCCCCGCCTACTCGCTCGCACTGGTACAAGAACTGTTGCGCAACTCCAACTCGGATGAGTTTGTTCTCGAACCGTTTTCCGGGACTGGCACGACTGCGCTTGCATGCGCTGCGATGGGAATCCGATGCCACGCCGTCGACATTAATCCGTTCCTCGTATGGCTCGGAAATCTCAAATTATCTGGTTTTCGCGAGGAGACACCCGATTCGGTGCGGCAACATGCGGACGAAATCGGGGCACGGTCGACAAGGCCCGCTAAAAGCCATTGGAAGCCTGAACTACACCAGATCGAGAAGTGGTGGGACGATGCGACGCTCGACACGCTCGCCGCTCTGTATGGCGAAATCAACGCCATGGCCGACGAATCGGAGTCCGAGGTAGCAGATCTCCTCAAGGTTGCATTCTGCCGAGTCATGATCCAGTGTGCCAATGTCTCGTTTGGGCATCAGTCCATGTCGTTTAAGAAGAGCGATGATGACGATGGCCTCATCGCCGAGACTCCGTCTCAATGCGCGCAGCGCATCACGAACACTTTCCGTGCCGCCGCTCGGGAAGTCGCCGATGGCCTGGCGGTCGATCCGCCCATCGCGGAAGCTCAAGTACTTCTCGGCGATTCGCGCAATTTGCCTGTTGTACTTCCGCCCCGCCTATACACCGCCGTCGTCACGTCGCCGCCTTATCCAAACCGGATGAGCTACATCCGGGAGCTTCGGCCATACATGTATTGGCTCGGATTCCTATCCGACGGCCGCGCCGCGGGCGAACTTGATTGGCAGGCAATAGGAGGCACTTGGGGCTGCGCCACGAGCCTGCTTAACTCGTGGAAGCCGAATGCAAACGGCGGAGTCCCGTTCCCCGCATTCGACCAAATCGTCCGAGACATCGGAAAAGGTCACGCATTGCTAGGGCGATACGTCCACAAATACTTCCAAGACATCAAGGAGCACATCGTCGGTCTGCGCACCGTGCTAGCTGATGGCGCTCGATGTCATTACATTGTGGGAAACAGCAAATTCTATGACACAATGTTGCCTGTTGAGCAAATCTACGCGGCGATCTTCAGGGACGCCGGGTTTTTTAATGTAAGCATAGAGACGATCCGAAAAAGGACGAGCAAAAAGGAATTATTCGAGTTTGTGGTGAATGCGTACGCGCCGGCGCATGATTAAATAGATTCCTCCACAGACCGCATTCGACTGCGACGCACAAGCCACTCGTTTTTGTATTTTCGCAGCACTTATAAACGATACGCAACCGAATTCGATTGCGTATCGTCAAATCGGGGTTACAGGATTTGAACCTGCGACCTCTAGACCCCCAGTCTAGCGCTCTAAACCAAGCTGAGCTAAACCCCGGACGACAACGATTCTATCCTTATTCGACTGGCAGACCAAGGGGACAGCCGAACGATTCTTCGCCCCTTCGCGTTGATCAATGTGGCTGGAGAGCGGCGGGAGCGGTTTGGGGAGAAACGTCGGCGGATGTCGATGTCGCTGGCGACGGCGGCATGAAGCCGTGCATGCGGCCGCCTTCGCGTTCGTGGTCGTGGCGGCGCTTGGTGATCTCGTCGAACTTCACCCGCTGGGCATCGGTGAGGATCTCACGGGTCCGGCGTTCGGCTTCCTCCATGCGTTGGCGCATTTCGGCGTGAAACGCATCTACCCGCGCCTGATGTTCCTTCATCAACTCCTCGAACTGCGCCTGCTGGTCTTCGTGAAGCAGGGCGCGGATCGATTGTTCTCGCTGCTTTTCGATCTCGTCCATGCGGTGGGTGCCGGCGGGGCCGTTCTTGGTGACCTCGCTCCAGATCTTGTGCATCTTCTCCTCCTGGTCGGGAAAGAGGCCCAGCTCGGCGACGAGGAACGAGCCGCGGCCGTGCAGTGTCGGCGGCGCGGGGGGCGCGATGGCGGTGGAGCGGCCGCGCACCAGGCCGACCATCAGGCCGGCGCCGAAGACGACCAGGAACGCGATGACGAGGATGCCTTTAATTCTGCCCATTTCGTCCGCGGTTGACGGAAAGATCGGTGGCGATCCAACTCGCCATGCGCAGGTCGTTGCGGTCAGCCACCGCCAGGGAGTTCTGGCTCTCGACTGATGCGTCCGCGACAAGCGCCGCCTGCTCCCAGGCATCCGGCGCGGTGACAACGGCGGCGCGGGCCGGCGCGGGTGACGGCTGCATCCACATGAGCCGGACCGTGGCGACGATCAATACCGCGGCGGCGGCGGCGGTCAGGACTTTGACGAGGCGGATGACGCCGGGGACCGCGGCATCGCGGGCGGCGACGTAGAGCCGTTGCCGCAGGTCCTGCGGCAGGACCGGCCGCCGGCGACTCGACAGGATCTGTGAGAGGGCGCGCAGGGTGCGCAGCTCCGCGCCGCAGGCGCCGCAATCGGCCAGGTGCGCCTCGAAGGCGGGCCGGCGTTCGCGCGGCAGTTGCCCGTCGTGGTACGCTCCGAGCTCGAGTTGTCTATCACATTCGCTCATGTGTTCTTTCGCGCGCGCATCGGCGTTTATTCCAGGTAGGCGCCGAAGCGCTGCTTCAATTCCTTGCGCGCCCGGAAGAGCCGGGATTCGATCGTTCCCACCGGCACGCCCAGCACCTCGGCCATCTCTTCGTAGCTGAGGCCCTGGAGCTCGCGAAGCACGATGACCTCGCGATGTTCCCGTGAGAGCACCTCCAGCATCGCCTCGACGTCGATCCGACTCTCGACGGCGACGCTGGCCGAACGGGTGCGGAGCTGGGCGTCATCGGCCTCGGGTTGTCCTTCGACCTCGATCGGCTCGGTCTGGCGGACACGCCGGGAACGGCGCGTCTTGTACGCCTGGTTCACCAGGATTCGCGTCAGCCAGGTCTTGAGCGACGAACGACCTTCGAAACTGCCGGCTCGGCGAAACGCGCCGAGGAAGGTTTCCTGGACTGCGTCCTCGGCATCGGGCCGGCTGCCGAGCAGCGAGTACGCGAGCGCGAAGAGGTTGTCGCCATGGCGATCCACCAGTTCGTGGAACGCCGCCTCTTCACCGGCGCGGATGGCGCGGAGCAGTTCCGGTTCGGTCCAACCCAAACACCAGCTCCCAACGCCCCCAAATACGTCCGCGCCTCACTGGTTTGGTACCGCGGGGGGCTTGCGGTATTCCACCCGCACTGGGGGTCGGGGCACGGGGGAGGGGTCAGGGTTCAGGTTTCGGGGTTCAGGGTTGAGGGCCGAGTTTGGAGTTTAGAGTTTAGGGGTAAGAAACCTGCCTCAGCGTCTGCGTCCCTGCGGCCTGAGCCTCGGGAATTCTAACCGACTGGGAGGGTTTTAAGCTGCCGGAGCGCCTTTGGCGTCGGGGAGGGGGGCGACCAGGGTGGGGGAGCCGTTGGAACCGGCGGGGGGCCGCGGCTCCAGGCTGCGGCTGGCGGCTTCCGTTGAGGGGGTGGGAGCGGCGCCGTTCGTTGGGGCGGGGACGGCGCCGTTTGTCGGTGAGGGAGTTGCCGCGAGGGCGGTCTCTTCCTTGCCCCGGATCGATTCCAGGTAGCGACCGTGCTTGCCGCTGTCCCGGCGGTGCAGGAACTCGATCAGCGCGCGGACGTGGCGGTTCAAGCCTTCGGTCTCGAACTCTGCCAGGACAGCGGCGAACGGGCGGGCCCGGCGGGAGAAGAGCGTGCGCTCGGCGACCCGGATCGCCTCGATGTCTTCCTCGCTGAACCCCGCGCGCTTGAGGCCCAAAGCGTTGATCCCGCGCACAACGTCCGCGCCATCCACCTTGCAGAAGGGGGGCACGTCGTGGTGGATTCGCGAGAACGCGCCGACGTACGCGAAGCGGCCGATCGTCGTGAAGTGATGCACGCCCACGCCGCCCATCATGGCGACGGAGTCCTCGATCGCGACGTGGCCGGCGATCATCACGTTGTTGGCGATGACGACGTTGTTGCCGATCTGCGCATCGTGGCCGACGTGGCAGTTGACCATGTACAGCCCGTTGTCCCCGATCCGGGTGATCCCGCCACCCTTCTCGGTGCCTACGTGCAGCGTGACCGCCTCGCGAAAGAGGTTGCCGCCGCCGATGATCAGCTCGGTCGAACCACCCTTGTATTTCTTGTCCTGCGGGGCGGCGCCGACGACCGCGTTGGGGAAGAAGACGTTGTCTCGGCCAATCGTCGTGCGGCCCAGGATCGTCACGCTGTTGAGCAGGCGGCAGCCGCTGGCGATCTTCACGTCCGGGCCAATCACGCAGAACGGGCCGATCTCGACGTCATCGGCGATCTCGGCCGCCGGGTCGATCACCGCGTGCGGCGAGCGCTTGGGCATCGCATCGGAGAAAAAACGAAATGCGAAGAGGGAGGCAAACCACGGCGAGCGCTTTTCCTTCACCTTGGGCGGTTCGTTCTTCATGAGAGTGTCAGACCGGCTCGGCATCGACGAGCATGAACTTAATGTCAGCTTCGCACGCGAGCTTGTCCCCGACGAACGCCTTGCATCGTACGTGTCCGGTCCGGCTCTTGACCCGGACGGCGATGGCTTCGAGCAGCAGTTGGTCCCCGGGCACAACCGGATGCCGCATCTTCACCTTATCCATGCTCAGCAGCACCGCAAGCTTACCCGTGTGCTCCAGCTTCTGGCTGAGCAACAGTCCGCCCAGCTGCGCCATCGCCTCGACGATAAGCACTCCCGGCATAATCGGCGTGCCGGGGTAATGCCCTTGGAAAAAAATGTCGTTAAAGGTGACGTTTTTGATGCCCGTCGCCTTGTAATCCCCCACGATTTCCAGCACCCGGTCCACCAGCAGCATGGGGTAGCGGTGGGGGAGGATGCGCTGGATGCGGCGGATGTCCATCTCCGCATCCCGCTTTACCAACGCCATCCGCGTGGCGCTTTCTTCCTGTTCCAGTAACTTCCGCGCCAGTAAGTGATTTAGGTGATGTCCGCTCTTGTACGCGACCACGCGCCCGCGGAGCGGCCGGCCGACCAGGAACAGGTCGCCGATCAGGTCCAGCACCTTGTGGCGAACGCACTCGTCGGCGAAGCGGAACTGGTTGTCGATCGGCCCGGTGGGGGAGATGACCAGCAGGTCCTTGGGGGTCAGGTGCTTACCCAGGCCGCGGGAGCGCAGTTCCTTGGCTTCGTCCTCGAAGACGAACGTTCGGGCGGGGGCGATCTGGCTCGCGAAATCATCGTCGTCGAGGCTGAAGCTGATCGTCTGGCGGCCGATCGGGGGGTGGGACTCGAAGTCGTAGATGACCTCCAGGCTGTCGGTCGGTCCTGGCAGCGCCGCCAGCGTCGCCCCCTCGTAGGAAACCTGTACGGGCTTGCGGATGATCAGCGGGTCGAGGGCGGCGTCCTGATCGATGACGCCGGCCTCGCGGATCGTATCCACGAACGGCTGGCTGCTTCCGTCGCCGCCGGGGAGTTCGCCTACCGTGCCGCCGGCAACGCGCACCAGCGCATTGTCGATCCCGAGTCCCGCAAGGGCGGCCATGCAATGCTCGACGGTTTCGACGAAAAGCGTTCCGTTGCGCAGGCAGGTTCGGCGCGGCCGGCGCTGCACGTTCTCGACGAGCGCGCGGATGCGGGCGGACTTGCCGTCCTGTTCGCGAACGAAGGTGATGCCGCTGTCCGGTTCGGCGGGGGCGAAGGTGACAGTCGCCGTTTCACCGGAAAAGAGTCCCGGCCCGACGAGCGACGCTTCACGAGAAACTGTCCGTTGGCGATCCCTCAAGACATACTGCTCATTCCGCGGCTACGTCCCCCGCCCGCTGGCCTCATGCCCGCCGCAAGCGTGCAGTATAGCCTTGCGCGAGTTGATTCACCACAGACATGGAGAGCATGGAGAAGGAGAGGATGGAAGATTGAGGATAGAGAATGGACGACGATTCTTTCTTCAATTGTCCTTCGTCAGATTTCGGATACTCTTTGGTGAAACAGCCGGGGTCAGTTGAAGTAAATATCGCAGTAGCTGGGATTGTACGTCAGGTTAACGGACGTCGATCCATTGGAATCGAAGCCGAAATCCTCGGGCGCCAGACACTCGACGTGACCATCGGCAAAACCCTGATTTCCCCGACGATTGTGGCGGTTCGTGAAGATATCGTCCTCGTCGTTCGCGCCGGCGATAAACGCGCAGCCGTCGTTCGGCCACTTCTCCTCGATGGTGATGATCTTGTGGGCGGGGTGGACAATGTCCATCCACTTGATGCCCGAGACGCCGCCGCCCGAGCCTCGCGGGCCGTATCGAAGCTGGGCGTTGAAGGTGTAAGTGAAGTTGCGGGGCAGGATGTAGACACTTCCCCAGCGGACCATGCGGACGGCGTCGAGGTCGGTGGGGCAGTTGTAGACGTCAAAGCGTGCGCCGATGGATGGCTCGAGGTAAGGCCAGAGCATTCCGGTGTTGTAGTCGATGATCCCGAACTGGGGACAGGGGAACATCCAGCTCGGGTTGGTCTCACCGATCAACGGTGGGATGGGGATGTGATCCTTGTACTCCTGGCTGTACATCAACATCGCCATGTAGATTTGTCGCTCGTTGCTGGCGCACTTGGTCTGTTTGGCCTGTTCGGCCGCTTTCGACAAGGCGGGGAGCAGGAGCGCAATCAAGACCGCGATGATCCCGATCACGACCAGCAATTCGACCAATGTAAAACCACGCTGGCGGCGCGATGGCATGGGAACCTCCGGTGTCCCCCTCCGAAACGATTCGATCTCAACGGGATGCGACGTTCACGTCCAGCTTCTACCTTAACACGATGAACTGGATTTGAGAAGCGCATTTGCAGATCATTTGCAGATCATTTCAATCGTGGAATTGCTCGGAACCTGTTTCATGCCAATGCATGGGCGAATGTACCGAAATCTGACCGCCAGCTAACCGCCAGCTACGGCTGGTGGAGAGGGGGATGGACAGGTTGCGATGGGATCGATAGATTGACCTGCGTTCCACTTTTCATGGGAAATGCCGCGCTATGGGTAGCCGACGTTTGTCTGCGCTGCTGACTGCGGGGGTGATGATCTTCGCTTTGGCCGGTGCGGCCCCGCCGCAGGCGCTGCACTGGTCGTTCGTCGCCCCGACGCGGCCTCCGTTGCCGGCGGTGAAGGACCAGCCCTGGTGCCGTGGGGTGATCGACCGATTCATCCTTGCCCGTCTTGAGGCCGAAGGACTCGCGCCGTCGCCAGAGGCAGACCGCGTCACGCTTTTTCGCCGGCTTTACCTCGACTTGATCGGACTGCCGCCTACGCCCGCGGAGGTCGACGCTTACGTGGCCGATTCATCACCCGATGCTTATGGGAAAGCCGTGGACCGGCTGCTCGCCTCGCCGCATTACGGCGAGCGGTGGGGCCGTCACTGGCTCGACGCCGCCCGGTACGCCGATTCCGATGGGTATGAAAAAGACAAGATGCGCTATGTCTTTTTCTACCGCGACTGGGTGATCGACGCGTTCAATCGCGACCTGCCGTACGACAGGTTCATCATCGAACAGATCGCCGGCGATGAGCTTCCCGGGGCGACGCAACAGCAGTCGATCGCCACCGGGTTCCTGCGCAACTCGATGATCAATGAGGAAGGGGGGATCGATCCCGAGCAGTTTCGCATGGAGGAAATGTTCGACCGGATGGATGCGATCGGGAAGAGCGTCCTGGGTCTGACCATCCAGTGCGCTCAATGCCACAACCACAAGTTCGACCCGCTGACGCAGGAGGAGTATTACCGGCTCTTCTCCTTCCTCAACAACGACCACGAGGGCCAGCGCGTCGTCTACACCCCCGACGAACAGATGAAGGCCGCGGACCTTACGCGGCAGATGGAAGCGATCGACGCGGAGCTGCGCGGCCGCACGCCGGACTGGCGCGAACGGATCGCGCGGTGGGAGCAGTCGGTCGCGAAGGATCAGCCGCAATGGACGGTACTGCCGCTGGAATCAATGGGCGACGCCGATCAGCGCTACACCCTCTATGCCGACGGCTCAATGCTCGCGCAAGGGTACGCGCCGACGAAGTCGACGCAGGAGTTCAAGACCAAGACCAGCCTGGCCGGCGTGACCGCGTTCCGGCTCGAGTTGCTGACCGATTCAAACCTTCCGTGCGGTGGACCGGGCCGGTCGTTCAAAGGGACCTGCGCGCTGACCGATTTCATGGTGGAAACCGCGCCGGCAGCAGAGGAAGCGAAGAAGTCCGCGGTGAAGTTTGCCGGCGCCACCAGCGACTACGAACAGCCGCTACGCGACCTGGAGCCCAATTTCTACGACAAGTCGCCAAACCACCGCGTGACGGGCGGCGTGAAGCTTGGCATCGATGGCGATGACAAGACCGCGTGGGGGATCGACGCCGGCCCGGGACGGCGGAACGTCGACCGCAAGGCGGTCTTCCAATGCGAGAAGCCCGCAGGCGCAGCGGGGGGCAGCATCCTGTTCATTCGGCTGCGCCAGAGCCACGGCGGGTGGAACAGCGACGACCTCCAGAACAATAACCTCGGCCGGTTCCGCATTTCCGTCACGACGGCCGCCGGCGCTGTCACGGCTGATCCGCTTCCGAAGCGCGTGCGGGCGATCCTCGCGATTACCGCGGCACAACGTAGCGACGCGCAGGTGGCCGAGGTGTTCCGCTACTGGCGAACGACCGTGCCGGAGTGGAAGGCGGACAACGACAAGATCGAGGCGATCTGGGCGCAGTGGCCCGCCGGCACGACCCAGTTGACTCTCATCGCGCGGGATGAGCCGCGCGAGACGCACGTGCTCAACCGCGGCGACTGGCTCAAGCCCAACCGGGCCGTCTCGGCCGGCGTTCCGGCCTTCCTCCATCCGCTGCCGCCCGACGCGCCGCCGACACGGCTCACGTTTGCACGCTGGCTGGTCGATCGAAAGTCGCCGACGACGGCACGGGTCTTCATCAACCGCGTATGGCAGTCGTACTTTGGCACGGGGCTGGTCGCGACGCCGGAAGACTTTGGGATGAAGGGGGAACCGCCCAGTCATCCGGAACTGCTCGACTGGCTGGCGTGCGAATTCATGGAGCCTTCCGCGGGAACTGACCCGGCGCCTGCGGCCGCAGCGCCCTGGTCGCTCAAGCGCATGCACCGGCTGATCGTGACGTCCGCCGCGTATCGGCAGAGCAGCCGTAACAGCGCGGACCGCCTCGCCCGCGACCCGTACAACCGGATGCTGGCGCGCGGGGCGCGGTTTCGGGTGGAGGGGGAGATCGTGCGCGACATCGCCCTCTCCGCCAGCGGGCTGCTCAACGACCGCATGGGCGGGCGCAGCGTGATGCCGCCGGCGCCGGCGTTCATCTTCCTGCCGCCGGCCAGCTACGCGCCGTTCCCATGGGTCGAGGAGACAGGGCCGGAGCGGTACCGCCGGGCGGTTTACACGTTCCGCCGTCGCTCCACGCCCTACCCCGCGCTTCAGACGTTTGACGTGCCGAACGCCGATGCGTCATGCGTGCGACGGCTGCGTTCCAACTCGCCGCTCCAGGCGCTGGTTTCATTGAACGAGCCGGTCTTCATGGAATGCGCCCGGGCGCTGGCGCGCAAGACGCTGGAATCGGGTGGCGCGGATGACGTGCGGCGCATCACTTTCGCGTTCCGCCGGGTGCTGGCCCGCGCGCCGACCGATGCGGAGGGGAAGGAGTTGCTGGATCTGCTCAACAAGGAGCGGCGGCGCTTCGCCGACGGGTTCCTGAACCCCAGCGAGGTCGTCACCGGCCAGTCGCAACCGCCCGCGGACCTGCCGCCCGGCGTCACGCCGACCCAGCTCGCCGCCTACACGCTCGTCTCCCGCGTACTCTTGAACCTCGACGAAGCGATCACGAAGGAATAAGTCCTGGTGCAATTATGGACGTGAAAAATCAGGCATTTCGGGAACATTGCAGGCTGATGACCCGGCGGTGGTTCTTTCAGCAGTGCGGGATGGGGCTGGGGGCGATTGCGCTCGGCGAGTTGATGGGTAGCCGTTCTGCTGCGGCTGCCGCTCCGGCTGCCAATCCGCTGGCTCCCCGGCTGCCGCACTTTGCGGCGAAGGCCAAGCGGGTCATTTACCTGTTCATGGCTGGAGCGCCGAGCCACTTGGAGCTGTTCGACAACAAGCCGCAGCTCGCCAAGTGGGACGGCAAGCTCCCGCCGGCCGAATTGCTAAAGGGTTATCGCGCGGCGTTCATCAACCCCAACTCCGCGCTGCTGGGCCCCAAGTTCAAGTTCGCCCGCCATGGTTCGAGTGGGGCGGAGCTGTCGGAACTGCTGCCGCACCTGGCGGAGGTCGCCGACGAGCTGACGATCGTCAAGTCGATGCACACCGACGCGTTCAACCATGCGCCCGGGCAGATCCTGATGAACACCGGATCGCAGCTCTTCGGCCGTCCGAGCATGGGCGCCTGGGCGACGTACGGGCTGGGGAGCGAATCGTCGGAGCTGCCGGCGTTCGTCGTCTTCAGCACCGGCACGAAAGGGACGAGCGGCGGGGCCTCCAACTGGGGCGCCGGCTTCCTTCCCTCCGTCTACCAGGGCGTCATGTTCCGCAGCGTAGGCGATCCGGTGCTGTACCTTTCCAACCCGGCGGGGATCGATCGACAGGCGCAGCGCGATAGCCTCGACGCGATCCGCCATCTCAACGAGATGAAGCTGGCAGATGTGGGAGACCCGGAGATCGCGACGCGCATCAACTCCTTCGAAATGGCGTTCCGCATGCAGGGAAGTGCGCCGGAGCTGATGGACCTGGCCAGCGAGCCGCGCCATATCCTGGAGATGTACGGTGCGGAGCCGGGTAAGGCCTCGTTCGCAAACAGCGTCCTGCTGGCACGACGGCTTGTGGAGCGCGGGGTGCGCTTCGTGCAGATATTCCACGAGGCGTGGGACCAGCATGGCAACCTGACCAAGGACCTGAAGAGAAACTGCGGCGATACCGATCAGGCGAGCGCGGCACTGATCAAAGACCTTCGCCAGCGCGGGATGCTGGACGACACGCTGGTGATCTGGGGCGGGGAGTTCGGGCGTACGCCAATGGTGCAGGGAGGAAATGATGGACGTGACCATCACCCCAACTGCTTCACGGTCTGGATGGCCGGCGGCGGCGCCAAACCGGGCCTCACTTACGGCGAATCAGACGACTTCGGGTTCAATGCCACGACTAACGCCGTTCACGTTCACGACCTTCACGCGACGATCTTGCGCCTGCTTGGCTTCGAGCACACGAAGCTCACCTACCGTTTCCAGGGGCGTGATTTCCGCCTGACCGACGTCTTCGGAAAGGTCGTGAACGAATTGATCGCCTGAACGGTAAGAGGGGTGCACGGTTACCGATGAACCCACAGTCCCCGCTCGCCAAGGAACTATTGATGCATTGCAGAGCCCCTGACGCCGCCGTCTCAATGCGGTGCGGACCGAGCCGCCTTTCGCGTCCGGTCCGTGCCGTTGCGCTTGTCGCGCTCACCACGCTGCTGATCGCGGCGAAAGCGAAGGAGCCGGGGACGCAGCCCACGCAGCCCGCGGACGGATCGATTGCGCTGGGGACCACCAACGCGCGGATCCACGGCTTCCAGTTGCACGTCGTCCCCAAGCCGCAGCCGCACTTTGCGTATTGGGTCGATCCGCTGGAATACATCGAGTGGCCCAAGGGGTGCGCCCGCGCCGGCAAGTTCACGGTGGAGTTGACCTATTCGTGCGCTCCCAATGCCGGCGGGAACTTCATCTTCAGTGCCGGTACGTCGCAGCTCAAGGGCCGCTCGGAACAGACGGGCGGATGGGACAAGTGGAAGACGATCTCGATCGGTGAGATCAACGTCGCCCAGGATGGCATCACCGCCTTCCTCAAGTGCGACGGCAATCCGCAGAGCGCGCTGATGAACGTCCTGCGCGTCCGACTCATTCCCAAGAAATAACGCAGCGCGGTGCGCGCCGCTGGGGGTTTCTCATCGATCTTTCCCCACCCATGTAAACAAGAAACCGCGGGCCAGCGCAGCGCCGGCCCGCAGTCGCAATGACTCACCCACTTCGATCCGAGTAGAACGGAAGAAGTTTACTTATTCTCAGGCAGACCAAGACCGCCGGGAAGCTTGGGCGTGGCCTTGCCGGCGTCGATCGCCGTCCGAAGCGTGGCGATCTGCTTCTGGAGGTCAGGCGAAAGCTTGTCCTTCATGTCTTCCAGCTTTTTCAGAAGCGCGTCGGCGTCGTCCCACTTCTTGTCCTTGATCGCCGCCTGAACCTGTTCGAGCAGGGTCTGGGCCTTGGCGTTGGCGGCGTCGGTAGTGGTGTCGCCGCTCGTTCCGGTTCCTGCCGCGGGGCCCGTGCTCGGTAACGCCGGAATGCTGATGTCGGGTATCGTCGGCCGCGTCGTCGGCAGTGCGGGGATGCTCGGGGTGGTCACCGGGGGAACGGTCGGCGTGGTCGGCGCGGCGGGGGGCATCGGCTTCGTCTCGTCCTTATTGCAACCCGCGACCATCGCTCCGGCCAATGCCAACGTCCATAGTGCCTTTGACTTCAACATGTTCGTACTCCTGTTCCTTCGCCTGCATGAACGTCCCCGCTGCGCGGGGATCGACCCTCTCAAGCCTCCGCACTTAACCTAACAGAACGTCAACTGTCCCACAATTCCCTTTTGACAGCGCGGCGATTCAATCGCTTTGCAAACCTTGTGGCGCGCTTTAACATCGTTCGTTTCCGGCACGATTCCACCAAGGAGATTGGCCTTGCCAGGGACGACCCGTTTGACTGATGCCCGCCCGCCCGCCGTCGTGACCGAGTCTGGCGAGCGCAACGTGATGGTCAATGCGACCTTCGTGCGACTGATGATCACGGTGACGATCGCGATCGTCGTGGCGATGACGGCGCTGATCTTCTACCGATCGCAGACCGTCGTCGAGCCGACAGCCGCCATCGTCATCGTCGGTGACAAGTACGAGCAGGGAACGCAGATCGACGTGCGCGAGTACGACTCGGTCACCCGGACCGATGGCCGTGAAGTGGCCAAGACCACGCTCACCGGGGAAAACCAGAACGTCACCCCGATCCTCGTCGAGCCGGGCGACTATCACCTCATCGCCACCGCGCCCGACGGACACCTGTTGATCGATCAGGTCCTGACGACGGTGCACATGCGGACGACGACGTTGAGCCTGCCCACGTCGGTCGTGGTCATCGGCAACTCGTCCTTTGCCGATGCGCAGATTGCGGTCAGTGACGCCGACGACGGCGGCAATCGCCTCGTCATGACCCTGACGGCGGAGAACAACTATCGCGCTGCCGCTTACCGGCATCCGGGCCGCGGGCAGATCACCGTGACCCACAACGGCAAGGTGCTGGTCGATCGCGAGTTTACCGTGAAGCCGCTCGAGTCCGCGGCCGACCGGCGTCAGTCTCCGATCATCATCCCCCTCGCGCCGCGTGAGGTAGCCGAAGAGGCGGACGTTACGTCATCGCCGCCGTGATTGCTTCAATCGCGCGTCCGTCCGCGCGCCACCCATGACCAACCCATCGCTGCCGCTGGTGCTCGTCACCGAGGGTTCGGATGCCCGGCCCCTGGAGTGGCTGCGCGCCCGGGCTCGCGTCGTCGAGACCGGAGCGGATCAACCGGATTTCCAGGCGAACCTTGCCCAGGCCGAGGGCCTGCTGGTGCGCACGTATACGCGCGTCGATGAGTCGCTCCTCTCTCGCGCTCCCCGGCTTCGCGTGGTGGGGCGGGGCGGGGTTGGGCTGGAGAACATCGACGTCGCGGCCGCCCGCCGGCACGGCGTCCAGGTGGTCTACACGCCCGATGCCAACACGCTGGCGGTCGGTGATTTCGTCTTCGGTTACGCCTTGCAGCTCTTGCGGCCGTGGGCGTTGTTCCGCGACCACGCATACGACGCCAAAGAGTTCAAGCGGATCCGCAATACCGAGCGCGGCCGTCAGCTTAACGAGCTGACCCTGGGCATCCTGGGAATGGGAAGGGTGGGGCGGCGCGTGGGGCATATCGGCGCGAACGGTTTCGGGATGCAGGTCATCTACAACGATCTGCTGGACGTCGCCGGCACGCTCGACTTTCCGGCCCAGGCCGTGGACAAGCCGACGCTCTACCGCGAGGCGGACATCCTCAGCCTTCACGTCACGATGCTGCCGGGCAACGAGGACCTGGTCGGCGGGGCGCAACTTGCCCTGATGAAGCCCGATGCGATCCTGATCAACACCAGCCGGGGCGAAGTGCTCAATGCGGCGGCGCTGGCCGACGCGTTACGGCAGGGCCGTCTGGCCGGAGCGGCGATCGACGTGTTCCATCCCGAACCGCCGGGACAGGACCTGCCGCTGCTCGGTCTCCCCAACGTCCTGCTCACCCCGCACCTGGCCGCGCGGACCTACACCGCGATCGAAAATATGAGCTGGGTGGTGAAGGACGTGATCGCCGTGCTGGAGGGGCGGTCGCCGGAGCATCCGGCGCCGTGAGGCATGAGTTCGCGGCGAAGACGTGAGGACACGAAGGCGCGGCGAAGCTCAGCCGTACTTTCCAGTTCCATCGCCGATATCCCCCATCCTCAGCTTCACCAGTGCAGCGTTCCCCGCCACGCGTTGCGCATCGCGTCGATCGGGATGATGATGTGCCGTCGGGCCAGTATCAGCTCGCGTGTGTCGCTGACGTCGCCTAGATAAGTGACCTTGAGGCCTTCGCCAACCAACGCGTCAAACCGCTCGCGCGCCTCCTCGGCAGGAGTCGTTTCGACGATGTAACGCGCGGGAAATTCCTCGAAGAACGCGGCGTCGTCGAGGTCCTTGATCAGGATCGCGCCCAGTCCGGAGCCGATGCACATCTCCGCCAGGGCAACGGCCAGTCCACCCTCACTACAGTCGTGGGCGGCGACGACCGATCGAGCGGCGATCGCCCGCGCCAACCCGCGATGCACCGCCGCTCGCTGGGCGGGGGTGGCCGAGGGGCCCGCCGACGGCTCGACCAGCAACAGCGCGTCCTTGTCCGCCTTGAGGTCCATCGTGACGCAGCGCCGAACGTCGTCGACCACGCCGATCGCGCTGATCAGCAGCGTGTTGGGGATGCGCAGGACCTCGCCGGTCTCCTGGTTCGTGAACTGGTTATGCAGCGAATCCTTGCCGCTGATGAAAGGGATGCCGTAGGCGAGGGCGGCGTCGCGGCAGGCTTCGCAGGCGCGGACGAGCGTGCCCATCGTCTGTTCATCATCGACGCTCGGCCAGCAGAAGTTGTCGAGGATGGCGACCTGCGCGGGATCGGCGCCGACCGCCACCACGTTCCGCACCGCCTCGTCGATCGCCCAGAGCGCCATCTCGTACGGATCCTGCACGTGCGGCGCCAGCCCACAGCCGAGCACCACGCCGCGATGACTGCCAAGCTTGGGTCGCACCACAGCGGCGTCGGACGGGCCCATCTGAAGCGGGCCCACCAACGGCTTGATCGCCGATCCGCCCTGCACCTCGTGATCGTACTGACGGATCACCCAGTGCTTGGAGGCGATGTTTGGATGCGCCAGCAGCGCCAGCAGATGCTCTTTTACGCCGGCGATGGGCTTGGGCGCAACCGGCGGAGCATCAGCAGCGCGAGTTGCCGAGACCACTGCCTTGCGCGTCGGCATCGGGATGCCGTGATGGAGGAACTCCATCGACAGGCGGCCCACTTCAGTCCCCTGGTAGCGAAGGATAATCTGGCGATTAGGAGTGCCGAACGTACCGATGACGGTCGTTTCCACGTCCTCATCCGCCGCCAGTCGCAGCAGCGCCTCGAGCCGGTCCGGCGGCACCGACAGCACCATGCGCTCCTGCGCTTCGCTGATCCAGATTTCGTCATAGCGCAGGCCGGCGTATTTCAGCGGAACCTTCTCGAGATCCACGGACGCGCCGAATTGTTCACCCATCTCCCCGACCGCGCTGGAAAGGCCGCCGGCCCCGCAATCGGTGACGGCGGTAAACAGGCCGCGGTCGCGGGCGGCGAGAATCACGTCGGCCATCTTCTTCTCGGTGATCGCGTTACCGATCTGGACCGCGTGTGAGAATTCGTCGGCGTGGGTGTCGGTCAACTCCGCGCTGGAAAACGTCGCGCCGTGAATGCCGTCGCGGCCGGTGCGACCTCCCATCACCACGACCGCGTCGCCAAACTGCGCGGCCTTGGCGATTTTGTCGCGCGGCAGGATTCCGACGCAGCCGCAAAAGACCAGCGGATTGCCCAGGTAACGATCGTCGAAGTAGACGGCGCCGTTGACCGTGGGGATGCCCATCCGGTTCCCGTAATCGCGCACGCCCGCCACAACCTGCCGGAGGATTCGCTTTGGGTGGATAATTCCCTTTGGCAGAGGAGACGCGGAGACACGGGGACTCGGCGACGCGGCGAGGTTCGAAGGCGCAATTTCTCCGCGTCTCCGCGTCCCCGCGTCTTCTCGCCGCTCCTCCCTATCGCGCTCCGGGAAGGCCACGCAGAACACGTCGGTATTCGCGACCGGTCGGGCGGCGAGCCCGGTGCCCAGCACGTCGCGGATCACGCCACCGATTCCGGTCGCGCTGCCACCGTACGGCTCGATGGCGCTGGGGTGGTTGTGCGTCTCGACCTTGAAGCAGACCGCATCGATTTCATCGAAGGCGATGACGCCCGCATTGTCTGCGAAAACCGAAAGGCAGAAGCCGGGCCGATCCTGCATCAGCCGCATCGTGCTGGCAAAAATTGTTTCCTTGATCAGGTTCCCGTAATGCCGGGTCTCGAGGGCACGTCCGCCGGCGTCGCGCACCTCTACGTCGACGGCGCTCTTGAGCGTCTTGTGGACACAGTGCTCGCTCCAGGTCTGGGCGATCATCTCCAGCTCGATGTCGGTCGGCTCGCGGCCCTGCTCGCGGTAATAGGAGCGGATCGCCTTCATCTCGGCGGGGGAGAGGAACAGGTGCGCCTCACGACTCAGCTTGACGAGTTGCTCGTCGCTCAGCTCGCGAAGCGGCACGAGCCGCAACTGGAACTGGTAATCGTAGCCGCGGGCAAATTCGCTCGGCACGAAGGGCTGGAAGTGGACGGATTCGATGACGCCGTTGGCCAGGACGTGTGAAGCGATCTTCGATAATTCGGCTTCAGGAAGGGCTTTCTCGAAGAGAAATGCGCGTCCGGTGCGAACCTCCCGTACTGGCAGGCCCATGTCGCGGATCGCCATCTCGGTGGAGGATGCCACCGGGTCCATCACGCCCGGCTTGAGGTGCACTTCGATCCGGCTCGCGGACTTGTCTTCATTGCCGTTGCCGGAGACCTCTGCTCGCTCGACGATTGGATCCGCCAGCAGCTCGTCGGCCACGCGTTGCATGGACGCGGGATCCGCCTCGGTATCGATGAGGAAAATACGTCGTGTACGGATGGGGCCGACATCCCCCGCGGAGAATTCCTCGATCTGTCGGCGCAACGCTTCACCGAACGGGTCAACCCCCGCGTTATCGCCGCGCGCCTCGAGCGTGCTGGTTCGAACGTCGATCCGATAGATCATGCGACGGATTTTAGCGATTCGGCGCACCGATGAAACCGACCGAGGGAGTTGAGATGACTACGGAGTTACCGTCTCCCGCCCCGTCTTCTGCCGCTCGGGAAGCAGTTCCAGCGCGGTTGCGAAAACCATGGCCGGCGTCACTCGCGTCATGCAGCGGTGGTCGAGCGGGCAGACCTTCTTCTGGCACGGCCCGCAGAAGACCTTTACCGCCACCTGACGTTCCTTGGCATAATAAATCTCCGTCCACTCCGGGTGCGTGGGGCCGAAGATCGTCACCACCGGGACATCCATCGCCGCCGCTATGTGTCGCGGGCCGGTGTCGTTGGTGACCATGAGGTCGCAACGGCGGACGACCTCCTTGAGCGCGCCGAGCGTCAGGCCCTTGTTGGAGAGGTCGATGGGGGCGTGTCGCATGTATCGCTTGATCGAATCGACAATGGGCCGTTCCTTGGGCGCCGCGCTAATCAGCACCGTTGCCCCCAGTTCATCGATGAATCGATCACCCAGTTCGGCGAAATACTCAGGCCGCCAGCACTTGGCCGCGCCATATTGCGCGCCAGGATTGAGCAGGATGAGCGGACCTGAGCCGGCGGAGGCGGGACGGAAGATCTCTCGGGAGAGGCCGCAGCGTCCGAAGACCTCGTCGGCAACCCGCCGTTCCGTCTCGGTGACGAACAACTCGAGCTTCAGGTCGCGCTGCGACGAGCCCAGGTAGTGGGCCAGTCCCAGGTAATATTTGACGATGGGGGAGGGGAGAAACTTCCCGCGTTCTTTCCCCGGGAGCAGTTTGTCGGTGAGCAGGAAACCGCGGCCATCGCGCTCGTAGCCGACGATGCGCGGGATCATCGCCATCTTGCAGATCAGGGCGGTCTTGAACGAATTGGGCAGCAGCACCGCCAGGTCGAATTTCGCGGAGCGTAGCCGGGCGGCGACGTCGAACACGCCCTTGCCGGTCTTCGTCGTGGTTTTTCCCGTCCGGTAGGTGATGACCTGGTCCACCCAGGGCATGCCGGAATAGAGCTGCTTGACGTATCGGCGCATCAGATAGCTGATGCGGGCCTCGGGGTAGAGTTCGCGCAGGGCTCGGAGGGCGGGCGTGGCCATGACCGCGTCGCCCACCCAACTGGGCTGCACGACGAGGATTTTGCCCGGCTGATCCATGCGCGTCGCAGTATAGCAGGAAAGCGGGCGTCGTCAGGGCGCGATCGGCGGCACATCGATCTTCCGCACGACCATCAGCTCCACATCGCGCATGCCATCGGAGATGGCCAGGCCGTGGAAGGTCGCGATGACTTGAAGGCGCGCCCGCGTCGCGGCCGGCGTCGCGTTCCAGACGTCGCGCGTGATGACCATCCACGGCGTCCAATCATTGATGTAACCCCGAGTCACCAGCTCTTTCATCCGCGGCGATTCGCGGATGCTGCCTCCCTGGTAGAAGGCGAGGCTCGGTTCCTTGTAATCGAGCATGTACGCATCGCCGCGGTGCACCACGCCTTCGCGTTTCAGAACCGCCGCCGTGCGCGGGGCGAGCTGGAGAAACTGGGCTCGCGGCAGGTAGAACCCGAAGAAGAGCGCCGCCAGGACCAGCATGCCGATGCCCATCAACGCCAGCGCTGCGGACGGTCGTTTCACACTGAACAACGCGACGATCGACACGCCGATGACGATTGCCGCCAGCGAGATCGAGACCATCACCGCGTAAGGCAGTGCGTCGAACAGACGCATTGCCAGCCAGGGAAGCAGCCCGGCCGCGATCATCACCATTGCGATGGCGCTGGATGCACCGACGATGCCTGTCGATTTCAACTCCGCGCCCGACCGGCCCAGGCTTCGCACGACCGCATCGGCGGTCAGGTAAGCGAGCGCCGGAAACGTCGCCAGCATGTAATGCGGAAGCTTGGTCTGGACGATCACCTCCAGCAACAGCCATGGCCCGATTGCGGCGGCGAGCGCAAAGCGCACCGGGGGCTCCGCCCGGTTCATCCACGCGCTCACCAGAGTGAACGGCAAGAGCAGGGACCAGGGGAAGAACGTGACCCAGATCAGCAAGAGGTGATAGCCGGGCGGGAACCAGTGCCCCTCGGTGCCGTGCTGGGTGTGGGACCTGGCGTCGGCGATTGCTTTGGGCAGGAACGACGGCTCCCGATGATTGACCATCAGGATCCACGGCAGAACGATCGCCGTGAAGATCAACAGCGCAACGACCGTTCTCAAAACAGGCGAGATACTAGGCGGCGCTGCCGAGGGCGTGAGCGGCGGCCGGCCCTTTCGTCGCGACAGCCATGCGTCCAGCCGGCCGATTCCCCACACCGCCAGCACCGTGAATCCAAGCACGCCCAGGATGAGGAAGCCTTTGGTGAGGCCGCCGAGCGCCACTGCGATCGCGAGCAATACGTACGCCGACCACGACCCGCCGTGCCGCCAGATCGCGTAAATGCAGAGCTGCGCGATCGTGATCCAGAGCAGCAGGACGGCGTCGGTCATGCCGATCTTTGCCGAGAAGATCCCCAGCAGTGAGGTTGCGAGCACCAAGGCGGTCCAGAAGGCACGTTCGGGCCCGAGGAATTTCCAAATGATCGCGGACAGGATGGCGAGGACCGATAGCATCGCCAGCGCGGAAGGAAGTCGTGCCGCGAAGACCTGCGGGTACCGGAGAATCCGATCCAGCCCAAACTGTCCGACGACGCGCATGGCGCTCGCCTGGCACCAGTAAATGAACGGCGGTTTGGCCGCACGGATTTCGTCATAGAGCCGGGGCACGACCCAGTCGCCGCTCTCCAGCATTTGCCTGGAGCATTGCGCAAAGCGCGGCTCATCGCGGTCCCACAGCGGTACGGCGGAATTGCCGACGAGGTAAACGCCCGTTGCCGCGGCAAACAAAAGGAGGAATTGAATCGCTGAACGGATTTTCCGCACGCTCGCGGGAAATTACGGGCAGGCCAGACGAAAGTCGAGGACGAACAGCAGTTTCGGTGTCCGGGAAATTCCTCGTAGCACGGGCGCCTCGCCCGCGAAGGATTCCTCAAGATGAAGGGCGAGGCGCCCGCGCCACGCGATTAGACCGAATCCACGAGCTTAATCACCGCTTCGCGGGTGGGCAGCGCAGGCTGGGCGCCGAACGATTGGCAAGCGACGGCGCCGGCGGCGTTGGCGAACCGGACCGCTTCGGGCAACTCCAAACCTTCCGCGTGAGCGATGGCCAGGGCCGCGGTGAACGCATCGCCGGCGGCGGTTGTGTCGACCACTTTCACCTTGAAGCCGCGGACGGTGCGGATGACGCCGTCGCGGCCCACTAGCATCGCGCCGCGAGCACCCATTTTGATCACGGCCGCCGCACAACCGCGCGACAGCAGCCGGCTGGCGATTTGCTTGGCATCCATCATCTTGCGGGTCTGGGATTGTTGATCGGGATCGAAGCCGAGCAGTTGTTCGGCCTCGTGGTGATTGGGCGTGAACACATCCACGCCGTACAGCGCGCGGGGAAGGCCTTTGGGTGGGATCGGCGCGGGATCGAGGATCGTGAAAACCCCCAGCCGCTGGCAGACCGCGATCGTGTGAGAGACGGTCGCGATCGAAACCTCCAGTTGGAGGACGACCGCGGAAGCACCTCGAATTCCGCAGTCAACCATAACGGTTCGATCCATGGAAGAGTATGATGCTCACCAACGAGCGCGAAAATCAGGCGACGGCAATTCAGGTCGAGCGGGATTGCCGGGGTGAAATGAAACATCGACTTCAAATCCCGGGCGCGCGCGCTCTTATGGCGTCGCTCCTGCTTGCCGCGCTCAGCGCGCGATTGGCCGCGGTCGAGGATGCCACCCCCTGGCAACACGAGGATCACGGACCATTTTTCAGCTCGAGCATGGTCTGGTCGAAACCGACGTTGAACTGGACCGATAAGGGAATTTCGATTCGGCTTGCGGCGAATCACCAGGCCGCTGTCTGTTTCGACACGGAACTGCTGCGCGTCAGCGGGGCGTGGACGGGGGGATTCATCAAGATCCCTCCCGGCCGCGACGTGGCAACGCATCCCGACCCCGCCGGCGTCATCGAGTTTGGGTGCCCGCGATTGCCCGGCTGGTCAACCAACCAGGATTTCTCGGATCCCCGGCCTGATCAATTCGGGCCGCTTCCCGTACAGCGAGGTCATTATCAGGGCCTCTATTTGCACGGTGATGAAGTGGTCCTGTCCTACTCGGTGGCCGGATCGTCGATCCTCGATTCCTTCGACCTCGAAACCAGCGACGATCAGCATACGTTTGCCCGGACCATCGAGGTCGGCCCATCGGGCAACCCGCTGACGGTCGTCGTCTGCGATCTGCCCGGGAGCACGGGTCGATTGGAAGGCGATCGGACAAGGGTGGTACTGGAACGCGCCGCCGGCCTGGCCGCCGCCGCCGTGATCGGGAATTCGCCGGACTGCAAACTTCAGTTCGTCAAGGACGGCCAGGTGCGGCTTCTATTTCCTCCGCACGAGCATACGGTGCGCGCGAAGGTGCTTGTCTGGACCGGCGGGAAAACGGCGCTGGCGCGATTTGTCGCGCTGGCGAACGCATCGCCTCTTCCCAGGGATCTGGCCGCGTTGACGCGTGGCGGACCATCGCGGTGGCGTCCATCACTGCTCGCGCATGGCGATCTTTCCAAGGCGAGCGGCCCCTATGTCGTCGACACGCTTACCGCGCCCGATGACAACCCCTGGAAATCCTACCTGCGGTTTTCAGGCTTCGATTTCTTCTCCAACGGCGACGCCGCGATTTGTTCGGTCAGCGGCGATGTATGGATCATCTCGGGCTGCGACGCAACGCTGGACAAGCTCAAATGGAGGCGTTTCGCGACCGGATTATTTCAGCCCCTCGGACTCAAGATCGTCGACGATGTCGTGTACGTGCTTGGCCGCGACCAGATCACGCGCCTGCACGACCTGGATGGCGACGGGGAAGCCGACTTCTACGAAAACTTCAACAATGGCGGCAAGGCATCCGCGCGTCAGCCCCATTACAGCACGTGTCTTGAGACGGATGCGGAAGGCAATTTCTATTACGCCCAGGGCGCCAATCCGACGAGCCAGGGCGGGACGCTCCTGAAAGTGTCCAGGGATGGATCGAAGATCGAGGTCGTCGCGCCTGGCCTCCGCAGTTGCAACGGGATGGCAATCTCCCCGGACGGCATCATCAGCGTGTCCGACAACGAGGGAGGTTGGGTGCCGGCCTCGCGCCTCGATTTCGTGAAGCCGGGGCAGTTCCTTGGCTATACACCGATGGCGCACGGACCGACGCCGAACGATCCGGGCTATCCGATCTGGATTCCGCATTCCATCGACAATTCCAGCGGCGGACAGGCCTGGGTCACCAGTGACCGATGGGGACCGCTGCATGGCGCGTTACTTCTCACCTCCTATGGCCAGTCGTCCCTGTACCTGGTGATGCCGGAAACCGTGAGCGGCAGGCTGCAAGGGGCCACCTATTGTTTCCCTCTCAAGTTCCAGTCCGGCATCATGCGCGCCCGCTTCAATCCGAAGGACGGACAACTCTACGTCTGCGGCCTGAAAGGATGGCAGACCACCGGCCTCCGCACCGGCGCGTTTCAGCGCGTTCGATTTACCGGGAAGACCACTTATCTCCCGCGAGAGATCCACAATTTTCGCAACGGAATCCGACTCTCCTTTACCGGGCCCCTTGATCCGAAGACGGCGACGGACGTGGAATCATGGGGCATTTCGCAGTGGAACTATCGCTGGACCAGCGCTTATGGCTCCCACGAATGGTCGGTGATGAAGCCCGACCGAGAAGGGCACGACACGGTCGACATCAAGTCCGTCCACCTCTCCGAAGATCACAAGAGCGCATTTCTGGAAATACCCAGGATCGAGCCGGTCATGACGATGCAGATCCAATACAACGTGCTGGCTGAGGACGGCACGCCGATGCAGCAAGAGGTGTACAACACGATTCACGAGTTGGCGCCGCCAGCTTCTTTGCCCGCGAGACCGGAACAATGAGCGCGGCTGGACGCGCGCGCCCGATCCGTCGTGCGCGCTATCCCCGCACCGCCGCCAGGAAGGCGTCGCCGTACATCTTCACCTTGAAGGGTCCCATCCCCTTGACCTGCTCGAGCGCGCGGGCATCGGACGGGGCATGGTCGGCGATCTGTTTGAGCGTGGTGTCGTGGCAGATGCAATAGGCGGGGAGCTGCCGCTCGCGGGCGATCTGAGCGCGTACGGCACGCAGACGTTCAAAGCGAACCGTTACTTCCAGGGTCATCACCTCGGCGGCGGCGGCAGATGCCGGATCGTCGCGGCCGCCAAGCGGGACGATCCGTCGTCCGCTAGGCGCGGAGGCGGTGCGCGGCAGCAGATCGACCAGGCTGACCGGCGGAAGCTGCTGGCCCTTCATCACGGCAACGCCGATCGGAGTGATCTCCAGGACCGGGCGGAACTTCATCCCCTCCGGGTCGCGCTGGCGGGCGAGGCCCGACTCGATGAGACGATGCAGCATCGCGATCACGCGCTTGGCCGGCTGCGCCCGCAGCAACCCGAAGACCGAAAGCTGCTCGAACCCCCAGCGCTGCGAGCGCTGGCTGACCGATCCGGTAAGCACCTCCGCAACGACCCCGACGCCAAACTTCCCATGTAGGCGTGCAACGGCCGAAAGCAATTGGCGCACGAGCGTGATCAACTCATCGGGCAAAACGACCGGGGCGGCGTCACCGGCCTCCGAGGCCAGGTCCTGGCCATTGCGGCAGACGTCGCAACGGCAGTCGCGCACCTCCATCTCGTCGCCAAAATAATCCAGGATCATCTGGCGACGGCAACGGTGCGTTTGCGCGTAGCGAACCACGAGGTCGAGCTTCGTGGCCGCGGCCTGCCTGAGCCGTTCGATCGTCCGTGGATCGGCGCCGCCATCCTCGCCGATCTTGTCGATGAAGAATTGCTGCGTGTAGCGGTCCTGGTAGCTGAAGAGGAGCAGGCAGCGGGCGGGCTGTCCGTCGCGACCTGCACGGCCCGCCTCCTGGTAGTAGGCCTCGACCGTGCCGGGAATCTGATAGTGCGCCACGAGGCGCACGTCCGGCTTGTTGATCCCCATGCCGAACGCGTTGGTCGCGACCGCCACCGCGCGCGGCGTCTGCATGAACCGCTCCAGGTTCGTCGTCCGCGCCGCCGGGTCCATGCCGGCGTGGTAGGCGAACACCGGCCGGTCCCGCAGGCTCCCGGCCAGCAAAGACGTCACCGCATCCACTGCCTTGCGGGTGGCGCAGTAAACGATCGCGCTGCCCGGCTCGACGCGCAGCAGATCCACCAGTTCCGCGTCCTTGTCGGCTGCCCTAGCAATGCGCCGGCACTGGTAGCTGAGGTTGGGACGGTCGAAGCCGGTCACGACCACCGTCGGATCGCTCAGCCCCAGGAGCCGGATGATGTCGAGCCGGACGTCTTCCGTGGCGGTCGCGGTCAGGGCGATGCAGGGGGGCGAGCCCCAGCGTTTTCGCACCTCTCCCAGCTTCAGATATTCCGGGCGGAAATCATGCCCCCATTGGCTGACGCAGTGGGCCTCGTCCACCGCGAAGAGCCGGGGCTCTAGGATCGAGAACATGTCCTGAAAGTCGGGCGCGGTGAATCGCTCCGGCGCCACGTAGAGCATCCCGTCAAATCCCTCGCGCAGCTCCTGCATCACCTCGCGCCGGAGCGACGGGCTGAGCGAACTGTTGAGAAAAACGGCCGGGATGCCTTCGTCGCGCAGTTGCTGGACCTGGTCCTCCATGAGTGAGATGAGCGGCGAGACGACGATCGTCAGCCCCTTCTGGACCGCCGCCGGAAATTGATAGCAAAGGCTCTTTCCCGCCCCGGTGGGCATGACGCACAGGACGTCCTTGCTGCGCAGAACATCCTCGATCACCTCGCGCTGCGAGGGACGAAACTCGTCGAGGCCGAAGAACTCTTGCAGCTGCCCGCGAAGATCGCTCACGCGGCGGATTATAGGGGATCGGTCAGCCGCTCTCACGTTACAAATCGCTCTTAAACCACGATGACCTTGAAATCTCCCAGTCCGAATCCGAGCGCCGCCACATTGGCCGTGACGTTGCTCGGGGTGAGGCCGGCGAGCTTGATCTTGTGGGCGGCGGTGTCAGTGGCGGTGATTGACGCGATGGAGTCTCCGGCTACGCCGATGGACGTGCCGCCATTTGCGGTCTGAATCGAGCCGAGGCTCAACCTGCCGAGGTTGTGGGCGGCCACGTTGCTGTCGACGAACGTGGATGCGCCACGGCTGCGTACCGTCAGCGATGCCAGCGATGCGGTATTGGCGAAGTTGGCGGCGAGCGTCGGAAGCGCGGTGCCGGTGTTAACGCCAGCGAAGATCGTGCTCGCGCTGAGCGAGCCGACGGTGATCGCGCCCAGGTTGGCATTGGCGATGAGCGTTAGTCCCGTCGCGGCGCCGTTGATGGTGAGTGACTTCAGCGCGGCGTCACCGCTCCCGAAAGCCTGGGCCAGGTTGATCGTCGAACCGCTCACCGCGCCGCCAACCTTCATGACCCCGACTGTGTTGGCGTTCAGGTTGCCGTTGAAGGCACGGCTGACCGTGAGCGCGCTCAGGTTGCCGCTGATCTGTCCGCTCCAGCCGGCGGGAATCGATCCAGCGGTGATGGACTTGGTATTGCCGAGCACGCGCCATCTGCCGGCCCCCAGGGTTCCGCCGACCTTCGCGGTGCCCAGATCACCCTGCAACGCGCCGGAACTGCCCTGGAAGCCCAGGTCGAGGCTGGCCGTGAAATCCCCCTTGGCGGTGAGCGACGCCAGCGCCGGCGCGTTCACGAGCGGAACGACTGAAGTGGTTCCGGTCCACGAACCGACGGAAATCGACTTTAACGGCGCATCGCTGACGAGGTCCTCGTCCTGCACCGTCCCAAGTGTGATCGCAGTAGTGGCGAGGGTGGCGGTGCTGCCTCCCAATGCGATCTTGCCATGGCTGGCCGATTTGAGCGCGAGCTTCCCCACCGTGCCGTTGATCGTCATGTTGCCGATGAGCGTGGCGGCCGTACCGCTGATCTGCTTCAGCCCGGCGTCGGCCGAGAAGCCATCGATTTCGGCGTTGCCCGTCATGGTGAGCGTGGTGCCGCCGCCGGTATCGGTCGTCGCGATATTGGCGATCTGGATCCCTGAGCCGGTGACGGTCGTTATCAAACCCCTGGTGGTCGCGGCGAGGTTGGAGCCGGAGAACGTCAGCGTCGCGGCGCCGCCTCCCTTGAGGCCGACGCTGGCGCCCCCGCCGCCCGCCGCGGTGAACTTCACCGTTTGCGTTGCGTGCCCCGCGCCGATCGGCACGTCGAGCGTGCCGACCGTGACGGCGAACGTCTGCGCCTCCGCATGTCCGTTCGTATCGGTCGCGGTGACCGTTATGTTCGCCGTGCCGGCCTGCGCGCCGCTGGTGAGCACGAGCTGCTCGCCGTTCAACTGCGCCGTGACGGCGCCCGGGTTGGTGTTCGCGACCGCGAAGGTGAACTGCGGGGCGACCGACACGCTTTGCACGTTCACGAGGGCGCTGGGGATCGAAGGCGGGGTCGTCTTGACTGGAACGTTGGAAAAGCCCTGAACAGTCGTCGTCGGCAGGTTGTTGATCTGGTTCACGACGGCTATGCCGCCATTGATCACCTGGCCGAAGACCGTGAAGCCGACATTCTGGGTGTCGAGGTTGGCGGAGTTGTCTCCCGTGTTGACGAAGAACTCGCTTGTCGCGCTGCTGGCCTTGCCGCCGAGCTTGGCCATCGCGACCGTGCCGATCGTGTTGGAGATCCCCGGCTCGTTGATCACCGGGCCGTTCACTGGAATGTGCGTGAAGGCGGGCGTGTAGCCGCCCAATTGCACCACGAAGCCGGCAAGCGAGCGATGCACGATCGTGCCGTTGTACTCGCCGCTGTCCGCCAGTTGCACGAAGTTCGCCACCGTGCGCGGCGTTTGCTGGTTGAACAACTGCATCTGGAACGTCCCCTGGTCGGTCGTCAGCGTCGCCACGTTGTCGGCGGTGGGGTCCGTGAAGTTGGGGAAGAGGTCGATCGTGCGCGTCGCGTTGACCGACAGCGCCTGGGGGTTGATGGCCGCGGCAACCGTCACCGAGAGGAGCCTGCGGCTTTCCATCGGCTCCAGCACCGGGCGAGTACGGCAATCAGGACGAGGACGAGAACGAAAGACCGCGCGCGCCGAAACGCTATTCATGAGACTCCTCCTGCATGCCCCGGAACGCCGAACGCCTGCGTTGCGAAAACCAGCGGGCGCTGTATCTGGCGAACTCGATAGGTACCACAGGCCGATTTTCGGCACAATGCATGCTCTTGCTAAGGTTGCCATGACTTCAGCCTGTACCGTATCGAGTTGACAAATTTCCACGCTCATCCGAGAAATGTGCTATGGACGATGCGCAATTTGAGAATCTGAAGTTCGACGCCGCCGGGCTCATCCCGGCGATCGTTCAGGACGAGCGCTCGGGGGAAGTGCTGATGATGGCGTGGATGAACCGCGAAGCGATCAGCAAGACGCTGGCGACCGGCACCACCCATTTCTTCAGCCGCGGCCGTAACCGCCTTTGGCTAAAAGGGGAAAGCAGCGGGCACGTCCAGCACGTGAAATCCATCCGTACCGACTGCGACCGCGACGTTCTCCTCGTGCGCGTCGAGCAGGTCGGGGCCGCCTGCCATGACGGGTATTACAGCTGCTTCTACCGCGAGCATCAGCCGGACGGCGGCTGGAAGGTCATCGGCAGGAAGGTGTTCGAGCCGGAGACGGTTTACAAGGGATAAATGCTGCCGCACGCAGGTGCGCGCGAGTGTGCGGAAATTGATCCCGCACTTGCGCCAGCGACTCTGTAACGTGCGTTCCCGCGAGACACGCCGTGCCTTCCACCGCCGATCAGCAATCCCGCGAGTTTCTTTCGTACACGAGCATCCCCGTGGCCTCTCGTTCCTTTGACCACAAGCTCATCGGCGGGCTGCTGCTCGCGTACCTCGTGTTAATCTCGTTCGGCTACGGCCAACTCCGTCATCCGGAAACGATGATGGAGGGGGAAGAGCTGAATTATGACCGTTCCACCTTCCTGGCCGTCAACGCGGCAACGCTTACCGGGTTTCAACAGGCGGTTGGCATCGACGAGTTTCGACCCGATTCATATCGCGGTCGCGCGACGGTTCTGGTGCTGATGGTTGGCGGAGTCCTGTTCACGACGATCGTGGGCGGACTGGCCATCGTCCGCATCCTGCAGCTCCCCTATAGCAGCGGGCAAGTTATCACGGCGGCGATCTTCTCCCTGCTGATGGCGATCCTGATCGGGACGGCGGGGATGATCAGTCCTGACCGAGGTCTGTTCGACTCGGTCTTCCAATCGGTTGCCGCTTACGGAAATTGCGGCCTGGCCACGGGCCATGTCGGTACAACCGCCGACCCGCGGACCCATTTCCTGCTCATGCTCTCGGTCGCCGGCGGGCTGGGATTGCCCGTCCTCATGGAACTGTTCGACCGCATATTTGCAAAGCGATCTCTCTGCTTTCATACGCGAGCCGTCCTGATGATCTCAGCGATCATTTATCTGGTCGGTTTCCTGCTGCTGCTGCTGACCCAGGGGGCGGCGATGGGCAAGTCGTCCTGGCCGGCGTGGCAGCAGACCCTGGCGAGCAGTTCCGTCGAATCATTGAATACCCGCACCGCCGGGATGCACTTCGAGATGATCGGCAACCTGCCGCGGGCGGCGCAGTGGGTGTTGGTCGGCCTGATGGTGATCGGCGCCAGTCCGGGCGGAACGGCGGGGGGGCTGAAGGGGACGACGATCGCCCGGCTGTTTTGCGGCGGCCGCGACATCCTCGTGGGCAAGCCGGTGGATCGATCGTTCGGCATCGCCCTCGCATGGACGGCGCTTTACGCAGTCATCGTCGGAACGTTCCTGCTGGGGCTCGCGACGCTCGACCAGGAGTTGCCCAGCGACCGGCAACTGTTCGTCATCGTCAGCGCCGCCAGCAATGTCGGCCTCTCCCACGACACGCTGACGATGGTCGGCTCGCCGCTCTACCTGCTTTCCGCCCTCATGCTGATCGGACGCCTTGCCCCGCTGGCCATCCTCTGGTGGATGGCGGAAACGTCCGACGGCGCGGAGATGGCGATCGGCTGAGAAAATCGAATCGGCCCGGCATGTGCGCGATCGCGGGCGGCTGGCCTAAGATCATTTCACTGACGAACCCAATGGGAGACGCATGAGCTGGATCGATCACTTCCTGGGCGATAACGACGAGAACGCCGACGTGCTGGAACACGAACGGCGGCTGCGCCAGATCCGGCGCCCCGCCGCCGCCCCCAGCCGCAAGGACCTCGCCCAGGACGCGCGGATCCGCACGCTCGAACGCGAGAACCACGAGCTGAAGATTTATCTCACTGCCCTGGTGCGCCTGCGCGTGCGAAAGGGGACCGTCTCCCGATCTGAGATCGAGGAACTGGTCGCGCTCGCCGAGCGCGCGCAGGTTGACGTGCCCGAGCACACGCCCGCCCACCGCCAGTCGCTCCCCGCGCTGATCGAGCCGGTCATCGAGACCGGAACGATCGTAGATCCAGTGTCTGATGATGCCCGGTGATGACCCGCACAGTAGGGCAGACATTCCTGTCTGCCGAGCGCGAATTAGACTAGGATGTCTGTCCTGCTGAAACAGACAGGAATGTCTGTCCTACTCAAAAGAGTCAAAGTCATGTCCAGCCCGTTTTCCAGCTGAAAGCCGCGATCCTTCAAATCCCGCGAAACGCTTGGAGGCCCGCACTGCGTGGCCTTATACTCCGGCGATGCTTCGCGTCAGTGATCCCATTCTCGAGCCCATTGCGGCGAAGGTGGCCGCCATGGAGCCGCTTGCCTTTGAGGATGGCGTTGCCCTTTACTGCAGCCGCGACTTGTACGGCATCGGCCGTCTGGCCAACTCGGTGCGCGAATCGCTGCACGGCGATCGGACGTTCTACAATCGCAATCGTCATATCAATTACACGAACGTCTGCGCCCTCAGTTGCAAGTTCTGCAGCTTCTACCGCAAGCGCGGGGAAGAAGGGGCGTACGAGATGCCGGTCGAGCAGGTGATCGCCACCGCGCGCAAGGCCGCCGACGCGGGCGCGACGGAGGTGCACGTCGTCGGCGGGCTGCACCCGTGGCTCAAGTTCGACTATTACCTCGACATGCTCCGCGGCATCCGCGCCGCTTGCCCCGAGCTGCACATCAAGGCGTTTACCGCCATCGAGATCGTGCACTTCGCCCGCATCTCCCACGGCAGCGTCGGCGACGTACTCGCCGTCCTGCGCGAGGCGGGCCTGGGGAGCATGCCTGGCGGCGGCGCCGAGATTTTCGACGATCGCGTCCACGATGAAGCCTTCAAGGGGAAGGTGCGGGCCGACAAGTGGTTCGAAGTCCACCGCACCGCCCACCGCCTGGGCATCTTCACCAACGCCACGATGCTCTACGGCCACGTCGAGCGCCCCGAAGAACGCATCACGCACCTGATCAAGCTAAGAGAACTCCAGGCCGAATCCCTCGCCGCCGCCCTTCCCACTCGGCACGCCCTTCGACTTCGCTCAGGGCAGGCAGCACTCAGCACTCAGCACTCGGAGAGTGCCTTCTTCAACTGCATGATCCCGCTCTCCTTCATCCCGGAGAACAGCGAGCTGGGTCACCTCCCGGGCCCGACCGGCCTGACGGATCTCAAAACACTGGCGATCGCCCGGCTCATGTTGCACAACGTCCCGCACATCAAAGCCTTCTGGATCATGCAGGGAATCGGGCTATCGCAGACGGCGCTCGACTGGGGCTGCGATGACCTCGATGGCACGGTCGTCTGGTACGACATCACCAAGCGCGAAGGGGACGGCACGCACCAGGAATTCCACGTCAACGACATCCGCCGGCTCATCCGCGAATCAGGCCGAGAGCCCGTCGAGCGCGACACGATCTACCGCGCCGTTCGCCGAGACCCGGCGACTGACAGGGTGATCGACACTGAACCCATCGCCGCTGGAGTTTGAAACGTGAAAGCCAAGGACTGGTTCATCGTGGGGCTGCGATTAATCGGCGTGTGGTTGATGGTCTCGTCCAGCCTGTACGCACTGGTCTTTGCCGTGGAGCGGCACTTCTAACTACTCACGAGCCGAACGGTCACTGAATCGGCTGACTGGTTTCACGCAGCCGTCTACTTCGTGGTATCGGCCGCGCTGATCTTCTGCGCGCCGCTCCTGGCCGGCATGTTGGACTGGGACCACGCCCCCGCCAAGCCCTGTCCGAACTGCGGCTATGACATGCGCGCCACGCCAGACCGCTGCCCTGAATGCGGGACGGAGCCTTCACTCGAGACCACCGAAGGTTGAGATTCCGAGTGACGCGAACCACGCGCCGGCCATAGTTCGTTGAATTTGCCGCTTCTTTCGAGGACACTTCCGCACCCTTGAAAACGAGGAGCTTGCGACCATGGCGAAGTACGAGCCCGAGCCGAAATTGAAGTTCACGTTTGGCCTGTGGACCGTTGGTAATCCCGGCAGGGACCCCTTTGGCGGGCCGGTCCGCGAAACGCTGTCGCCAGCGCAGATCGTCAACCTCATCGGCGAAGTCGGCGCGTACGGCGTTAACTTTCACGATAACGATCTGATCCCCATCGACGCCACGCTCCAGGAGGCCGAGCAGATCAAGAAAGATTTTCGCAAGGCGCTGAAGGACAACGGCCTGGTCGTCCCCATGGCGACGACCAACCTCTTCACCGATCCCGTTTTCAAGGACGGCGCGTTCACCAGCAATAACGCCAAGGTCCGCGCTTACGCGATCCAGAAGACGATGCGGGCGATGGACCTGGGCGCGGAATTTGGCGCGAAGATCTACGTCTTCTGGGGAGGCCGTGAAGGCGTCGAGAGCGACGCGACCAAGGACCCGATCGACGCCATCAAGCGCTTCCGCGAGGCTATCGATTTCCTGAGCGAATACTCGATCGACAAGAAGTACGGCTACAAGTTTGCGTTCGAGGCCAAGCCCAACGAGCCGCGCGGGCACATCTACTTCGCCGTGACCGGTTCTTACCTCGCCTTCATCCCGACTCTGAGGCACCCGGAGATGTGCGGCGTGAATCCCGAAGTGGCGCACGAGCACATGGCCGGCCTGAACTTCGTTCACCAGGTGGCCGCCGCGCTCGAGGCTGGCAAGCTGTTCCACATCGATCTCAACGACCAGGAGTTCGGCCGTTACGATCAGGACTTCCGCTTCGGCCAGGTGAACCTCAAGCATGCATTTTTCCTGGTAAAGCTGCTGGAGGACAACAAGTACGCCGGCCCGCGGCAGTTCGACGCCCATGCCCTGCGCACCAGCGATTATGCCGACGTGAAAGAGTTCGCCCGCGGCTGTATGCGGACCTATATGATCCTGAAGGAAAAGGCCGCCCGTTGGAACACCGACGCCGAGATCCAGGGACTGATCAAGGAGATCAACGCCGGCGAGAATGGCCTCACCAAGCTCACCCGCTCATACAGCACGCAGAACGCCGCCAAGCTGCTCGATGCTCGGCTGGACCGCGTCGATCTGGCGAAGATCCCGTTGCCCTACGAAAAACTCGACCAGCTCACGATGGAAGTGATCATGGGCGTGCGGTAGCGGGCGAGCGGTTGATCGCTCGCGAGCGATTATTTATCTCCATTCTTGCCTCTGCGCCTGACCGGCGTTTTCGTGTCTGGCGCGGGGTTTTGGTACCTTTGCCGGCGTGTCATCGGGGCCGGATCATCTTGCCGTGCTGCTCGCGCGCGCCGACGCGCTGCTGGCCGGGCTCAACGCCTACCTCTCCGCCGACGTCCGCTCCGCCGTCGAACGTTGGCGTGCCGACTCCGCGGCGGCGCTCTTCCACCTGGGCCGCCCGTCCGGAGGCGCGCTGCCCGTTGTCGTAGTGATCGGCGGCACAGGCACCGGTAAGAGCACACTGGTCAACCGCCTTCTTCAAGCGGACGTGACGGCTACTTCCTTTCGACGCACCTATACCAGCGGAGCCGTCGCGATCGTCCGCACCCCGCAGGACTTGCCGGCGGAATGGCTGGGCGTGGAGCACATGACGGCTGCGCCGGGCGAGCTGCCGGTTCGTGGCCGTGGCGGCACACTGGTGCTTGCCTTAAACACTGGGGCGATCACTCCCGCCGTAGTCCTGGTGGACACACCCGATCTTGATGGCGACCAGCCGGCCCACCACGCGGAGGCGGATCGCGCATTCCGGTGGGCACAGGGCATCGTCTTCCTCGTCACGCCCGAAAAATATCAGATGACTGAGTTACTCCCGTACTACCGCCTGGCGTCGCGCTATGACGCGCCGGCCCTTTTCGTGATGAACAAGTGCGAGGAGCAGGCCGCCGTCGAGGATTATCGCAGGCTGCTTGGGAATTGGACGCGATCGGACACGATCGCCTCGACGACCTCAGTCACGACAGCGCCCAGTGTCTTTGCCATTCCCCGTGATGATGCGGCGTTCCAGCCGGCCCAGGCCGAAAGCATCGATGCATTGCGCAGCACGCTTCAGGCGTTCCGGATGCCCGACCCGGCTGGGAGTGAGCGCGGCCTGCGCGCCCGCGGGAACGACCTGCTCGGTCGACTTGCCGACCAGGTCGTGGCGCCGTTGCGGGCGCAGGAAGGGCACGTCAATCAACTCATCGCCGCGCTGCGCGCGATGGAGACACCGCCGGCCGGCGTTGACGTGAACCCGCTGACGCAACAACTCCAGCGCCGCCTCCAGCAGCGGAGCGTGCTCTACCTGATGGGGCCGCAGCGAATCCTCGATCGGGTTCGACAGGCGCCATCCCTGCTCGTGCGGCTGCCGCGTGCCGCTTGGGATTACCTCCGCCATGGACAGATCGACCCGGCGACGTTGCAGCCGAGTACTGAAAATGGCCCGCGCGATCTGCCCGACTTCGCCGCCATCCTCGGCGATCAGTTCGCGATCGTGCAGAGCCGTATCGACGATGTCGTCCGCGGCGGCAGTGGCGATGGGGGCGGCGGTAGCGGTGTGGAGATTGACGAGGCAAGTTACGCCGCGGCCAGGATTGATCCTGAGGAAGCGCGGAAGATCGCCGGCGAAGAGCTCGCCGAGCTGCGGGCGTGGCTGGAGAAGCGCTGGAACGCCACGCCCCGCGACACGCGGGCGCTCCAGGCGCTGCTGAAGTACCTTCCCGGCGGCGCGAAACTGACGCGATGGTCCGAAGCGGCCCCGTACCTGCTGACGCTGATCGTCGTCACCCATCATGCCTTCTTCGGACACATCGACCTGCTGGTGATCGGCGGCTTCTCGCTGGCGACGTGGCTCTCCGAGCGGCTCAGTAACGAGGTCGCCGCCCAGACGCGCGCCACCAACCAGCGCATCGAGGAGCGTTTCGCCCGCCTTGCCCACGCGCAGATCACGCGCGTGTGCGACTGGCTACGGCGGCAGACGCCCTCCCCGCGCCAGCTCGGGCAACTCGAATCGGTCCTCGCGGAATGGGAAGGATGAGATGAACGAAACGCTGGAAAAGGTCGTCCGCGAAGTGATGGAGGTGACGGGTGAAGATGCGCCCGACCTGCTGCACGAGGATGCGCCGGTCCTCGCGCCCCAAGCAATGCGCCCGGGGGAATCCGATGGCTTCTACCTCGTCGGCCTGATTGGCGGCAAAGAGGTGGGCAAGAGCGCGCTCGTGAACGCGATCGCCGGTACCGAAATCACCGCGAGTTCCTCGCACGGCCGAGGCACGGACACGGCGATCGCTTACGTTCATCGCGACGCGGCGGAAGGCCTGGGCGCATTGCTGGAGCGCGAGGTGCCCGGGCATTACCGGCTTAAGACACACGACGTTGCCGACCTGCGCCGCCAGGTGCTGCTGGACCTGCCGGATATCGACAGTCATTACCGCGAGCATCTGGAAGTGACGCGCACGCTGCTCCGCCACATGCTCTACCCCGTGTGGGTCAGCAGCGTCGAGAAGTACGCCGACCGCCAGGCGCAGCAGATGCTGACCCGCGTGGCCGCCGGGAACACGCCGACCAATTTCCTCTTTGTCCTGAACAAGGCGGATCAGGTGCGGGCTTCGGGTGCCGACGGAGATTCGAGCGCACTGGAAGAGCTTCGCGGCGACTATGCCGGCCGTATCGCCCGTGCGTTGGAACTGCGAGAGCCGCCGCGGGTGTTCGTCGTGTCGGCTACGAACGGCTCGCGATTCGAACTGCAAGGCCTGCGGCGCGTGCTCGGCCGCCACCGCGCCGCCCAGGACGTGGCGGCGTCGAAGGCGCTGGCCGAGCAGACGCAGGACCGATCGCTGGTTCGCTGGCTCCAGCGCCAGGACCTGGGACGCCGTGCCGAAGCGATGGCGCGCCTTCAGCAGGAAGTGGAAGAGACGCTGGCGGCCCGCGTGGGCCCGATGCTGCTGGAGCGGGCGGTGCCGCGCCTTGCCGAAGATCCCGCGACGCAACTGGCCATTGCCGACGAGGTGCTCGGCGAGCGGGTGGCGCACTGGCCGATGGTCAACCTGGTCCACGCGCTGCTGTCGCCCGTCTTTCTATTGATCCGCAGCGCCACCTCGCGTCACGCAGGCCCGCCGCGGAGCGCCGATGCCCTGGTTGACGCCTCCTTGCGCGAATCAGGCGAGCCGCTGGCCGGGGCGGTGCAGAGCAGCTTCGCCCAGCTTCGCCGCTCGCACCCCCAGCTCGGCAAGCTCTACGAGCACCGCAAGCTTTGGGAACAGTTGCCGTCGGAGATGGCCGCATCGGAACTGTCGAGTCGCCTGGCTGAGGCCCTGCGCCGCCAGCGCGAAGTGGCGCGGGACCGACTCGGGCGCGGTCGCTGGCTGACGGCGCCGTGGCGCTGGCTGCTGACGCTGGGCGCGCTGCTCTGGTTTCCATTCGTGCAGCCGATTCTGGAGGCGGCACTCGGGCATCAGGACATAAGTCACTGGCGACAGTTAGTTGGATTGATCGTGAGCGTGCTGGGGGTGAACTACCTGCTGAAGAGCGCCGGCTTTCTGCTGATCTGGTTCCTGGTGTTGTGGTTGGCGCTGCGGTGGAACACTCAGCGGCGGGTCGCCCGTCTGATGAAATCGTGGAAGACCGCCAACCAGCCGGATCCCTCCGTAAACCTGGCGCTGCACGCGTTGGACTGGATGGACAATCTTTCTGAGCCGGTGCGGCGAAGCTCCGATCACTTCGCCTCGCTGGTTCGCCGGGCTGAACAAGCATCAGCCGCCACAAAGAAATAAACGCGCAGACGCCCACTGGGCGAATCGGTCAAACGGTCGCGGCGGAATGTCGTGCTACGTCTGGGAAGGATGCAGATGCGCCGCAGCCAGTCGCAAGAGCTCTTTGGCTGTAGCGTACGTGACGCGATTGACGGCGGATGAAATCGACAGGAATGCGTATCCGACATGTTCCTCGCTCAACGTAACTTTTGGCGAGGACAACTCTCCAAGAAAGAAAACCACCACCTTGCGAATCAGGTTGCGTCGGCGGTCGCGGAAGAAATATTCGATCTCATGATGAAATCCCGGCACGAGCCGCACGTCTTCAATTCCCGTCTCTTCGCGAACCTCCCGTCGGGCAGCGGCCTCATCATCCTCCCCTTTTTCAACATGCCCTTTGGGAAAATCCCAGTGTTTCCCGTAATCCAGCAGTAGGTATTGCTCGGAACCGCCGTCCGGCGGCCTGTAGGAAAGAACAAAGCCAGCCGATCGTTCCTGTCGCGCCATCGCGCGCGTTTGTAACCGAGCGGCCGCAATGCGTGCAAGGAGAACGCGCTGCGGCCGGCTCTGCTTCAGCAAATCAGACGGCCCAGCGTCAATGCCGAAACCGGTGCGAAATTACCTCTGAATGGTGGGCCAAACCGCCACCGTGCAGAGGCGGTGACCGATCCGTTCGAGGATGGGAACCGAGCGCACGTGGCGGAAGCCCGCGAGCACTTCTTTGCGCGCCAGCATTTCCTCAAAAAGTTCGAGGTCCTTGTCGAGGACGTCCTGAGATTCGTTGAACACGATCAGCGTCAGGCCGGCTTCGCAGATCAATTCGTCGGCCTCCATTTTCTGAAGGTCTTCGACGACCGCCTGCCGCCACTGTGAACCGTATCCGCCGTGACGCGCGCCCCCCTCGCGAAACTGATAAGCGACCTTCACTTCCAGCCACAGTGCATCCGCGGCCTCGCTGACCTGTTCGGCCGGCGGGTCGAACAGGGATGCCGGCGCCGAGTCAACGCGAAGCGGCTTACCCAGAGGTGAGAGGACCAGATCGCACCGAAGCCGGTGTGTCAGCCGTTTGCCCCGGCTGCTGGGATAATGTACCTCCCGCGCGACGGAATAGGACGATGCCAACCGCTCCGCCAGCAGCGACTGAAGCGCCCGTTCGTCGCGCGCGTCCAGTCCGTAAACCGCCTGCTCCAGTCGGAGTTCCTGTTCCACGTTGGCCAGGGCGTCGTGGAGTCGGTCAGCAACCGTCGAAAAGTCCCACTTCAATGACATCGCTCAGGGATGAATTTGAAACAACCTTACGCCGCCATATGCCATCGCGTAACCCAGGGCCATGCCGCCCAGCACGTCGCTCGGCCAATGCGCGTCCAGCAGATAGCGGAGCGTCCCGCAGAGGATCGCCAGCGTCCAGAAGATGGCCGCGCCGTCCGGGTAGAGCACGCCGAGCACGACGGTGAGCGCCACCGCGCAGGCGCTATGGCTGGAGGGAAAACTCTCACGGAAGTTAGCGTGCGAGAACTGCGGACCCAGGAACGTGCCGGCGTGTTCCCGTCCCGGCCGCACACGGCTCACGAGCCGTTTGAGGAACATCGCGACCAGGGAGACCGCCATAACCGTCAGCACCATCCCCATCGCGCCCGATTTCACGTACGGGCGCGGGTCGAGCCGCCAGACCAGCACCGCGGCCACGGCGGTGCAGGCGAACTGTCCGTACTGGGCGAACCATCGGCTCTCCCGTTTGATATCGCCTTTGAAATGAAGCGCAAGCGTGGTTCGCAGGCCACGGCTTTCCAGGATCATCAGCAGGACGCACGCGCCGACCATCCCGCCGAGCAACGCAAGATTCATCGCCGCGAAACCTAAGCGACTAAAGGGGGCGGATGCAAACCTCGACAGCATGGGAAGGGTTCAGGGTTCGGGGTTCAGGAGGAAAGAAAATTCGACCCCGGCCCAAAACCTCTCTTCGCTGAACCCTGAACCCTCCCTCGCTCCTTCACGGTCGCGGCACTGAAATGCGCGCTGGGGCTACTCGGCAGGGGGCCGTATCGCACGGCCTTGGAGGAAGTATTGCCAGATCGCTTCGTATTGCTTCGGTGCGTCGCCATCGAAGACGTCGCGTATGCCGGTCTTGTCGTCGGCGTCGTCGAAGCGGGGCATCTTCGTGTTGGAGTCGAGTCGGAGCGGGTCGTGGATCCAGCGCTGGTAATACGGCTTGCGCAGCCGTTCGATGACGTACATGAAGTTGATCGACGGCGCCTCGAACGGCGCTTTGGGAGGCTGGGTGGCGACGGAGTGACACTGCACGCAGCCGAAGCTCTGGTTGGGCGTGGCGCCGCAGAGCTTCTGCCCGATGGTGGCCATCGCGGCATCGGCAGCAGGATAGTCGGCGTCGGCGGGGCCGTAGCCATGCTGGGCGGCAAGGCCGGCGGCGAGCAGCTCAGCCCGGGCGGCGAACGCGGGCATGCGGGCGCGGATGAACGGGCGTGCCTTGTACGCGAGCTCGCCAGCGATAAAGCGCGCCGCCCAATGCGGCCGTAACTTTTCACCTGTCCATGTGAGGAGCGGGGCGCGCTGGTCGGCGGCGAGCGGCTCATTGGGCGGATCGTTCGGGGGGAACTTGTTCTTGAGCACGATCGCCTCGGCGTCGTATGTCGTCGCCAGCAGGGATTCCTCGTTGTCGCGGGCGTGACACGCCGTGCAGCGCATCGCGCGAATTTGCCGGGTCGCGAATTCCTCCGGCGCGTCGCGGGTCAGCGAAACCGGATCGCTGGAAGCGAACGCGATCAACGCGACGCGCTGCTCGGGGGAGAACTGGAAATCCGGCGCGTTCTTTCGATCACCTGCGTTGGCGGCCAGGCAGCCGTGCGGTGCGGGATCGCGCGAAACGTCCACCAGCGATGCGGCCTTCAGGGTGCTCGTTTCCTTATCAATGATATGGCAGTTCAGGCAGCCGGAGGTTCGCACGACCTCCTTGCCGCGCACGGCGTCCCCTTCGACCTTGGCGGACTCCTTGGCTGGATCGGGGCCGAGGAGGAATGCGGCGATGCTCTCGGCTTCGTCTTCTGTAAGCCGGAAGTTGGGCATCGGGTTCCATGCGTAATGCGCCTGCGGATTTCGCAGGAACGCGCGCAGGGCGGTGGGACGGAATTTGGTTTTGGCCAGCACGAGCGATTCGCGCCCATCCCCGGCGGACGCGGCGGCGGCTGGATCGCCAGCGCCGCCCTGAAGTGTATGGCAGGCGATGCAGTTCAACTGCGCGAAGAGACGGCCGCCCGCCGGAGCCTTTTGCAGATCGGGAATCTTCTCGGCGCCGTCAGCAGCGGCGACGACAAGCGATGCGAGGTAAGCGGCGGCATCCGCCGCGCGGGGATCAATCGCCTTTTCGTCGGCCGCGTGAAAGAGGCGGGGCATGTGCGCGTCGGTGCGGACCCCGCGCGGGTTATTGATCCATCTGGCCATCCATTCGGGCCGAAGACAACCGCCGACCTCCGTCAGCGACGGCGCATCCTGCGCCAATTCCGGCATGGCGCCCGGCTGGCTCGACGCCGGCGGCGCGTGGCAGCGCGTGCAGTGGAACTCGGCCACCATGAACCGCCCATCGCGCACGAGCTGGCTGGCACGCAACGGCGCGGCCGACGGATCGTGCGACAGGATCGTGGGAGGCAATGGCTCGGGATGGAAGCTGCGCGATGACCAGAAGAGCCGCAGTTCGGCGTCACCCTGCTCGGGACTTTCGTAGACGGCCACGAGGTGATTCTTCCCCTTGTTCAGCCGGACAGATTCCGTGGGTTTCTGGGGGAATGAATCGCCATTTAGGTCGAGGACCGCCTTGCCGTTGATCGATAGTGTCAGCTTGCCCCGGCCCTGGGCGGAGAACGAGAGGGAATCGCGCAGGCGCAGGGTGAGATCGCCTTCGAACGTAGCGCGGAATCTGCCGGCCGGTGTAAAGGGGCTTGGGGCGCTTCCCCGCGGCACGGAGAGTGCGACGAGCCGGCTTACGCGAACGTCGGCGGTCTTGCTCGCGGGAGCGGCCGCCACTGACAATGGCTCAAACGTCACGCTCACGCCCGGCCCGCTTGCCCGGTCGGACGGCGCCGCGGCGGTGGCACATAGGCGGCCAAACATCAGGCTCGCAGACAGGAGAAGGAAGCCGGCGATTCCCGCTCTACGACGATCCGCCATCGGTGATCCTTTCAGGGGCACATTCATCCTGTGCGGCCATGGCGGCGTCGATCTCGGCATCGAGCAGCGCTTCCACGGGCGGTGGTGCTGATTCCCGGGCGGGCGATTCCTCTCCCGTCGCCTCCTGGAACAGGGGCTGCTGTGGCGTGGCGGGCTTCTTTCGTCGCTTTGTGCCCAGGCCGCAAAGCTGTACACAGCCGGCACCCAGGAGTTGTTCGAGGTCGTCAACGAGCGGCCGCGTTGGCCTCACCCACCGGTCGCGGTCCAGCCGAAGGACGACGCGCTGCTCCGGCCGGGTGGCGACCTGAAGGTAAACTTCGGTGTTCCCCTTGTGGTGGTGCAGGAGCGATTCCAGCTCTACCGCAACCTCCGGTCGATGCCGCAGCGGGTCGAGCCGGAGGGCGACGGAGGTCGTCAGCCGGCCGATCGCGTCGGCGACGGGGATGATCTCGTTGACCACGATGCTTGGCGTCTCACGGCGTTTGTCGATCTTGCCGCGCACGAAGACGATCGATTCCACGGAGACCGAATCCGGGTATCTCTTGACCACGTCGGCGAGGTTTTCGGCGAAGACGACGCCGTCGATCTGCCCCTCCAGGTCTTCCAGCGTGATCATCGCCATCGTCATGCCGGCGGAGCGTCCGTTCTTGGTGACGCTCTTCTTCACGCGGTTGATCATGCCGCCGATCGTCACCTCAGTCCCCTCCGAGCAGCTCATCGCCTCGCGGGTGGAGGCGGTCGAGAAATGTTCCAGGGCAGATTGGTGCTCGGTGAGCGGGTGACTGCTGATGTAAAAGCCGAGCAGTTCCTTCTCGAACTTGAGCAGCTCGGCGTCGGGCAGCTCGTCGATGTCCGGCAGGGCATCGCCACCCATCCGTGCCGGAGAGGCGGTGCCGCCACCGGCTGGCGCGAACATGTTGAGCTGCCCGGAACGTCGGTCCTCCTGCGCCTGCTGGGCCATCTCGACGGCTCGATCGAGCGATTGTAAGAGCTGGGCACGCTTCGCCCCGGTCGATGAAAACGCCCCGCACTTCACCAGCGCCTCGATCGTGGAGCGGGTGATCTGCCGCATGTCTACGCGATCGGTGAAGTCAAAGAGGCCTTTGAATGGGCCGCCCTCGTGACGTCGTTCAATGACACGTTCAATCGCCTTTTCGCCCACACCGCGAACCGCCACCAAACCGAAGCGGATGACGCCCGCACGGGCCGATGGCCGGGGTTTGGCCGTTCGCTTCTTCCGCGCGGGGGCTTCGGCTTCTTCGTAGACGGGCGTGAAGTCCTTGTCGGAGAAGTTGACGTCGGGCGGCAGGACCTTGATTCCCTTTCCGCCGTCGGGGAGCGTGAGCTGGCGGCATTCCTCGATGTATTCGACGACCTTGTCGGTGGAGCCCATTTCGTAGGTGAGCAGGGCGGCCATGTACTCGACGGGGTGATACGTCTTCATGTACGCGGTCTGGAAGGCGATGATCGCGTAGCGCGTACTATGGGACTTGTTGAACCCGTAGCCGCCGAACTTCAGGATCAGCTCGAAGATCTCTTCGGCCTGTCGCTTATCGACCCCCTTGTCCTGCGCACCCTTGAGGAAGTCCGGTTTGAACCTGGCGATGACGTCCGACTGTTTCTTGCCGATTGCTTTGATCAGCTTATACGCTGCGCTCAGCTCGATCCCGCCGAGCTGGTTGAAGATCTGCATCACCTGCTCCTGATAGACCATGATGCCGTAGGTCTCTTTCAGGATCGCGTCCATGATCGGGTGGACGGCGGGGACGGCCTCCCTCCCGTGCTTGCGATTGCAGTAAAGCGGGATCAGCTCCATCGGGCCGGGACGATAGAGGGCGTTGGCGGCAATGAGGTCTTCGAGGCGGTCGGGCCGCATCTTCATCAGCAGGTCCTGCATTCCGCCGGACTCAAACTGGAAGATGCCCTTGGTCTCACCGCGGCAGAAGAGGGCGAGGACGTTCGGATCGGCCAGGTCGATCTTCTCGAAGTCGATATGGTCCTTTTCATCGAGGGGCGGGGGCGGCTGGTTGGCGGAGCAGGGCGATCCCCGATGCGTGCGGGTCTGGTGTTCCAGCTCGATCGAGCGGGTGAGCGTGGAGAGCGTGCGCAGCCCCAGGAAGTCCATCTTCAGCAGACCCACCTTCTCGGCAATCGGGCCTTCGAATTGCGTGAGGATATTGCCGTCGCTGTCGCGGTAGAGCGGCGCGAAATTCTCCAGCGGCTGATCGGCGATGATCACGCCCGCCGCATGGCAGCCGGCGTTGCGGCAAAGGCCTTCGAGGCGCTTTCCGATGTCGATCACCTGCTTCACCTGAGCGTCGCTCTTGTACAGGTCGGAGAGTTCGGGCGACTGGGCGAGGGCCTTGTCGAGGCTCATGCCGGGGACGCCGGGGATCAGCTTGGTGATGCGGTCGGTCAACTGAAGGGGCACGCCCATGACACGTCCGACGTCCTTGCAGACGGCGCGGGCGGCAAGCGTGCCGAAGGTGATGATCTGGGCGACGTGGCCGTACTTGGTGCGGACGTAATCGATGATCTTCTGGCGGCCGTCCTGGCAGATATCGATGTCGATATCCGGCATCTCGCTACGGCTCGGATCCATGAACCGCTCGAAGAGCAGGTTGTAGCGAATCGGATCGACGTTACAGAGCCCCAGGAGAAAGCCGACCATCGTTCCCACGCCCGAGCCTCTGGCGCCGACGGGAATGCCATTGTCGCGGGCGTAGTTGCAGAAATCCCAGACGATCAGGAAGTAAGAGCAGAAGTTTTTCTTGGCGATCACCGACAATTCATAGTCGAGTCGCTGGCGGATCTCGGAAGCAATCTCCGTGTCCGTGCCATATCGCCAGGCGAGCCCGTCTTCGCAGAGCTGGCGGAGGTAGCGCTCGTCGTCGGCAGTTGGAAGAGCAGACACGGGCGGGGCGCCCGTGCTACGGGGAGGCTCGCTAGCTCTCAGCTTCTCCTGGGGGACGCGGTAGACCGGGGCGTGGCGCTTGGAAAAGTCGAGCTCCAGGTTGCACATGCCGGCGATGCGCAGCGTGTTGTCGATCGCGCCGTCGAAATGCCCCAGCGCCTCGCGCATTTCGGCGGGGCTCTTGAGGTACAGCTCTGTCGGGTATTTCAGACGGCCTTCATCGGTGATGAGGCGTCCCATGCTGATGCAGCAGAGTACATCGTGGGCGAAGTGGTCTTCCTTGGTGAGGAAGTGCACGTCGTTGGTGGCGACGAGGCCGCATCCCATGCGCTGCGCGAGCGCGGCCAGCTCCGGGTTCACCTTGTCCTGCTCGGCGACGTGCTTCTGCACCTCGATGAAGAACCGGTCGGGGCCGAAGATCTCCAGGTACGTCTCGGCGACGAGTTTCGCCGCCTTTGCGTCGCGCTTCATGAACGCGGATGGGATCTCGCCGCCCAGGCAGGCGCTGGTCGCGATCAGCCCCTTGCTGTGTTCGCGGAGGACCTCCTTGTCGATACGCGGCTTGTAGTAAAAGCCCTCGCGGTAGGCGGTCGTCGAGAGCTTGAGGAGGTTCTGGTAACCCTCGAGGTTCTCGGCCAGGAGCAGCAGGTGAAAGGCGGCGTCGCCGGCGTTTCCGGTCGGCGTCGAGCGCTCACGGCGGTCGCCGGGCGCCATGTACGCTTCCATGCCGAGGATCGGCTTGATTCCTTCCTTCTTGCATTCGTTGAAGAACTCGATCACGCCGAACATGCACCCGTGATCAGTGATCGCCAGGCTTTCCATCCCAAGTTGCTTGCAGCGCTTAACGAGGTCGGAGATACGGCACGCGCCGTCGAGGAGCGAATAGTGAGTGTGAACGTGCAGGTGTGCGAAGCCGCCGGACGAAGCCAAATCCTACCTCCTTGCCTGTTGATCGCGCTGGAGCGCTTATACCGAAGCGATCGGTGAGAGACAATCCGGTTTCACCGCTATTCGCCACGCTTCACTCTGTGGGACCCTAAACAGGCATTGCCGCAAGCGGTAACTACGGGCAATGCGCGCGTCAAAGCGTTTCCCCAAATCCTGGAGATACCATGAGTCGAAGCGCCTGGTCGAGATGTGCCCTCGCGATCTTGCTGGCCGTCGCCGCTGCGCCTCTGCGTGCCGAACACGCCCTCATCCTTAAAGACAACATGGCGGTCCTCCGCTGCGCCCCTCCCAGCGCAGATCTGCGCTACGCCGGCAGTAACGCGCCACAGCAGATATTTTTTGCCGACGAATCCGTGGACGTGCAGCTCGCATTCGCCAAAGCCGCCGAGAAGCCCGGCGACTGGGCGATCGAGATCCAGGAGGTCACCACCCGCGATCCGGACAAGAAGATCGAGGATATGGAAGGGTACACCGACACCGGCGGCCACGCGCCGCTGATCGGCCTGGAAGGCAAGCCGGTCGTGCATCCGATTAAGGCGGTCTTCGACGGCAAGGCTCAGACGATCGCGAACGTTCCGGTCCCGCATCGCTTTGGAACGTACGCACTGGTGCTGGTGAACGGCCCTTCTCGAACCTTTCTGGCGACGGTGGCGCGCGTACCCAGGCCGCGTGCCGGCGGGACGCTGGAGAACACGCCGATCTTCGGTGAGTTCAGCATGTTCGATAAGCCGGAGTTGTTCGAGCAGCGCGCGAGCGCCTACGAGCGGATGGGGATTCACGGGATGCGACTAGAGACGAGCTGGTCGGAGGACAAGGACGGAAAGGCCGACTGGACCGGCACGGACCGAATTTTCGACGCGATCGGGCGACACGGCGTGCAGCTCATGGTCACGCTGGGCGGAATGCGCTCATGGGCGTGGCCGTTCGCGCCGGACCAGACTCCGGCGGCGGTCGGTCCAACCTGGGATTTCAATCCCTACTCCGGGCAGGCGGACTGGGTCGCCGATCCGAAGCTTTACCCGCGCTATGGAAAGTGGATCACCGCCTTCGCGCAGCGCTACTGGAAGAATGGACAGGGCGGCCTGTGGGGATTCGAAAACTACAACGAGCCGTGGGAAGGGGGCGGCATCAGCGGCTGGGCACGCGACATGCTCGAGTACCGCAAGATCCAGAAGCTGATCGCCGAATCCGCGCACGCCGTCGATCCGCGGATCAAGATCTGCGCCGCCTCCTCCATCATGAACACGGAGGACAAGCTCTTCCCCGATGGTTCCAACGAGTTCGACAAATACATCGACGTCTTCACGGACCATTACGTGACGCCGTCGATGTGTTACGGCCCGCTCGTGGCCAAGGCGCACGGCAAGGTGTCGGTGGAGACCGAGACGTGGTTCGTGAACACCGAATACCTGCTGCCCCAGGGCGTCGCGCAGTTCATGGCGAGCGGGCAGGGACGGCTCTCCCCGTGGCACCCGCGCGTGTTGTTCGATCAGTTGCCGGGTAACGAGGATCACTACTTCATTCCCACCCCCGTCGTCGCCGCGACGGCGGCCTTCAACTCAATGGTGACGGGTAAGGCGTTCGAGCGGGTCGTCTTCATGAACCACCTGCCGTGGGTCTTCCAATTCGGGAAGGATGATGACACTGACGCGCTGCTGATCCTCTTCGGCCAGTTGGTGACGATCGGCGGCGATAGCCCGCGCGAGCGACTGTGGGCGCAGGTCGAAGGCTCGTCCGGCGGCACGATGACGATTGACAACGCCGACGGTCTGCTCCGATTCTGCGATCTGGCGGGGAACCCTGCGCAGGTCGGCGAAGCGAAAGTGACGCTGCCGATGAACATCTTTCCCTCCTATATCAAGTGCGAGAAAGGGCCCAAGGCGGCGACGGAACGCCTGGCCGCCGCGCGCATCGAAGGAAAGCGGCCGGTGGAAATCCTTCCGCATGATTTCAGTAAGCGAGTCGACGAGGCTGGCTGCGCGATTGAGGTAGCGGTACACAACTGCCTGAGCCGGCCGATCGCTGGAAAGCTCGCGGTGCGCCCGCCGGACGGGATTGTGCTGGCCTCGCCTCAGTCGGATTGCCCGCTGGCCGCCGGCGAGACGCGCATGATCAAGTTCGCGCTGACGTCTGGCAAGGCAAACTCAGCCAACGCCTACCCGTTTGCGTTTCATTTTACGAGCGATGGGGGCGATGCGGATTACCGGGAAGTGATGAACGTCGCGATCGTGCCACATCGCACGATCAAGGTGGACGGGAACCTCGACGATTGGAACGACATCCCCGGTATCACGATCGCCGCCACGTTGCAGAAGGCGGAAATGGAGGAGATGCTCCGCCGGCCCTGGCTCGACCTGCGCGACCAGAAGCCCAACGGCAATTTCGGCGAGTTCAAGCTGGCGTGGGATGAGAAGTATCTCTACGTTTGCGCCCGCGTGAACGATCCGACGCCGCAGATCGATCTTCCCCCCATTGCCGGCCGGGACGAGGACAGCTATTTCCACTCCAGGGCCGACGATTCCATCGAGCCGTTCAAGACCTTCCTTCAGAAGCATCCGGGCCATTCGTTTGCGGAGGTGCCGTACGTCTATTCCAAGCCGCCCGAGGCATCGATCCACTTCCGCCGGGACCGGCTCCACATCGGCCTGGACGTGACGCCCGACTGGCACGACCTGACCCCCGATACCGACCGCGTTCCGTATGGCTTTCACGCGGTCCCTGATACCGACTACGAATACGCGCTCTATCCCTGTTCAGGCGGTCGGAGCGAGTGCTGGCGTCTGCTGGCGCCCGGCGTGCCGCGCATCAACGACTGGCCGCACCAGCCGCACGGGGCGCGGACGACCGGCCCCGTCCCTGGCGCTGTTCATGTCGTTCGTCGCGAAGGGGACGTTTATTACTACGAGATGGCGATCCCGCGCGAGGAGCTCAAGGACCTGAAGCTCACCGTCGGCACCACGTTTGGCCTGGCCTTGAGGGCCGGAAATGGGGGGAAGGGCCCGAACGTCGATTACGGCGCCGATAAAGCCGTAACCAAGTCCAATGGCCTCACGCTTCATCCCTATTGGGAGCACAAGCCGAGTTGCGGCGTGAAGTGGACGTTGGTCGAGTAAGGGTGGGCTCGGCCCCCCCGTTGTGAATTTGGGTGGGCG